>NZ_WBXN01000004.1:6220925-6886610 GCF_008973465.1 Streptomyces sp. SS1-1 | reverse complement strand
CGGCCGGATCACCGGCTCCGGGACCGGCGTGCTCGACGTCAAGGAGACGGACGGGGACGCCCTCCGCTACCAGCGGTGCACCTGGTGCGGCACCGCGATGTACCACCGGCTGCTGTGCCCGGTGTGCCAGGGCAGCGAGTTGCGCACCGAGCGCAGCGAGGGCGTGGGCACGGTCCGCCACTCGACCGTGGTGCACCGCAACACCCCCGCCGCGCGCAATGTCTCCCTCGTCGAGATGGCCGAGGGGTTCGTCGTGCGCGGCCGGGTCATGGGCCCGCCCATCGGCATCCACAGCGGGGACCGGGTCCGCCTGTCCACCGCGAAGGACCCCGTGCGCGGCGAGCCGGTGTTCCAGCTGGTCGACGAGCCCTACCGCGCCTGGACCTGATCGGCCTCCGGCGCCGGGCCCAGCGTGATCCGGACGCCGACCGTGCCCTTCGGCCCTCTGCGGAGCCGGCTGCCGAGCAGGGTGAGCCGGCCCATGATCCCGTACTTGCGGGCGATGAGCCGGCGGTAGCGGGCGGTCGTCTCCTCGTCGGCGATCCCGGCGGTCGCCGGGACCTGGTCGCCGGTGGGCCGCCCGCGCAGGTCGCAGGGCCCGACCAGGACGTCGGCGCGGGCCCGGATGCGCTTGACCTTCCAGGAGTCGGCGGCCGTCCACACGCCGAGGGCGTCGCCGTCGCGGACCACCCAGACCGGGGTGGGCACCCCGGTGCCGTTCCTGCGATAGCTGGTGATGAGCAGGTACTTGCCCGCTGCGAGCCGGTCGAGCGACGTGTCGTCCATGGCCGCAGTGTAGGCAGCGGATCTCCGTGACGAGATCACCGGCGCGGTGAACGCGGCGGGGTCCGGGTGCGTATGAACCGGCGGGTGCTCAACTCCGGGAGGGCCCCGCGGCGTTGTCGCCGCGCTGTACCTGGTTCGGGAGCCATGCATGAGGCACGCACGACGACGTCTCGTCCGGCGGGTGACACGGCTGGCGGCCGTCGGCGGACTCCTCCTCGGGGGGACGATGGTCACACGCGCCGTGGCGAGCGAGCCCCCCGGCCCGTCCGCCGTCCCGCGGACCTTCGCCGAGTCCGCGACCCCGGGCCCCGGCGGTGAACTGGTCGCCCGTCTGGGCACGTCCCGTACGGCGGGCAGCTGGATCGGCGCCGACGGCAAGCCGGTCGTCGCGGTCACCGATCAGGAGGCGGCCGCCGCCGTCAGCGGGGCGGGCATGAAGCCCAAGATGGTCGAGCACAGCATGGACGAACTGAAGTCGGCCACGGCGAGGCTGCGTTCGGCGCCCCGTGTGCCCGGCACCGCCTGGGTGGTGGACTACCGCACCAACCAGGTCGTCGTCCGCGGCGACAGCACCGTCTCCGCCGGCGACTGGTCGCGGATGACGGGCGTCGCCGAGGACATCGGCGCCTTCGTCCGCATGGAGCGCAGCGAGGGCACGTTCACCACCCGGATCAACGGCGCCCAGCCGCTGCTGTCGACGGCCGGCCGCTGCTCGGCCGGGTTCAACGTCACCGACGGGCGGCGCTTCTTCATCCTGACCGCCGGGCACTGCGGGCCGGACGGGTCGGTGTGGTTCGCCGACAGCTCCGGCACCGACCAGATCGGGCGGACCGAGCGGCAGAACTTCCCCGGCGCCGACTACTCGCTGATCCAGTACTCGGCCGGCGACCCCGGCGCCACGCCCGACGTGGTGTCGATCGGCGGCGGCAAGGGCGTGCGCATCACGAGCGCCGCCGATCCGGCCGTCGGGCAGCGCGTGTTCCGCAGCGGCAGCACCAGCGGGCTGCGGGAGGGCGAGGTGACGGGGCTCAACGCCACCGTCAACTACCCGGAGGGGACGGTGACCGGCCTCATCGAGACGAACGTGTGCGCGGAGCCCGGGGACAGCGGCGGCCCGATGTTCTCCGAGGGGGTGGCGCTCGGGGTGACGTCGGGCGGCAGCGGCGACTGTCAGGCCGGCGGGACGACGTACTTCCAGCCGGTGACGAAGGCGCTGGCCGCGCTGGACGTGCAGCTGCTGGTGTCGGACCAGGGCGGGAAGAAGGGCGCGGCGCCCGCGCCGTCACCGTCGCAGGGGGCGGGCGCGCCGGGCGACGCGTCGCCGGGGTCGTCGGTGTCGGTCAGCGGGGATCAGGCCGTCACGCTGCTGGCGCGGCTGGCGGACCCGAACAACGTGGGTCCGGGGCTGCTGCTCGTCGCGGGGAGCATCGTCGCGCTGGTGGCGACCCGGTTCATCCGGGCCGAGCAGGACCGCCGGGAGTACCGGCGCCACTACTCGGCGACCTGGGGCTGACGAGGAGCGGCGGGGCCGCCACGGGGGCGGGGGGGGGGCGGGTCGCGAGGAGACGCGGGGCCCGCCGGGGCCGGACGGTCAGGCCGCCTTGGCCGGCTGGGGAGCCACGGAGGCCCACTCCAGGACGAGGCGCTGGTACTCCTCGCGCTGCTCGACGCTCAGTGTCCCGCCCGCCCGGCGCCACAGCGCCCGGATCTCCTCGTTGACCTCGTCAGCCGATCTATCGGAGGCGAATTCAACAGTGGTGGACATGCTGTGAAGCATACGATCCCGCAGGTGAAGGCGCTGTGAGTAAGCGCACCCAAGGCGGGCATATCGGACCGTGGCGCTGATCACGTCATCTCCCGCCCCGGCGGCGGGTTCAGCGGTCGGCGGTCCCCAACACCAGTACCTGGATGGCGAGAACGGCCGCTCCGCGCGCCCAGTCGTGGAAGTCGGACACCTTGGTCTCCAGTGCGACCGGGGCCGCCAGCGGGTGCCGTTGGCCACGCATGGTCCTCGTCACAGTGTCGCCGGCCACGTCCATCAGGCCCACCCCCTCGCCCGCGAGCAGGATCTTCTGGGGCAGGACGAAGTTGGCGATCTGCGCGACCAGGGTGCCCAGCGCACGGGCCGCCTCCTCGATCACCCGGGCGGGCATCGGCTCGCCCGCGGCGGCGGCGTCCAGGATCTCCTCCCAGCCGTGGTCCCGGCCGGTGGCCGCCCGCACCTGGTAGCGGATGTTCGGGATGGTCAGCAGGGAGACCGCGCTGCCCCGCGCCCCGTCGGGGGTGAGCGGACCGTACGGGTCGAGGATCCAGTGCCGTCCGAAGCCGCGGTCCTCCTCGGCGTACGGGACCCGCCGGCCGCCCAGCACCAGGCCGTAGCCGATCCCGGCGCCGATGGTCAGGACCACGAACCGGTCGAGGCCGCGCCCGGCGCCGAACCAGGTCTCGGCCTCGACCAGGGCGGCGACGTCGTTCTCCACGACGACCGGCAACCCGGTGCGCCGGGCGACGAGTTCGGCGAGCGGTACGTCGCGCCAGCCGAGGAACGGCGACTCGCCGACGACGGAGCGGTTCTCCACGAGGCCGCCCACGCCGATGCCGACCCCGGCGAGCCGGGGATGCCGGGCGGCTAGCTCCTCGGTCATCTCGCCGAGGAGTTCGACCACCTCGGCGGGATCGTGGGTGGTGAGGGGGCGGTCGTGGCGGGCGACGATGTCGCTGCGCAGGCTGGTGACGACGCCGTAGACCATGTCCTCGGTGATCTTGAACCCGAGGAAGGAGCGGGACTCGGCGACGACGTCCAGCGGCTGGGAGGGGCGGCCCTGGCGGGTCTCCAGCACCTCGCCGGCCTCGGGCACCTCGACGAGCAGGCCGGTCTCGATCAGCGGCTTGGTCAGCCGGGTGACGCTCCCCGCCGACAGGTCGAGCCGGCGGGCCAGCTCGGTGCGGGACAGGGGCCCGGCGAGGAGCACCTCGATCGCCACCGCCCGTTCACCGGGGCTGAGGGGACGCCAGCTGTCGACTGCTGCGGTCATGGTCGTCAGACTCCCACATCCATAATTTTTTTCTCCACAAAACCAACGAGGTCAGTCTATGGCCATAGCTGTGGCGGAAAGAAGATGGTCACCGACCTCTTGACGCCCTGATTCTTCCGCCACAAAAGTAAGTGGCCGAGGACGAGCCGCGTAGACGAGGGAGTCTCCCGATGACCATCGCCTCCAGCAGTCCCCCGTCGCGTCTGCCCCTGGGCGACGCGACCGGGGCCGGGACGGACCGGAGAACGGCACGGCGGGCGGCGGCCCGCGAGGAGCGCGGGGACGGGCGGCTCGCCGCCGTCTTCATCGCCCCGGCCCTGCTGGGGTTCGTGGTCTTCCTGCTCTGGCCCACGCTGCGGGGCGTCTATCTGAGCTTCACCCGCTTCAACCTGCTGACCCCGGCGGAGTGGGTGGGCCTCGACAACTACGTGCGGATGGTCCACGACCCGATCTTCTGGGACTCGATGGGGGTGACCGTCGAGTACGTGCTCGTCAACATCGGCGTGCAGACGGTCTCCGCGCTCGCCATCGCCGTCCTGCTGCAGCGGCTGACGCAGTCGGCGGTGCTGCGCGGGATCGTGCTCACGCCGTATCTGATGTCCAACGTCGTCGCGGGCATCGTCTGGCTCTGGATCCTCGACACGCAGCTCGGCATCGGCAACGAGATCCTCGCGGGCCTCGGCCTCGACCGGATCCCCTTCCTCGCCGACGAGACCTGGGCGGTCCCCACGATCGCCCTGATCAACGTGTGGCGGCACGTCGGCTACACCGCGCTGCTGCTCTTCGCCGGCCTCATGGCCATCCCGAACGACATGTACGAGGCCGCGAAGGTGGACGGCGCGAGCGAGTGGCGGATGTTCCGGCGGATCACGATGCCGCTGCTGCGCCCGGTCCTCGCGGTCGTCCTGATCATGACGGTGATCGGCTCCTTCCAGGTGTTCGACACCGTCGCGGTGACGACCGCGGGCGGACCCGCCAACGCCACCAACGTCCTGCAGTTCTACATCTACGGCGCCGCCTTCGGCCGCTTCCAGTTCGGGTACGCCTCGGCGATGTCGGTGGCCCTGCTGGTCGTGCTGAGCGCCATCACCGTCCTCCAGTACCGGCTCACCCGCGCCGGTCAGAGCGACCTCGGCTGAGGAAGGGAGACACCGACATGGCCGCCGTGGCAGACACCACGACCGTCCGGCGCGTACGCCGCCGGATCACTCCCGGACGGGCCGTCGCCTGGGCCGTGATGGCCGCGATCGTGCTCATCACGATGCTGCCGTTCTACTGGATCCTGCGCACCGCGCTGTCCTCGAACGACGCGCTCGCCGCCCACCCCGGCGACCTCCTCCCCGTCGGCACGACGACCGGTGGCTTCGAACGGGCCCTCGGCCTGCAGTCCGCCGAGGAGGCGATCGCCCAGGGCGGCTCGGGCGGGGGCCTCAGGTTCTGGCGCTATCTGGTGAACTCGGTGGTCGTCTCGACCCTGATCACCGTCTGCCAGATCTTCTTCTCCGCCATGGCCGCCTACGCCTTCGCCCGGCTGCGCTGGCGCGGCCGGGAGGCGGTGTTCGGACTGTTCCTGGCCGGGCTGATGGTGCCGGCGATCTTCACGCTCCTGCCGAACTTCGTCCTCGTCAAGCAACTCGGCCTGGTGGACAACCTGCTGGGGGTGGCCCTGCCCACGATGTTCATGACGCCGTTCGCGGTGTTCTTCCTGCGCCAGTTCTTCATGAACGTGCCCCGGGAGGTGGAGGAGGCGGCCCTGCTGGACGGCGCGGGCAAGGTGCGGATCTTCTTCCGGCTGATGCTGCCGATGGCGTCCACCCCGCTGCTCACCCTGGGGCTGCTGACGTACATCACCGCCTGGAACGACTACTTCTGGCCGCTGATGGTGTCCTACAGCGACAGTTCGCGCGTGCTGACCGTGGCGCTGGCCATCTTCCGGGCGCAGACCCCGCAGACCGGCTACGACTGGTCCGGCCTGATGGCGGCCACACTGATCGCCGCGCTCCCGATGCTCGTGCTGTTCGGCTGCTTCGCACGCCGCATCGTCGGTTCCATCAGCTTCACCGGCATCAAGTAAGGGGACGGGCATGCGAGTTCACATGCGGACGGCCGCGGCACTGGCCGGGGCACTCGTCCTGTCCCTGGCCACCGGCTGCGGCCAGGGCGACACGGCCGGGGCCAGCGGGAACACGGTGACGTACTGGCTCTGGGACGCCAACCAGCTCCCGGCCTACCAGGCGTGCGCCAAGGACTTCGAGAAGCGGAACCCGGGCCTGAAGGTGAAGATCACCCAGATGGGCTGGGGCGACTACTGGACCAAGCTCACCGCGAGCTTCATCGCCGGCACCGAACCGGACGTCTTCACCGACCACATCCAGAAGTTCGGCCAGTTCGCCGATCTGAAGGTCCTCGAACCGCTGGACGACCTGGGCCTGGACGACGCCGCCTACCAGCCGGGCCTCGCCGCCAACTGGCGCGGCCAGGACGGCCGTCGCTACGGCGCGCCCAAGGACTGGGACACCGTCGCCCTCTTCTACAACCGGAAGATGGCCAAGGAGGCCGGGCTCTCCGAGGACCAGCTCAACAGCCTGGACTGGAACCCGCGGGACGGCGGCGGCTTCGAGAAGGCCATCGCCCATCTGACCGTCGACCGCAACGGCGTGCGCGGCGACGAGAAGGGCTTCGACAAGCACCATGTGAAGGTGTACGGCATGGCGACCGGCGGCGCCGGTGACGCCGACGGGCAGACCACCTGGAGCCCGTTCACCGCCTCCGCGGGCTGGCACTACACGGACAAGGCCCGCTGGGGCACCGAGTACCGGTACGGCGACAGGACGTTCCAGTCGGTGATCGACTGGTACTTCGGGCTCGCGAGGAAGGGGTATCTCGCGCCCTTCACCGACTACACCGACGGCGCCAACCCGGCCACCGCCCAGGTCGCCTCCGGCAGGGCGGCGACCGCGTTCGACGGCGCCTGGATGATCTCCAGCTACTACGGCGCCGAGGGCCTGGACGTCGGCACCGCGCCCACGCCGACCGGCCCGACCGGCAAGCGCGCCACCATGATGAACGGCCTCGCCGACTCCATCACGAAGAACGCCCGCAACAAGGAGGGCGCCCGGAAGTGGGTGCGGTACCTGGCCTCCGACGAGTGCCAGCGGACCGTCGGCCGCTACGGCATCGTCTTCCCCGCCACCCCGGACGGCACGGCCGCGGCGGTGGCCGCGTACCGGAAGAAGGGCGTCGACGTGACCGCCTTCACCGCACCGGTCACCGACAAGAAGCACTCCGCGACCTTCTCCTTCCCGATCACCGACTACGCGGCGGACGTGTACGCCCTGATCCGTCCCGCCATGCAGGACGTCTACGCGAACGACGCCCCGGTGAGCGGTCTGAGCAGGACCAACGACCAGATCAACCTCGTCCTCGGCCAGTGAAAGGCACACACTCCATGACGTTCTCCCTCGGCATCGTCGGCGCCGGCCAGTTCTCCGGCCAGTTCGCCACGCTGTTCCAGGCCCACCCCGGTGTCAGCGACGTGTACGTCACCGATCTGCTGCCCGAGCGGGCCGAGCGGCTCGCCGCCGCGCAGGGGCTGGCCGGGACCTTCCCCTCGTACGAGGCGATGCTGGAGTCGAAGGCCGTGGACGCGGTCGCGATCTTCACCCAGCGCTGGACCCACGGCCCGCTGGTCCTGAAGGGCCTGAACGCCGGCAAGCACGTCTACTCGGCCGTCCCCATGGCGATCACCACGGAGGAGATCGCCGCGATCATCGACGCGGTGAAGACGACCGGGCTGACGTACATGATGGGCGAGACCAGCGAGTACAACCCGGCGACCGTGCACGCCCGCAACCAGATCGCCGAGGGCGCCTTCGGGCGGCTGTTCTACGCCGAGGGCGACTACGTCCACGACATGGACCTCGGCTTCTACGAGGCGTACCAGTACAGCGGCGGCGAGAACTGGAAGGCGACCGCCTCCTATCCCCCGCTGCTGTACCCGACGCACGCGGTCGGCGGGGTGCTGGGCGCCTGGCGGACGCACGCGGTGAGCGTGTCGGCGATCGGGGTGCGGGACGACCGGGGCGACGGCGTCTTCGACCGGTCGGTCAGCCAGTTCGACAACGACGTCTCGAACGCGACCGCGCTGTTCGAGGTCGCGGGCGGCGGTTCGTTCCGTACGAACGAGTTCCGGCGGGTCGGCTACCCGTCGCACATCAGGGAGTCCCGCTTCCGGTTCTTCGGGACCGAGGCGAGCTTGGAGCAACTGGCCACGGTCGCCCTGTGGCAGGACAAGAAGGGCGTCAAGGACATCAGCGAACTCCTGGAGCCCAAGCAGACGCTGGCGCCGGACGACCCCTCGCTCCAGCACATCGCGCCGGAGCTGCGGGCCGCCTTCACCTCGGGGTCGGCGCCGGTGCACGACCGGTCCCGGCTGCCGAGGGAGTTCGACCATCTGCACAACGGGCACGAGGGCAGCCACCACTTCCTCGTCGACGACTTCGTGACCGCCGTGAACGCGCGCGCCCTGCCGTCGGTGAACGCGTGGGTGGCCGCCCGCTACACCCTGCCGGGCATCGTCGCGCACGAGTCGGCGCGGCAGGGCGGGGTACGGCTGGACATCCCGGACTTCGGGGACGCGCCCGAGGTGTGACGCCTCGGGCGCTCAGCGGTCCGCGAGCCGGGTGCCCGTCCCGAGGGACTCAGGTGCCCGGCTTGCGGCCGTACACGTAGACGTCGTCGCCGTTCTTCAGCAGCGACCAGTACTTCTTCGCGTCGGTCTTCGTCATGTTGACGCAGCCGTGCGAGCCCGGCGGGTTCCACATGCTGACGCCGACCGAGTGGAAGGCCTGGCCGCCGTCGAAGAACTGGGAGTACGGCATCGGCACGTTGTAGATGCTCGACACGTGGTCGATGTGCCGCCAGTAGATCTTCTTCAGGCCGGTGCGGGTCTCGTAGCCGTTCCGGCCGGTGCGGACCGGCACCGGGCCGTACACGAGCTTCTTGCCGTCCTGGATCCAGCTGAGCTGGAGCGTGAGGTTCACACAGGCGATACGGCCCTTGTTGACGGGGCACTTGCCCGCCTTGTTCGGGTTCTTCCCGACGGCCTTCTGCTTGTTCATCAGGTCCATCACGCCCCAGGTGACGGGCCCGGCGTAGCCGGCGTTGGGGCTGATGCCGTGCTTGGTCTGGAAGGCCTTGATGGCCTTGCAGTCGGCGGAGGACTGCTTCCCGTCGACCGGCCGGCCGAGGAACTTCTCCACCTTCTTCTGGTACGGGCCGGTCCCCGCGGTGCAGCTCGCGGCCTGCGCCGGAGCGGCGCCCAGCGCGAGCGAGAGCGGTGCGACCAGTCCGCCGGTGATGCCGAGTGCGACGGCGCGCCGTCTGCGTGTGTCCCCCATGGCCGGGCCCTTCCCTGACGTGTGTGTCCGTGGACTTCTGCTGCATAGACACACCAGGGGCGGGTTCGGTTGTGGCGCGGACCGGGCTGTGACCGAACGGTGAGGTTACGGTCGGTGTCCGGCCGCTCTCAGGTGTCCTCGCGCCGGTCCCGCGCCGCCCGGAATCCGGTGTTCACCGCGGTCAGACCGCCGTCCACGACGAGGGTGGTGCCGGTGACCCAGGCGGCGTCGCGGGACGCCAGGAAGGCGACGGCCGCGGCGATGTCCTCGGGCTCGCCGATCCGGCCGAGGGGGTAGAGCGGGCGGATCGCCTCCAGGTCGGCGTCCCGTCCCTCCCAGGCCGAGGTGCGCACCGTGCCGGGCATCACCAGGTTGACGCGCACGCCCCGGGCCGCGGCGTGACCGGCGAGGGTGCGGGTGAGCGAGCCGAGGCCCGCCTTGGCGGCGCTGTAGGCGTGGTTGCCGAAGTCCTGGAGTCCGTTGACCGAGCCGATGCTCACGATGGCGCCCCGTCCGGAGGCGGCCAGGTGCGGCAGGGCGGCCCGGCAGCAGCGGTAGGCGCCGGTGAGGGTGATGTCGAGGTCGCGCGCCCAGCCGTCGTCCGAGTCGTCCTCGAACAGCGGGGTGTCCGGGGTGCAGGAGGCGGCGCAGTTCACGAGGACGTCGAGGGCGCCGAAGGCGGCCACGGCCTCGGCGACGGCCGCCTCGACGGCGGAGCGGTCGGCGACGTCGCAGGCCAGCGCCCGGACGGTGTGCCCGAGACCGCGCAGACGCGCCGCGGTCTCCTCGACCTCGGGCCCGTCCCGGTCGGTCAGCAGAACCCGGGCGCCCTCCTCGGCGAGCCGGCGCGCGACCGCGGCTCCGATGCCCCGTGCGGCCCCGGTGACCAGGACCGCGTGCCCGTCGAAACGCGTGGTGTCCGTCATGGAGGCACACGGTAGCGCCGCGACGATCAACGCGGCAGATGGCGTACGCGCATGTCCGCGTTCCTCCAGCGACTCCCCCGCGCTCCTGGGCGTCGTGATCGGCGCGCTCGGCTCCCACGTGGTCGTCGTCCGGGGCGACCGGACGAGCTTCCGCCGGGACCAGGCGGCGGTGCGCGACGGCCTGGGGCTGCCGCCGGGGCGCTCCGCGCGTCGGCCGCTCGCGGCGCCCGGTCCGGTGCCCGGTCAGCGGTAGCCCGTGGTGTCCGCCGGTTTGCCGGCGTCCTGGATCTCGGGGAGGTAGCGCCAGGCGTCGGGGCGGCTGCCGTCGAGGTCCGTGAAGTCGTAGACGCGCGCGAGCTGCCCGCTCGACAGGGACTGGCCGTTGAAGCGGGCGACCTCGGGGTCGGCGGCGAGGGCGGCGACGGCGCGGCCGACGTAACGCGGGGTCTCGGAGATGGCGAAGTGCGGTTCGCGGTCGAGGGCGTCGCGCCAGTCGTCCTCCCGCACCCCGAACGCGTCCAGCATCATCTCCGAGCGCATCCAGCCGGGGGTGAGGGCGACGGCGGTGGCGCCGCGCGGGCCGAGTTCATGGCCGAGCGAGAAGGCCATGCGGAGCACGGCTGTCTTGGCGAGGTCGTAGAAGAAGGAGTTCCGGTAGTGGTCGCGGTTGTAGTCGGCGGTGCCGTCGGTCATCTCGACGACCAGCCCGCCGGGCCGTCGCAGCAGCAGGGGCAGCGCGTGGTGGCTGGTGATCGCGTGGGTGTCGACGGCGAGGCGGAGCAGCCGCAGACCGTCGTCGAGGTCGTGCTCCCAGACGGGGCTGTCCCAGGCGAAGAGGTTCTCGCCGCCCCAGATGTCGTTGACGAGGACGTCGAGCCTGCCCTGCTCACCGGCGATCCGGTCCACGAGGGCGCGGACCTGGGCCGGGTCGAGGTGGTCGGTGGGGACGGCGATGCCGTGGCCGCCGGCCTCGGTGACCAGGTCGGCGGTGTCCTCGATCGTCTCGGGGCGGTCGTACTCGGAGCGCCGGGCGCGGGTGCTGCGTCCGGTCACGTAGACGGTGGCTCCGGCGGCGCCGAGTTCCATGGCGATGCCGCGTCCGGCTCCCCGGGTCGCCCCGGCGACCAGCGCGACCTTGCTTTCGAGCGGGTGTGACATGTCCGGCCTCCCATGGCCCGTGAGGTGCTGTGGGTACCGAGGGTGCCGGGGAAGCCGGACATCTTCTGTCGTGTTTCTCCGGGGCTTTCGACGGCTCACCCGGTCGGGCGGGTCAGTGGCCCCGGTCGATCCACTCCTGGAGGTGCGGTGCCTCGGCGCCGATGGTCGTCGGGTCGCCGTGGCCGGTGAGGACCTTCGTCTCGGGTGGCAGGGCGAGCAGCCGGTCGCGGATCGAGTCGATGATCGTCGGGAAGTGGGAGTAGGACCGGCCGGTGGCGCCGGGGCCGCCCTGGAAGAGGGTGTCGCCGGTGAACACGGCGCCGAGCCCCGGGTCGTACAGGCAGACGGCGCCCGGTGCGTGGCCGGGGGTGTGCAGGACCGTGAGGTCGGCGCCGGCCACCTCGATGACCTGCCCGTCCTGGAGGTGGGCGTCGGGGTCGCGGTCCGGATGGGTCAGCTTCCACAGCGGCATGTCGTCGGGGTGCAGCCAGATCGTGGCGCCGGTGCGGTCCGCCAGGGGGGGCGCGGCGTCGATGTGGTCGTTGTGGGCGTGCGTGCAGACGATCCCGGCGAGGCGCCGGTCGCCGACGGCCTCGGCGATGGCGTCGGCGTCGTGCGCGGCGTCGATGACGAGCACCTCGTGGTCGTCGCCGACGAGCCAGACGTTGTTGTCGACGTCCCAGGTGCCGCCGTCGAGGGTGAACTGGCCGGAGGTGACGAGGCGTTCGATCCGGGCGGTCATCAGAACACCACCACCGAGCGCAGCACGTCGCCGTGGTGCATCCGCTCGAACGCCTTCTCCACGTCGGTGAGCGCGATGGTCTCGGTGACGAACCCGCCGAGGTCCAGGCGGCCCTGGAGATGCAGGTCGATCAGCATCGGGAAGTCACGGGAGGGCAGACAGTCGCCGTACCAGGACGACTTGAGCGCGCCGCCGCGCCCGAAGACGTCCAGCAGAGGCAGTTCGAGCTTCATCTCGGGCGTCGGCACGCCGACGAGGACGACCGTGCCGGCGAGGTCGCGGGCGTAGAAGGCCTGCTGGTAGGTCTCGGGGCGGCCGACGGCCTCGATGACGACGTCGGCGCCGAACCCTCCGGTGAGGTCGCGGATCGCCTCGACCGGGTCGGTCTCACGGGAGTTGACCGTGTGGGTGGCGCCCATCTCGCGGGCCTTGGCGAGCTTGCGGTCGTCGATGTCGACGGCGATGATCTTCGACGCGCCGGCGAGCCGCGATCCGGCGATCGCCGCGTCCCCGACGCCGCCGCACCCGATGACGGCGACGCTGTCGCCCCGGCCGACGTTCCCGGTGTTGATGGCGGCGCCGATGCCCGCCATCACGCCGCAGCCCAGCAGCCCGGCGACCTGGGGGCTGACGGCCGGGTCCACCTTGGTGCACTGCCCGGCCGCCACCAGGGTCTTCTCCGCGAAGGCGCCGATGCCGAGGGCCGGGGAGAGTTCCTGCCCGGTGGCGGCGAGGGTCATCTTCTGCGTCGCGTTGTGCGTGTCGAAGCAGTACCAGGGGCGTCCGCGCAGACAGGCCCGGCAGTGGCCGCACACCGCACGCCAGTTGAGGATCACGAAGTCGCCGGGCGCGACGTCGGTGACGCCGTCGCCGACCGACTCGACGATCCCGGCGGCCTCGTGGCCGAGCAGGAAGGGGAAGTCGTTGCTGATGCCGCCCTGCTTGTAGTGGAGGTCGGTATGACAGACACCGCAGGCCTGGACCTGGACGACGGCCTCGCCCGGCCCCGGGTCGGGCACGACGATCGTCTCCACCCGCACCGGTTCGTCCTTGCCCGCTGCGATCACGCCGCGTACTTCCTGCGCCATGTGCTCCACCCTCTCCTCTGCGGCTGTGCGTCCTGTCCCGACCCTAGTTGTGACTGATCGGTATCGGCACGGAGGCGGGCGCGTTCCCTCGCGTTCCGGCTGCTGAAAATACCCCTGGGGGTACCTCTGCTACCGTGGTCATATACCCCCCGGGGTAATGAGCGCAGACTCGGAAGCGGATCCGGACGCAGATCCGGACGCAGGTTCGGAAGGAGAGGAGTGCCGTCGTGTACTTCGTCGACACCATCGACACACCGGGACTCGGCAACCGCGGCTATCTGGTGGGCGGCCCGGACGCCGCGGCCGTCGTCGATCCACCGCGGGACGTCGACCGGGTGATCGCCGCCGCCGCGCGGCGCGGGGTGCGCGTCACGCACGTCGTGGAGACCCACCTGCACAACGACTACGTCTCCGGGGGCCTGGAGCTGGCCCGCCTCACCGGCGCCCGCTACCTCGTCCCGGCCGCCGCCGACGTCGCGTTCGCGCGGACCCCGGTCGCCGACGGGGACCGCGTCCGGCTCGACGCCACTCTCGCCCTGCGGGCGCTGGCCACCCCCGGTCACACCCCGCACCACACCTCGTACGTCCTGGAGGAGTCCGGGCGCGCGGTCGCCGTGTTCACCGGCGGTTCGCTGCTCATCGGGACGGTGGGCCGGCCCGACCTGGTCGAGCCCGCGCTCACCGCCCGGCTCGCGCGGGCCCAGTACGACTCCGCGCACCGGCTCGCCGCCGAACTGCCCGACGAGACGGCGGTCCTGCCCACCCACGGCTTCGGCAGCCTGTGCGCCGCCACGCAGACGGACGGCGGGACGGACACCACGATCGGGCACGAGCGGACCGTCAACGACGCCCTGGTGAAGGACGTCGACACCTTCGTCGCCGAGCTGATCGCCGGCCTGGACGACATCCCCGCGTACTACGCGCACATGTCCCCGGCGAACGCGCGCGGCCCGGCCCCGGTCGACCTGACGCCCCCGCGGCTCGCGGACGCGGACGAGATCGCGGCGCGGCTGGCCGCCGGCGAGTGGGTGGTGGACCTGCGCAACCGGGTCGCGTTCGCCGAGGGCCATGTGCCGGGCTCCCTCAACTTCGCCGCCGAGGGGCAGTTCGCGGCCCTGCTGGCCTGGCTGCTGCCGTGGGGCAGGCCCGTCACCCTCCTCGCGGAGACGCCGGAGCGGGTCGCCGAGGCGCAGCGCGAACTGGTCCGGGTCGGCGTCGACCGGCCGGCCGCCGCGGCCACCGGCTCCCCGGCCGACTGGACGGCGGGCGGCGCCCCACCGCGCTCCTTCCGCCGGGCCCGTTTCGCGGACCTGGCCGCCCAGGAGGACGCCGTGATCGTCGATGTCCGGCGGGACACCGAGCGGGCCTCCGGGTACATCAAGGGGTCGCTGCACATCCCGCTGCACCTGCTGCGCGAGCGGCTGGCCGGGATACCGGACGGCACCGTGTGGGTGCACTGCGCCGCCGGGGCGCGGGCCGCGATCGCCGCCTCCCTGCTGGACGCGGCGGGCCGTGAGGTCGTCGCCGTCGACGACCCGTTCGACGCCGCGCGGGACGCGGGCCTGCCCATGGGCCGGCTCACCCCGGCCGAGGCCCTGGCGCGCACGGACGCCGTGCTGCTGGACGTGCGGGACCCCGAGGCGTTCGCGGCGGGGCACGCGCCGGGCGCGCTGTCCGTCCCGCTGACCGCGCTGGAGGCGGGCGCTGCGCTGCCGGCCGCCGCCGAGGGCCGTCCCGTCGTCGCCATCTGCCGCTCGGGACGGCGTTCCCGGGACGCGGCGGCGCTGCTCACGGCACGCGGCGTGGACGCCGTGGACGTGCTCGGCGGCACGCTGGCCTGGGCGGAGGCGGGGCTGCCCCTCGTGGCGGAGTCCGGAGCCGGCCGTGCCGTGTAGGTCCCCGCGCCGCTCCCCCGTCCCGCCCGGGACACCGGACGCGCTCCGGTGAGCGCGCTCGTCCTGGGGCTGCTCTCGGGCGGTGTGACCGGGCTCGCGCTCGGGGCGCTGGGCGGCGGCGGCAGCATGCTGGCGGTGCCCGCGCTGATGTACCTGCTGGGGCTCGCACCGGCCGAGGCCGCCACCGCCAGCCTGGTCGTCGTGGCGGTCACCTCGGCGTCGGCCCTCGCGGCGCACGCCCGCCGGGGCGCGGTGCGCTGGCGGGCCGGGGCGCTGTTCGCGGCGGCGGGCCTGGTGCCGGCCGCGCTCGGCGGCGCCCTGTCCGGGCGGCTGCCGGCCGCGCTGCTGACCGGCGCCTTCGCGGTGCTCGCCGCGCTCGCGGCGCTGCGCATGCTGCGGCCGTCGGCGACCGTACGGCACCCGGACGTGCCGGTGCGGCCCTCGCGGGTCGTCCGGGCCGGCGCCGGGCTCGGCGCGGTGACCGGGGTGCTCGGGGTCGGCGGCGGCTTCCTCGCCGTACCGGCGCTGGTGGGCGTGGTGGGGCTGCGCATGCGGGCCGCCGTCGGCACCAGTCTGCTGGTCATCACCGTCAACGCGCTGGTGGCGCTGGGCGGGCGGGCCGGCGCCGCCGCGACGGTCGACTGGCCGGCCGTGGGGCCGTTCGCGGCGGCCGCGGTGCTCGGCGCGTGGGACGGCAGGCGGCTGGCCGAGAAGGTCTCCGGCGGCACGCTCCAGCGGATCTTCGCCTGCGCCCTGCTGGTGGTGGCCGCCGTGATGCTGGCCGACGCCGTCCTGTGACGGGCCGGCCCGTGGTGCCGCGCCCACGCGAGCGAGAACGGCTGTTTCCGGTGGCCTACGCCAGCGAGAGGAACAGCTTCTCCAGCCGCCCCTTCATCTGCTCCGCCGTCTCACCGTCCGCGCGGCCCTTCTCGACGTCGGTCAGGCACTGCTGGAGGCCCGTCGCGATGATCGCGAAACCGGCCCGGTCGAGGGCGCGGGACGCGGCGGCGAGCTGGGTGACCACGTCCTCGCAGTCGCGGCCCTCCTCGATCATCTTGATCACGCCGGAGATCTGGCCCTGCGCCCGGCGCAGGCGGTTCAGCACCGACTTGAGGTCGTCGCCCTCGAACTGAAGCTCCACGCTCACTCCTCCTCATACCCGTAGGGGTATATTACCCCCTTGTCTGAAAGGATCCCCTCTTCCATGAACGCGCCCCTGACCCCCACCGCCCTCGCCGTCGACGAGGCCCGCTCGCGGCTGTCCGGCCTGACCGTCGTCGACGTCCGCACGCCGGGCGAGTACGCGGCCGGGCATCTGCCCGGCGCCCTGAACGTGCCGCTGGACCGGCTCACCTCCGCCCTGCCGGCCCTGCGGCGGCTGCCCGCCGGGCGGCTGCTGGTGGTGTGCGCCTCGGGCGCCCGCTCGGAGAACGCCTGCCGGGTCCTCGCCGAGCACGGGGTCACCGCCATGACACTGACCGGCGGCACCCAGGGCTGGGCGGCGGACGGACACGACCTGCGCCGCCCCGACCCGGGCGCGCGGGCCGGCTGGTCGATGGAGCGCCAGGTCCGCTTCACGGCCGGCACGGTCGTCCTCGCCGGTGTCGCCCTGTCCCTGCTGCACCCCGCCTGGCTGCTGCTGTCGGCCGGGATCGCGGGGGGCCTGGTCTTCTCGGCGCTCACCGACACCTGCGGTATGGCCGCCGTCCTCGCGCGGCTCCCGCACAACCGCCCCCGCGCCGCCGATCTCGACGCCACCCTGGCCGAGTTGGAGGCCCGCGCGGCGGCGCCACAGGACTGAGCCGCCGGACACGCACGAAGGGCCGCCCCCGTGGGGGCGGCCCTTCGGCGCTGGTGCGGTCCGGTCTACAGAGCGGGCAGTGCCCTGGTGACCGGGGTGTCGACCGGGCGGAAGCCCTGCGGCCGGTTCGCCCGGCTCAGGTCCTTGAGCTCGTCGAGGCGGGTCAGCTGCTCGGACGGGCGGGGCATCCGGCCCTGGCGGTCCGCGGGGACACCGCTCACCGCGAGGGAGTCGAGCGTGGTCACCGCGCTGGGCAGGCCCGCGTCCGGGCCGGGCATCGGGGCCGCGTCCGCCAGCGGCGCGGCGAGACCGGTGAGACCGGCGGCCAGGCCGACGGCGGCTGCGATACGTCGTGTCGACTTCATGCCCGGCGCAACGCGGGCGCGCCGCCGCCGGACACGGCCCGCGCACCCCGCTCACCCGTCAGGCGGAGCGCGCGTGAGCGGGCTTGCCCCGTCCCGCCGGGCGGAGGACGCTCGAAGCAGAGGCCCCCGCGGCCGCTCTCCCCGTCGTGCCGCGGGCCTCGTTGGAGGTCATCATGGGCACCAGCACCACCCCCTCGTTCGACACGGACACCCTGCGCCGGGCCGTGGAGGGGAACACCCCGGACACCCTTCTGTCGCTGTACACCGACGACGCGGAGATCCGCGTGGTCAACCGCAACGCGCAGCCCAGCAGCCCCAAGGTGCTGCACGGCCGCGACGAGATCGGCGACATGCTCACCGACGTCTACAGCCGGGACATGACGCACAAGCTGGAGGGATGCGTCGTCCAGGGCGACAACGCCGCCTACAGCGAGTCCTGCGAGTACGCGGACGGCGTCCGCGTGATGTCCGAGTCGATGATCACCCTGCGCGACGGGAAGATCTCCCGGCAGATCATCATCGAGGCCTGGGACGAGTAGCCGTACACCCCGGGGCCCGGGACCGCCGTCCCGGGCCCCGCCCGTCAGCCGGCTCGCAGGCTCGTGACGAGGTCACGGGGCAGGCCGTACGTGTCGTGCAGGCGGCGGTAGTCGTCGTCGCTCAGCGGGCCCGAGAACTCGCGCCGGTCCAGGACGCGGCGGCCGCGCCGCACCAGATCGCGGAACCGGCGTTCCTCCTCGCGCAGCACCCCGCGCACCTCCTGTGTGCCGGTGGGCAGCCGGAAGTGGTCCAGGGTGTGCTCCAGCGGTTCCTCCGGCAGGTCGGCGAGGGTGCGGGAGGGGTCGTCGCGCCACAGGGTGGTGAGGGTGCGGCGGACCAGGCGGCGCAGGACGTAGCCGCGGGTGGAGGCCGACGGCCGTACGCCGTCGCCGATGACGACGGCGGCGGACCGCAGGTGGTCGGTGACCAGCCGGGCTCCCCGCTCGTCCAGGTGCCACAGCGGCGGCAGGGACCGGGTCCACGGTTCGAACAGGTCGGTGTCGTACACCGAGTCCCGGCCCTGGAGGAGCATCACGAGCCGTTCCAGGCCCATGCCCGTGTCGACGTTGCGCTGCCGCAGCGGTTCCAGGGTGCCGTCCTCGGTGCGGTGGTGGCGCATCCCCACGTGGTTCCAGACCTCGACCCAGCGGGAGTCGGTCGTGGGGGTGCCCTGCGGCGGGGTGTCCGGCCCGCCGGTCCACACGAAGATCTCCGAGTCGGGGCCGCACAGCCCGGCCGGGCCGTGGGACCACCAGTTGTCGTCGCTCGTCGTCTCGACGGGTACCCCCAGCTCCCGCCAGGTGTCGAGGGACTCGTCGTCGGGGCCGGTCTCGTCGTCGCCGCCGAAGACGGTGACGTGCATCCGCTCCGGCGGGACGCCGAAGCCGTCCCGCAGCAGCTCGTGGCCCCAGCGCAGGCTCCGCGGGAGGCCGTAGTCGCCGAGCGACCACGAGCCCAGCATCTCGAACACGGTGAGATGGGTGCGGTCGCCCACCTCGCCGAGGTCGGTGGTGCGCAGACAGCGCTGGAGCCCGCTGAGCCGCCGCCCGAGCGGATGCGGGCGGCCCTCCAGATACGGGGTCAGGGGGTGCATGCCGGAGGTGGTGAACAGGACGGGGTCGCCGGGCGGGGTCACGAGGCTGCCGCCGGTGATCCGTCGGTGGCCGCGCTCCTGGAAGAAGTCGGTGAAGGTGCGCACGATCTGGTCGGTGTCCATCGCGGAAGGTCCTTCGGTCGGGGGGACCGGAAAGAGCCGCGAGGAGCGCCGCGACCGGGAAAGGGGCGGCACACACCGGCGGCCGTTTCCGGCCGCCGGTAAAGAGTGGGATCAGGCGCGGGCAGCCGGGGAGCCGGTCGCTCGCGCGGCTGCGGTGTGTCGGTGCCCGATGCCCTTCATGGGCCCGACGCTAACAGTCGCCGACCCGCTGGTCACCGGGTTTTCGGCGACCGGGCGAACCGGGTGATTCCGATTGCCGGGCGCGCGTGATCCGGACCGGGCCGGATACCCGGAGCGCATGACGCGACTACTGAAATCCAGGCATGAGGACCCCGAGGACCGGCCCGGCGCACGGGCGGACTCGGGTGAGGGCGGGCGGGCACGGGGACCGGAGACCGGCGCGGAGACGACGCAGGAGCGGTTCGGCCCGGACCCTCAGGTGGAGGGGCGCGCCCCGGACTCGCCGACCGACCTGCCGAAGCGGTCGTGGTTCGCGGCGCTGAAGGGCACCCTGCGGGAGTTCAAGGACGACGAGCTGACCGACCGCGCGGCGGCGCTGACGTACTACGGCGTGCTGTCGCTCTTCCCGGCCCTGCTGGTGCTGGTGTCCCTGCTCGGACTGGTCGGCAGGTCGGCCACCGACAAGGTCATGGAGAACATCGAGAAGATGGCCCCCGGGTCGGCCCGGGACATCCTCACCCGTGCCGTGGAGCAGTTGCAGGGCAACGGCGGCCTCGGCTCGATCATGGCCGTCGTCGGCATCCTGCTGGCCGTGTGGTCGGCGTCCGGCTATGTCGCCGCGTTCATCCGCACGGCCAACGCCGTCTACGACATGCCGGAGGGCCGTCCCGTCTGGAAGGTGCTGCCGGTACGGCTCGGGGTGACGGTGGCGCTGATGGTGCTGGCCGTGATCAGCGCCCTGATCGTCGTCTTCACCGGGTCGCTGGCCAAGGAGGTCGGCAGCACGCTGGGCATCGGGGACACCGCGCTGACGGTGTGGGCCATCGCCAAGTGGCCGGTCCTGGCCGTCCTCGTCACAACCATGATCGCCCTGCTGTACTGGGCCTCCCCGAACGCCAAGGTGCGCGGTTTCCGCTGGATCACGCCGGGCAGCGCGCTGGCCCTGGTGATCTGGCTGATCGCCTCGGGCGGTTTCGCGGTGTACGTCGCCAACTTCGCCTCGTACAACAAGACCTACGGCACGATGGCCGGCGTGATCGTCTTCCTGGTGTGGCTGTGGATCGGGAACCTGGCGATCCTCCTCGGCCTGGAGTTCGACGCGGAGGCGGTGCGGCAGCGCGCGATCGCCGGCGGGCATCCTCCGGAGGAGGAGCCGTACGCGACGCCGCGCGACACCACCACGTGGGACGAGCAGGACAAGCGCCGGCTGCGCAGCCCGTGACGGCCGGCCACGGTCAGCGCATCCAGGCGCTGTACGCCATGACGTCCCCGGCCCGCACCCCGTACGTGGGGTCGGCCCGGGTGAACGTCGTCTCGCGGCCGAGGACCGCGCCGGTGCGCGGGTCCATGATCAGCAGGTGGGCGAGGCCGCGTTCCTCGTACGTGTACGCCAGCCCCGGCCGGCCGAGCCGGTCGGTGACCCGGCCGGCCGGGCGCAGGCCCTCCGTCCCGGCGAGCAGCTCGGCGAGCGCGGCGGACTCGCGGGCGCCCAGCGTCCAGTTGTCGAGCATCAGTTCCACGGCATCGAGGATCTGGCCGGTGCCGAGCCCGTCGGGTTCGGAGGCGGCCTCCTGGAGCCAGGCCCGCAGCCGGGTCGCGTCACGCGGCGGCGGGGACTGGGGCGGGGCGTCGCTCCAGCTGCGGGGGTAGGTGCGGCGGCTGACGACATGGCCGTCCTCGACGAGCCGGGGGCCCTCGGCGTCGTCGCGCAGCACGGGCCGGCCCGGATGGGTGGGGTCGGTCGCCACCACGAGTTCGGTGTGGCTGCCGTCGGGCTTCCAGCGCACGATCCGCTCCTCGGGGAGCGTGATCGGCGCCTTGTCCTCGCTCATGGCGAGGCTCCACGACTGCACATGGGTGCCCTTGCGCAGGGCCTCGCCTCCGGCGGCGGCGTCCGCGCGGGCCCGCCGCGCCAGCTCCGTCAGCGTCACCGGGGTGGTGTCGGCCCGGACGACGAGCGGGCGGGGCGCGGCCAGGGCGGGCGTGGTGGCGGTGCCGCCGACGACGAGGCTGAGGGTGACGGCGGTGACGACGGCGGCCAGCAGCGCCCAGGCCGGCCGGGGACGGATACCGGGGCCGAGCCGGGGCCACCGGACGCGGCGACGGGCGGACGGCTCGCGGCGCAGGTCGGCGAGGAGGCGTTCGGCCCGCTGGTCGAGGGGCCCGTCGCCGAGGCGGGGGTGGTCGGCGGGGACCGGATCGGCGGCGCGCAGGAGGTCGAGTTCGTCAGCCATGCTGCTGCTCCTTCGTGGCTGTCGTACCGGTCGTGAGGGCGGGGCACAGCTGGTCGATCTCGGCCTTCAGCCGGCGGCGGGCGCGGTGCAGCCGCATCGACGCGGCGCGCGTGCCGCAGCCGAGGACGACGGCGATCTCCTCGACGCCGAGCTCCTCCCAGGCCGCGAGGCGCAGCACCTCCTGGTCGGCCGGGGACAGCCGGGCCAGCACGTCGTGCACCCAGGCGCCGGGCGGCTCGGCGTCGGGGCCCGCCTCGATGTGCCGGCCGTGCGCCGCGTCGTCGTTGCCGAGGCGGTCGACCAGCCGGCGCCGGCGCCCGTAGCCGCGTACCGCGTTGGCGAGGCAGTTGCGTGCCACGCCGTACAGCCAGGGCAGCGGGGCGGCCGGGAGGTCGTCCCGGCGCCGCCAGGCGACGGTGAACACCTCCGCCACCACTTCCTCGACCTCACTCGTCCGGCCGTCCAGTCGCCGCGCGACGTAGCGGCTGACCGCCCAGTAGTGCTCGCGATAGGCAGCGGCGAAGATCTCGTCGTTGCTCATGCTCCGTACGTGTCCGGCACCCGCCGGATCGTCACACCCCTCCTCGGTGATTCTCGTCGCCCCCGCCGAGTGTGACGGGCGGGCCGCCCGCGGACACAGGCGGGGTGTGAAAAGGATCAGAGACATCAGGGGCGTCCGGGCCGTGCGGTGGCTGACGACGACCGACCACAAGACGATCGGGACGCTGTACCTCGTCACGTCGTTCGCGTTCTTCGTGATCGGTGGCGTGATGGCGCTGCTCATGCGCGCCGAGCTGGCTCGACCTGGTCTGCAGATCATGTCGAACGAGCAGTTCAACCAGGCGTTCACGATGCACGGCACGATCATGCTGCTGATGTTCGCGACGCCGCTGTTCGCGGGCTTCGCGAACTGGATCATGCCGCTGCAGATCGGCGCGCCGGACGTGGCGTTCCCGCGGCTGAACATGTTCGCCTACTGGCTGTACCTGTTCGGCTCGCTCATCGCGGTGGGCGGCTTCCTGACCCCGCAGGGCGCGGCCGACTTCGGCTGGTTCGCCTACAGCCCGCTGTCGGACGCGGTGCGCTCGCCGGGTGTCGGCGCCGACATGTGGATCATGGGTCTGGCCTTCTCCGGCTTCGGCACGATCCTCGGTTCGGTCAACTTCATCACCACGATCATCTGCATGCGCGCGCCGGGCATGACCATGTTCCGCATGCCGATCTTCGTGTGGAACGTGCTGCTGACCGCGGTGCTGGTCCTGCTGGCCTTCCCGGTGCTGGCGGCGGCGCTGTTCGCACTGGAGGCGGACCGCAAGTTCGGCGCCCACGTGTTCGACTCGGCCAACGGCGGGGCGTTGCTGTGGCAACACCTGTTCTGGTTCTTCGGGCATCCGGAGGTGTACATCATCGCGCTGCCGTTCTTCGGCATCATCAGTGAGGTCATCCCGGTCTTCTCCCGCAAGCCGATGTTCGGCTACATGGGCCTGATCGCGGCGACCATCGCCATCGCGGGCCTGTCCGTGACCGTGTGGGCGCACCACATGTACGTCACCGGCGGTGTGCTCCTGCCGTTCTTCTCCTTCATGACGTTCCTCATCGCCGTCCCCACCGGCGTGAAGTTCTTCAACTGGATCGGAACGATGTGGAACGGGTCCCTGAGTTTCGAGACGCCCATGCTGTGGTCCTTCGGGTTCCTCCTGACGTTCGTCTTCGGCGGCCTCACGGGCGTCATGCTGGCCTCTCCCCCGCTGGACTTCCCGACCTCGGACACCTACTTCGTCGTGGCGCACTTCCACTACGTCATCTTCGGGACCGTGGTCTTCGCGATGTTCGCCGGATTCCACTTCTGGTGGCCGAAGTTCACCGGCAGGATGCTCGACGAGCGCCTGGGCAAGGTCACCTTCTGGACGCTGTTCATCGGCTTCCACGGCACGTTCCTGGTCCAGCACTGGCTGGGGGTGAACGGCATGCAGCGGCGCATCCCGGACTACCTGGCGGTGGAGGGCCTGACCGCGCTGAACACCCTCTCGACCATCTTCTCCTTCGTCCTGGGCCTGTCGTTCCTGCCGTTCTTCTACAACGTCTGGAAGACCGCCAAGTACGGCAAGCCGGTCGGCGTCGACGACCCGTGGGGCTACGGCCGTTCGCTGGAGTGGGCGACGTCCTGCCCGCCGCCGCGCCACAACTTCGTCACCCTGCCGCGCATCCGCTCCGAGTCCCCGGCGTTCGACCTGCACCACGCGGCGGTGCCGGAGCGGGAGGTGGCCGCGCTGTGAGCGTCACGGACGAGTTCCTCAACGACATCGAGGGGCACCTGCTGCTCGCCGCGACCCGCGCGGAGGGCCGCACGGCCGCCGAGCGCGTCTGCGCGCCCCTGGACTGGCTGACACGGGCGCAGCGCGAGGAGGTGGAGCGCCGGTTCGAGGAGGAGTACCTGACGCTCGCCCGCGCCTCCTGGCAGCGCACGGCGGTGCGGGCCGGCGAGCTGCGCGAGGAGTACGAGGCGGCCTACCGCGCGCTGCGGCGCCGGCTGGTCCTGGCGTGGCTGCTGGCCTGCGCCGCGGGGATCGCGGCCCTGGCCCTGTGTCTCGCTCCGGGCACGGTCGCCGGGTAGGGGTTCCCTCGGGGACGCGTCCTGGCCATGATCCGGTGCATGGCTGACAACGAAGCGCCGGTGTATGAGGCACGCTACGGGTGGGACCGGCGGACGGTGGGGATCCTCGCGCTGTGCGCGGTGTTCACCGCCGCCCTCCTCCTGCCGGACATCCCGCTGTTCGCGCGGATCCTGGGGCTGCCACTGTTCGGCGGGGGCGGGCTCTTCATGGCGTTCGGGGCGCTGAGCCGCAAGGTGGCGTTCCGGGTCGACGGCACCGGGGTGCTGCTCGGCGGGAGTCCCGTCCGGTACGGGGCGACGACGGTCCATGTGCCGTGGAGCGACATCACGGGGTTCGTGTTCTGGCGGCAGCAGACGGGCGGCGGGTCCTCCCTGCGCTATGTCGGCGTCACCCGGCGCGAGGGCGCCCCGCCGCTGGCCGGTGACGGTCCTGCGGCCCATGCCGTGCTGCGGCAGCTGGTGCCGGTGCCGCCCGGCGTGGCGGTGTCGTCCCGCGCGGTGAACGGGTGGCGCCTCGACCGCGACCGGTTCGCCGCCGTCGTCGCGCACCACGCGCCCGGCCTTCCGGTGTACGACCAGTCCTGAGGCGGGGTTTCCCGCCGCTCAGGGTCCGGCGGGGCGGGGGCCGGCCGGCTGGAGGATGCCGAGCAGGAGGCGGACCAGTTCGTCGACGACCTCGTCGAGGGTCGCCTCCACCCAGCCCGCGCTCCAGTCGTGCAGCAGCCCGTTGACGCTGCCGATGAACGCCGTGACCGCGAGGCGGTAGTCGCGGGGCGCGGCCTCGCCACGGGCGACGGCGGACGCCACCTCGGCGCACACCAGGTCCACCCAGCGGGCGCGGCGCGCCAGGCGCTGCTCCTCCAGCCGGGGGCTGACACCGATGATCTCCACGAAGGTGATGCGGATACGGCGGGGGTCCGCGGTCACGTTGGCCGCGTAGGCGCGGAAGATCGCGGTGGCGCGCTCGGCGAGCGGCATCGGTCCCGCCTCGGCGGCCGCGGTGAGCACCGCCTCCTCCGCCCAGCCGTTGACCTGGAGGTGCAGCGCGGCCAGCACGTCCTCCAACGTGCGGAACTCCTCGTAGAACTGACGGGTCGACAGTCCGGCCGCCATGCTGAGCGCGGCGACGGTCGTGCCCCGGTAGCCGGGGCTGTCGCCGAACAGCTGGAGCGCCGCGTCCAGGAAGCGCCGTCGGCGCTCGGCCTGTCGTTCCGCGGCCGACCTGCCGCCGTAGCGGCCGGTGGGCGCCTTGAGCCTGCCCGCCACGCTGTCCTCCCGCCGCCGCGCCGGTCCGGGGACCAATTTTGTCGTGTACGCAGTCTTGTGGAGAAGGGTGCCCCCTCCTTACTTTTCAGTAAGTTGATTCTGAAAGCAAAGGTGTTCAGATTCACGCCCGCTCTTGGCATGCCCCACTCATGACGTTCCACCTCAAGAGGAAGAGAGCAGTCATGCCTGCCATCAGATCCAGGCACCTGTGCTCCGTGGCCGCCGCCCTCGCCCTGACGGCCGCCGCTCCCGCGACCGCCGCCACCGCCGCCGAGCCCTCCCCCGCCGCACTGCGGGAGGTGCTGTTCGTCGGCAACAACTGGGACGGCACCGCCGACGTCATCAAGTCCTCCGGCGACTTCGCGAAGATCGGCCGGATCGACGTCGTCCCCGACAAGGACGCTCGGATGGCGGAGATCAACGCCAACCCCATCAAGTGGATCTACTTCATGGTGATCCGCAACAGCGTCGGCGAGGGACACGACCAGTTCGTGGACGACATGTACTCCACGCCGGACGGCCGGTCCGTCGTCGTCTCCCGCCCGAGCTTCGCCGACGTGGTCTCCCTCGACCTCGCCACGGGTGCCGTCAACTGGCGCTTCCCCGTGTCCGGTTACCGGGCCGACCACATGGCCGTCTCCCCCGACGGCAAGCGGGTCGCCGTCTCCGCGTCCACCTCGAACACCGTGCACGTGCTGGACATCGAGACGGGCAGGGAGCTGGGGAAGTTCGCCACCGGCGACAAGCCGCACGAGAACATCTTCACCAAGGACGGCAAGTACATCTACAACATGGCGATCGGCGACGTGAACACGCAGACCGACGCCCCCTGGCTGGACTGGACGAAGGGCGACCGGCGCATCACCGTCGTCGACGCCACCACGTTCAAGCAGGTCAAGGTCATCGACATGCGGCCCCGGCTGGACGCGCTCGGCCTGCGGGACTACTCGGACGCGGTGCGGCCCGCCGTGTTCTCACCGGACGAGTCGAAACTGTACTTCCAGGTGTCGTTCTTCAACGGCTTCTTCGAGTACGACCTCGCCACGGACCGGATCACCCGCACGAAGACCCTCCCGAAGAACCCGGCGACCAGCGACGACCGCACCACCTTCGTCAACGACTCACGCCACCACGGCCTCTCGATGAGCCCCGACGGCTCGAAGCTGTGCGTGGCGGGCACGATGGACGACTACGCCACCGTCGTCGACCGGGCCACGCTCACCGAGGGCCCCCTCGTCACCGCGTCCAAGCCGTACTGGGCCACGGTCAGCGGCGACGGGAAGTCCTGCGTGGTCTCCGAGAGCGGCACCGACCAGGTCACCGCCATCGACTTCGCCACCGGCAGGAAGCAGGTCTCCGTGCCCGTCGGCGACCACCCCCAGCGGGTCCGGCTGGGCCATGTGGAGTCCGGCTGGACGAGTCCGTCGGCCCGCTGATCAGCCCAGGGCCTTCAGCACCGCGCCCACCCCGTCCTCGGTCGCCATGTGCCGCGCGGCGACCGAGGCGGCACGGGCGTACGCCTGCTGCCGCACGACCCTGCCCAGCGCGCCGGCCAGCCGCTCCTCCGTGAGCCCGGCGAAGGGGATCGGCTCGGTGGCGGCGCCGATCGAGGCGAGCCGCGCCGCCCAGAACGGCTGGTCGGCCGTCACCGGCACCGGCACCGAGGGCGCCCCCGCCCGCAGCGCGGCCGCGGAGGTGCCCGCCCCCGCGTGATGGACGACGGCCGCCACCCGCGGGAACAGCATGGGCGAGAGCAGTCCCGTCCGGTCGTAGTGGTGCAGCGTGCGCACGGTCACCCCGGCGAACGCGGCGACCTGCCCCACGGAGTAGCTCATCCACCTGCCCTTTCCCTCGGGTACAGCCTGCGGCCTGACGTAAGGGCAGGGTCAACCGGCCCGCCGGAGGTCAGGTTCCGGTCCGGCGGGTCAGGTTCAGCAGGTACTCCCTGCGGTGCAGCGGGTCGAGGTCCGTGCGCGGGCGGCGGGGCACCGTGCCGGGCGGGGCGGGCGCGTAGTGGTCGAAGGCGGTCTCCAGTTCGCCCTCGCCGCGGGTCAGGCCGGGCAGCCGCTGCTCCAGCGCGTGCACCTGGGCGGCCGGCACCGTGCCCTCCAGCACGCACACCGGGCCGTGGGCCCGCGTGGTGTGCGGGACCGCGCGCTGCCCGGACAGGGCGGGCAGCAGCGTGGCCAGGGTGTCGGCCGGGGTCTCCAGACGGAACCGGTGCACCGGCTCGTGCACCCGGGTGCCCGCGCGGCGCAGCGCCTCCATCAGCACGAGCGGGGTCAGGCCCCGGAAGTCGTACCCGGTGCTGGACATGCTCTTGTCGAAGCCCTGGTGGGCGTGGCTCTGCCGCGACGAGTAACCGGAGTGCGTCATGGTGACCACGCAGTCGGGGACCCGCCAGCCGTACAGGCCCTGCCCGAGGGTCGCGCGGACGGTGTCCTCGACGGCCTTGAAGAAGGCGTACGGCATGGAGCCCAGCTCGACCTCCAGGCGGAAGTCCACGCCGGAGCCGGGCGGCGCCGGGTCCACGCGCAGGCCGACCGTGGCGAGGAAGGGGTTGCCGTCCCTCCTGTTGAACTCCACGGCCGCGCCCCGGCCCAGGGGCCGTTCGACGCAGAGCGGTGTCGTCTCGCGGAAGGCGACCTTCAGGCCGGACTCCTCGGCGAGGGTGGCCTCGATGACCTCCTTCTGCACCTCGCCGTACAGGGACACATGGGTCTCCTGGCGGACCTCGTCGTGCCGCAGGCCGATGAGCGGGTCCTGTTCGGCCAGGCGCGTGAGCACGCGGTGCAGGGCCCGGCGGTCCGTGCCGTCGGCCGGGTCGACGATCGTCTCCAGGGTGGGCGGCGCGAACAGGTGCCCGTGCGCCGTGCGGGGCGCACCGAGGGAGTCGCCGATGCGGACGTCGTTCAGCCCCCACAGCCGGGCGATCCGGCCCGCCCTCACCTCGTCGGCGCGGGTGTCGGTGCCCCCGTCGAAGACGCTGACGGCGGTGACGCGGCCCTCGGCGCGGGTGCCGTCGCCGCGGGCCGGGCCGAAGGGGATCCGGTCGCGGACGCGGAGGGTCCCGGAGAACAGGCGCGCGTAGGCGATCTTCTCGCCCGCCGGGCCCCGTTCGACCTTGAAGACGCTGCCCGAGAGCCGTCCGCCGGGGTCGCCGTCCGCGGGCGGCAGGACGTCCCGGATACCGGTGATCAGGGCGTCCACGCCGGCGCCGGTGTGGGCGGAGCCGAAGTACACCGGGTGGGCGAGGGACCGCCGGGTGCCGTCCACGAGGGCGGCGCGGACGTCGTCCGGTGTCACGCGGCCCTCGACGTACGCGGTGAGCAGCGCGTCGTCGAGGTCGGCGAGGACGTCCAGGGCGTCCAGGGCGTCCGGGCCGGGTCCCGCGGGGTCGAAACGGGCGGCGCGGGTGCCGAGGCCGTGGGTCGTGCCCATCGGGACGACGGCCGGGGTCAGCCGCTCGCGGACGGCCCGCAGCACGCCGTCGCGGTCGGCGCCCCGCCGGTCGATCTTGTTGACGAACAGAAGGGTGGGGATGCGCACCCGGCGCAGCGTCCGCATCAGCACACGGGTCTGCGGCTGGACGCCCTCGACGGCGGAGACGACGAGGACGGCGCCGTCGAGCACGCCGAGGACCCGCTCCACCTCGGCGATGAAGTCCGGGTGGCCGGGGGTGTCGATGAGGTTGACGGTCGTGTCGCCGAGGGCGAAGGAGACGACGGCCGACTTGATGGTGATGCCGCGTCGGCGCTCCAGCGCGAGGGTGTCGGTCCGGGTGTTCCCGGCGTCGACGCTGCCGAGTTCGTCGGTCACGCCGGCCGAGTGCAGCAGGCGCTCGGTCAGGCTGGTCTTACCGGCGTCGACATGGGCGAGGATCCCGAGGTTCAGTACGTGCACGAAGCGTCATGTCCTTGAGCGAGGGGAGGGTGCCTTCCTGGGGGGACATGGACGCTCGGCGCATGGTGGCTCCTGGTTCCTCTCCGTCGGTCGTTCGTGCCGGGCCAGTGCAGCAGAGCGGCGCTCGGAGCGGCAACGGGTTTTACGCCCGGCGGGACGGGACGCGCGGTGCGATCGTGGGGGTGCCAGGGGTTCCGTCCACGGTGGCGGCGGTGAGAGGAGCGGGCGATGCGGGACATCCTCCCGGTGGTCGCGGGCTGGTACGCGGCGGGGCGGCCGTTCGGGCTGGCCACGGTGGTCGCCACCAGCCGCAGCGCCCCGCGCGACCCTGGTGCGGCGATGGCCGTGGGCCCCGGCGACGAGGTCGTGGGCAGTGTGTCCGGCGGCTGTGTCGAGGGGGCCGTCTTCGAACTCGCCCAGGAGGTCGTGGCGAGCGGCGAGGCCCGCCTGGAAACCTTCGGGTACAGCGACGCGGACGCGTTCGCGGTCGGGCTGACCTGCGGCGGCGAGATCACGCTGCTGGTGCGGCCGGTGACGGCCGGGAGCGATCCGGTGTTCGGCGAGGCGGCGGAGTCGGTGGCGGCGGGCCGTCCGGTCACCGTCGCGACGGTGGCCGACGGACCCGCCCCGCGTGGCGCGGCGCTCGCCGTGTGGCCGGACCGGGTGGCGGGCACGCTGGGGACGCCCGGTCTGGACGCGGCGGTCACCGCCGACGCGCGCGGCGAACTCGCCCTCGGGGCGACGGGGATGCGGCACTACGGCCCGCACGGCGAGCGGCGCGAGGACGCGGTCGCCGTGTTCCTGCACTCGTTCGCGCCGCCGCCGCGCATGCTGGTCTTCGGCGCGACCGACTACGCGGCCGCGGTGGCGCGGATCGGCGTCTTCCTCGGTTACCGGGTCACGGTGTGCGACGCGCGTCCGGTCTTCGCCACGCCGCAACGGTTCCCGCCGGAGGCGGAGGTCGTCGTCGACTGGCCGCACCGCTACCTCGCCCGTACGGACACCGACACGCGCACGGTGCTCTGCGTCCTCACCCACGACCCGAAGTTCGACGTGCCCCTGCTCGAGGTGGCGCTGCGCCGCCCGGCCGCGTACATCGGGGCGATGGGCAGCCGCCGCACGCACGACGACCGGATGCGGCGGCTGGCCGAAGCCGGGCTCGGCGAGGCCGAGTCGGGGCGGCTGCGCTCCCCGGTCGGCCTCGACCTGGGCGCCCGGACGCCCGAGGAGGTCGCCGTCTCCGTGGCCGCCGAGATCGTCGCGCTGCGCTGGGGAGGCACCGGGGTGCCGCTGACCGCGACGGACGGGGCGGTGCATCCGCGCCGGGACGGCTCCGACGCCGGGTGACGCGGGAGGTCAGCGCCGCGGCAGCCGGTGCAGTTCCACGTCCGTGAGCGCGCCCGCGTCGACGGTCGCCGTCATGTACGTGCAGTACGGCTGGCGGCGCCGGTCCGTGGGGGAACCGGGGTTGAGCAGGCGCAGACCCGTGGCGGCCGTCGTGTCCCAGGGGATGTGGCTGTGCCCGAAGACGAGGACGTCGAGGTCGGGGAAGCGGGCCGCGCACCGGGCCTCGCGTCCCTGGGCGGAGCCCGTCTCGTGCACGACACCGAAGCGCAGTCCGCCGAGTTCGGCCCGCGCCACCTCGGGGAGCCGGGCGCGCAGCTCGGGTCCGTCGTTGTTGCCGTACACGGCGACGAGCCGTGCGCTGCGGCTCTCCAGCAGGTCCAGGGTGGCGGTGTCGACCCAGTCCCCGGCGTGGAACACCACGTCGGCGCGCGGGAGTTCGGCGAGCAGCGGGTCGGGCAGCACCTTGGCGCGCTTGGGCAGATGGGTGTCGGACATCAGGAGCAGACGCACCGCGCCAGGCTACCGGCGCACGTCACAGGCCCCCGGACTCCCGTGTGTCCCTCGGGTGTCGTGGTGTCCCGCACGCGTCGCGTCGCCGCTTCGGGCAGTCCCTTCCCCCGGACGCGTTCGGGGGACCGATGACCTTCGCCGCCGGCGCGGCGCCGCGCCGGCCCCGGTGACCAGCCGTCTCATCCGTGCTCCTCCCGTACGCGCCGGATCCGCGGCTCCCACCAGGGCCGGTTCTCGCGGTACCAGGCGACGGTGGCGGCGAGTCCGGTGGCGAGGTCCCTGCGGGGCCGGTAGCCGAGTTCGTCGCGGGCCTTGGTCCAGTCGACGCTGTAGCGCAGGTCGTGGCCCTTGCGGTCCTCGACGTGCTCGACGCGGTCGCCGCCGGCGCCGCAGGCCTCCAGCAGCAGGGCGGTCAGCTCCTTGTTGCTCAGTTCGATGCCGCCGCCGAGGTTGTAGACCTCGCCGGGGCGGCCCTCGGTGCGGACGAGTTCGACGCCGTCGCAGTGGTCGTCGACGTGCAGCCAGTCGCGGACGTTGCGGCCGTCGCCGTACAGGGGCACGGTGTGCCCGTCGAGGAGGCGGGTGACGAAGAGCGGGATCACCTTCTCGGGGAACTGGCGCGGGCCGTAGTTGTTGGAGCAGCGGGTGACGCGCACGTCGAGGCCGTGGGTGCGGTGGTAGGACAGGGCGAGCAGGTCGGCGGAGGCCTTGGACGCGGAGTACGGCGAGCTGGGCCGCGGCGGGTCGTCCTCGCGGGCCGAGCCGGTGGCGAGGGAGCCGTAGACCTCGTCGGTGGAGATGTGCACGAAGGGGCCCACGCCGTGGCGCAGGGCGGCGTCGAGCAGGACCTGGGTGCCGACGACGTTGGTGAGGACGAAGTCGCCGGCGCCGGTGATGGACCTGTCGACGTGGGACTCGGCGGCGAAGTGCACCACCTGGTCGGCGCCGGCCATCAGTTCGTCGACGAGCGCGGCGTCGCGGATGTCGCCGCGCACGAACGTCAGCCGGGGATGGTCCAGGGGCAGGTTGTCCGTGCCGCCGGCGTAGGTGAGCTTGTCCAGCACGGTGACGTGGGGCGCGTCGGCGGACTCCCGGGCGAGCAGGGCGCGGACGTACGCGGAGCCGATGAAGCCGGCGGCGCCGGTGACGAGGAGGTTCATGTGTGGATCCGCACCTTGCTGTGGTTGTCATCCGGAGAGCGCGATCTCGCACCACACCTGTTTCCCGCCGCTGACGGGCACGGTGCCCCAGGTCGTCGTCATCGCCTCGACCAGCAGGATGCCGCGTCCGCCGGTGGCCTCCCAGCTGATGCTCGTCGGCCGGACCGGGGTGCGGGGCGAGGAGTCGGCGACGGCGATCCGCAGCCGCCCGCCGATCAGGGTGAGGTCGAGCCGGACCTGCCCGTCGGTGTGCACGAGGGCGTTGGTGACGAGTTCGGACACGACGAGCAGGGCGGCGTCGCGGTCCTGCGGCGGCACCTGCCAGGCGCGCAGGGTGCGCCGGGTGAACCGGCGGGCGTGGCCGACGGCCTCCGGCACCCGCCACACGGCCCAGGTCTCCCGCAGCGGCCGTACCGCCATGCCGTCGTAGCGCAGCAGGAGCAGCGCGATGTCGTCGTCGCGGTGCGCGCCGACGAGCAGCCCGTCGGCGACGAGTCCGAGGTGGGCGGGGTCGGACACGGCGAGCGCCGAGGCGAGCCGGGCGATGCCGGTGTCGATGTCGGCGTCGGCGGACTCCACGAGGCCGTCGGTGGTCAGGGCGAGGACGGTGCCGGGCCGCAGCCGCAGCGGGCTCATCGGGAAGACGGCCTCGCGCACCACCCCGAGCGGGGGGCCGCCGTCGGCCTCGGCGACCTCCGTGCCGCCGTCCGGATGGCGCAGCACGGGCGGCGGGTGCCCGGCCCGTACGCACCACGCGGAGCCCTCTTCCAGGTCGACCTCGACGTAGCAGCAGGTGGCGAAGAGGTCGGTCTCCATGTCCATCAGCAGCCGGTTGGCGTGGTGGACGACGACGTCGGGCGGGTGCCCCTCGGCGGCGTAGGCGCGCAGCGCGGTGCGCATCTGGCCCATGAGGGTGGCGGCGGCGGCGCTGTGCCCCTGCACGTCGCCGATGACGAGGGCGACCCGGTGGTCGGGCAGCGGGATGACGTCGTACCAGTCGCCGCCGACCTCCAGTCCGGCGGTGGTCGGCAGATAGCGGGCGACGGCCTCGGCGCCGGGCAGCCGGGGCAGCCGGCGGGGCAGCAGCTGCCGTTGGAGCATGCCGACGAGTTCGTGCTCGGCGTCGAAGGCGCGGGCGCGGACGAGTGCCTGCCCGGCGAGGCCCGCGGAGGCGGTGAGCAGGGCGCGTTCGTCGGGGCCGAACTGGTGCGGGGTGTCCCAGCCGATCAGGCAGGCGCCGGCCATGGCTCCGCCCGCGGGCAGCGGCAGGACGGCCAGGCCGCCGGGCCCGACCTCGGCGAGGGCGGGTTCCAGCGGGGCTCCGGCCGGCCAGATCTGGGCGCGTCCCTCGCGCAGGGCGGTGGCGAGGGTCGGCATGGCGCGCACGGGCGCGTCGGGCCATTCGGTGCGCCACTCCAGGCGCCACAGCGCGGGCCAGGACTCCGGGTCGGGCGGGTCGAGGACGGTGACGACGAGCCGGTCGTGCTCCAGTTCGGCGAGCGCGATGCGGTCGGCGCGCAGCGGCTCGCGTAGGGCGGTGACGACGGCCTGGCTGACGTCGCGGACCGTGCCGGCGGTGGCGAGGGCGGCGGCGAGACGCTGGACGCGGGCGACGTCGGTGACCTCGGGGCGCAGCGTGGAGGCGTCGGCGACGGTGCCGACGAGCCGGGCGGGGCGGCCCTCGCCGCCGGGCAGGAGGCGGCCGCGCAGCCGCAGCCAGCGGGGCGGGCCGGCGGGGCGGACGACCCGGAACTCCAGTTCCCGTTCGCCGAGGGACATGTGGTCGGCCTCGACGACGGACATCAGCGCGGGCAGGTCCTCGGGGACGGTCAGGCCCAGCAGGGTCTCCACCTTGCCGTCGAAGGCGGCCGGGGTCAGTCCGAACAGCGCCAGGAGGTCGGCGCCGACCTCGACGTGGCCGCTGTCCACGGCGAGGCTGAACGCGTCGGCGGGCAGGTCGCCGCCGGTCTCGGCGGTGGGCCGGGCGGGCAGGGTGACGGCGCCGGCGATCAGTTCCAGACAGTCCCGCGCGTCCGCGTCGAAGCCGCCGGGCCGCTCGGTGACGGCCAGCAGGCACCCTGCGGCGCCCTCGCCTCGGACGGGCAGCGCGGCCAGGGAGAAGTCGCCCTCCGGGGTGCGCCGGGCCTCCGCGAAACCGGCGAGTTCCCGGGGGCCGAGATGGACGGGGCGGCCGGTGCGGTGGGCGTCGGCGGCCGGTGAGGGCCCGTTCAGGGCGTAGCCGTCCCGCAGGCCGTACAGGGACCGGGGCACGCCCGCCGACTCGTGGAGGCAGAGGAGTTCGCCGTCGTCGTCCGGCGTGTACAGGGCGGCCAGGGAGGCACCGCAGAAGACGAGCGCCTGTTCGAGGACCCGGCGCAGCCGTCCGCTCGCGCCGGGTTCCTCGGCGAGCGCCTTCAGGACGTCCTCGGCACGCCGGTTCCTCGTCCCGCGCCCCGTAGCGTCCTTTCCGACCACGTTCGCCATTACAGCGCTGATACGCCCCGTACGCAGCCCCTGTGACGGTTCCGTGCGGCCGGGGAGCGGGACGGCGGCGACGCGACGGCGGTCCGGTCCTCCCGCCGGAGGACCGGACCGCCGTCGTGCCCGGGGTGGGTCAGCCGTGTCGGTGGGCCGGTGGCGCCGTGTCAGTTCCCGGCGCCGTTGCCGACGATCTGGCCGAGGCCGTGGCCGCGTCCATGACCCCGGCCGTTCCCGGCGTTCTGGCCGGCACCGGCCTGGTCACCGGCGCCCGCCTCCTGGCCCGCGCCCGCCTGGTCACCGGCTCCGGCCTGGTCTCCGGCGCCCGCGTCCTGGCCGGCCCCGGCGTCGTCGCCGCCCGCCGCTCCGCCGTCGCCGAGGGTCGCGCCGACCGCGGCCAGCGCGGTCGTCACCGGCTGGAAGAACGTCTCGCCGCCGACGGTGCAGTCGCCGCTGCCGCCGGAGGTCAGGCCGATCGCCTGCCCGTCCTGGGTGAACAGGGAGCCGCCGCTGTCGCCCGGCTCGGCGCACACGTTGGTCTGGATGAGCCCGGTGACCGTGCCCTCCGGGTAGTTCACGGTGGCGTCGAGACCGGTGACCTGACCGTTGTTCAGCCCGGTCGTGCTGCCCATCCGGAAGACCTGGAGGCCGACCGTGGCGTCGGCGGCCCCGCTGATCGCGAGGGTCTGCTGACCGAGGTTCACCTCGCTGGGCGCCTGGGTGGCCGGGTCGTCGTACTTCACCAGTGCGAAGTCGCCGGCGCCGGGGAACGTGGCCTGGTCGACGGTGGCGATGGGCTGCCCGCCCTGGGCGTCGGACCACTGCGCGGCCGCGACCCCGCAGTGACCGGCCGTCAGGAAGGCCGGGGTGCCGTCGCCCGCGGTGACGTTGAAGCCCGCGGAGCAGCGCGCGCCGCCCGCGAAGATGGCGTCGCCGCCGGAGAGGAAGGTCTTGAAGGTGCCGGCCGACTTCTTGACGCTCGCCATGCCGGGGCCGAGCCGGTCGACGGTGGACTCCAGCCGGTCCCAGTTCCTTCCGGTGACCGTGCTGTCGGCGGTGACGACGATCTTGTTCGTTCTGGGGTCGACGGCCCACGCCGTGCCGGGGATGGTGGCCTCGGACTTCAGCGTCCGCGCGCCCGACTTGAGCGCGTCCAGGCTGTTCGCGACCTCGCGGACCTTGGCGCCGGCCTTCCGCGCCTCCACGACCACGTCGTTGTCGTCGCCGTCGACGACGTTCACCACGAGCTGCTTGCTGCCGGCGTCGTAGTACGAGCCGGCGAAGGCGTCGCCGAGCAGTCCCGCGAGGCGCGAGGCGAGATCCGAGGCGTCGGCCGCCTTCAGGGTCTTGGGGGCGGCCGTGGCGTCCGGGGCCGCGTCCTGGGACGCGTTGGCGTTCGGCAGCAGGATCGCCGCCGCTCCGAGCGCCGCCACGCCGCCCGCCGCTATCGCGGCCTTGCGCTTCGGCATTCGCTTGTGACTCAACTTCTCGACCTCCTGGGGGACGGGGTCTGCTGCCGCCGTTCGTCTCGTGCGGCGGCTGTTTCTCGGGCGCCTGGTCGGCAGTTGGTACGCGCGGGGCGGCCGGAGTGTTCAACTCCGTTCGCAGAAGCGTCGTTCGAGGGGCCGGATGCGGTCGCGCGCCGGGCGCGGAAGGGGTCCGGGCCGCCAGGAGACGGACACGATCCGAACAAGCACCGTGTGCAGTCGGTCGATCGCGGTCAGTGGCGGATCAGGAGCGGAATCCCGGCTTCAGTGAATCTGCACATTCAATACTCAACGAAGTCACCGTGCGCCGTGGTCCCCCACCGGCCGCTACCACCGGTCACCCCCTTGGGGCCGGAGTGTCGCTTTCGCCGTACCGTCCGCCACCGCCTCGCCGGCCGGCGCGACGGCTGGTCCGGGCCGATGCCGTGACGCATGTGAAGAAGTCGCCGACGAGACGTGCCCACTTCTGCACCGATTCCCACTCAGGGCCCTCAAGTGCCCTGACAAGGCATTCGTTTGATTGGAAGCCCGCCCCCGCCCCGTGCTTTGATCCATCGCACCGCGGGGGCCGCCAACGGCTTTCCCGGAAACGGGCGCCGGGCACCCGCGGTCGCGGCCGTCATCTGTCCCCAGAGGGGGCCGCTCCCCCTTGTGAGATATCCATTAGGAAGGGAAGTTCCACCATGAACTCCACCCCCCAGGTTGCGACCGTCGAGATCTCCGACGCCGAGCTCGACAACGTCTCCGGCGGCCTGCAGGTCAACGCCGTGAACGGTGCCCTCGACGCCATCAACGGCATCGCCCCGGTCTCCGGCCTGCTCAACACGGTCGTCGGCACCGTGGAGGGTGTCACCGGCCTGAACACCGCCCCGGTCACGGGCCTGGTCGCCGGTCTCTGATCGCGCCTTTCGTACCACCGAGTCCCGGAGCCGTCACCCGGCTCCGGGACTCTTGGGTGCCACAAAACCGGAAATCCCCCGAACGAAAAGCGGGAACGAAACACCGTGAGGGGATTTCGGCCCCGCCCCGCAGCACGACCGGCATTCGTGTGCCGGTCTCCACTCATCCGCAGGTGAGGGAAATTCCGTGCAGTTCCGCCAACAGGCCCTCGCCAAGCTCCAGTCACCGGAGGAGCTCGACCTGCCGGTGCGTTTCGCCCGCCCGCAGGGCTGGCTCGTCCTCGGGGTGACGCTGGTCGTGATGGCCGCCGCGTCCGTGTGGGCGGTGACCGGCTCGGTCGCCTCCACCGTCTCCGCGCCCGCCATCCTCACCCACGGGCAGGGCAGTTACCTCCTCCAGAGCCCGGTCGCCGGACAGGTCACCGCCGTCGTCGCCGAGCAGGGCGAGCGGCTCCCGGCCGACGCCCCCGTCCTGAAGGTCCGCACCGCGCGGGGCGAGACCGTCGTGCGCACGGTCGCCCCGGGCCGCGTCACCGCGCTCGCCGCGACCATCGGGCAGATCGTCCAGACCGGCGCGAACGTCGCCGCCGTCGAGAAGGTCGCCCGCGGCCGGGACCCGCTGTACGCCACGGTGTACGTGCCCGCCGAGAACGCCGCCGCCATCCCCGGCAACGCCGCGGTGGACCTCACCGTGCAGTCGGTGCCGACCCAGGAGTACGGCGTGCTGCGCGGGCACGTGAAGTCCGTGGACCGCGCGGTGCAGTCGCCGCAGCAGATCGCCGCGTTCCTCGGCGACACCCAGCTCGGCGAGCAGTTCACCAAGGACGGCAGGCCGGTCGCCGTCCTCGTGAAGCTGGACCGCGACGAGGACACCGAGAGCGGCTACGCCTGGTCGTCCGCGGACGGACCGCCCTTCCCCCTGACCTCCATGACGCTGGCCGAGGCGTCCATCCGGCTCGCCGACCAGCGTCCCGTCGACTGGCTGCTGCCATGAGCACCGCACAGCAGACGCGGAGCAGACGCCGCGCCGCTCCCCCCAAGCGTCCCGTGCCGAAGGGCCGGGCGAAGACCGTCCGCACCCCCACCGTGCTCCAGATGGAGGCCGTCGAGTGCGGCGCCGCCTCCCTGGCGATGGTGCTCGGCCACTACGGCCGGCACGTCCCGCTGGAGGAACTGCGCATCGCGTGCGGCGTCTCCCGGGACGGCTCGCGCGCCAGCAACCTGCTGAAGGCCGCCCGCAGTTACGGCCTGACCGCCAAGGGCATGCAGATGGACACGGCCGCCCTCGCCGAGGTGAAGGCGCCGGCCATCCTGTTCTGGGAGTTCAACCACTACGTCGTCTTCGACGGCATGGGCCGCCGCTTCGGCCGCCGGGGCGTGTACGTCAACGACCCCGCCAAGGGCCGCCGTTTCGTGCCCATGGAGGACTTCGACGGCAGCTTCACCGGGGTCGTCCTGGTCATGGAGCCCGGGGAGGGCTTCAGCAGGGGCGGACGCCGGCCCGGGGTGCTCGGCGCGATGCCGGCCCGGCTGCGCGGCACCGCGGGCACCATGCCCGCTGCCGTCCTCGCCAGCCTGCTGCTGGTCGCGGTCGGCGCGGCGGTGCCCGCGCTGAGCCGCACCTATATCGACATGTTCCTGATCGGCGGCCAGACGTCCCTGCTGGGCACGCTGTTCGCGTCGATGGGGACCTGTGTGGCGCTGACCGTCGTGCTGACCTGGCTGCAGCAGGCGAACCTGCTGCGCGGCCGGATCATCTCCTCCACCCTGTCCAGCGCCCGCTTCCTGCGTCATCTGCTGCGGCTGCCGGTGACGTTCTTCTCCCAGCGCAGCCCGGCCGACCTGGTGCAGCGGCTCCAGTCCAACGACGCGGTCGCCGAGACGCTGGCCCGGGACCTCGCCGCGGCCGGCGTGGACGCGGTCGTCGTCGTCCTCTACGCGGTCCTGCTCTACACGTACGACCCGCAGCTGACGTTCGTCGGCATCGGCGTCGCCCTGCTGAACATCGTCGCCATGCGGGTCGTCATCCGGCTGCGGGCGACCCGTACGGCGAAGCTGCGCGCGGACAGCGCCCGGCTGACCAACACCGCCTACACGGGTCTGCAGCTGATCGAGACGATGAAGGCGACCGGCGGCGAGGACGGCTACTTCCGCAAGTGGGCCGGGCAGCATGCCACCACGCTGGAGGAGCAGCAGCGCCTCGGGGTGCCGAGCGCCTGGCTCGGCGTGGTCGCCCCCACTCTCGCCACGCTCAACAGCGCGCTGATCCTGTGGATCGGCGGCATGCGCGCGGTCGAGGGCGGTATCTCCGTCGGTCTGCTGGTGGCCTTCCAGGCCCTGGTGACCCGGTTCACCGCCCCCATCACCCGGCTCAACGGCGTCGCGGGCCGCATCCAGGACTTCGCGGCGGACGTGGCCCGGCTGAAGGACGTGGAGAACTTCGAGGCGGACCCGCTCTACGGCCGCCCCGGCGCGGGCGAGTCCACGCGCCGGCTCCAGGGACACGTGGAGCTGCAGAACATCACCTTCGGGTACAGCCCCCTGGACAAGCCGCTGCTGACCGGCTTCGACCTGACCGTGGGGCCCGGCCGGCAGGTGGCGCTGGTCGGCGGCTCGGGCAGCGGCAAGTCGACCGTGTCCCGGCTGATCTCGGGCCTGTACGCCCCCTGGGAGGGCGTCATCCGCATCGACGGCCGCCGGATCGAGGACATCCCGCGCGGGGCGCTCGCCTCGTCCGTCTCCTTCGTCGACCAGGACGTGTTCCTGTTCGAGGGGACCGTCCGCGACAACGTGGCCCTGTGGGACCCGTCCGTCCCGGACGAGGCGGTGGAGGAGGCGCTGCGCGACGCGGCCCTGTACGACGTGGTGATGCGGCGGCCGGGCGGCATCCGCAGCCGGGTCGAGCAGGACGGCCGGAACTTCTCCGGCGGGCAGCGCCAGCGGCTGGAGATCGCGCGGGCGCTGGTGCGCCGCCCCAGCATCCTCGTCCTGGACGAGGTGACCAGCGCGCTGGACGCCGAGACCGAGCTGGTCGTGATGGACAACCTGCGCCGGCGCGGCTGCGCCTGTGTGGTGATCGCGCACCGGCTCAGCACGGTGCGCGACAGCGACGAGATCGTCGTGCTCCAGCACGGCACGATCGTCGAACGCGGACGGCACGAGGAGCTGGTGGCGCTCGGCGGCGCCTACGCGGCCCTGGTCAGGGAGCGGTGAGATGACGACCGTGAACGAGGGGGACCTCGTCCTCGACGCGCTCGGGCAGCTGGGCTCGGCCCTCGACTGCTCCGGCCTCAACCGCCTGGACCTGGAGGGGCCGCAGGTGCTGTGGCTGGTGGCGTCCGGCGCGGTGGACCTGTTCGCGGTGGACGCCGGGGAGCAGGGCCACTGGCACCACCTGGGCCGTCTGGAGGCGGGCTCGCTGCTGCTGGGCCCGGTCGCGGGACCGCAGCACACGCTGGTGGCCCGCCCGCTCAGGGACTGCGTCGTGCACCGGATCGGGCTGCGCGAGCTGTACCAGCCCGCGCCCACGCAGACCTGGTCGTATGACGAGTACGGCAACCCGCAGTACGTCCCGCCGCAGACCAGCCCCCTGGAGTACGCGCTCGCGCTCGGCGTGGGCCGCAGCCTCTCCATCCTGTTCCAGGCGCCCATGGCCACCGAGCGGGCGGCCGAGGTGACCGACGACGACGTGTTCTGGATGCAGGTGCCGCCGGGCAGCGTGCAGTACGGCTCGCTGTACGGCGCGGAGGCCGCCGCCGATCTGCTGATCGACCCGGCGGTGTGGCAGTCCATGGTGGACCAGCAGTACCGCCTGCTGACGACGCTGGACCGGTGGATCGAGCAGCTGGAGCGCACCCACGAGACCCGTACGGCCGCCGGCATCAAGGCCGGGGAGGCGGTGCGGGCGCAGGCCGACCGGACACTGCTGGCGTCCATCGGCAAGCGGAACGGCAAGCGCACGACGGCCGCCGACGCGGACGCCGGGTACGCGGCGTGCCGGATCGTCGCCGAGGCGGCCGGGTTCACCCTGGCCGACGCGGTGCACGGCGGCACGGAGAGCGACCGGCTCGACCCGGTGGAACGCGTCGCCCTGGCCTCCCGGGTACGGACCCGGTCGGTGCGTCTGGAGGGCCGGTGGTGGCGGGACGACATCGGCCCGCTCGTCGGCCACCGGGCGCTGTCCGGGGCGCCGGTCGCGCTGCTGTGGCGGCGCGGCGGCTATGTGGCGGTGCATCCGGCGACCGGCCGGGAGACGCCGGTCGAGAAGGCCAACGCGGAGGAGTTTGAACCGCGTGCGGTGATGTTCTACCGGCCGCTGCCCGACCGGCCGCTGAGCCCGCTGCGGCTGCTGCGGTTCAGCATGCGGGGCACCGCGGGCGACCTGGTGCGGCTGCTGCTCAGCGGGCTGGTGACGGTGGCGATCGGCGCGCTGGTGCCGGTGGCGACCGGCAAGGTGCTGGGCGAGTTCGTGCCGAAGGCGCAGACCGGGCTGATCGTGCAGGTGTGCCTGGCCGTGATGATCAGCGGGGTGGTGGCGGCGGCGTTCATGCTGCTGCAGAACCTGACGATCCTGCGGCTGGAGGGCCGGATCGAGGCGACGTTGCAGCCCGCCCTGTGGGACCGGCTGCTGCGGCTGCCCACCCGGTTCTTCACCGAGCGCTCCACGGGCGAGCTGGCCAGCCAGGCGATGGGGATCAGCGCGATCCGCAGGCTGCTGGCGGGGGTCGGCCCGGTCGTGGCGCAGTCGGTGACCGTCGGCGCGATGAACCTGGGGCTGCTGTTCTGGTACAGCGTGCCGATGGCCATGGCCGCGATCGGCATGCTCGTGGTGATCGCGGCCGTGTTCCTGGGCCTCGGGCTGTGGCAGGTGCGCTGGCAGCGGCGGCTGGTGGTGCTGAGCAACAAGCTGAACAACCAGGCGTTCCAGACGCTGCGCGGGCTGCCGAAGCTGCGGGTCGCGGCGGCGGAGAACTACGCGTACGCGGCGTGGGCGGAGGAGTTCGCGCGCAGCCGGGAGCTGCAGCAGCGGGTGGGCCGGATCAAGAACCTGACGGCGGTGCTGGGCGCGGTGTACCTGCCGTTGTGCACGCTGCTGATGTTCATGCTGCTGGCCGGTCCGGCGCGCGGCTCGATGTCGGCGGCGGCGTTCCTGACCTTCAGCACGTCGGTGACGATGCTGCTGACGTCGGTGACCCAGCTGACCGGCGCGTTCGTCTCGGCGGTGTCGGCGCTGCCGCTGTTCCAGGAGATCGAGCCGGTGCTGCGGGCCACGCCGGAGGTGCGGGCGGGCAGCACCCGGCCGGGGCCGCTGACCGGGGCGATCGAGGCGCGCCGGCTGTCCTTCCGGTACTCCGACGACGGCCCGCTGGTCCTGGACGACGTGTCGTTCCAGATCCGGCCGGGCGAGTTCGTCGCGGTGGTCGGCCCCAGCGGCTGCGGCAAGTCGACGCTGCTGCGGCTGCTGATCGGCTTCGACAAGCCGGTCTCGGGCAGCGTCCTGTACGACGGGCAGGACCTCGCGGCGCTCGACCAGTCGGCGGTGCGCCGCCAGTGCGGAGTGGTGCTCCAGCACGCCCAGCCGTTCACCGGCTCCATCCTCGACGTCATCTGCGGCACCGAGCCGTACACGCCGGAAGAGGCGATGGCGGCGGCGGAGATGGCGGGGCTCGCCGAGGACATCAAGCGGATGCCGATGGGGCTGCACACCATCGTCTCGGGCAGCGGGGCCGTCTCCGGCGGTCAGCGTCAGCGCCTGATGATCGCCCAGGCGCTGATCCGCCGTCCGCGCATCCTGTTCTTCGACGAGGCGACCAGCGCCCTCGACAACGAGACGCAGCGCACGGTCATCGAGTCCACACGGGCCCTGAACGCCACGCGCGTGGTCATCGCGCACCGTCTGTCCACGGTGCTGGACGCCGACCGGGTGATCGTGATGGAGGACGGCAAGGTCGCCCAGCAGGGCCCGCCGGCCGAACTCCTCGCGGACACGGGCGGGCGGCTGCACGAGCTGGTGCGGCGCCAGCTGGCCTGAGCGGCGGCGCGGCCGGCCCGGACGACGACGGGGAATCGCCGTCCGGGCCGTTGACGATCGGCGTACGGGGGTACTTGCCGAGCCATGCGTATCAGCGTCGTGGATGTGGGATCGAAGACGGTCCGGCTGGTGGTGTCCGACGCCCAGGACGGCGCGCCGCTGCCCGTGCACACCGAGAAGTGGCGGCTGCGGCTGTCCGAGCAGGTCAAACCGGGGGATCCGATCCCCGGGGAGGCGGTGGAGCGGCTCGTCCACGCCGTCGCCGCGGCGAGCCGCACCGCGGAGAAGTGGGGCGCGGCGGCGCCGCTGGCCTTCGCGACCGCGGTGGTGCGCTCCGCGCCCAACCGGGCGGAGGTGCTGCGCGCCGTGCGGCTGCGGACCGGGGTGCGGCTGTGCACGCTGCCCGGTGAGCTGGAGGCCGAGCTGACGTTCCTCGCGGCGCGGCGCTGGATGGGCTGGCGGTCGGGTCCGCTCGCCCTGCTGGACATCGGCGGCGGGTCGCTGGAGGTGGCGTTCGGCCGGGGCCGGCTGCCGGACTTCGTAGCCTCGCTGCCGCTGGGCGCGAACCGGCTGACCCATGAGTTCCTGACGGCCGGCGACGACCTTCCCGATCCGCGGCGGCTGCGGGACCTGCGCCGTTCGGTCCGCCACCGGCTGCGGGACGTCGCCGCCCGGATCCGGTGGGAGAGGCCGCGGACGGCCGCCGCCACCTCGCGCACGTTCCAGCAGCTGGGCCGGTTGTGCGGGGCGCCGCCCGGCCGGCACGGCCCGTTCGTCGAGCGGCGGCTGACGCGCGAGGACCTGCGGGAGGCGGTGGACCGGATGTCGGCGCTGAGCGCCGCCGAGCGGGTCCTGCTGCCGGGGATCTCCGCGCCGCGGGCCGAGCAGAGTCTGGCCGGCGCGGTGATCGCGCACACCGCGATGAAGCTGACCGGGCTGGAGGCGGTGACGATCTGCCCGTGGGCGATCCGCGAGGGGATCATGCTGCGTCACATCGAGGACGGCCCCGGCTGGTGGACGGAGGTCACCGGCCACGACGAGGACCCCGGGGCGGAGCGGCCCGCGCCGCTGCGCATCGCCGCCGCCCCGGCGACCAGCTGACCGAACGACAGGAGGAGCAGTCCGTGTCCCAGGACGACAGGCAGCACCAGGAGCACCCCGAGACCGCCCTGGAGGAGGTGACGGAGGAGGTCGCCGAGGCCGGGCGCCGGGTCCGGGAGACCCCCGCCGAGCGCCGCCGCAGGGGCGAGGCCGGTGAGGCGGTCACTCCCAACCAGGAGGCCCAGGAGCAGTCGCGGGGCGACTGACGGGCCGTGGGTCCGTACAACGATCTGGGTGCCGGTCGGGCGGCCCCACTCCGCCCGGCCGGCACCCATGCGAGGTGACACCCGACCCCTCGGCCGTGCTCGCATCTCCCCATCCGCGAGCCCGGACGCACTGCACGGGGTCCCAGGTGCCGCCCCGGTCTCAGAACGCGAAGAGGCTGGTCCCGAAGGAGCCCTTCACGCAGTCGTTGGCGAACGCGCGTTCATAGGAGACGCGCTTGCCCTGCCAGACCCCGTCCACGGTGACGACGACGGGGTCGTACTGCTTGGTGCACATCACCCCTTCGGTCGCTCTCAGGGCGTCGAAGTCGCCGTTCAGGCCCCGCAGTTCGGCACAGGCCGCCGCCGGGGCGGGATGGGTGCCGGAGGGCGTCGGGGCGCAGCTCAGGGTCACCGCGCGTGCCGGGGAGGCGAGGGCGGCGGTGTCGCCGTGAGCGAGGGTCAGCACCAGCGCCGAGGGGGCGTAGAGCGAGGCGGGAGCGGCGTCGGGGGCGGCCAGGGCGGACCCGGTGAGGGGTCCGCAGACGGCGGTGGCCGTCAGAGCGAGGGTCGCTGCCCAGCGCGCGGTGTTCCGCATTGTGTGCATCCTTCCGCTTGTGTCGGGGGTGTGCCGGCTCCGGCGCGATCGGTGCCGGAACGACGAGCGGGAGTCTGCCGAGTCCGCCGCCGAAACTCACATCGACACCACGGGTTTCAGTAACCTTGCGTATTGAATCAGTGGCGCGAAGTAACGGAATTCGAACGTTCCAATGCCGGAACGTGGCCATTCCTGATCGCTCGAAGTCGCCCGCTGGCTGGTTTCCATGGGTTCATTAATAGGCCTGAAACATTCCGGTTGGGGGCCTCTGGTGGAGACCTGAGCGGGGTCCGACCACACGATCCACCCCCGCACGCCGGTGTGCGCCCCCCGGTCCCCGCCTGCCCTACCGGTCGGTATGGTCTGCGTACAGCGCGGTCTCAGGGACGAGAGGCGGGTCGTACGCATGGGCAGGCACTGGGCCGACTTCCAGTACGAGATCTATCTGAACGGCATGTCGGGCGCCGTGCCCCGGCTCCCCACCGACCTGACCCGGCTGGAGGAGCTGACCGAACAGCGCCTCGGCCCCGGCCCCGTGGGCTATGTGGCGGGCAGCGCCGGCGCCGGCAGCACGGCCCGCGCCAACCGGGCGGCCCTGGACCGCCGCCGGATCGTCCCGCGCATGCTGCGGGACGTCCACGAACGGGACCTGTCCGTCGAGGTGCTGGGCCGCGCCCTGCCCGCCCCCGTCGCGCTGGCGCCGATCGGCGTGCTGTCGATCATGCACCCGGACGCCGAGAGCGCGGCCGCCCGCGCCGCCGCCGCGCAGGGCGTGCCGTTCATCCTGTCGTCCGCGTCCAGCACCCCGCTGGAGCGGGTGGCGGAGGCGATGGGCGACGCCGAGCGCTGGTTCCAGCTGTACTGGCCGAAGGACCCGGAGGTGGCGCGCAGCTTCCTGGGCCGGGCGAAGACCGCCGGGTACACCGCGCTCGTCGTCACCCTCGACACCCCGATGCTCGCCTGGCGGCCGCGCGATCTCGACCAGGCGTACCTGCCCTTCCTGCACGGCGTCGGCACCGCCAACTACTTCTCCGACCCCGCCTTCCAGGCCGGTCTGGCCAAGCCCGTCCACGAGGACCCGAACGCCGCCGTCATGCACTTCGTCGGCATGTTCTCCGATCCGGCGAAGACCTGGCCGGACCTCGCGTTCCTGCGGGAGAACTGGGACGGCCCCATCGTCCTCAAGGGCGTCCTGCACCCGGACGACGCCCGGGCCGCCGCCGACGCCGGGATGGACGGCGTGATCGTCTCCAACCACGGCGGACGCCAGGTGGCCGGCTCGATCGGCGCCGCGGACGCCCTGCCCGGTGTGGTGGAGGCGGTCGGTGACCGGCTGACGGTGCTGTTCGACAGCGGGGTGCGCACCGGGGACGACATCTTCAAGGCCCTCGCCCTCGGCGCACGGGCGGTCCTCGTCGGACGGCCGTACGCGTACGGGCTCGGACTCGACGGACAGGCGGGCGTCGAGCACGTCATCCGCTGCCTGCTCGCCGAACTCGACCTCACGCTCGCCCTGTCCGGGCACGCGGGCCCCGGCACCGTCGGCCCCGGCGACCTCGTGGAGGCGACCGCGTGAGCGCCGCCCGGCACGTGCTGGCCGTCGTCCCGCCGCACGTCGGCGGCCGGGGCGTCGGCGCCGGACTGGCCGCGCTGCTGCCCGGCGACGCGCACGTCACCGTCGTCGAGGCGGCCGACGAGGACCCGGACGCGCTGCGCCGCGCCCAGGTCGTCATCACCGCCCTGGCCCCGGTCACCGCCACCCACCTCGCCGCGGCGCCGGAGCTGGAACTGGTGCAGTGCGCGAGCCACGGGTTCGACTACGTCGACGTGACGGCGGCCCGGGAGCGCGGCATCCGGGTGTGCACGATCGGCTCCAGCGGCGCCGAGGCGCAGAACGTGGCCGAGCAGACCTTCGCGCTGATGCTGGCGCTGGCCAAACAGGTGGTCCCCGGGCACCTCGCGCTCGCCGAGGGCGAGTGGGCGCTCCCCCGCCTCCAGGGCTCGCTCACCGAGCTGTCCGGCAAGACGCTCGGCATCGTGGGCCTCGGTCAGATCGGGCGTCAGGTCGCCCGGCGGGCCGTCGCGTTCGACATGACCGTCGTCTACGCCGGACGCCGGCGGGCGGCACCGGAAGCAGAGGCGGAGGCGGGCGGCGCCCGCCATGTGCCGCTCGACGAGCTGTGCCGGCTCTCCGACTACGTCTCCCTGCACACCCCGCTCACCGAGGAGACGCGGCACCTGCTGGACGCCCGGCGCCTCGCACTGCTCAAACCGTCGGCGTTCGTGGTCAACACGGCACGGGGCGCCCTGATCGACCAGAACGCCCTGGCGGACGCTCTGGAGAAGGGCGCCCTGGCCGGGGCGGGCCTGGACGTCTTCGACCCCGAACCCCCCACGCCCGCCCTGCGGTTGCTCCACGCCCCGAACGTCGTCCTCTCCCCGCACGTCGGCGGAGTCACCCGCGAGACGATGGTCCGCATCGCCCTGGCAGCGGTACGCAACGTGACGGACTACCTGACGGACGGCACGGTGCGGGACGCGGTGGACGGATCCTCCTGAACCGACGTCGACAGCGGACGAGTCGGCCAGGACGGTGGCCCACGCTCGACAGCGGGTGTGCGGGGGCGGCGGACACGGACGGGGTCTGAGCGTCGGAGGGCGGAGCACAACGGTGCCGGCCCCCTCCCCAACGGGAACGGCGCCCTCCCTCGGACGACTACGCGCCCCACTCCCCCGGCCCGGCGCCCCGCGCGCCCGCGGACCCACCACCGCACTCCACAGCGCATCCGGGGCTCGCCGGCTCCGACCCGTCCCGCAGCCACCAACAGGCGCCGGAAGACGGGGCACCACGGTGCCGGCCCCTCCCCACCAGGGCCGGCACCCTCGCCCCCTCGGACGACTACGCGCCCCGCTCCCCCAGCCCGGCGCCCCGCGCCCCCGCCGGGCCCACCACCGCGCTCGACAGGGCGTCCGGGGTCGCGGAGGTCGGGGGGTCCGTCAGCCAGCGTTGGGTGTCGGAGCGGTCGCGGACCTTGACGACGATGTCGGCTCCCGGGTCGGGGGCGGCCGCCGCCAGGGCGAGGCGTTCGTCCCAGCGGGGCAGGACCTCGCCCCGGACCGTGAGGTCGTAGCGCACGTCCTCGGCGCGCCCGGACCCCGAGGGGGCGCATCTGCCGAGGATCACCACTCCGGCGTCCGCGCGGGAGTCCAGGCACAGGTCGGGGTCGGCCGCGCTGCGCAGCCGTCCGTCCTTGTCGTACGACCACGTCTGGCCGATGTCGTCGGAGCAGGCGGCGAGTTCGGTGCCCGCGCCGGGGCCCGGTTCGCCCCGGACGCCGAGGCACAGGCCGGCGGCGGCGTTCCGCAGCCGGGTGCGCGACGGCACGGCCGGTGCCTGGGCGGTGCCGGGCGGCGCGGAGGACACGGCGGGCGGGAGGCGGGTGCCGGGGCTTCCGGCGGTCGCCGAGGCGGCCGGATCGACACCGTCGTCCTCCGTGAGCAACCCGGCGACGAGCAGCAGGGCGATCAGCCCGGCGGAGGCGACCCCCACCCCGGTCAGCAGCGTCCGTGAGGGGCGGGGCGGGCCGGCCACCCTGCGGACCTGTGTGGGCACGCGCGCCAGCAGCCGGCGGCGGGCCGCGCCGTGCCGGGCGCCGCCACGGGTGCGCGACGGGGCCCGGCCCGGACGGGTCTCGAGGTAGCGGCGCGCCCCCCAGCCGAGGACGGACTCGGCGATGAGCACACCCAGCCCGCCCTCGAAATGGCTCAGTTGTTCGGCCGCGTTCCGGCAGTAACGGCACTGCGCCAGATGCGCCTCCACATCCGGCAGCAGGGCGCCGCCCCGGCGAATGGGGACGTCGAGGAGGCGGTTGTAGAACCGGCAATCCTTCGTGGGCGCGAGTTCCCGATGGGCATGTACACAACCTTCACGGAATTTGTCCCGCGCCTGTTCGAGTGCCGCCCTCGCGGTAACGGGATCGAGGCCGAGCAGTCCGGCGGGGACATTCAGCGGCTCCGCCTCCACCTCCGTGTGCCAGAGCAGGCATCGGGCGAGTCCCGGAAGCGCCTGGAATGACCGGTCGGCGAGCCGTCGATTTTCCGGCGTCAGGGACTTCGTGGTCCGCATACCGCGCCCGCCGGAGGGTTTGCCCAGTTCCGGCACCGTCCCCGTTATCCGCTCGTCCCCGGACCAGTGCCGGACCGTGTCCCGGACCGCCACGAGCAGCCGGGGACGCAGCGCGGCGGCGGGCTCGCCCAGCGCCAGACGGTCGAGCACCTGATGGAAGGCGGCGGCGGTGAGCATGTGGGAGGCGGCGCCGGCGGGGGCCGCCAGACAGATCACCGCGTAGGCGTGGACCGGCTCCCAGTGCCGCGCCATGAGCAGGGCGACGGAGGGCGCGGCCTCGCTGTCGGTCCGGCCCCGCAGCCGGGCGGCGAGTCCTTCGTCGGACTCCTCGGGGAGACCTCCCGGTGGCGGATAGGGAGGTCGAGGGGGGTGGGGGGTGGGCACTGAACGGATTCCTTCCCGCACGCGAACACAGAAGTTCCGATCGCCGAAAAGGAGCGAGCGACATGCCGTGGACCTCTCCGGCGCGATCGCGGGGGCGGAAATTCCGCGACGCCCGTCCGCACCGATTCCCCCGCGGAACGCTTGAGCCCCGGCCTATTCCACTCCCACGGCATTCACCCTTGCACAGCGCACTCAGACCCAACAAGGCACTTGGGCAACATCAGCATCAATTGAAATAAAGTCAGAATCCCCCTCCGCACAACGCGGGAAAACAGGGCCCGCGCGACGATCAGATCTGCCAGGATCGCAAGCGGTCGGCCGCGCCGTACACATCCGTCTTGCCGGACATCAGATCGCGGGCGAGGTCGACCAGAGCGCCGTAGGGCGGGTCGATGCCGACGCCGCTGACGAACATGTAGGCCACGGCGGAGGCGCAGGCGAAGCGGGCGTTGGCCGAGGGCAGCGGCTTGAGCACGGCGAGGGTGTGCAGCAGCGCGGCGGCGCGCCAGGCCGGGTCGGAGTCGACGCCGAGCCGGGGCGGGTCCACCCGGTGCCGGGCGACGGCGGCGACCAGCGCGGAGAAGTCGTTGACGGTGGGCTGGTCCGGCAGGACCTCTTCATGTCGCTGGAGCAGCCAGGGCACGTCGATGTGAAGGACGGATGCCATCGGTCAGGCGGCCCGCCCCTCGCCGCCGGACCGTCGCTCGCCGCCGGGCCGTCCCGCGCCACCGGCCGGCGGCTCGTCGTCGGGAAAGGCGGCGGCGAACTCCTCGGCGTGCGAGGAGAAGAACCTGCGGAACGCCTCGGCGCCCTCCTGGAGCGCGCGGTGCCGGGCTATGTCGGCCGCAGCGGCCTCCCGTACGAGCGCTTTCATCGAGGTGCCGCGTTCCTTGGCGATCTGCCGCAGATCCTCGAGCTCACGGTCGCTGAACTCCACGTTGAGAGCTGGCATGTCCTCACGGTACCGCCCGGGTACTTCGGCGTAAATCCCCCCAGGTCAGACGCTGGACAGGCCGGTACCGCCGCGTCGCGCGGCCGGGCGGGACCGGCCGCCGACGGCCGGAGGAGTCCGGCCGCGAGCGTCCGGGGCCGGGCCCGGCCCTGAGCAGGCGGGAAGTCGCCCGGAGGGCCTAGGCTGGGGCGCGAGTGACACGCTTGTTCACCGTGAGTGTGCCCGTGGGAGCTGCGCGCATGAGCCCGGATCACCCGGTCGACGAGGCCTCGACGGCCCGGGCCGTCATCGACGCCGACGGCCTGCTCGTCGAGTGGAACGCCGGGGCGGAACGCCTCCTGGGCCACTCGGCGACCGACGTCGTGGGCCGCCCGGCGGCGGACCTGCTGGCCGGCCCGGGCGCGGACGGGGCCGTCCCCCCGGACGGCGACCGCTGGGACGGCGTCGTCACGCTGCGCCGCCGCGACGGCGGCACGCTCCCCGTGTGGGTGCTCGTCCACCGGGTGCCGCATCCGGGGCAGGGCCCCGCCCGGTGGCTGGTCGTCACACCGCTGGACCCGGAGGGCACCCGCGCGCACGACGATCCGCTGGACGACGTCTCCCTCCTCGACTCCCCGTGCGCCATCGCGATCTACGACGAGCGGCTGCGGGTGCGCAGCATCAACAAGGTGATGGCTGAGGTGCTGGGCCTGCCCGCGGAGAACGTGCGCGGTCTGCGCATCGTCGAGATGACCGGCATGGCGCACGGCCACGACCTGGAGGGCCGGCTGCGCCAGGTGCTCACCACGGGCCGCGGCACGGCCGTACGGACGTATGTGCCGGTCGGCGGTGACCGCACGCTGAGCTGGCTGGCCCGGATGGCCCCGATCCGGGACGGCCTGGGCCGGGTGCGGGGCGTGTCGGTCGCCGCGCACGACTTCACCGAGCAGTACCAGGCGCAGGAGCGCCTCCAGCTGGTGAACGAGGCCAGCGTGCGCATCGGCACCACCCTCGACGTGACGACCACGGCCCAGGAGCTGGCGGACATCTGTGTGCCCGCGCTCGCCGACTTCGTCAGCGTCGATCTGCTGGATCCGGCCGAGCACGGCGATCCGCCCGTGGGCCGGCCGGTGGCGCCGATCGGGCTGCGGCGCACCGCGCACCGGATCATCGACGCGGACGGCAGCGCCGGGGTCGTCGTCAAGCCGGGTCGGCTGGACGTGTACCCGGCCACGTCCCCGCAGGCCGACGCGCTGCTGGCCGGCCACACCATCGTCGCCTCGGCCGCGACCGGCGACCTCGACCAGTGGCTGTCGTGGGACCCGCAGCGCGCCGACCGGATCAAGGAGTACAGCATCCACACCGCGATGTCCGTGCCCATCCAGGCCCGCGGCACGACCCTGGGCGTCGCGGTGCTGTCGCGGTTCGCGAACCCTCATCCGTTCACCCCGGACGACGTGCTGCTGGCGGAGGAGGTCACCGCGCGCGCCGCCGTCTGCATCGACAACGCCCGCCGCTACTCCCGGGAGCGCGAGACCGCGCTGGCCCTGCAGCGCAGCCTGCTGCCGCGCACCCTGCCGCGCACCGCCGCGCTGGAGGCGGCCTCCCGTTACCTTCCGGCGGCGCGCTCCGGGGTGGGCGGCGACTGGTTCGACGTGATCCCGCTGTCCGGGATGCGGGTGGCGATGGTCGTCGGCGACGTCGTGGGGCACGGCATCCAGGCGTCGGCGACGATGGGCCGGCTGCGCACGGCGGTGCGCACCCTCGCCGACATCGACCTCGCTCCCGACGAGCTCCTCACCCACCTCGACGACCTCGTCGTGCGCCTGTCGGAGGAAGTCGGCACGGACGGTGTGTTCGGCGAGGTCGGCGCCACCTGCCTGTACGCGGTGTACGACCCGGTCTCCCGGCGCTGCACGCTGGCCCGTGCCGGGCATCCACCGCCGGTGATGGTGGCGCCGGGCGAGGGGCCCGTGGAGATCGACCTGCCGGCCGGGCCCCCGCTGGGCCTGGGCGGACTGCCGTTCGAGTCGGCGGAGTTCGAGCTGCGCGAGGGCACCGTCCTCGCGCTGTACACCGACGGGCTGATCGAGTCGCGGGAGCGGGACATCGACGCCAGCCACGCGCTGCTGTGCGAGTCGCTCGCGGCGGCGTCCGGCTCCCTCGACGAGACCTGTGACAGGGTGCTGGACTCGCTGCTCCCGGCGGGCGGTGCCGCCGACGACGTGGCCCTGCTGCTGGCCCGCACCCAGGGGCTGCCGTCCTCCGCGGTGGCGACCTGGGACATCCCGGCGGACCCGGCGCTGGTGGCGCCGATCCGCAAGCAGGTCGTGGAGCAGATCGGCCGGTGGGGCCTGTCCGAGGCCACGTTCACCGCCGAACTGGTGGTGAGCGAACTGGTCACCAACGCCATCCGCTACGGCATGCACCCGATACGGCTCCGGCTCATCCACGACGCCACGACCCTGATCTGCGAGGTGTCCGACACCAGCCACACCGCCCCGCACCTGCGCCGCGCGAAGACGTACGACGAGGGCGGCCGGGGGCTGCTGCTGGTCGCCCAGCTCACCCAGCGCTGGGGCAGCCGGCACACCGCCGAGGGCAAGACCATCTGGGCGGAGATCGGGTTGCTCGGCGAGGAGTGAGGACGACGCGCCCGGAACGGTGACTACGCGCCGGGAAAACGGGGATGCCTCACAGACATGGGAGCAATGGGACGCGCACCGCAATCCCCCTTCTCGGTCCGAGGCCGCCGGGCCGCCCTCCCGGTGACCGCCGCCGCGCTGCTGTGCCTGCTCACCGCCTGCGCGGACGGCACCGGCGCCTCGGGGACACCGTCCGCCGGCGAGGGGGCGACGACCGCACCGGGCACGGCCGCGGGCACGGGCCCCGCGACGACGACGCCCGCCACCACACCCGGCACCCCGGACACGGAGAGCCCGGTGACCCAGTCGGGCGCCGCCGCGCCCCGCTGCCACACCTCCGAGCTGCGGGCGCGCCTCGGCCGCCCGAGCCCCGGAGCGGGGCAGCGCAACTTCCCGATCGTGCTGACCAACCGCGCCGACCGCACCTGCACCGTGCGCGGCTACCCCGGCGCCGCCTTCGTGGACGCCTCCGGCCGGCAGCTCGGCCCCGACCCGCGCCGCTCCCCGGACACCCCGGCGACGGTCTCACTGGCGCCGGGTGCCAGCGCCTGGGCCGGGCTGACCTTCGCGAGCCCCGAGATCAGCGGGGCCCGCACGGCCGAACCGAAGGAACTGCTGGTGACACCACCGGACGAACGGGACCCGCTCCGGGTGGCCTGGACATCGGGCGAGGTACCGGTGGGCGGCAACGAGTCCACGGTCTTCCTCACGATCCTCCAGCCGGGCACGGGCGACTGACGGGACGGCTCGACGGTGGCCGCCGTGCCGGAGGCGCTGTCGTGCGACCGGACCAAGCGGCTCGGGTGTGCGTGGAAGGGGCCTTGGCATCGGACGCCGCAAACCCAGTGACCTGCTCCAACGCGCAGGCCGCGGTCGGACCGACCGCTCAGCGGTGGGCGCCACCCCCGGGCCCACGGCCGCCGCCCCTCGGCCCGCCCTCGCCCGCCGGCGCGCCGGGCGCCCGGGCGGCCGGGGGTGCGGTCGGGGGCGGTGCCGTGCGGGCGGACTTGGTGGCGGGGGTGTGCGCGGAGGGCGGCGCCGGGGTGTGGGCGGGTGGTGGGGCCGGCCTGACGGCGGCGGCGGGCTTCGGGGCGAAGGTGACCGTCTCCAGCGCGGAGGTGGTGCGCGCGGTGTCAACGGCCCAGTGCTGTGTGCCGTTGTCGTCGTCGCGGCTCTTGAGCACCAGGGCGCCGGAGCCGTCGGTGGCCGCGGGGCTCAGCGCGAGTTCCTGGTCGAAGCGGGGTATCAGGGCGCCGGGCAGCGTGAAGTCGTAGCGGACGTCGTCGCCGCCCGCGCCGGTGACCTGGCAGGGGGCGAGCCGGACCGAGTAGCCGAGGTGGGAGTCGAGGCACAGGCCGGGGTCGGCGGCGCTGCGGATCAGCCCGTCGGTCTCGTACGTCCACTCCTGGGCGGGACCGGGGGCGCAGGCGGTCAGTTCGGTCTCCGCTCCCTCGACGGCCCGGCCACCCACGACGGCCACGCACAGCCCGGAGCCGATGTTGTGGAGCCGGCCCCGCAGGTCGCCCTTGGCCGCCTCGGCGGCGCCCGCCCACGCGGGGTTGCGGCTGGGGGCGTCCTTCTCGGGGCTCGCCGAGCCGGACGGCCGCTGGCCGTGGGCGGTGGGTACGGCGGTGTCGTCGGTGCCGCCGTCGGAACCGGCGGCGGACCAGATCACCAGGGGCAGCACGACCAGGGCGCTGACGGTGGCGACGGCCGCCGACAGGTTGCGGCGCCGGGCGGCGCGGCGGGCCACCTTCACGGCGACGCGGCTGGAGCAGGCGCGGGCGCCGCGGCGGGCGGGCCCGGTGGGCTCGCGGCGTGCGCCGGAGCGGCGGGCGGCCCGGCGGGCGCTGCGCGGGCCGGGTACGCCGGCGGGCGTCCCCGCGGTGTCCGGGGCCGTGACGGAGGTGAACGCCGAGGGGTGGGGGCGCGCGGCGGAGGCCGCGGCGCCGGTGTCGGCGAAGAAGGACTCGCCCGCGATCGGCCCGTACGGGTCGGGCGCGGAGACGGGAGGCTGCGCGCCGGGGCTCACGCGGGCGATCAGATAGGCCCGCGCGCCCCAGCCGAGCACGGACTCGGCGAGGGCGATGCCCAGTCCGCCGTTGAAGACGCCGAGCTGGTCCGCGGTGCCGCTGCAGTGCGCGCAGCGGTTCAGATGCGCGCGCAGGTCGGGGTCGACGTCGACACCGCCGCGCCGGTAGGTCACGTCGAGCATCCGCAGGTACTGGCGGCACTCGTGCTCGGGGGCGAGTTCGCGGTGGACCTGGAGGAGTTCCTCGCGCAGCCGGTCGCGGGCGCGCTCCAGCTCCAGGCGTCCGGTCTCCGCGTCCATGCCGAGGAGTGCGGCCGGTACGGACGCCGGTTCGGCCTCGACCTCGGTGTGCCACAGCAGGCAGCGGGCCGACTGGGGCAGCCGTGCGAACGCCTCGGAGAGCAGCCGGCGGTGGTCCGGCGGCTGCAGGCGGGCGGCGGCTCCGACGCCGTCGGGGCCTGAGCGCAGCCCGGGGTGGAGGAGTTCGCGCCGGTGGTCGGCGTCCCATTCGGCGGCGATCCGGCCGACGGTGACGAGGAGCCGGGGGCGCCAGGCGGCGGTCGGCCCGGTCTGCCGGAGGGTCTCGCCGAACAGGCGGGTGAACGCCGCCGTGGTGAGCATGCCCGCGGTGCGGGTGTCGGCGGTGCACAGCCGTGCGTAGGCGAAGCCCGCCTCCCAGTGCCGGTCGAGGAGTTCTCCGACGGGGTGGAGCGCCGGTGCCGCTCCCGTCCACTTCTTGAGTTCGGCGCTCAGTTGAGCGTCGGGCACTTCAAAGAAGCGGGCGGCGCCTGGTGAATTCGACAGGCCTGCGTCAGGCACGGGGGCATTCCTCCGGAGGGCACTGCGGCTTGAAGGGTCCATACCAATGGGTATGCTCCGGGTGCGGCTCTGGTGAAGCGCGAGGCGTAAAGGAGCGAGCCACACCTTTGCACAGGCCAGGGACAGAGAACAAGCCGCTCCGCTTATTGTGCACCGGATACCTGGCCAGCAGTGTTTGACGAATTGTCAATAGCCGGGTGATCGGCATTGCGGGGCTATCGGCGAAGCAATGGGAAAACGGATTCACTCGGCACTCCGCCGACTTCATCGCAAACCATTGAAGCGCCGCGCCACGGCATTTTCCGCTGGTCATACGGACGAAGGCCCCTTCACGGGGCCTTCACAACCGGGGCGTCAACCTTTGCGGCGCCCGGCCGGGGCCTCCGTCCGCGGCGCGCTCAGTGACCGATGACCGGGTGGGGCGTGTAGGGCTCCTGGAGCGCCGCCAACTCCTTGTCGGACAGCTCCAGTTCGACGGCGGCGACCGCGTCCTCGAGGTGCCCCGGACGGGCGGCGCCGATGATGGGCGCCGTCACGGTGTCCTGGTGCAGCAGCCAGGCGAGGGCGACCTGGGCGCGCGGGACACCGCGCTCGTTCGCCACCCGGGTGACGGCCTCCACGACGACCCGGTCGCTGTCCGGGTACAGCCTGCTGCCGAACGCGTCGTGCGTGCTGCGGTCGGTGGCCGTGCCCCAGTCGCGGGTGAGCCGGCCGCGGGCCAGCGGGCTCCACGGCAGCACCCCGACGCCCTGGTCGGCGCAGAGCGGCAGCATCTCCCGCTCCTCCTCCCGGTAGAGGAGGTTGTAGTGGTTCTGCATGGAGACGAACTTCGTCCAGCCGTTGCGCTCGGCGGTGTACTGCATCTTGGAGAACTGCCAGGCGTACATCGAACTCGCCCCGATGTAACGGGCTTTGCCCGCCTTCACCACGTCGTGCAGCGCCTCCATGGTCTCCTCGACCGGGGTGTGCGGGTCGAAGCGGTGGATCTGGTAGAGGTCGACATACTCGGTGCCGAGGCGACTCAGGCTGTGGTCGATCTCGGTCATGATCGCCTTGCGGGAGAGCCCGGCGCCGTTCGGTCCGGGGCGCATCCGGCCGTGGACCTTGGTCGCGAGGACGATCTCGTCCCGGCGGGCGAAGTCGCGCAGCGCCCTGCCGACGATCTCCTCGCTGGTGCCGTCGGAGTAGACGTTGGCGGTGTCGAAGAAATTGACGCCCGCGTCGAGCGCCTGCCGGATCAGCGGCCGCGACGCCTCCTCGTCGAGGGTCCACTCGTGCGTGCCACGGTCCGGGAGCCCGTAGGTCATGCAGCCCAGACAGATCCGCGACACGTCCAGGCCCGTCGAACCGAGCTTCACGTACTGCATCGTTGCTGCTCCTGCCGTCGGGAGGGGGTTACCCGGCGAGCCTACGGCGCTCCCGGCTCCGTCAGCAGGTCCAGCGCCCGCTCCCACCGGAAGTCCGGCCGTGTGCCGTCCGGCGCGGGCTCGCCCGTGTACGGCTCCCCGAACCGCACCCCCATGCCGCGCAGCCGTTCCAGGCTGTCCCGGTAGGCCGGGTGGGCGGCGAGCGCGTCGGCCACGCAGGGCAGGACGGCGACGGGCACGCCCAGACCGGCCGCCTCGCAGAGGGTGCCCAGGGCCAGGGTGTCGGCGATGCCGGCCGCCCACTTGTTGATCGTGTTGAAGGTGGCCGGCGCGACGGCGACGGCGTCCGGCGGCGGGAAGGGGCGGGGGTCGGCGGGCGTGCGCCAGGTGGAGCGGATCGGCCGGCCCGTCAGGGTCTCGACGGCGGTGGTGTCGAAGAAGCCGTTCAGGGCGGCCGGGGTCGCGATGACCCCGACCTCCCAGTCCCGCTCCAGCGCGGCGCCGGCCAGCTTGTCCACGTCCGCCGCGATCCCGGCGGCGCAGACGACGACGTAGAGAAAGGGTTTCCCGGCCTGTTCGGTCATCCGGGAAACCCTACTCAAGGGCCCGACGTGCCGTCAGGCGGTGGCCTCGGAGACGGTGATGGCACTGACCGGGCAGGCGCGGGCGGCCTCCCGGACCATCGGGTCGCCGCCGCCGTCCTCCCGGCCGGGGATCAGGGCGCTGAAGCCGTCGTCGTCCTGGGTGAAGACGGACGGGGCGGCCAGGGCGCACTGTCCGGCGCCGATGCAGAGGTCGTGGTCGATGTCGATGCGGGTCCCGGACGCCTCGCCGGGCACGGCCGCCGTGGTCTCGTGTGTCTCACGCGTTTCGTTGTGCATGACCGGAGCCTCTTACCAGGTCACGGGGAGTTCCAGCATCCCCTGGATCGTGTCGCCGGGTTTGAACGGGATTTCCTCCGCGGGGACCGCCAGGCGCAGTCCGGGGAGCCGGCCGAACAGGGTGCGCAGCGCGATCTCCATCTCGGCGCGGGCCAGGTTCTGCCCGAGGCACTGGTGGATGCCGAACCCGAAGGCGACGTGGTGCCGGGCCGGGCGGTGCAGGTCCAGGGTGTCGGGGTCGGCGTAGACGGCCTCGTCCCGGTTGATGACCGAGGTGGAGAAGACGACGCCGTCGCCCGCGCGGATCGTCTCCCCGGCCACCTCGATGTCCTCGACGGCGACGCGCAGCAGTCCGTCGGCGATGGACAGCATGCGCAGCAGTTCGTCGACGGCGGCGGGCACCAGGTCCGGGTCGGCGCGCAGTTCGGCCAGCCGTTCCGGGTGCCTGAGCAGCGTGAAGGTGCCCAGGGAGATCATGTTGGCGGTCGTCTCGTGCCCGGCGACCAGCAGGATGATGGCGAGCGCGACGAGCCCCTCGCGGTCCAGTTCGCCCTCGGCCAGCCGCCGGTGGACGAGTTCGTCCAGGACGCCGTCACCGGGTGTGCCCTGCCGCTGCTTGCGGTCGATCAGTTCCTCGAAGTACGCCTCCATCCGGGCGCGGGCGTCCATGGAGTCGGCGGCCGTCGGGCCGCGCAGCAGCCGGCGCGACTGTCCCTCGAAGAAGTCGTGGTCCTCGTAGGGCACGCCGAGCAGGGCGCAGATCACCATGGAGGGCACCGGCAGCGCGAACGCGGGGACCAGGTCGGCGGGCGGTCCGCCGGCGATCATCGCGTCGAGGCGTTCGTCGACGATCCGCTGGATGTGCGGGCGCAGCGCGGTGGCGCGCTGGAGGGTGAAGCTGGGGATCATCATGCGCCGTTGCGCGCGGTGTTCGGGGTCGTCGACGCCGAGCAGGGCGGAGCGGCGGCGCCGGACCTGAGCGATGCGTTCACTGGTGGCGGGGAACTCCGGGCGGGTGGGATCGGTGGACAGCCGGGGGTCGGCGAGCAGGGTGCGGGCGAGGCCGTGGCCGGTGACCGTCCAGACGACGCGGCCGTCGTAGAGACGCGCGCGGGTCAGCGGGCGGGTGTCGCGCAGGGGGTCGTAGGCGGCGGGCGGGTGGTAGGGACAGGTCCGGCTCTGGGGGAAGGCGACGGTGGGGGGTTCCGTCATGTCCGTCATGAAAAGACCTCGCAGACGAAGGGTGCGTCGTGCCGATCTTTATTAGATGCCCGAGGCACCTAAAGGACGACGTCAAGTTCGGCCAGAACTCCGGCCGCGGAAATCTGGCCGGGGATGATCGCACAAGGCTTCGCCCACAAGGGACGGGAATGACCGCGCGTGGCGGGCCGGGGGAAATTCGCTTGTCGCGGGCCGGGCGGGGACCACAGAATCCGGCCATGCCGAAGAACATCGCCTGCCTGCCGCCGACCGCCGCCGTCCGTCCGGTGCGGTCCCAGCAGCAGCCCGGCCGACCGTGGGGACCGACGCCAGCCACGTCGTGACCGCGGCGCTCGTCGCGGGCCTGCTGGCCGGCTACGGCATCGCCGTACCCGTCGGCGCCGTCGCGACCTACCTCGTCTCCCTCACGGCCCGTACCTCCCTGCGCACCGGCGTCTGCGCCGCGCTCGGCGTGGCGACGGCCGACGGGCTGTACGCCCTGCTGGCCGGCCTCGGCGGCTCCGCGCTCGCGGCCGCCCTGCGCCCGGTGCTGGTGCCCCTGCGGTGGGCCTCGGCCCTGGTGCTGGCGGTGCTCGCCGTGCGGGGCGCCGCCCTCGCCGTCCGCCAGTACCGGGCGTATCGCCTCGCCACCCGGTCCGCTCCCCCGCCGCCCGGTCCGGGCCGCGCCTACCTCTCGCTGCTGGGCATCACCCTGCTGAACCCGACCACCGTCGTCTACTTCACGGCGCTGGTCCTCGGCACCCGCACGGCGGACGCCGTGCCGGCCACCGCGCAGGCCGTGTTCGTCCTGGCCGCGTTCGCCGCCTCGGCGAGCTGGCAGGTGATGCTCGCCGGAGGCGGCGCCCTGCTCGGGCGGGTACTGACCGGGCTCAGGGGACGACTGGTGACCGCGCTGGTGTCGAGCGCGGTGATGCTGGCACTGGCGGTGCGGATGCTGGTGTAGCGGTGCGGCGGGACCGGGATGATCGTCGCCTGTGCCACTGTTGGAGGGAGTGTCAGTTCTCGTACACGACGATGGGATGGATGTCATGCCTCTCGAGGGCGAATACGAGCCCAGCCCGAGCAAGTGGGTGCGCGACCAGGTGGAGTTGTACGAGCGGTCCGGCGGCACCGAGGGCACCACGCTCCAGGACACCGGGCTGCCCGTCATCCTGCTGACGACCCGCGGCGCCAAGAGCGGCAAGATCCGCAAGACGCCCCTCATGCGCGTCGAGCACGACGGCCGTTACGCCGTGGTCGCCTCCCAGGGCGGGGCGCCGAAGCACCCCGTCTGGTACCACAACATCAAGGCCGAGCCGCATGTCGAGCTGCAGGACGGCCCGGTGAAGCGGGACATGAGGGCCCGTGAGGTCACCGGCGACGAGAAGGCCGAGTGGTGGGAGCGGGCCGTCGCCGCCTTCCCGCCGTACGCCGACTACCAGAAGAAGACGGACCGGGAGATCCCGGTGTTCGTCCTGGAGCCGCTCGACGAGCGGTAGGGCCGGGGACGGCCTAGTTTTTTCTCATCGGGACGCATGACCCCGCGAGGGCGGGGCACCCGAGCGTCAGGCCCCGCCGCGTTCCCCCGTCGCGGCGGGGCTTCCCTGTGCCTCGCGCGCGGACCGCTCGGTGATGTCGAGGAAGATCTGGTCCGCCTCGGCGACGGTGTGGCCGATGGACCGCTTGATCCGGACGGCGACCTCCTCGACCCGTTCGCTGTCCAGTCCCGGCACGAGGTCGATCCGCGCCGCCACCAGCGCGCTCTCCAGCCCCGTCTTCATCGTGAACAGCGCCTCGACGCTGTCGATCTCGGGCTGCGCCTCCAGCAGCGCGCAGATCCGGGCGGCCGCCTCCGGGTCGGCTGCCTCGCCGATGAGCTGGTCGCGGGCCTCACGGCCCAGCCGGTAGGCGACGTAGACGAGCAGGGCGCCGATCGCCAGCGAGGCCGACGCCTCCCACACCACCTGCCCGGTCACCATGTGCAGGGCCATACCGGCGAGGGCGAGGCTCACCCCGAGCACCGCCGTGCCGTCCTCGGCGACGACCGTGCGCAGCGCCGGGTCGCGCATGCCTTCCGCGAGCCCGCCCTGCCCGCGCACCTGGTACAGCGCCCGCACCAGCGACGCCCCTTCGGCGAGGAAGGCCACGCCGAGGACGATCATGCCCGCCACATAGCCGCCGAACGACTCCTCGGAGCCGCCGCGCAGGGCCTCCACGCCCTGGTAGAACGAGAAACAGCCACCCATCACGAAGATCCCGACGGCGGCCAGCAGCGACCAGAAGAAGCGCTCCTTGCCGTAGCCGAAGGGGTGCCGGGCGTCGGCGGGGCGGCGGCTGCGGCGCAGCGCGGCCAGCAGGAACACCTCGTTGAGGCTGTCCGCCACGGAGTGCGCCGCCTCCGACAGAAGGGCGGGCGAATGGGCGAGGAGCCCTCCGACGGCCTTGGCCACGGCGATGACGAGGTTGGCGGCGAGGGCGACGAGGACCGTGATGCGGGTCCTGCGGTCCGACTGCGGGGTCTCCTGTGTGCTGCTCACCTAACGGCGGATGCCCCGGGCTCCCCCGCTCACACCGTGCGGCCGGCGGAAAACGGGGGACTCGGGGGGAGCCGGGGCGTACGGTCCCGGCGACGGCGTCCGTGCGGCCCGCCCGCATGGCGGGCGCGAACGGAGGAACCCGGCACCGGCCGGACGGACCGGCGGCCTGCGGAAGGGAGCGATCATGAGCGGCGGGGGCAACACCGCCTATGGCCGGAAGGCGTTCCAGCGGTCCAGGGCGCACTTCACGGACCGGATCACGGCGGACGGCCGGGACGGCTGGCCGGTCGAGGCGGGCCGGTACCGGCTCGTCGTCAGCCGTGCCTGTCCGTGGGCGAGCCGGGCGGTGGTCTCCCGGCGGCTGCTGGGCCTCGAGGAGGCCCTGCCCATGGCGATCACCGACCCCGTGCAGGACGACCGGAGCTGGCGGTTCACCCTGGACCCCGGCGGCCGCGACCCGGTGCTCGGCATCCGGTTCCTCAGCGAGGCGTACGACCGGCGGGAGACGGACTACCCAGGCGGGGTGAGCGTTCCGGCGATCGTGGACGTGCCCAGCGGCGAACTGGTCACCAACGACTACCAGCGGATCACACTGGACCTGGCGACCGAGTGGACGGCCCTGCACCGGGAGGGCGCGCCCGATCTGTACCCCGAGCCGCTGCGGGACGAGATCGACCAGGTGATGGCGGACGTGTACGAGGACGTCAACAACGGCGTCTACCGGGCGGGCTTCGCCACCGGGCAGGAGGAGTACGAGAAGGCGTACACGCGCCTCTTCCGCAGGCTGGACCTGCTGACCGAGCGACTGACGGGGCGGCGCTACCTGGTCGGGGACACGATCACGGAGGCGGACATCCGGCTGTTCACCACACTGGTCCGTTTCGACGCCGTCTATCACGGTCACTTCAAGTGCAACCGCTGGAAGCTGGCGGAGAACCGGGTGCTGTGGGCCTACGTCCGCGATCTCTACCAGACGCCGGGGTTCGGCGACACCGTCGACTTCGACCACATCAAACGGCACTACTACCAGGTGCACACCGGGATCAACCCGACCGGGATCGTCCCCGTCGGGCCGGACCTGTCGGGCTGGCTGACACCGCATCACCGTGCGGAGCTGGGCGGCCGGCCGTTCGGCGACGGGACGCCGCCCGGTCCGGTTCCCGAGGCCGAGCGGGTACCGGCGCACGCCCGTCCCTGAACTACCGAGGAGGCACAGGCACATGGGCAAGAAGAAGCAGAAGAAGGCGAAGCTCCCCCTCGCCTACAAACCGCTGGGGTTCGCCCTCGGCTGGGCGAGCGGCGCCCTGGCCGGGCTCGCCTTCCGCAAGACGTGGATGGCGATCCGGCACGAGGAGGACGCCCCCGACGCCCTGGACCGCGACCGCGGCTGGGGTGAGGTGCTGCTCGCCGCGGCGGTCCAGGGCGCCCTGTTCGCGATGGCCCGCAGCCTGGCGGACCGCACGGGCGCGAAGGCGGTCGAGCGGTCCACCGGTGTCTGGCCGTCGACCGACAAGGGCGGACGGGACTGACGGCGTGAGGGGGCCCCGGGTGCTGCGTCCGCCCGGGGCCTCAGCCCTGCTTGGGGGCGGTGCCGGGCGTGCGGCGCAAGGTGAAGGAGTGCCCGGCCGGGTCGGAGAAGCCGCGCTCCTCGTACGGTCCCGGCGCGTCCTTGGCCTCCACGGGACGCCCGCCGAGGCCGACGATCCGGCGCTCGGCCTCGTCCAGGTCGTCCACCACGAAGTCCAGGTGCGCCTGGAGGGAGTTCTCGGGGCGGGGCCAGCTCGGCGGGGTCGCGTTCATGTCCCGGCGGAAGGCCAGTCGGATGCCGTCGGCGCCCCGGATCTCGACCTGGTTGGCGGTGGCGCCGGTCTGCTCGCCCTCCAGCAACTCCCTGTAGAACTCGGCGAGTTTCTCGGGCTCGGCACAGTCGAGCACGATGAACCCGGCTTTCACGAGCGGCATGGCTCCTCCGAAGGTCCGGGGCGCGGCCTGCCCCGCTGCCCTGTCCCTCCCGTCTAACCCGCCGGGGTGGTTTCAGTCCGTGTCCGGGCCGTCAACGGACGGTGGCGGCCTGGAAGGTGCGCCGGTAGGCCTGCGGGGAGACCCCGATCGCGGCGTGCAGGTGCTGGCGCAGCGAGGCGCCGGTGGCGAAGCCGACCCGCGCGGCGATGTGGTCGACCGGCAGGTCGGTGGACTCCAGGAGGTGCCGGGCGCGCGCCACCCGCTGCTGGATCAGCCAGCGGCCGGGGCTGAGGCCGACCTCGTCGCCGAAGCGGCGGGCGAAGGTGCGGCGGCTCATCCGGGCGTGCAGGGCGAGGTCCGACAGGGTGAGGGGTTCGTCCAGGTGCTCCAGGGCCCAGGCGCGGGTGGCGGCGGTGCTCGCGGCCCCGCTCTCGGGGACCGGCTGCTCGATGTACTGCGCCTGTCCGCCGTCGCGGAAGGGCGGCACGACACAGCGCCGGGCGACGGCGTTGGCGAGTTCGCTGCCGTGGTCGGTGCGCACGATGTGCAGGCAGACGTCCACGCCGGACGCGGCGCCCGCGGAGGTGAGGATCCGGCCGTCGTCGACGAAGAGCACGTCCGGGTCGACGTCGACCCGCGGGTACATCCGGCGGAACGCCTCGGTGACCTGCCAGTGGGTGGTGGCCCTGCGCCCGTCGAGGAGTCCGGCGGCGGCGAGGACGAACGCGGCGGTGCAGATCGACACGATGCGCGCGTCCGGGCGAATCAGCGCCAGCGCTCCGGCGAGCTCGGGGGACAGCTCGGTGGGGATGTACGCGGTGGCCATGGAGGCGACGACCACCGTGTCGGCCGTGGCGAGGATCTCCGGGCCGTGCTGCACGCCGATCGTGAAGTCGGCGTTGCTGCGGACCGGGCGGCCGTCGACGCTGCAGGTCAGCACCTGGTAGTGGCCGTCGGCCGCGCCGAAGATCCGGCTGGGGATGCCCAGCTCGAAGGGGTAGACGCCGTCCAGGGCCAGCACCACGACGCGCTCGGTCCGCCCAGGGGTTCCTCGCTCACTCATGGCACGATCGTATCGAAGGTTGGCAATCGTGCCATTTTCCGGAGGGCTCGCTCCGGGCAGGCTGAGGGACCATGAGCACTGAGCACACCATGCGAGCCATCAGTCAGAACGTCCTCGGCGGTCCCGAGGTCCTCCAGGAGGTACGGCTGGAGCGGCCGGAGCCGGGCCCCAACCGGGTCCTGGTCCGGGTCCGCGCCGCCGGCGTCAACCCGACCGACTGGAAGCACCGGGCGACCGGCGGCTTCCTCGGCGACCCGCCCTTCGTCCTGGGCTGGGACGTCTCCGGCGTGGTGGAGGCGACAGGGATCGGCGTCGCCGCGTTCCAGCCCGGCGACGAGGTCTTCGGGATGCTGCCGTACCCGTACGGGCACGGCTCGCACGCCGAGTACGTGATCGCGCCGGTCCGCGCGCTGACGCACAAGCCGGCCTCGATCGACCACACGCAGGCCGGCGCGCTGCCGCTGGTCTCCCTCACCGCCTGGCAGGCCCTGGTCGAGCACGCGGACCTGCGGCCCGGGCAGCGGGTGCTGGTCCACGCGGCGGCCGGCGGGGTCGGGCACGCGGCCGTGCAGATCGCCAAGGCGCGGGGCGCGTACGTGATCGGCACGGCGAGCGCCGGCAAGCACGGCTTCCTGCGGGAGATCGGCGCCGACGAGGCGATCGACTACCGGGAGACCGACTTCGCCGAGGCCGTGAAGGACGTCGACGTCGTCCTCGACACGCTCGGCGGTGAGACCGCCCTGCGCTCGCTGCGCGTCCTGCGTCCGGGCGGCGTCGTCGTCTCCATCATCCCGGTCGGCTCGGACGAGTTCCCCGAGGAGGCGGCGCGGCTCGGTGTGCGGGCCGTCCGGATGCTCGTCGACGCGGACCGCGCCGACATGCGCTCCCTCGTGGAGCTGATCGAGCAGGGCAAGCTGCGCGCCGCGATCGAGCGGACCTTCCCGCTGTCCGACGCCGCCGAGGCGCACGCCCTCGGGGAGCAAGGCCATGTGACGGGCAAGCTGGTCCTGACCGTCGACTGAGCGGGCCGCCTGTGAGCGCGCCCCCCGGCCGTGCGGCCGGGGGGCTCGACCGCGTGGAGAATCGCCGTCCCGCCATCGGGCGAAACCTGTGTCGCAAATCAAAGACATATGTCAATCGAACATGCTCAGATTCGCTCGATCGGGGGTAACTTGCAGTGCGGGAGCCGGACTTGGGCACCCGCGGCATGGGAACGGGTTGGAGGCGATGTGGTCGTGCGGCAGGAACCTGCGCCCTTCACCCGGCATCTGCGCACCCACCGCCACCGGGACCATCTGGTGCTGGAACTCCTCGGTGAGATCGACATCGCCGCGGCCGCGGAGATCGGTCCCTACCTGGACCGGGTGACGACGGACCCGGAGGCGCGCGTCGTGATCGACCTGCGGAGCGTGGAGTTCTTCGACTGCTCGGGGCTGCGGCTGCTGTACCGGGCCCGCGGCCGGGTGCTCGACCACGGCGGACGGCTGCACCTGGTGTGCACCCAGCCGCTGATCCTGCGCATCCTGCGGATCACGGGCCTGTCCCGGCTGCTGCCCCCGCATCCGACGCCGGACGCCGCCCTCGACACCGCCGGGACGGCCTCCGGCGCATCCTGACGCCCCGTCAGTCCTCGGGCGCGTCGAACAGGGCGCTCACGGACTCCCCGTTGTGGATGCGGCGTACGGCCTCCGCGAGCGCGGGCGCGATCGACAGGATCCGCAGCTTGTCCGTGCGCTCCTCCTCGGGCACCGGCACGGTGTTGGTGCAGACGATCTCCAGGACGTCCGGCTGCTCGCCGATCCGCTTGAGGGCACCGGCCGCGAACAGGCCGTGCGTACAGGCCACCCGGATCGACCGCGGGTTCATCTCCCGCAGCCGGTCGAGCAGTTCGAGAACCGTGCTGCCCTTGGCGATCTCGTCGTCGAGGACGATGACGTCCCGGCCGCTCACCTCGCCGATCACGGAGGAGATGCTGACCCGGTCGTCCGCGAACCGCTGCTTGGCGCCCGCGGCCACCTGGGCGCCGATCATCCGGGCGAACGCCGCCGCCTCCTTGGCGTTGCCGAGGTCCGGCGAGACGACGGTGGTCCGGCTCAGGTCGTACTGCCGGAAGTGCGCGGCGAGTTCCCGCAGCGCGTGCAGATGGTCGACGGGCACCGAGAAGAAGCCGTGCACCTGGGGGGCGTGCAGCGTCATGGCGAGGACGCGGCTCGCGCCGGCCGCCACCATCAGGTCGGCGACAAGCCGCCCGCCGAGGGAGATGCGGGGTGCGTCCTTCTTGTCGGACCGCGCGTAGGAGTAGTGCGGCATCACCACGGTGATCCGGCGCGCGGACGCGCCGCGCGCGGCGTCGCACATCAGCAGCAGCTCGACCAGGTGCTCCTGGACGGGCCGCACCAGGGGCTGGATCAGGAAGACGTCCCGTTCCCGGCAGTTGGCCTGGAGCTGCACCTCCAGGCAGTCGTTGGCGAACCGGCTGACCCGGGTGGGGCTGAGGGGCACCCCGAGCTGGGCGCAGACCTCCGCCGCCAGCTCGGGATGGGCACTGCCGCTGAACACGGCTATCTCTCGCACGATCCGCTCCTCGCATGATCATCACGGGTGGCGGCCACATGCTACTGAGGTTGCAGAAACGTTGGTTCGGCAGTCCAGCCGCCGCCCGCGCCCCGGCGCACCCCCGGTTCCGGCCAACAGACCCGCTCAGTACGGGATTTGGGGGTATCCGGTCAGCAGGAAGGAGGGACGTCGACATGACGACTCCCATCAAGCGCATCGACCGGCGCATGCCCCGCTGGGCCAAGGCGGTCACGGCCGTCATCCTGGTGCTGGGCGTGTTCTTCGCCGGGATCCGGCTGAGCGTGCTCCCGGGGCTCAAGGACCTGCTCGGCACCGAGACCCAGGACCGGTCGGGCCCCGCGCTGCTCCGGTCCATCCAGGACATGAGCCGCTACGACGCCGCCTCCGGCAACTTCCAGATCGTCGTGGACCTGGAGAAGGACGCCAAGTTCCTGCCCGACGCGATCCGCGGCACCCGCACCCTGTACGTCGGCGCGGGCACCGTGGACGCCTATGTGGACCTCGGCAAGGTCGGCGACGACGACGTCACGGTGAACGAGGACCGTACGTCCGCCACGCTGCGCCTGCCGCACGCCGTGCTCGGCACCCCGGCCCTCGACCCCGACCGCTCCTACGCGGTCTCCAAGCAGCGGGGGCTGCTCGACCGCCTCGGCGACCTGTTCTCCGACAACCCGAACAGCGAACAGGCCGTGCAGAAGCTGGCGGTACGGCACATCGGGGACGCGGCGAAGAAGAGCGGGCTGACCGCGCGGGCCGAGAAGAACACCACCGACATGCTCCAGGGGCTGCTGCACTCCCTGGGCTTCGAGGAGGTGAAGGTGACGTACGGGACATGAGGGACCCGGCCCGCCGGCGGCCGAAAGCGACCGCATCCCCGGGCGGTACGGGGGTAAGCGCGTGACCACGCCCGGACCTTGACGAGTGGAGGACATGATGGCCGCTGGGATCTCGCGATCGCGTGTCGCGTCGCGCCTCGGCGCACCCAGGACGAAGAGCGCCGCCGGCCCCGGACCGGAGTCCAAGGGCGTGGACCGGGACGGCTCCGCGTCCGGGGGCGGCCCGCTGCGCCTCCTCGCCCGCTGCGTGGCGATGGTGTGCGCCTTCGCGTTCATGGTCGCCTTCGCGGTGGTCCTGGCCAAGCTCACCCTCCAGCCCTCCCCCGCGTCGGAGAGCCTGATCCACACCAACCTGCACCCCGGCCGCTCGCTGCGCGCCTATCTGGACCAGCCCGAACTGCGCGACGCCGTACGGCAGATCGGCGGCAACCTGCTGCTGGGCGTGCCGTTCGGCGTCCTGGTCCCCATCGTGGCCCCGCGGACCCGGGGGGTGCTGCGGGTGCTGCTGCTGACGGCGACGGTGATGCTGCTGGTGGAGTTCGCGCAGGGCGCCCTGGTGACGGGCCGCGCCTTCGACGTGGACGACGTCATCCTCAACACGTCGGGCGCGCTCATCGGTTACCTCCTGCTGGGCCGGCGGCTGAGCCGCGCGGTGCACGCCCGGCGGGTCCGGAGCTGACCCGTCCTTCGCCGCCCCGCCCCGGTCCCGCCGGGCGCGGGGCGGACTCATGCCCACTGGTCCGTACCACAGTATTGACGCCCCCTTAACTCAAGTCTTGAATCAAGTGACGACACCTTCACCCCCCACCACGGTCGACGCACCCGGCTGACGGGTCGTCGCACGGAAGGGAGCACGATGGCCTCCCCACGGCTGATCCGCTCTGCCCTGCTCGCCGCCCTCTCGGCGGTCCTGGTCGCGGCCGCCGCGATCGCGCCCGCCCAGGCGGAACCACCGCGTGCCGCGGCCGCCGCGGTCGTCTTCTCCGACACCTTCGACGGCCCCGCGGGCGCCGCCGTCGACGGGTCGAAGTGGCAGATCGAGACCGGCGACAACGTCAACAACCACGAACGGCAGTTCTACACGTCCGGCAACAAGAACGCGGCCCTGGACGGCCAGGGCCATCTGGTCATCACGGCCCGGCGTGAGAACCCGGCCAACTACCAGTGCTGGTACGGCACCTGTCAGTACACCTCGGCCCGGCTGAACACCTCCGGCAAGTTCACCGCCCAGTACGGGCACGTGGAGGCGCGGATGAAGGTGCCGCGCGGCCAGGGCATGTGGCCCGCGTTCTGGATGCTGGGCACCCCGGTCAACTGGCCCGACTCGGGCGAGATCGACGTCATGGAGAACGTCGGTTTCGAGCCGTCCACCGTGCACGGCACGCTCCACGGCCCCGGCTACTCCGGGTCGGGCGGCATCGGCGCCGGCTACACCCTGCCGAACGGGCAGGCGTTCGCGGACGCCTTCCACACCTTCGCCGTCGACTGGGCGCCGGACTCGATCACCTGGTCCGTGGACGGCAACGTCTACCAGCGGCGCACCCCGGCCGACCTCGGCGGCAGGCAGTGGGTGTTCAACCGGCCGTACTTCCTCATCCTGAACCTCGCGGTCGGCGGCTACTGGCCCGGTGACCCCGACGGCTCCACCGCCTTCCCGCAGCAACTGGTCGTCGACCACGTCTCGGTGACCACCGGGGACTCCCCGACCGGCGGCACCACCGTGCGCGGCATCGCCGGCAAGTGCATGGACGTGGCGGGCGCGAACACCGCCAACGGCACCCCCGTCCAGCTCTACGACTGCAACGGCACCGCCGCCCAGCAATGGACGGCCGGCTCGGACGGCTCGCTGCGCGCGCTCGGCAAGTGCCTGGACGCCACCGGCAACGGCACCGCCGACGGCACACCGCTGCAACTGTGGGACTGCACGGGAGGCGCCAACCAGAAGTGGACCGTCTCCGCGGCGCGCGACCTCGTCAACCCGCGGGCCGACAAGTGCGTGGACGCCACCGGGAACAGCTCGGCCAACGGCACGCGGCTGCAGCTGTGGACCTGCACGGGCGGGGCCAACCAGAAGTGGACGGTCGGCTGAGCCGGTCCCTCAGCGGTGGTGCCAGGTGAACTTGTCGCCACCCACCCAGCGGACCACGTCCGGGTCGTCGAGGTCGTGGACGGTGATGCCGTAGAGGGCGGCGGTGGTGAGGACGTCGGTGATGGTCCTGGCCTCACAGACGACCTCACCGTCGATCTCCATGATGCGGAACGGGGGCGTGCCCGGCTGGACCCCGAGCACCATGATCCGCGGCTGTGCGATGTGCGGGCTCGCGCTTTCGGTCATGCATAGAGCCTAGGACGGGTCCGCCTGCTTCCGCCCGCCGTCGCCGTGCGGGGGCGGCGGGGCCGGGGAACCCTGGAGGAGGAGGTGGCGATGGATCCCGTCGAGGCCCTGAACCGGATCGCCTTCCTGCTCGAGCGGTCCCTGGAGCCGACGTACCGCGTCCGGGCGTTCCGTACGGCCGCCCGGGTGCTGTCCGGGCTGCCCCCGGACGAGGTCCGCGCGCGGGCGGAGGCCGGGACGCTGGAGAAGCTGAAGGGCGTCGGCCCGAAGACGGCCGGCGTGGTGCGCGAGGCCCTCGCCGGACAGGTGCCCGGCTATCTCACCGACCTGGAGAACCGGCCGGCCGCGGGGCCGCCCGAGGGAGGCCGGGAGCTGTGGGAGGCGCTGCGCGGCGACTGCCATCTGCACTCCGACTGGTCCGACGGGGGCAGTCCGATCGAGGAGATGGGGCGCACGGCGGCGGAGCTGGGGCACGAGTGGGCGGTGCTCACCGACCACTCGCCCCGGCTGACCGTCGCCCGTGGGCTGTCGGCCGGTCGGCTGCGCGAGCAGCTGGACGTGGTGGCGGGGCTGAACGCCCGCTGGGCGCCGTTCCGGCTACTCACCGGCATCGAGTGCGACATCCTCGACGACGGCTCGCTGGACCAGGAGCCCGAGCTGCTGGAGCGTCTGGACGTGGTCGTGGTGTCGGTGCACTCCAAGCTGCGCATGGACGCCCGCTCGATGACGCGCCGCATGATCGCGGCCGTGCGCAACCCGCACGCGGACGTCCTCGGGCACTGCACCGGCCGTCTGATCACCGGGCGGGGCCGTCCGGAGTCGGAGTTCGACGCGGACGCGGTGTTCGCCGCCTGCGCCGAGTCCGGGACGGCCGTCGAGATCAACAGCCGGCCGGAACGGCTGGACCCGCCCCGCCGCCTGCTGCGCCGGGCGGTGGCCGCCGGCACGCTGTTCTCGATCGACACCGACGCGCACGCCCCGGGCCAGCTGGACTGGCAGCGGTACGGCTGTGCGCGGGCCGAGGAGTGCGGGGTGCCCGCCGAGCGGGTCGTCACCACCTGGACGGCCGACGAGCTGCTGGCGTGGACCCGCGACAAGCAGCACTCCCGGGCGTGACGCACCTCACCGCCCCACGCGGCGGGACCAGGAACATCCGCCGCTTGTTCACCGTTGAACCAGCCGTGGGTGCGGATGGGACAGTGTCCCCGGGCCTCACCATCCGCCCACAGGGAAGATCGTTCGGCTGAAGCCCTGTGGAGCCTTTCGCCGAGAGGCGACCGCCATGCGCACCCACCCTCGACGCCCCGACCGGAATCCCCCGTCCGGCCGGGGCTTTTTCCTGTCCGGGCGCGGGCCGGCCCCCGTCCGCTTGACTTCGAGAGCACTCCAATTCGTAGCGTTCCGGACATGAGCACTGCACAGCACAAGATCGGCTCCGGCTTCGGAGCGACCAGCACCGCGGACGAGGTCCTCGCGGGCATCGATCTCACCGGGAAGCTCGCGATCGTCACGGGCGGCTACTCCGGGATCGGCCTGGAGACCACCCGGGCCCTGACCCGCGCGGGCGCCCACGTCGTCGTCCCCGCCCGCCGCCGGTCCACCGCCGAGGAGGCGCTGGCCGGGATGGACGGCGTCGAGGTGGACGAACTCGACCTGGCGGACCAGGACAGCGTCCGCGGCTTCGCCGAACGGTTCCTGGCAGGCGGCCGGACGATCGACATCATGATCGACAGCGCCGGCATCATGGCCTGCCCGGAGACCCGGGTCGGACCCGGCTGGGAGGCCCAGTTCGCCACCAACCACCTCGGGCACTTCGCCCTGGTCAACCGGCTGTGGCCGGCGATCGAGCCGGGCGGCGCCCGCGTGGTGTCGGTGTCCTCGCGCGCCCACCACTACTCCGGCGTCCGCTGGGACGACGTCCAGTGGCGCCGGGGCTACGACAAGTGGCAGGCCTATGGGCAGGCGAAGACCGCGAACGCCCTGTTCGCCGTCCACCTCGACCTGCTCGGGGCCGACCGCGGGGTCCGGGCCTTCTCGCTCCACCCCGGCGGCATCCTCACGCCCCTCCAGCGGCATCTCCCCCGCGAGGAGATGATCGCCAACGGCTGGATCGACGAGGACGGCAACGAGATCCCCCAGCCCGGCTTCAAGACGCCCGAGCAGGGCGCCGCGACCCAGGTGTGGGCGGCGACCTCGCCCCGGCTGGCGGGCCTGGGCGGCCTCTACCTGGAGGACTGCGAGGTCGCCGAGCCGGCCCCCGCCGACGGCGAGCGCGTCGGGGTGAAGGACTGGGCGACCGACCCCGAGCAGGCGGCCCGGCTGTGGGCCCTGTCGGCGGAGCTGACCGGCGTGGACGCCTTCGCCGGCTGACGGCGTGCGACCGGCCGGACGGGGTACTCGGGCGCTCCCGCCCCCACCGTCCGGGAGGAGCCGCAGGTGAGCAGCGGACCGGAACGCAGGATCGTGGTCACCGGAGCCACCGGCAACGTCGGCACGAGCGTGGTGCGGCTCCTCGCGGAGGACCCGGAGGTCGGGTCAATCGTGGGCCTCGCCCGCCGGAAACCCGACGTGGGGCCGGCGAAGACCGAGTGGACGGCGGCCGACCTGGCGTCGCGGAACACGGACCTCGCGCGGGTCTTCGCCGGTGCCGACGCCGTCGTCCATCTGGCCTGGGCCTTCCAGCCGACGCACGACCCGGCGACGACCTGGCGCACCAACGTGCTGGGCAGCCTGCGGGTGTACGAGGCGGTGGCGGAGGCCAAGGTGCCCGCGCTGATCCACGCCTCGTCGGTCGGCGCGTACTCGCCGGGCCCGAAGGACCATCCCGTCGACGAGTCGTGGCCGACGCACGGCTGGCCGGACGCCGCGTACTGCCGGGAGAAGGCGTACCTGGAGCGGAACCTCGACATCTTCGAGCGGGAGCACCCCGAGGTCCGGGTGGTGCGGATGCGGCCGGCGTTCCTGTTCAAGCGCGCGTCCGCGAGCGAGCAGCGGCGGATCTTCGGCGGCCGCTATCTGCCGGGCCCCCTGCTGCGGCCCGACGTGCTGCCGTTCCTGCCCGATGTCCCCGGGCTGCGGGTCCAGGCCCTGCACACCGACGACGCGGCGCACGCCTACCGGCTCGCCGTGAAGTCCGACGTGCGCGGCGCGTTCAACCTGGCGGCCGACCCGCCGGTCGACGCGGAGCTGCTGGCCGGGATGCTCGGTGCCCGTACGGTCCGCCTCCCCCGTACGGCGGCCCGCTCGGCGATCGCCGCCGCGTGGGGGCTGCGGCTGCTGCCGGCGTCCCCGCACCTGTTCGACGCGGTGCTGAGGGTGCCGCTGATGGACTGTTCCCGGGCCCGCTCGGAACTGGGCTGGGAGCCGTCCCGCACGGCGCCCGAGGTGCTCGAGGAGTTCCTGGGGGGCCTGCGGGAGGGAGCGGGCGCGGACACGGCCAACCTCCGGGGCCGGAAGGTCGGCTGAGACGGACGGCGCCGGGTGGATCAGTCCGCCGGCTCCTCCGGGGCCGGGTGCTCGGGGTGGACCGCGCCGGTCTGGGGCTCGCCCTGCCGGCCCGTGCCCGCCTCGTCCGTGTCCGGGACGTCGTCGGACTCGGACTCGGAGGCGTCGCGGGTGGGCCCGGCGGGCACCTCCCACGGGTCCTCTCCGTCGCGGGCCTGCTGGTCCGGCAGGTCCCTGGGGATCGGGTCCGGGCTCTCGCCGGGTGCCTCTCGGCGATGGTCGTCCATGGTGCGCCTCCCGCGTGTCGGACGCTGCGAGTACCGTCCCGCGGCCTCGGCAAACGTCAGCGCGGCACGGACCGGGCCGGGCTGCCGCCGGACTCCGGCACGGGGCCGGGGCGGCGCCCGCCGTGCGCGAAGAAGTCGGCGAGCGGCAGGATCGCGGCGCCGACGGTCACCGCGTCCGGGCCGAGCCGGCCCAGTTCGATGCCGACCTTCTCCGCCGGGTGCCGCAGCGAGTAGGAGGCGGCGTGACGGCGGACGGCGGGCAGGAAGCGGGTGCCGAGCTGGAGGCCGGCCCAGCCGCCGATCAGGATGCGTTCCGGCTGGAAGAGGTTGATCAGGTCGGACAGGCCCGCGCCGACGTACTCGGCGGTCTCGTCCAGCACGGCGAGCGCCACCGGGTCGGCCGGGCCGCCGTCGGCCGGGTAGGCGCCGGACAGCATCGCGGACAGCGCGGTCTCCTCGTCGGCTCCCGGCGGGGCGCTGCCGCCGGCCTCGATCCAGCGGGCGAGCAGCGACTCGGCGCCCGCGTACGCCTCCAGGCAGCCCAGGGCGCCGCAGCGGCAGCGCCGGCCGCGCACCCGAACCGTCAGATGGCCCCACTCGACGGCCCGCCCGTGCTCCACCTCCGGGGTGACCAGGCAGGCGCCGACGCCGGAGCCGAAGAGGACGACCAGCGCGTTCCCGGCGCCGCGGCCGGCGCCGAACCACATCTCGGCCTGGCCGAGCGTCCGGGCGCCGTTGTCGATGAAGTAGGGGACGCTGTCGGGGAGTTCCGAGCCGTCGCGCAGCAGCCGCTCCAGCGGGACGGCGTCCCAGCCGATGGTCTGGCCGTGCACCACGGCACCGAGGGCCGGGGTGCGTTCGACGATGCCGGGGACTCCTATGCCGACGCCGAGGAGCCGTCCGGGGCCGATCCCGGCGCCTTCGAGGACCTCGGTGACGCCGTCCCGCACATGGCGGACGATGCCGTCGACCTCGTAGCGCTGCTGCTCCAGCGGGCGTTCGGCGCGGGCGAGTTCGGTGAGGGTGAGGTCGAAGAGGCCGACCCGCACCCGGGTCTCGCCGACGTCGACGCCGATCATGTGGCCGCTGCCGGGGGCGACCCGCAGCAGGATGCGGGGCCGGCCGCCGTCGGAGTCGACGCTGCCGGCCTCCTCGACCAGGCCGTCGCCGATCAGCTCCGCGACGACGTTGCTGATCGAACCGGAGCTGAGGCCGGTCGCCGGGCCGAGTTCGAAGCGGCTGAGGGGGCCGTCGAAGTAGAGGCGCTGGAGTACGGCCGTACGGTTGCCCCGTCTGAGGTCCCGTACCGTTCGCCCGTTCCGCCCCGCCATGCGGCTCCCTTCCGACCTGCCGTTTCCCGCCCCGATGGATCCGCCTCCATTGTGAACCACGGCGTCAGGTGCTCGGCCGGGTCCCGGTCCGCGACCCGGGCGGCGGGGAAATTCGCTGGCCCCCGACCCCCGCCCTGCCTAACCTAGGTGAGAACCTAGAGCCCCTAGGTTTCACCGTTCCGTTCCCCCTTCCCTGGAGGCTCCCATGAGGTCGCTCACCGAGGCGGAGATCCGCGCTTCGTTCGTCAACTGCTCCAAGGGCGAGGCCAAGCGTCTGTCGGTCCCCCGCGACCTGGACGAACGTCCCTGGGACGATCTCGACTTCCTCGGCTGGCGCGAGCCCGGGGCCCCCGACCGCAGCTATCTCGTCGCCGAGCGCGCGGGGCGGCCGGTCGGCATCAGCCTGCGCTTCCCGTCGCAGCAGCGCGGGTTCACGCACCGCAGCCTGTGCTCCCTGTGCCTGACGACCCACCCGGGCGGGGGTGTCTCCCTGATGACGGCCCGCAAGGCGGGGCCCGCCGGGCGCGAGGGCAACTCGGTCGGCCTGTACATGTGCACCGACCTGGCCTGTTCGCTGTACCTGCGCGGCAAGAAGGTGCCCGCGTCGGGCGGGCGGTTCGAGGAGAGCCTGACCCTGGAGGAGCAGATCGCCCGCACCACCGCGAACCTGCACGCCTTCCTCGACAAGCTGGACGCCTGAACCCTCGCCCCGCTCCCCCGTGAGCCCGTTCGGCCGACCTGCGGGCCGGGTGTCGGCGGCCACCGGCCCCGCTCCTTGCTGTGGCCCGGCCCCTGCGACCACCCTGGGGTTCCGCGCGGAACATCATGATCCGTAAGCGGTGTGCGGGGCCGGTGAGAGGGGAACAGCCCAAGGATGCGTGAGGCACGTGAGGGGCGGTGGTCCCGCGAGCGGCTGGCCAAGGCCCTCCGGGACCCGGTGGTGGTGCAGACGCTGCGGTCGGCGGCCGCGGCGACGATCGCGTATGTCATCGCGCTGCGCCTGAGCCCCGAGGCGGCGCCGCTGACCGCTCCCCTGACGGCGCTGTTGGTCGTCCAGGTCACCTTCTACGCCACGCTCACCAACGGCATCCGCCGGGTGAACTCCGTGGTGGCCGGCGTGCTGGTGGCGATCGCCTTCAGCCTCCTGGTCGGCCTGACCTGGTGGAGTCTCGGGCTGCTGATCGTGGCCGCCCTGGGGGTCGGCCATCTGGTGCGGGTCCATGAGTACGTCCCCGAGGTCGCGATCAGCGCGATGCTGGTCCTCGGCGTCACCTCCGTCGGCGACGTGGCCTGGGCGCGGGTGCTGGAGACCCTGATCGGCGCCGTCGTCGGCCTCGGTTTCAACCTGCTGCTGGCGCCGCCCGTCTGGGTGGACGAGGCCGGTGAGTCCCTGGTGGACCTGTCCCGTCGGCTGCGCCAGCTGATGCTGCGCATCGGCGAGGAGGCGGCGGGCCGGCAGCCGTACGAGCAGGCGGCGGCCCGGCTGCACGAGGCGCGCCGCCTCGACCACGACATCATCGAGGTGGACGCGGCGCTCCGGCAGGCCGAGGACAGCCTGCGGCTGAACCCACGCGTCCGCGAGGGCCTGCTGCACCGGGTGGTGCTGCGCACGGGGCTCGACACCCTGGAGATCTGCACGGTGGTGCTGCGCGTCCTCGCCCGCACCCTCACCGACCTCGCCAAGGACCGCGAGCCGGACTCGCTGTTCGAGAAGGAGACGGGCGCGGTCCTCGACCAGTTGCTCTCCGAGATCGCCGACGCGGTGGTCAGCTTCGCGGTCCTGGTCACCACGCATGTCAGCAGCAACGCCGACGCGGCGGAGTCCCGGCTGTCGGCGGAGCTGCACACGGCGGCCGGCACCCGTGACCGGCTCGCCCCGCTGCTGCGCGAGGAGGCGACGCGCCGGCCCGAGCACTGGCAGCTGTACGGCGCCGTCCTCACCGAGGTGAACCGGATCATCGACGAGATGAACACCGAGCACCGCTCCCGCCGGCTGCTGGAGGAGCTGGACCGCGTGTCGCAGGAGCAGCGTGCCAGGATGCCGCGGCTGACCCGGATGCGGGAGCGCATGGGAGTGCAGGAGAAGCTGTGGAGCCGTACCGGGGTGAGCGGGCGCTCCCGGTAGGCGTGCGACGCGCGCGGCGGCCGGTGCCGTCCTTGCGCCGGGCGGCGGCCGCGCGCCAAGGTGGCCGGGCGGCCACGACGAGCGACGACCTGAGGTGGGACATGGGCACGGGTGGGCTGAGCAGGCGCCGGTTCGTCGGGGCGCTCGCGGGGACGGCCGCCGGCGCGGCCCTGCCGGCGGTGACGGGCTGCGACGGCACGCCCGCCCCCGCGAACCCATCGGCCGCGCGGGCGTCGGCCCCGGGGACCCGTCCGAGCCCGCAGGGCGAGAGCCGCGCGCCCTCGGGGCCGCGCCCGCTGTACCTCGGCACCTACACCTCCACCGACGGCGGGGGCCGGGGCATCGGCGTCGCCACGTACGACCCGGTCACGGGCCGGGTCACGGGCGGCGGGACGGTCGAGGGCGTGCCCGATCCGTCGTATCTGGCCGTCCATCCGGACGGGCGCACGCTGTACGCGGTCGGCGAGCGCGACGACGGCCAGGTGACCGCCGTGCGCCTGGCCGACCGGAAGGTGCTGGGGAGCCGCGGCACCGGCGGCTCGGCGCCCTGCCATCTGTCGGTGCATCCGGGCGGGCGGTGGCTGCTGAGCGCCAACTACGGTACGGGCAGTGTGGCCGTCCACCCGATCGAGGCGTCGGGGGCGCTCGGGGAGCGCAGCGATCTGGTCACGCACTCGTCCCCGCCGCCGGGTCCGGACCAGGACGGTCCGCACGCCCACCAGATCGTCACGAGCCCGGACGGCCGCCATGTGCTCGCCGTCGACCTGGGCACGGACACGGTGTACACCTACCGGCTCGACACGGACGCCGGGAAGCTCACGGAGGTCTCCCGGGCGCGGGCCGCGCCGGGTGCGGGGCCGCGCCATCTGACGTTCCATCCGGGCGGGCGGTACGCCTATCTGGCGAACGAGGTCGACGACACCGTCGCCGTCTGCGCGTACGACCCGGCGACGGGCCGGCTGACGATCGGTCCGGGGCAGGGCACGGGGTCGGGCTCGGGCATGAACTACCCGGCGCAGGTCGCGGTCGCGCCGGACGGGCGGCACGCGTGGCTGGCCAACCGGGGGCACGACAGCCTCGCGCGCTACGCCGTGGAGGAGGACGGCGCCCGGCTGCGGCTGCTCGGCACGGTGCCGGCCGGCGGGGACTTCCCGCGTCAGATCGCGCTGTCCCCGGACGGGTCCCTGCTCTTCGCCGCGAACCAGAAGTCGGGCACGGTCGCCGTCTTCCAGGTCGATGCGGCGGACGGCGGGCTGCGCCTCGCGGGTGAGCCGTTCGCGTCACCCGTCGCCGTCTGCGCGCTGCCGCTGTAGGGTCCGCGGGCAGCCGGCGGCGGCCTGGGCGAGCAGGGCGTGGACGCGTTCGGTGAGCTGGGCGAGGTCGTCGGCGGGCCGGTGGAAGGTCAGGCGTACGTCGCCGTGGGTGCGGAGGCGTTCGATCCGCAGGGTCAGGCCGTGCCGGTCGACCGCGAGGGGCCGCACGCGGACGGCGGCGTGCAGGCTGCCGGGGTCGACGAGCCGGGTGAGGCGCTCCACGGCGTCCGGGTGGCAGTCGGCGAGATGGGTGAGCAGCCGGGCCTCCGCCCCGGCCAGCGGGTCGGGCTCCGCCTCGGCGAACTCGGCGAGGTCGACGACCTCGGGTCCGGAGGCCCGGCGCAGCACCACCCGCGCGGGCCGGAAGGCGAGTTCGTCGCCCTCGGAGGTGAACCAGCCGGAGAGCCAGAGCCGGGCGCGGATCCGGGTCCGCACGGGCACGGGGGCGACGTCGGCGAACTCCAGGACGGCGGACGGCTCCCCGCGGGGCGCGCAGATCGCGGCCGTGCGCAGGGCGCTGTCCTCCGGCACGGCCAGCAGGAGCCGCCCGTCCCCGGCCACCCGGTGCGCGCCGACGAGCTCCTCCCGGCAGCCCTCCGCCGTCACCGCGCAGGACCACGCGGCGGCGAGCACCGAGCGGGCCCGTTGCGCCGCGGAAGGAGCGGCCGTCCAGGTCTGGCTGTCACCCATCCCCAACCTCCTCTTAGGTAAGCCTTGCCTAACCTATCGGAGATCGGGGCGCGCGTCGACCGGGCCCGCCCGTCCGGGCGGCCGCGACATCAGGAGGTGAGCACGCCCAGCAGCGCGCGGACACAGAGGTCCCGCACCTGGTCCCTGGTCAGGTCCTCGCGCCGCAGCCACTCCAGGCAGACGGCCGTCGTGAACGCCAGCCAGCCCCGCACGGCGAGGCGGACCTCGGGACGTTCCCGAGCGGCCGGGCCGAACTCGGGGTCGGCGGCCAGCGCCTCCAGGATCTGCTTCTCCTGCGCGGCCAGGGCACGCCGGTAGACCGAGCGCACCGCCTGGTCGCCCGCCGCGTCGGCCCGGTGGAACGCCCGGTAGCCGTGGGCGTGGGCCTCGACGTACCCGAGGAACGTGTCGAGACTGGCCGCCAGTTGCTCGCGCGCCGGGACGCCGGGCTCGGCCGCGGTCATCCGCAGCATGCGCTCGCTCTCCCGCTCCACGACGGCCGCGAAGAAGTCCCGCTTGGTCGGGAAGTAGTGGTAGAGCAGCCCGCGCGAGACGCCGGCGATCTCCGCCACCTGCTCGATCCACACCTCGTCGTACGGGTGCTCCGAGAACAACCGGGCGCCCACGGCGAGCAGTTGGGCCCGCCGCTCCTCAGTACCGAGCCGGCGGCGTACGCGCTCCCCCTGGTTCCCGGCCATGCGCGCACCTTACTTGACGGGGCTCCGACGGCGGGACCACACTGTGGCGCGTTATTGAACCCACGTACAACGAGCCCGAACTGCCGCCCCACCGAGGGAGATCGCGTCATGGCGGAGACGACGACCGGCACCGGTCTGCCGAAGGGGTTCCGCGGTGCCGGGCAGGGCTGGCCCGAGCTGGCGCGCATCCCCCACCCCCCGTACCGCGTCCCGCTGCTCGGCGATGTGGTGGGCGCCGGCCGGCACACCCCGCTCCAGGACTCCGTGCGGATCGCGCGGCGGCTCGGGCCGATCTTCCGGCGCCGGGTGCTGAACAGGGAGTTCGTGTTCGTCGCGGGCGCCGCGCTCGCCGCCGACATGGCGGACGAGTCCCGGTTCGCCAAGCACGTCGGCCTGGGCATCGCGAACCTGCGGCCCGTCGCCGGCGACGGGCTGTTCACGGCGTACAACCACGAGCCCAACTGGCAGCTCGCGCACGACGTCCTGGCCCCCGGCTTCAGCCGGGAGGCCATGGCGGGCTACCACCCGATGATGCTCGATGTGGCCGGCCGGCTCATGGACCACTGGGACCGGGCGCGCGAGGCCGGGCGGACGGTCGACGTGCCCGGCGACATGACCAGGCTGACCCTGGAGACCATCGCCCGCACCGGGTTCGGCCATGACTTCGGCTCCTTCGAGCGGTCCCGGCCGCATCCCTTCGTGACGGCGATGGTGGGCACGCTCACCCACGCCCAGCGTCTGAACTCCGTACCGGTGCCCTGGCTGCTGCGGCGGGCCGCGCGGCGCAACGACGCCGACATCGCGTTCCTCAACCACACCGTCGACGAACTGATCCGCGCGCGGCAGGCGGACGGGCCCGGGGACGGGGACCTGCTGGACCGCATGCTCGCGACCGCGCACCCGGAGACGGGTGAACGGCTCTCGGCGCTCAACGTCCGCCGCCAGGTGATCACCTTCCTCGTGGCCGGTCACGAGACCACGTCGGGCGCGCTGTCCTTCGCGCTGCACTACCTGTCCCTGTACCCCGGGATCGCGGCCCGCGCCCGCGCCGAGGTGGACCGCGTGTGGGGCGCCACGGAAGCACCCGGGTACGAGCAGGTGGCCCGCCTGCGTCACGTGCGCCGGGTCCTGGACGAGGCGCTGCGGCTGTGGCCGACGGCACCCGCCTTCGCCCGGGAGGCCCGCGAGGACACCGTGCTGGGCGGGGAGCACCCGATGCGGCGGGGCGGCTGGGCGCTGGTGCTCACGCCGACCGTGCACCGCGACCCGGAGGTCTGGGGTGCGGACGCGGAGCGCTTCGACCCGGACCGGTTCGACCCGAAGGCCGTGCGAACGCGGGCCGCGCACACCTTCAAGCCGTTCGGGACGGGCGCGCGGGCCTGCATCGGACGGCAGTTCGCGCTGCACGAGGCGACGCTCGTCCTCGGTCTGCTGCTGCGCCGGTACGACTTCCGCGCCGATCCCGCGTACCGGCTGCGGGTCACGGAACGGCTGACCCTGATGCCGGAGGGGCTGCGGCTGGGCCTGGAGCGGCGGACGCCCGCACCCGCGCCCGCGCCGGCCGAGGACCCCTCGTCCGTGGAGGACTCAGCCCCGCGCTGTCCAGTGCGCCGGGCGGGAGACTGAGCCGGGCAGCCGGGTTCCGGCGCTCCCCCGCGCCGCGTTCACCTGCGGCTGGGTCAGGAAGAAGGCGTCGGTCAGATCGGCGTCCGTGAGGTCGGTGTCGCGCAGGTCGGCGCCGATGAGGTCCGCTCCGCGCAGATCGGCGCCGGTCAGGTCGGCCGCGATGAGGTAGGCGCCGCGCAGATCCGCCCCGCGCAGGTCGGCGCCCCGGAGGCGGGCGCCCATCAGGTCGGCGCCCCTGCGGCTCTTCCCCCGGCCCCGCACCCCGGCTCGGGACAGCTCGCTCGTCCTGAGCAGCAGCACGTTCACCCGCTGCCGGTGGGCGGCGACGTCGAGCGCGGCCAGTTCCTCCGGGGTGCCGAGGGTGAGGGCCTCGGTCGCGTCCAGGAGGGCGCGCAGGTCGGCGTGGAGCGGGCGGGCGGCGGGCAGGGACAGGGCCTCGGTGAGGTACCGGAGCAGTTCGTGCAGCTGACGGACGACGGGGAACACGTCGGACATCCGCCGGGCGCGGTCGGCCGGCCCGGTGCGCCAGTCCTCCCCGCCGAACGTGACCCGTGAGACCTTCTGCCCGGCGCCGAAGCAGTCGTAGACCGTGCATCCGGTGAAACCGGTGTCCCGCAGCCGGGCGTGGATGCCGCAGCGGTGGTCGGCGAGGAGATTGCGGCAGGGCGTCCCGGCGGCCTTGTCCACCGCGAAGTCCGCGGAGGCGGAGAAGGGCAGCGCGACACAGCACAGCCCGAAACAGTTCGCGCAGTCGCCACGCAGCTCGGCGAGGGCACCGGGGTGATCGTGCATGCCTGTCATCCTAGGCGCCGCGAACCGGCGTTCATGCGGCGGCGGACGGCTTCAGCCGCGCGGGAAGAGTTCGAAGGCCACCGCCGGGCGGCCGCCGAACCGTTCGCCCGTGGCGGTGGCGTTCCCGGTGAGGAAGCGGCGGGCGTACGTCTCCGGGTCCTCGTCCGTCAGGACCTCGATGTATGTGCGGTGTTCGAGCAGGGAGCGCACCGCGCGGTCGAGGCCGGCGGAGGCGTCCACGGCGTGCGTCGGGGAACTGGAGCCCGCGACGGCGACCCAGCGGACGCCGTCCCAGGGGGCGAGCCCCTGCTCGGTGAGCTCGGGGAAGATCCAGCGGTTCCCGGCGTCGCCCGCCGCGTCCAGCGTGGCCCGGCCGACCGCCACATGGTCCGGGGTGTTCCAGGCGACGCCGCCCCAGGTGTCCCGGTGGTTGAGGGTGATCAGCAGCTCGGGCCGGTGGCGGCGGATCGCGGCGGCGATGTCGCGGCGCAGCGCGGTGCCGTACTCGATGACGCCGTCCGCGTGGTCCAGGAACTCGACCTCGGTGACGCCGACGACCGCCGCGCTGGCCCGCTGCTCGCGCTCGCGCAGCGGGCCGCACTTCTCCGGCTCCAGGGTGTCGATGCCGGCCTCGCCGCGGGTCGCGAGGACGTAGGCGACCTCACGGCCCGCGTCGGTCCAGGCGGCGATGGCGGCGGAGCAGCCGTACTCCAGGTCGTCCGGGTGGGCGACGACGGCGAGGGCCCGCCGCCAGTCCTCGGGCATCGGCTGCAGCTGAGGGGGCGTCGGCTCGGTCATGCCCGCACCCTAACCGGTGGGCGGCGCGGAGGGCCCCGTCACGTCACACCTCGTCACGGGTGAGGGCGAGAAGCCGGTCCAGCACCCGGGGGCCGCCGGCGCGGACGCCGTCGTGCTCGAACTCGTCGGTGACCCAGGTGCGCAGTCCCCGGATCGCGCGGGCGGTGGTCAGGGAGTGCGCGGTGTCGACGTACATGTCGTCGTGGTAGACGACCGCCGCGACCGGCACCTCGTTGGCGGCGAGGCGCGCCGGGTCGTACAGGGGGGTCCAGTCGGCGCGGGCGGCGAGGATCTCGGCGGTCTCGCGCAGTGGGCGCAGCGCCGGGTCGCAGTCGAACATCCAGGGGTGGATCGTTTCGCCGGTGAAGAGCAGCGGACCGTCGCCGGCGAGCGTCTTCGCCGCGTCGAACTGCGGGAACTCGGCGCGCACCCGCTCGGCGGCCCAGGCGGTGGGCCGGGCGTCCTGGCCGTAGATCGCCTCGTGGACGAGCGCGTACAGCGGATGCCCGGCGTACGACAGCAGGCCCTGGACCTCCTCCTGGAACGCGTCGGAGAGGGCGGTCCCGTTCGGGGTGCGGACGAAGGCGTCCTCCAGGAGGTAGTGCAGCCGGTGGCTGCCCTCGCCGCCGCCGAGGAGGATGCCGAGCGACTGGAAGGCCTCGGCGGTCAGGCGGTAGCCGTTCGGCAGGACGACGTCGTGGGCGAGGAGGTGGTCGGCGATCCGGCGGGCCCGCTCGACGTCCTGCGGGTAGCGGGCGTAGTGCGCGGCGACCTTGCGCTCGACGCGCGGGTAGGCGGCCCGGTAGACGTCGTCGGCGTGCGCGTCCAGGGAGGGCAGTCCGCCGGTGACCACGGCGGCGGTCAGGGCCTCGGGGGCGGTGGAGAGGTAGGTGACCGTGCAGAAGCCGCCGAAGCTCTGGCCGAGGACGGTCCAGGGGGCGCCGCCGGTGACCTCGCGGCGGATCAGCTCGCAGTCGCGGACGATCGAGTCGGCGCGGAAGTGCGTGAGGTAGTCGGCCTGTTGGGCGGGGCCGCCGCGCAGCGGGAGCGTCTGGCGGTTGGCGGGCGTGGAGTGCCCGGTTCCGCGCTGGTCGAGCAGCAGGACCCGGAACTCCTTGAGCGCGCGGCCGAGCCAGGCGCCGCCCTTCCCGACGAAACGGTTCGCCCCGAAGCCCGGGCCGCCCTGGAGGTAGACCAGCCACGGCAGGTCCTGGTGCGCCTTGTCCCCGGCGACGACCTCCCTTGCGAAGAGCTCGATCGTCTCGCCCGCAGGGCGGGCGTGGTCGAGCGGCACGGTGAAGCGGCGGTCGGTGAGGACGACGCCGGGCTGGCGGTAGCTGACGGACAACGGTGCTCCCGGGACGGAGGTTTTTTCGGGCCGCGTCCCAGTTCAGCACATGTTCCTCCACCAGGAGACCCCTGGGATCATGAAATCGTACTGAACGGCGGATCAGCGGGCGGCGAGCGAGGACCGCCGCACGACCAGTTCCGGCTGCAGGACGACCCGGCGGTGCTCGTGCGTCCGGGCGCCGGTCAGCGCCTCGGTCTCCTCCAGCAGCATCTCCGCGGCGAGCGTCCCCATGGTGACGGCGGGCTGCCGTACGGAGGTCAGCGGGACGGCCGCCGCGGCGGCGAACTCGATGTCGTCGTAGCCGACGATGGCCAGGTCGTCGGGGACGCCGACGCCCGCCGCGTACATGGCCTGGAGGACGCCGAGGGCGAGCAGGTCGTTGGCGCAGAACACGGCGGTCGGCCGGTCCGCGAGGCCGAGGAGGCGCGCCCCGGCGTCGCGGCCGGCGGCCACGTCGAGCCGTTCGGTGGGCAGTTCCCGCAGATGCTCGGGGCCGAGACCGGCCTCCTCCAGGGCGTTCAGGGCGCCGGTGCGGCGGTCGCGGACCTGGTGGAGGCCGGGCGGGCCGCTGACGTAGGCGAGGGAGCGGTGCCCGGCGTCCACGAGATGCCGTACGGCGAGCGCGCCGCCCGCGACGTCGTCCACGGAGACCGAGCACTCCGTGGTGCCCTCGGCGACCCGGTCGACCAGGACGAACGGGATGTTGTGCCGCCGGAACGCCTCGATGTTGCGGCCGGTGGCGTCGGCCGGGGTGAGCAGCACGCCGCGTACCCGCTGCTCGGCGAAGAGCGACAGGTAGTCGGCCTCCTCGCTCGCGCTCTGCGCGCTGTTGCAGACCATCACGCCGAGCCCGGCGTCGCGGGCCGTCCGTTCGGCGCCACGGGCCAAGTCGACGAAGAAGGGGTTGCCCATGTCGAGGACGAGCAGGCCCATGATCCGGCTGCGGCCCGCGCGCAGTTGCCGCGCGGACTCGCTGCGGACGTACCCGAGGCGGTCGATGGCGGACTGCACCCGCGCCCGGGTCTCGGTCGCGACCGTCTCCGGGCGGTTGATCACGTTGGAGACCGTGCCGACGGAGACTCCGGCGGCGCGGGCGACGTCCTTGATACCCACCGACTGGGCCATCGGGCAGGGACCTCCAGAGAAGACGGAACACGACAGGGGCGGCGGGAAGGGCTTCACATTACCGTCATGCCGCCCATGCCGACGGCGGTCGGCGGCGGTCGGCGGCGGCCGCGGACCGGTCCGGCTCAGGCCAGATGGAAGACCTCGGTGAGCGGTCTCATGGCCTCGTCGGGCCGGGCGCCGTCCAGCGACTCGAAGAACGGCGCCATCTCCGCCTGCCAGCGGGCGTTGACGTCGGTGGCCTCCATCCCGGCCACGGCCGCCGCGAAGTCCTCGGTCTCCAGGTAGCCGACGAGCAGACCGTCGTCCCGCAGGAAGAGCGAGTAGTTGTGCCAGCCGGTGGCCGACAGCGCGGCGCGCATCTCCGGCCACACCGCTGCGTGCCGCTCGCGGTACGCGTCGAGACGGTCCGCCCGGACCTTGAGCAGGAAGCACACGCGCTGCATCGACGCCTCCCCGTCCCTCAGAAGTCGAACCGGTCGATGTTCTTCGCGTCGAAGACCGTCGGCTTGCCGAGGCTGATCACGCCGTCCTCGCCGATCGTGTACTCGCCCATGCCGCCGGCCGTGAACGTCTCGCCCTCCTTGCCGGTGATCTGCCCGGAGGCCAGGGCGACGGCGGTCCGCGCGGCCAGTTCGCCGAGCTTCGCCGGGTCCCAGAGCTCGAACGCCTCGACGGTGCCGTTCTTGACGTACTTGCGCATGTCGTTGGGGGTGCCGAGGCCCGTCAGTTTCACCTTGCCCTTGTACTTGGAGCCCGACAGGTACTGGGCCGCGGCCTTGATGCCGACGGTGGTCGGGGAGATGATCCCCTTCAGGTCCGGGTGCTCCTGCAGCAGTCCCTGGGTCTGCTGGAAGGACTTCTGGGCGTCGTCGTCGCCGTAGGCGACCTTGACCAGCTTGACGTCCTTGTACTTGGGGTCCTTCAGCTCCTCCTTCATGAAGTCGATCCAGACGTTCTGGTTGGTCGCGGTCTGCGCGGCGGACAGGATCGCGATCTCGCCCTTGTAGCCGATCTGTTCGGCGAGCAGCTGCACCTCGGTGCGGCCCAGGTCCTCGGCGGACGCCTGCGAGACGAAGGCGTTGCGGCAGTCGGGCTTGGTGTCGGAGTCGTAGGTGACGACCTTGACGCCGTTCCTCATGGCCTGCTTCAGCGCGGTGCACAGCGCGCCGGGGTCCTGCGCGGAGACGGCCATCGCGTCGACCTGCTGCTGGGTGAGGGTGTTGACGTAACTCACCTGCCCGGCCGTGTCGGTCGCGCTGCTCGGCCCGACCTCCTTGTAGGCGGAGCCCAGTTCCTTCAGGGCCGCCTCGCCGCCCTTGTCGGCGGAGGTGAAGTACGGGTTGTTGACCTGCTTGGGCAGGAAGCCGACGGTCAGGCCCTTCTTCAGTTCGGCGTTCGGCTCGGCCTTGCCGGCGGTGGCGGCGGAGCCGCCCTCGTTCTTGACGTCCTCCTTGGTGGTGCCACCGCAGGCGGTGGCCGCGAGGGCGAGGGAGGTGACGGCGGCGAGGGCCGCGCAGGCACGGCTCAGGGACGACTTGCGCATGGCGGTGGGTCCTTTACGGGGAGGGAGGGGTTGGACGTTACGAGGTCGGAGTCGAGGCGGCTCTGCGGCCCGCCCTCGCCACGGAGATCCGGCGCGCGACCCGGGGGCCGAGCACGGACAGCACGAGCAGGACGCCGGTGACGACGATCTGCGACTGGGCGGAGACGTCCTGGAGGCTCATCACGTTCTGCAGGGCACCGAGGAGGAACACCCCGGCGATCGCGCCGCCCAGCGTTCCCTTGCCCCCGTCGAAGTCGATCCCGCCCAGCAGCACCGCGGCGACGACGGACAGTTCGAGCCCGGTGGCGTTGTCGTAGCGGGCGGACGCGTAGTGCAGCGCCCAGAAGATCCCGGTGAGCGAGGCCATCAGGCCCGTCGCCGTGAACAGGACCAGCTTCTGCCGTTTCACCCGGATCCCGGCGAACCGGGCGGCCTCCTCGTTCGCGCCGATCGCGAACAGCGACCGCCCGAACGGGGTGGCGTGCAGGGCGACGACGGCGATCGCGAGCAGCACGAGGAAGGGCGGGAACGCGTACGGGACGAAGGTGTCGCCGATGCGTCCGGCCGCGAAGTCCAGGTACGGCGCCGGGAAGTCGGTCACCGCGTCCGATCCGAGCACGATCTGCGCGACGCCGCGGTACGCGGCGAGGGTGCCGATGGTGACGGCGAGGGACGGCAGGCCCAGCCGGGTCACGAGCAGGCCGTTGACCAGGCCGCACACCACGCCGAGGAGCAGGCACAGCGGGATGATCGTCTCGATGGCCATGCCCTGGTTCCACAGGGCGCCCATCACGGCCCCGGACAGGCCGGCGGTCGAGGCGACCGACAGGTCGATCTCCCCGGAGACGACGAGCAGGGTCATCGGCAGGGCGATCAGGGCGATGGGGAGCGTGTTGCCGATGAGGAACGACAGGTTGAGCGCGTTGCCGAAGCCGTCGACGGTGCCGAAGGACAGCAGGAGCACGACGACGAGGAGGGCGCCGACGACGATGTCCCAGCGAACGGCGCGCGCGAGCGGGGAGTCAGCCATGGCGGGCGTTCCTCTTCTTCAGGGCGGTGGCCACGCGCAGCGCGACGATCCGGTCGACGGCGATGGCGAGGAGGAGCAGGACGCCGTTGACGGCGAGCACCCAGACGGAACTGACGCCTAGGGCGGGCAGCACACTGTTGATCGTGGTGAGCAGCAGTGCGCCGAGGGCGGCGCCGTGGACGCTGCCGGAGCCGCCGGTGAAGACGACGCCGCCTACCACGACGGCGCTGACGACGGTGAGTTCGTAGCCGCTGCCGGTGCCGGAGTCGACGTTGCCGAAGCGGGCGAGGTACAGGGCGCCCGCGAGTCCGGCGAGCGCGCCGCAGAAGGTGTAGGCGGCGAGGATCCGCCGGCGCACCGGGATGCCGGCGAGGCGTGCGGCCTCCGGGTTGGAGCCGAGGGCGTACAGCTCGCGTCCGCTGCCGTAGTGCTTGAGGTAGTAGGCGGTGGCGGCCAGGACGGCGAGGGCGATCAGCGCGAGCCAGGGCACCGCCCCCATCCCGCCGGAGCCGAAGTCGACGAAGCCGTCGGGGAGGGCGGAGGCGACGATCTGCCGGGAGCCGACCCAGATGGAGTCGACGCCCCGGATGATGTAGAGGGTGCCGAGGGTGACGACGAGCGCGGGGACCTGGCCGAGGCTGACGAGCAGGCCGTTCAGCAGGCCGAGGCCGACGCCCATGAGGACGGCGAGCAGCACGGCGGCGACGGGGTTCCCGCCGTTCTGGAGGTGGAGGCCGGCGGCGAAGGCGCAGATGCCGAGGGTGGAGCCGACGGACAGGTCGACGTTCCGGGTGATCACCACCAGGGACTGGCCGGTGGCGACGAGGACCAGGATCGTCGCGTTCAGCAGCAGGTCCTTGACGCCCTGCTCGGTGAGGAACTCGCTGTTGCCCAGCTGGGTGACGGCGATCATCACCAGGAGGACGGCCAGGATGGCGAGTTCGCGCATCTTGAAGACCCGGTCGACCAGGCGGGTGCCGCTGGAGGTGGGCACGTCGGTCGTGGGGGCCTTGCCGGGGGTGGTCACCGTCATGCGGCGGCCCTCCCGGTGGCCGCGGCCATCACGGTCTCCTCGGTGGCTTCGGAGCGCGGGAGTTCGGCGGTGAGCCGTCCCTCGTGCATGACGAGCACGCGGTCGGCCATGCCGAGGATCTCGGGCAGGTCGGAGGAGATCATCAGGATGGCGACGCCGTCGGCGGCGAGTTCGCCGAGCAGCCGGTGCACCTCGGCCTTGGTGCCGACGTCGATGCCCCGGGTGGGTTCGTCGACGATCAGCACCTGGGGGCCCGTGGCGAGCCACTTGGCGAGGACGACCTTCTGCTGGTTGCCGCCGGACAGGGTGGAGACGGCGTCGGCGATCCGGGCGTACTTGACCTGGAGCCTGACGGCCCAGTCGAGGGAGCGGCTGCGTTCGGCGCCGCGGTCCATCAGGCCGGCCCGCACGGTCGAACGCAGCCCGGTGAGGCCGATGTTGCGCTCGATGGACAGGTCCATCACCAGGCCCTGGGCGCGCCGGTCCTCGGGGACGAGGGCGAGCCCGTGGGACATGGCGGTGGAGGGCGCGCCGCTGGTGAGCGGGTGGCCGGCGACGTGGACCTCGCCGGCGTCCCAGCGGTCGACGCCGAAGACGGCCCGGGCGACCTCGGTGCGTCCGGCGCCGACGAGTCCCGCGAGGCCGACGATCTCCCCGCGCCGCACGTCGAAGGAGACGTCGGTGAAGACGCCCTCGCGGGTCAGCCGCCGTACGCTCAGGGCGACTTCGCCCGGTGTGACGTCCTGCTTGGGGTACAGCTCGTCGAGGTCCCGGCCGACCATGCGGCGGACCAGGTCGTCCTCGGTCATGCCGTCCACCGGCTCGCTCGCGACGAAGGCACCGTCGCGCAGGGTGGTGACCCGGTGGCAGATCCGGAAGATCTCCTCCAGCCGGTGGGAGATGAACAGGACGGCGGCGCCCTGGTCGCGCAGGGTGCGCACGACGCCGAAGAGGCGGGCGACCTCGCTGCCGGTGAGGGCGGCCGTCGGCTCGTCCATGATCAGGACGCGGGCGTCGAAGGACAGCGCCTTGGCGATCTCGACGATCTGCTGGTCGGCGATGGACAGGCCGCGCGCGGGGCGGTCGGGGTCGAGCGCGACACCGAGCCGTGCCATCAGGGCCAGGGTGGCCTCGTGGGTGGCCCGGTGGTCGATGCGGCCGAGGGAGCGCCGCGGCCGGCGGCCCATGAAGATGTTCTCGGCGATCGACAGGTCGGGGAAGAGGGTCGGCTCCTGGTAGATCACGGCGATGCCGGCGTCGCGGGCGTCGCCGGGTCCGTGGAAGACGACGGGCGAGCCGTCGAGCAGCACCTGGCCGGTGTCGGGCCGGTGCACACCGGCGAGCGTCTTGATCAGGGTCGACTTGCCGGCGCCGTTCTCGCCCGCGAGGGCGTGCACCTCCCCGGGGAACAGCTCCAGGGAGACGTCCCGCAGCGCGCGGACCGCGCCGAAGGACTTGGAGACGTCCCTGAGCGCCAGAACCGGGGCCGGACCCGTGGTGGACGGGTGGGTCATTGGGGGCTCCTCGACGACACCGGCGGGACGGCCCTGACGGCGTCGTGAAAGGTTTCAACTCGGTTGCCGGGACGTTAGGCGCGGCCGCCATGTCACGTCAATGGGTGCGGGACGAAATGTTGCGGCCCGAGTTGATCGCAGCCACGTCAAGGGAGATGGGCGACGACACGGGGGTTGACAGCCCTTCAGGACACTCATACGTTCCGGTCCTGAATCGTTTCATGATGAAGGTTCAGTCCGCTCCCCCACCGATCCAGGTCCCGACGTCACAGGAGCCCTCAGTGACCGAGCTCGCCGCGGTGAAGGCCGCACTCAAGTCCCAGGCCGTCGAGACGCCGTCATGGGCGTACGGGAACTCGGGCACGCGTTTCAAGGTCTTCGCCCAGCAGGGGGTGCCCCGGTCGCCGTGGGAGAAGCTGGACGACGCCGCCCAGGTGCACGCGTTCACCGGGGTCGCGCCCACCGTCGCCCTGCACATCCCGTGGGACCGGGTCGACGACTACGCCTCGCTGGCCCGGCACGCCGGGGAGCGCGGGCTGCGGCTGGGCACGATCAACTCCAACACCTTCCAGGACGACGCCTACCGGCTGGGCAGCGTCTGCCACCCCGACGCGGGCGTGCGCCGCAAGGCCGTGGACCATCTGCTGGAGTGCATCGACATCATGGACGCCACCGGGTCCCGGGATCTGAAGCTGTGGTTCGCCGACGGCACCAACTACCCCGGCCAGGACGACATCCGCGCCCGTCAGGACCGGCTGGCCGAGGCGCTGGCCGAGGTGTACGGGCGGCTCGGCGACGGGCAGCGGATGCTGCTGGAGTACAAGTTCTTCGAGCCGGCCTTCTACACGACCGACGTCCCGGACTGGGGCACCGCGTACGCGCACTGCCTGAAACTCGGCCCGAAGGCGCGGGTCGTGGTGGACACCGGGCACCACGCGCCGGGCACCAACATCGAGTTCATCGTCGCGACGCTGCTGCGCGAGGGCCGGCTCGGCGGGTTCGACTTCAACTCCCGTTTCTACGCCGACGACGACCTGATGGTGGGAGCCGCCGACCCCTTCCAGCTGTTCCGGATCATGTACGAGGTGGTGCGCGGCGACGGGTTCGGCTCCGGCGTCGCCTTCATGCTCGACCAGTGCCACAACATCGAGGCGAAGGTCCCGGCGATCATCCGGTCGGTGATGAACGTGCAGGAGGCCACCGCGAAGGCGCTGCTCGTGGACCGCTCCGCCCTGGCCGACGCGCAGGCCTCCGGGGACGTGCTCGGGGCGAACGCCGTGCTGATGGACGCGTACAGCACCGATGTGCGGCCGTTGCTGCGCGAGGTGCGCGAGGAGATGGGGCTGGACCCCGATCCCCTTGCCGCGTACGCCCGTTCGGGGTGGGCGGAGAGGATCGTGGCCGAGCGGGTCGGGGGCGAGCAGGCGGGGTGGGGGGCGTAGGCGTCCGCGGGTTCTCGTTCGTCGCGGACCGCGGGTTCGTGGGGGCTGATCGCGCAGTTCCCCGCGCCCCTCGAAGCGTTCCGCTCACCCTCTACCTCAAGGACTGGTTGTCATGGTTCACCGTGAAGTCGCCGCTCTGCTCGCCCGGTCCCGTCGGCTGGGCGCCGACCCCCGCAACACCAACTACGCGGGCGGCAACGCCTCCGCCAAGGGCACCGCGACCGATCCCGTCACCGGCGGGGACGTCGAGCTGATGTGGGTCAAGGGGTCCGGGGGCGACCTCGGGACGCTGACCGAGGACGGGCTGGCCGTGCTGCGGCTGGACCGGCTGCGGTCGCTCAAGGGCGTCTACCCCGGTGTGGAGCGCGAGGACGAGATGGTCGCCGCGTTCGACTACTGCCTGCACGGCAAGGGCGGTGCCGCGCCCTCCATCGACACCGCCATGCACGGGCTGGTCGACGCCGCCCACGTGGACCATCTGCACCCGGACTCCGGGATCGCGCTGGCCTGCGCGGCCGACGGGGAGAAGCTGACGGCGGAGTGCTTCGGCGACAGCGTGGTGTGGGTGCCGTGGCGGCGACCCGGGTTCCAGCTCGGCCTGGACATCGCCGCCGTCAAGGAGGCCAACCCCCGCGCGATCGGCTGTGTGCTCGGCGGGCACGGCATCACGGCGTGGGGCGACACCTCCGAGGAGTGCGAGCGGAACTCGCTGCACATCATCCGCAGCGCCGAGCGGTTCCTCGCCGAGCGGGGGCGGCCGGAGCCCTTCGGGCCGGTCGTCGAGGGGTACGAGCCGCTGCCGGAGGCCGAGCGGCGGGAGCGGGCGGCGGCTCTCGCGCCGTACGTACGGGCCGTCGCCTCGCGGGACAGGCCGCAGGTCGGGCACTTCGACGACTCGGAGACCGTGCTCGACTTCCTGGCGCGCGCCGAGCACCCGCGGCTCGCCGCGCTGGGCACCTCCTGCCCCGACCACTTCCTGCGCACGAAGGTGCGGCCGCTCGTCCTGGACCTGCCGCCCACCGCGCCCCTGGAGGAGGCCCTGGCCCGGCTGACGGAGCTGCACGCCGCGTACCGCGAGGAGTACGCCGCCTACTACCGGCGGCACGCCCTGCCGGACTCCCCCGCCATGCGCGGGGCGGACCCGGCGATCGTGCTGGTGCCCGGGGTCGGCATGTTCAGCTTCGGCAAGGACAAACAGACCGCCCGGGTGGCGGGCGAGTTCTACGTCAACGCCGTCAACGTGATGCGCGGCGCCGAGGCCGTCTCCTCCTACGCGCCGATCGAGGAGGCGGAGAAGTTCCGCATCGAGTACTGGGAGCTGGAGGAGGCCAAGCTGCGGCGGATGCCGCCGCCGAAGGCGCTGGCGGCCCGGGTCGCGCTGGTGACCGGTGCGGGCAGCGGCATCGGCAAGGCCATCGCGCACCGGCTGGCGGCAGAGGGCGCGTGCGTGGTCGTCGCGGACCTGGACGGCGGGAGCGCGGCCGCCGTCGCCGAGGAACTGGGCGGCCCCGACCGGGCCGCCGCCGTGACGGTGGACGTCACCGACGAGGAGCAGATCGCCGCCGCCTTCCGGTCCGCCGTCCTCGCGTTCGGCGGCGTCGACCTCGTCGTCAACAACGCGGGCATCTCCATCTCCAAGCCGCTGCTGGAGACGTCGGCGCGGGACTGGGACCTCCAGCACGCCATCATGGCGCGTGGTTCCTTCCTGGTGTCCCGGGAGGCGGCCCGGGTGATGACGGCGCAGGGGCTCGGCGGCGACATCGTCTACATCGCGTCCAAGAACGGCGTGTTCGCGGGCCCGAACAACATCGCGTACGGCGCCACCAAGGCCGACCAGGCCCACCAGGTGCGGCTGCTCGCCGCCGAGCTCGGTGAGCACGGCATCCGCGTCAACGGCATCAACCCCGATGGTGTGGTGCGCGGTTCGGGCATCTTCGCCGGCGGCTGGGGCGCCCGGCGGGCCGCGGTGTACGGCGTGGAGGAGGCGAAGCTCGGCGAGTTCTACGCCCAGCGCACCCTGCTCAAGCGGGAGGTGCTGCCCGAGCACGTCGCCAACGCCGTCTTCGCGCTGACCGGCGGCGAGCTGGCCCACACCACCGGCCTGCACATCCCGGTCGACGCCGGGGTCGCGGCCGCTTTCCTGCGATGAGCGGGAAGAGGAGTGGGGACGTACGGGCGTACGCGGCGGTCGACCTCGGCGCGTCCAGCGGGCGCGTCATGGTCGGCCGGGTCGGCCCCGGCACCCTGGAGCTGACCGAGGCGCACCGCTTCCCCAACCGGCCCGTACGGGTGCCGGAAGGGCTGCGCTGGGACGTCCTCGCGCTGTACGCCGGGGTGCTGGACGGGCTGCGGGCGGCCGGGCCGGTCGACTCGGTCGGCATCGACGGCTGGGCCGTGGACTACGGGCTGCTGGACGCGGACGGGGGCCTGCTCGGCAACCCCGTGCACTACCGGGACACCCGGACGGACGGGGTCGCGCGGACGGTGTGGGAGGCCGTGCCGCCCGCCGAGCTGTACGCGGCGACGGGCCTTCAGTACGCGCCGTTCAATACCCTCTACCAGCTGGCGGCCGCCCGGGACTCCGCTCAACTGGCGCAGGCGCGGAGGCTGTTGCTCATCCCCGACCTGATCTCCTACTGGCTGACCGGCGAGCAGGGCACCGAGCTGACCAACGCCTCCACGACCCAGCTGATCGACCCGCGCACCCGCGACTGGGCGTACGGCGTCGCCGACCGGCTGGGGGTCGACCTGCGTCTCTTCGCGCCGCTGCGCGACCCGGGCGACCCGGCGGGCCTGCTGCGCGAGGAGGTACTGGAGGAGACCGGGCTCAGCGGGCCGGTGCCGGTGACGGCGGTCGGCTCGCACGACACCGCGTCGGCGGTGGCCGCCGTACCGGCCGAGGGCGAGCGGTTCGCGTACATCTGCACGGGCACCTGGTCGCTGGCCGGTCTGGAACTGCGGGCGCCGGTCCTGACGGAGGAGAGCCGGGCCGCCAACTTCACCAACGAGCTGGGCCTGGACGGCACGGTCCGCCACCTGCGGAACATCATGGGGCTCTGGCTGCTCCAGGAGTGCCTGCGCGCCTGGGGCGACCCCGAGCTGGACGGACTGCTGCGGGAGGCGGCCCTGGTGCCCGCGCTGCGGTCGGTCGTGGACGCCGGGGACACCGCGTTCCTGGCGCCGGGCCGGATGCCGGAGCGGATCGCCGCGGCCTGCCGGGCGTCGGGTCAGCCGGTGCCCGCGTCACCCGCCGAGATCACGCGCTGCATCCTCGACTCGCTCGCCCTGGCGCACCGGCGGGCCGTCCTCGACGCCCAGCGGCTGGCCGGTCACCCGGTGGACGTGGTGCACGTCGTGGGCGGCGGGGCGCGCAACGCGCTGCTGTGCCGGCTGACGGCCGACGCGTGCGGGCTGCCCGTGGTGGCCGGCCCGGCCGAGGCGGCCGCCCTGGGCAACGTCCTCGTCCAGGCACGGGCCCACGGGCTCGTGGGCGACCTGGCCGACGGGCGGCGCCTGCTGCGCCGTACCCAGCCGCTCGCCCGGTACGAGCCGGGCGGGGACCCGGCGCTCTGGGCGGCGGCGGAGGCCCGGCTCGCCCGGGCGTGAGCGGGTCTGCCCGCGCGCGTGCCGCCGCACTACCCTGACTCGTCCCATGACCGACCCCGAAGGAGCCGCGATGCGTGTCGCCCTGTTCCTGACCTGTGTCAACGACACGCTCTATCCGGACACCGGGCGTGCCGTGGTGAAACTGCTGACCAGGCTGGGTGTCGAGGTCGACTTCCCGATGGCGCAGACCTGTTGCGGGCAGGCGCACTACAACACCGGCTACCGGCATGAGGCCGAGCCGCTGGCCCGGCGTTTCTTCGATGTCTTCGGGGAGTACGACGCGATCGTCACCCCGTCCGGGTCGTGCGGGGCGATGGTGCGGGAGCTGTATCCGCGGATGGGCGAGCGGGCGCGGGCCGAGGGACGCGGCGACTCGCTCGCGGCCACGCTGGCGCCGGTGGTGCCCAGGACGTACGAGCTGACGGAGTTCCTGGTGGACGTGCTGGGGGTGACGGACGTCGGGGCGTACTACCCGCACCGGGTGACGTACCACCCGACCTGTCACGGACTGCGGTCGCTGGGGCTCGGCGAGCGGCCGCTGCGGCTGCTGCGGGCCGTCGAGGGACTGGAGCTGGCCGAACTGCCGGGCGCCGACGAGTGCTGCGGCTTCGGCGGCACGTTCGCGCTGAAGAACGCGGACGTCTCGGCGGCGATGGGCGCGGACAAGGTGCGCAACGCCGTGTCGACGGGCGCCGAGGTGCTGTGCGCGGCCGACAACTCCTGTCTGATGCACATCGGCGGCACCATGGCCCGGCTGCGGACGGGGATGCGGCCGGTGCACATCGCGGAGATCCTGGCGAGCACGAAGGAGGACCCGGCCGTATGAGTGGCACGTTCGTCGGGATGCCGGCGTTCCCCGAGGCCGCCCGCGAGGCGGTGCACGACGCGACGCTGCGGGGCAATCTGCGGCACGCCACGCACACCATCCGCGCCAAGCGCGCCAAGGCGGTCGCCGAGGTGCCGGACTGGGCGGCGCTGCGGGAGGCGGGCAGGCGGATCAAGGACCACACGCTGCGTCATCTCGACCGCTATCTGGAGCAGTTGGAGGCGTCGGTCACGGCGGCCGGCGGCACCGTGCACTGGGCGACGGACGCCGACGAGGCCAACCGGATCGTGGCGGACCTGGTCAAGGCGACCGGCGAGTCGGAGGTCGTGAAGGTCAAGTCGATGGCCACGCAGGAGATCGGCCTGAACGAGGCGCTGGAGGCGGAGGGCATCCGCGCCTACGAGACGGACCTCGCCGAGCTGATCGTGCAGTTGGGCCGGGACCGGCCCTCGCACATCCTCGTCCCGGCGATCCACCGCAACCGGGGCGAGATCCGGGACATCTTCCGCCGTGAGATGGGCGCGTGGGGCCGTCCCGCCCCGGACGGGCTGACGGACACGCCCGCCGAGCTGGCCGAGGCGGCCCGGCTGCATCTGCGGGAGAAGTTCCTGCGGGCGAAGGTGGGGATCTCCGGCGCCAACTTCATGGTCGCCGAGACCGGAACCCTGGTCGTCGTGGAGTCCGAGGGCAATGGGCGGATGTGCCTGACGCTGCCCGAGACACTGATCTCGGTGGTCGGCATCGAGAAGCTCGTGCCGACCTGGCGGGACCTGGAGGTGTTCCTGCAGACGCTCCCCCGCTCCTCCACCGCCGAGCGCATGAACCCGTACACGTCGACGTGGACCGGGACGACCGACGGGGACGGGCCGCGCGCCTTCCATCTGGTGCTGCTCGACAACGGGCGCACCGACACCCTCGCCGACGAGGTGGGCCGGCAGGCGCTGCGCTGCATCCGCTGCTCGGCCTGCCTCAACGTGTGCCCGGTGTACGAGCGGGCGGGCGGGCACGCCTACGGCTCGGTGTATCCCGGCCCGATCGGCGCCATCCTCAGCCCCCAGCTGCGGGGCACCGGGAGCGAGATCGACGCGTCGCTGCCGTACGCCTCGTCGCTGTGCGGTGCCTGCTACGAGGTGTGCCCGGTCGCCATCGACATCCCGGAGGTGCTGGTGCATCTGCGGGAGCGGGTCGTCGAGGGCGGACAGGTGACCTCACGGGGCGACAAGGTGGTCCTGAAGCCCGCGAAGGGGCACGCGGCCGAGCGCGCGGCGATGCGGGCGGCCCGCTGGGCGTTCAGCCGTCCGGGCGCCCTGCGCACCGGGCAGCGGATCGCCTCGCGCACCCGGCGGCTGCATCCGCGGACGCTGCCCGGTCCGGGCCGGGCGTGGAGCGGGACGCGTGATCTGCCGCAGGTGCCCGCGGAGCCGTTCCGGGACTGGTGGCGGCGGACGAACGGCGGAAAGGACGGGGCGAAGTGAGCTCCAGGGAGCGGATTCTGGGCCGGGTGCGGCGGGCGCTGGCGGATGTGCCGCCGGGTGAGGACGCGCCGGTCGAGCGGGACTATCTGCGCGAGCACGGGAAGCGGACCGTCGAGGAGACGGTGGATCTGCTGGCGGAGAACCTGGCGGACTACCGGGCGGTCGTGCACCGGGCGGACGCGAAGGAGCTGCCGGGCCTCGTGCGGCGGCTGCTGGACGCGCGGGGGGCCCGGCAGGTGCTCGTTCCGGCCGGGCTGCCGCCGGAGTGGCTGCCGGCCGACGGCCCCGAGCGGGTCGAGGACCGCGCGCAGAGCACACCCCAGGAACTCGACCGGGTGGAGAGCGTGGTGACCGGCTGCGCGGTCGCCGTCGCGGAGACGGGCACGATCGTCCTGGACGGCTCCCCCGACCAGGGCCGGCGCCGGATCACCCTCGTCCCCGACCACCACATCTGTGTGGTCCGGGTCCCGGAGCAGGTCGTGTCGTCCGTCCCGCAGGCGCTCGACCGCCTGGACCCGGCGCGTCCCCTGACGTGGATCTCCGGGCCGTCGGCGACCAGCGACATCGAACTGGACCGGGTGGAGGGGGTGCACGGTCCGCGCACCCTGGAAGTGATCCTGCTGGGCTGACGGACGGCCGGCCCGTCAGGCCAGGCCGGACGCGTCGAGGAGTACCGTCACGGTCTCCGTGGTCAGCCCGTCCAGGGTCTCGACGCGGGCCCCCGCCCGCGCGTTGGCGCCGTCGAAGACCAGCATGAGCTGCCGGGACAGCAGCTCCGGGTCGCGGGCGCCGCCGCGCTCGGCCTGGGCGCGGAAGTAGTCCCGCATCCCGTCCTTGGCGCCCCGGGCGACCACGCTGGCGGGGTGCTCGGGGTCCTTCAGTTCGACCAGCGCGGCCAGATAGGGGCAGCCCTGGAAGGTGGGCTCGGCCGCGCTCTTCTCCAGGCGCTCGAACACGTGCAGGATGCGCTCGCGCGGGGTGCCGGGCACTTGCTCGGGGAGGATCAGCTGCGCCTCGTACGCGGGGAGCCGGCGCTGCAGGCTGGCCGCCAGGACCTCGTTCTTGGACGTGAAGAGCTGGTACATGGACCGCTTCGAGACGCCGGCGGTACGGCACAGCGCCTCGACGCCGATGGAGACGCCGTCGCGGTAGAAGAGCTCGGACGCCGCGTCGAGGAGCCGGTCCCGGGTGGACGCCTTGTCTGATGTGGCCATACCCGTGAGGGTACCGCGCGCGGGGCCGCGAGGAAACCGATCGGTGTACCGTCTTCCGGTGCCGGGAACGCTCGTGGCATCATCCACTGAACAAGCGCTTGGACACTCCCCTCGGAGGCCCCGTTGTTCACTTCCGTCGACGACGTCTCCGCGCGTCTGGCCGCGACCGGCTACCTCGCCTCGCCCGCCGTCGCCACGACCGTCTTCCTCGCCGACCGGCTCGGCAAGCCCCTGCTGGTCGAGGGCCCGGCCGGGGTGGGCAAGACCGAACTCGCCAAGGCCGTCGCCGAGGTGGCGGACGCCCGGCTGGTACGGCTCCAGTGCTACGAGGGCGTCGACGAGTCCCGGGCGCTGTACGAGTGGAACCACGCCAAGCAGCTGCTGCGCATCAGCGCGGGCCGCGACGAGACGTGGGACGAGACGCGCACGGACATCTTCAGCGAGGAGTTCCTGCTCACCCGGCCGCTGCTGACGGCCATCCGGGGCGACGACCCGAAGGTGCTGCTGATCGACGAGACCGACAAGGCCGACGTCGAGGTGGAGGGCCTGCTGCTGGAGGTGCTCAGCGACTTCCAGGTGACCGTGCCGGAGCTCGGCACCATCACCGCGACCCGCAAGCCCTTCGTGGTCCTCACCTCCAATGCCAGCCGGGAGCTGTCCGAGGCGCTGCGCCGCCGCTGTCTGTTCCTGCACATCGGCTTCCCGGACGAGGAGCTGGAGCGCCGGATCGTCCGGCTGAAGGTGCCGGGGCTCGACGAGGCGCTGGCCCGCTCGGTCGTCCGGGTCGTGGGCGCGCTGCGGGCCATGGACCTGCGGAAGGTGCCGTCGGTCGCCGAGACCATCGACTGGGCGCGCACGCTGCTCGCCCTCGGCGCGGGCACGCTGGACGAGACGGTCGTGCGGTCCACCCTCGGGGTGCTGCTCAAGCACCAGGACGACGTGCTCAAGGCGACCGCCAAGCTCGACCTGGACGCCCTGTGACCACGCCCCCGGGGGTGGCCGAGCGGCTGACGTCCCTGGTGGGGGCGTTGCGGGCGCACGGCGTGCGGATCGGCACGGGCGAGAGCGTGGACGCGGCCCGGGCCGTCGAGGCGCTCGGTCTCGCGGACCGGGAGCTGCTGCGGGAGGGCCTGGCCGCGACCCTGCTGCACGGCACCGGGCAGCGGCAGGTGTTCGACCCGGTCTTCGACCTGTACTTCCCGCGCGGCGTCGGGGGTCCGGAGCAGCCGTCGGCGGGCCGCGAGGATCTGCGGGAGCGGCTGGCGGAGGCGCTCGCCACCGACGACCGGGCACTGATGCTGCGGCTCGCCGCCGAGGCGGTCGACGGCTTCGGCGGCTACGGCTCGGCGCCGGAGTCGGACGGCTGGTCGTCGTACCAGACGCTGGAGCGGCTGCGGCCGCAGACACTGATGGCGCGGGTCCGCGACGACGTACGGGCGCGGGGCGGCACCTCCGGGTTCACCGACCGGCTGCTGGAGGACGAGATCCGGCGCCGGATCGACGCCTTCCGGGCGATGGTGGCCGCCGAGGCGCGGCGCCGGGTGGCCGAGCGGCGCGGCCGGGACGAGATCGCCCGCCGGGCGGTACGGCCGACCGCCGACCGGGTCGACTTCCTGTTCGCCGGCCGGGATCAGCTGGCGGAGCTGCGGCGGACGGTGCGGCCGCTGGCCCGCAAGCTCGCGACGCGGCTGGCCGCGCGGCGCCGGCGGGCCTCGCGGGGCAGCATCGATCTGCGCAGGACCCTGCGCGGTTCGCTGTCCACGGGCGGGGTGCCGATGCGGCCGGTGCTGCGCCGGCGCCGGCCCGCACGGCCCGAACTGGTGCTGCTGTGCGACGTGTCGGGCTCGGTGTCGGGGTTCTCCGACTTCACGATGCTGCTCGTGCAGGCGCTGCACGACCAGTTCTCCAAGGTGCGGGTGTTCGCCTTCGTCAACCGGGTCGACGAGGTGACCGGGCTCCTGGAGCACGGGGCCGCCGACCCGGAGGGGCTGGCCGCGCGCATCCAGGGTGAGGCCGGGATCACCGGCTACCACGGCAGCAGCGACTACGGGATGGCGCTGGGCGAGTTCGCCGAGCGGTACGAGGAGGCGGTGGGCCCGCGGACCACGGTGTTCGTCCTCGGTGACGCCCGCACGAACATGAGCGACCCGAACCTGCCGGCCGTCCGCCGGATCGCGCGCCGGGCGCGCCGCGTGTACTGGCTGAACCCCGAGCAGCACTCCCGCTGGGGCACCGGCGACTCCGCCGCCCCGGACTACGCCGAGCTGGTGGAGATGCACGAGTGCCGGACCGCCCGGCAGCTCAGCGCCCTGGTGGGGCGCCTGCTGCCGGTGTGATCAGGCGGCGAACTTCCCGTAGAGGACCGCCGGGTCGGCGGCGAGTCCGGCCTTGACCTGGCGGGAGACGTCGTCGGCGAGCACCTCGAAGGCGTTCGCCTCGATGCCGTCGAGCGCCTGCGCGGCGACGCTCTCGGCGGTGACCTTGGGCGCGTCGATGTGGGCGGTCAGATCGGTGTCGACGTAGCCGACGTGCAGGCCGGTGACCTCGATGCCGCGCGGGCGCAGGTCGAGCCGGAGCGAGTTGGTCGCCGACCACAGGGCGGCCTTGGAGGCGCTGTAGGAGTGGGCGAGGCCGATCCAGGACAGCACGGAGTGCACGTTGAGGATGTGGCCGCCGCCGTTGCGCTCGAGGACGGGCACGAAGGCGCGGGTGACCAGGAGCGGCCCGTAGAAGTTGGTCTCGAACTCGCGCCGCACGTCGTCGACGGGCGCGTCGAGGAAGTTCGCGTTCACGGACGCGCCCGCGTTGTTGATCAGCAGGGTGACGTCCTGGGCCTGCTCGGCCGCGGCGGCGACGGACGCGGGGTCGGTGACCTCCAGGGCCAGCGGCACGGCGTCGGGGTGGGTGACGGTGCGCGGGTCGCGGGCGGTGGCGTACACCTTCTTCGCGCCGCGCTCGTAGAGGGCGTCGACCAGGGCCCGGCCGATGCCGCGGCTGCCTCCGGTGACCAGGGCGACGGATCCTTCGATGGCGGTCATGAATCTCTCCTCGATAACGGGGGTGCGTGTCGTGCCGACCCGCGAGGAAACCGATCGGTTTCCACTTCCCGCAGCGTAAACCGATCGGTTTTCGGAGGCAAGCGCGCGGGCGTGTGAGGTGCGTGGCCCTGGCACCGGCCGCCGGGGGCCCGGGGAGAAATCAGGGTGCGGCCCGGATGGTCAGGCCCCGCGGCCTTTCCTACGCTCGGCGTGAGTGGAGGGGGGACCCCATGAAGGCAGTGGTCCAGGACCGGTACGGCTCCGCGGACACCCTGGAGTTCACGGACGCCGAACGGCCGGTGCCGGGCGCCGGCGAGGTGCTCGTGCGGGTGCGGGCGGCGTCCGTGAACGCCTACGACTGGCACTTCATGCACGGCGACCCGCTGATCGGGCGCGGCATGATGGGCTGGCGCCGGCCGAGGACCCGTATCCGGGGCCGGGACCTCGCCGGGGTGGTGGAGACGCTGGGCGCCGGGGTCACGGGGCTCCAGCCCGGCGACGAGGTGTACGGCGAGGCCGACGGCACCTTCGCCGAGTACGTGTGCGCCCGCGCCGACGAGATCGGCCCCAAGCCGGCCGGGCTCACCTTCGAGCAGGCGGCCGCGATGCCGCTGGCGGGGAACACCGCGCTGATGGCGCTCCGGGACGTCGCCCGCCTCCAGGAGGGCCAGAGCCTGCTGGTCAACGGCGCCTCGGGCGGCGTCGGCACCTTCGCCGTGCAGCTCGGCAAGGCGTACGGCGCCGAGGTCACCGCCGTGTGCAGCGCGCGCAACGCCGACCTGGTCCGCTCACTGGGCGCCGACCAGGTGATCGACCGCGCCCGGGAGGACTTCGCCCGGCGCGGTGAGCGCTGGGACGTGGTGCTGGACCTCGTGGGCAACCGCTCGCTGGGGGACCTCCGGCGCGCCCTCGCCCCCACCGGGACGCTCGTCCTGTCCGGCGGAGGCGTCTACGAGGGCGGCAGTGTCGTCGGGCCGATGGCGCTGTTCCTCAAACGGCAGCTGGCGGCGCCCTTCGCGGGCGGGCAGCGGCTGCGGGACGTCACCGCCCGGCAGAGCCGCGCCAACCTCGCGGCCCTGCGCGAACTGGCCGAGTCGGGAAGGATCGCCCCGGTCGTCGAGCGGACCTACGAACTGGGCGAAGCGGCCGAGGCGATCCGGTACCTGGAGGTCGAGCACGCGCGCGCCAAGGTCGTCATCACCGTCTGACGGACCGGCACGCGCCCTGGCTCGCCCCGCCTAGTGCTTGGCGAACTCACGGGCCGTCTGGCCCTGGAAGTCGTACACGACGACCTGCTCGTCACCGGCGACCCAGGCGTCGTGCCCCGGGCTGCACACATAGACGTCACCGGGGCCGACCTCGGTCTCGGCGCCGTCGTTCATGCGGATGTGCAGGCGGCCCTGGACGACATAGCCGTTGTGGTGCATCTCGCAGCTGGAGGTGCCCACGATCGGGGCCAGCGACTCGCTCCAGCGCCAGCCCGGCTCCAGGGTGGCCACGGCGAAGTCCAGGTCGCTCAGGTGGACCGCCTCGATGTGGCCGCGGGGGAAATCACGCCGCTCGTCCGGCTTCTCGAGCATCTTCACTTCCAGCATGGCGCGCTCCCTTCGGGCCGCGTCCCGCGCACGCGGCCGGGCCGGTCTCCCAGCGGCCCTGGGCACCGCCGTAGGCGGCCGGCCCCTCTACCACCCCATGGTCCGCCCGGCCACCGGGGCCCGCCAGCCGGGACTCAGCTCCCCGGCCCGCACAGCTCGGCGAACCGTCCGGCGTCCACGTTGCCGCCCGAGACGATCACGCCGACCCGGCCCGGGAGCGGTCCGGTCCGGCCGGAGAGGAGGGCCGCGAGCGGGGTGGCGCCGCTCGGCTCGACCACGATCTTCAAACGTTCGAAGGCGAACCGCATCGCGTCGCGGATCTCGTCGTCGCCGACCAGCGCGATGTCGTCGACGAGCCGCCGGTTCACCGCGAAGGTCAGCTCCCCCGGCGTGTGCACGGCCTGCCCGTCGGCGATGGTGCGGGGCACCGGGACGCTGACGCGGCGCCCCTCGGCGAGCGACCGCCGGGTGTCGTCCCCGGCCTCCGGCTCGACCCCGGTCATCCGGATGCCCGGGTACAGGGCCTTGGCCGCCGTGGCGCTGCCCGCCATCAGCCCGCCGCCGCCGACCGGCACCACCAGCAGGTCCAGCTCCCCGGTCTCCTCCAGGAGTTCGAGCGCTGCGGTGCCCTGCCCGGCCATGATGTGCGGATGCTCGTACGGCGGGATCACGGTCAGGCCCCGCTCGGCGGCCAGCGCCTCGGTGATCGCCACCCGGTCCCCGGTGTAGCGGTCGTAGGTGACGACCTCGGCGCCGTAGCCCTCGGTCGCGGCCCGCTTCGACGGCGGCGCGTCCTCGGGCATGACGATCACCGCGGTGGTCCCGAGCTCGCGGGCGGCGAGCGCGACGGCCTGGGCGTGGTTCCCGGACGAGTAGGCGGCGATGCCCCGGGCGAGCTGATCGGGGGTCAGCCGGGACGCCGCGTTGTAGGCGCCGCGGAACTTGAAGGCGCCGACCCGCTGGAAGTTCTCGCACTTCAGGAACACCTCGGCACCGACCCGTTCGTCCAGGACGCGTGAGCGCAGCACCGGGGTGCGGTGGGCGACGCCCGCGAGGCGCGCGGCCGCGTCACGGACGTCGTCCAGGGTGAGCGTCGGGGTGGTGGTCGTCACGCGTGCCCTCCGGCGGGGTGAGGTCGGTCGTGCCCGGCGCCCCCGACCCTACGTCCGTTCCTCCAGGAGCCGGGGGCCGTTGTTGCGGACGTTGTTCACCGCCGTGGAGACGGGGCGGGCGGCCAGGTGGCCCTCCGCCGGCTGGACCAGCAGGGCGCGCAGGCCGTCCGGGGACTCGTGGCGCGGGTCGAGCCAGGCGTCGTAGTGGTCGGGAGCGAGCGCCAGCGGCATCCGGGGGTGGACGCGGCCGGCGGCGTCGGTGGCCTCGGTGGTGATGATCGTGCAGCTCAGCAGCCAGGCCGCCGGGTCGTCGTCGTCCTTGACGGCCGGGTCGCGCCAGAACTCGTACAGACCGGCGAGGGCCAGGACGCTTCCGTCCTCGGGGTGGATGAAGTAGGGCTGCTTGCGGACCTTTCCCGAGGGGTCGTCGCGGACCTGCTCCCACTCGTAGAAGCCGTCCGCCGGGAGCAGGCAGCGGCGTTTGACGAAGGCGCGGCGGAAGGCGGGCTTCTCGTGGACGGTCTCCACGCGCGCGTTGATCAGCCGGGCGCCGGTCTTCACGTCCTTCGCCCAGGACGGCACCAGGCCCCAGCGCATCGGCCGCAGCACGCGCGGCGCCGGGGCGTCCTCGCCGGCGCCGCGCGGCCGGCGTTCCAGGACGGCCCACACGTCATCGGTGGGAGCCACGTTCCAGCTGGGTTCCAGGGCCTCCTCCGGGTGCCACTCGTCGACCTGGAACAGCTGGGCCAGGTCCTGGGGGCTGCGGGTGGAGGCGTATCGGCCGCACATGGGGCCACTGTGCCACGGCACCGGGTCCTGTTGAGCCGAACGGCTCACGGGTGCCCGGCGCGCGTTTCCCTCCGGCATGCCGAGGAAACCCGGCGACCGTGCCGGGGCCGGACAGCCGGAGCTTCCAGCCGCCCCGCACCGACGGAAGCGGACCGGGCCGCCGGGTGCGGGGCCGCGGGCGCCGGGCGGTACGACGGAGGAGTTCCTTGTGCCAAGATCGGACAAGCCTTGTCCAGCGTGGCCGCGGGGAGGTGAGGGTCGTGGCCGATGACGGTCTCCTCGGGGACGGGGACGCCGAGCGGGCGATGGACGTCGAGCGGACGCGGATCGCCCATGAACTCATCGGCCGGGTGCACGGCCTGCCGGCCGCCGCCGTGCCGGAGGCCCTGTGCGAGGCCTGCGCCACCCTGCTGCCCGAGATGTCGGGCCTGTCGGTGTCGGTCCTCGGCAACGGCACCTCCTCCGGTGTCGTGCTCTGCGCCAGCGACGAGGTCTCCTCCCGCCTCGCGGACATCCAGTACACCCTCGGCGAGGGCCCCAGCCTGGAGGCGGTCCGGCTGCGGGCCCCGGTGTCCGCCACCGATCTCGGGTCGCCGCCCGACACACGCCGCTGGCCCCTGTTCTCCGTGCAGGCTTCGAGAGCCGGCGCGGCGGCCGCCTTCTCGCTGCCCCTCGCCGGCGCCGGGGCGGCTCTGGGCACGCTGGATCTCTACCGTGACGTGCCGGGTTCCCTGCCCGTGGAGCGGGTGCGCACCGCCCTGCTGGTCGCCGACGCGGTCACTTTGACCGTGGTCGCCCTCGACCACGCTTCGCCCGACCCCGAAGGAGTCGTAACGTGGCTGTCAGGAGCGGAGACCGACCGCGAGGAGGTGCATCAGGCCACCGGCATGATCATGGTCCAGCTCGGCGTCAGCGCGGAGGAGGCGTTGTTGCGCCTGCGGGCGCGGGCTTTCGCCCAAGGCAGCACGGCCGTCGAGGTCGCGCGTGCCGTACTGAACCGCTCCCTCGACCTGCGAGACGACTGACCGAACCGATGATCCGTGTCCGAACCATCACGCCGGGGAGGCGCGCATGAACCGCGAGCGGCAGCTGGCGCAGACGTTCGTCGCCCTGTCCGACACCTACGCGGCGGAGTTCGACCCGCTGCGGTTGTTCCAGCGCCTGGTGCACGCCTGCACGGACCTGCTGGAGACGGACGCGGCGGCCGTGATGATCGGTGACGCGCGCGGTCATCTCAGGACCATGGCCACCACCGACGAGGAGGCCGCCTTCATCGAGGTGCTCCAGGTGCAGACCGGCCAGGGGCCCTGCATGGAGTGCTACCGCACCGCCCACCCGGTGTCCGTCCCGGACATCGCGGTGGAGTACGCGCGCTGGCCCAGACTGGTCGGCGTCATGCTGGAGACCGGCTACGGCTCCCTGCAGGCGGTCCCGATGCAGTTGCACGACCGTCCCATCGGCGTCCTCACCCTGCTGCGCGGCAGCACCGGCCGTCTCCCCGAGAACGACGTGCATCTCGCGCAGGCCCTCGCGGACTCCGCCACGCTCGGGCTGATGCACTGGTCCACCGAGCCCGCCCGGAGCGACGACGTCATCACCCGCGTCCAGAGCGTCATCGCCGCCAAGGCGACGCTGGACATCGCCCGGGGCATGCTCGCGCAGCACGCGGACGTCAGCGTCGCCGAGGCCGCCCGGCTGCTCAACACGTATGTGACCCGGGGGCGGTGCCGCCTCACGGACACCGCGCACGCCCTCGTCGCGCGGGAGCTGGACCTGTCCGAGGTCGTGGAGGGCCAGCGCCTGCCCTGACCCTCCCGACGGCCGCTCAGCCGCGCAGCGTGCGCGACGGGCTGGTGCCGTACATCGCGCGGTACAGGGAGGCGAAACGCCCCGGGTGCGGGAATCCCCAGCGGGCGGCGACGGCACCCACCGACGTGTCGTCGCCCGGTCCGGCCGCGAGCAGATCGCGGTGGGCGTGGCTCAGCCTGACCTGCCGTACGTAGCCGAGCGGTGTCGTGTCCAGGTGCCGGCGGAACGCGTACTGCAGCGTCCGGATGGTGACGTGGGCGGCGGCGGCGATGTCGGCGACGGTGATCGGCTCGTGCGCGTGGTCGTCTATGTACGCGACGGCGCGCCGCAGGGTCGCGGAGTGGGCGTCCGCGCGGTCCCGGGCGGTGGGGTCGGTGCGCGCGTTGTTCGGGAAGGCCGCCAGGACGCTCGCGGCGAGCAGCTGGGCGCCGGCCGACACGACCAGCGGCTCCGCGGCGGCGTCCGTGTCGCCCAGCACATGGTCGCGCAGGTAGACGATCGTGCGCCGGAGCCGCTCGGCGGCGGCCGGGGCGTGCGGCCGGTGCCCGGTGAGCCGGACGGGCTCGAGCAGCGTCTTCCCGGACCCGGCGGCGACCTGGTCGAGCAGGCCGGGGTCGAACATGGTGATGTTGTAGCGGGCGTTGTCGACCCGGCCCGCGAACGGCAGGTCCGGCGGCGCGAACAACACCGCGTCACCGGGACCGAAGTCGTCCCGGACCCCCTGGAAGACGTGGTCGCGGACGGTGCCCTCGTGGACGACGCACAGGCAGATCCGGCCGAGCGGGGCCACCGAGTAGGTCATCTCGAAGTCGAGTTCGAGTTCGTCCACGCTCATCGACGCGCCGGCGTCGCGGCGGACGCGCGCCCTGCTGGACTCGGGGGTGGTGCTCCCGATGCGCATGCGGGCGTAGGCGCGGCAGAGGAACTCCTCGGTCACCTCGAGGTCGTCACTGTCGAAGATCAGCGAACCCATGGGAACCTTCTGCCCCGATTCGACGCCGTCACCGGTCCGGGCGACCGGATGCTCCGACTTCGAAGCATCGCAGCATTTCGTTTTCCGTACAGCCACCACTGCGACGATTCGTTCACCGCACCCTCTTCCGCGCCGATCGGGGGCAGCGTGTCAATAACGGCACGACTGACCTTCCGGAGACCCATTTCGCCATGTCGGAGCAGGTGGAGAGCGACGAGACGATCGCGGCGCTGCGGCAGGAGGTGGCGCAGCTTCAGCGCGCCGTCTTCTCGCACGCGATCGTGGACCAGGCGATCGGAGTGGTGGTCGCCTACGGCGGGGTGCGCCCCGGCACGGCCTGGGAGGTCCTCAAGGAGATCTCCCAGCACACCAACACCAAGCTGCGGGAGGTGGCCGAGCTCGTCGTGCGCTGGCCGCACGAGGGGTGGCTGCCCGAGGACGTGCGCGGAGCCCTGACGGCCGCGGTGGCCCGGGCGAACCCGCGTGACCGGGCCGGGCAGCCGACGGGCTCCTGACGGGCCGGCCGCCCGGTGCGGGGGCGGCTCGGGCGGCTCCGGGGCCGCGTTTCCGGTGGGGGCCGGCGGGCACCCGGCCCGCATGCATCTGAGTAGCGCCCCGATCGCGGACAGCTCACTGGCCCTGCTGGCCAAGGGATACGCCTGGCTCCCGGACCGCCGGCGCCGCACCGCGCGCTCCCTGGTGCGGGCGCGGGTGATGGGCCGGCACACGGTCGCCCTGCGCGGCCCGGAGGCGGTGCGGTTCTTCTACGACGAACGGCACGTGGCCCGCCGTCCGGCGCTGCCCGGCCCGGTGCTGAGCACCCTGTTCGGCCATGGCGCGGTGCACACCCTGGACGGCGTGGAGCACCGGGTCCGCAAAGGCATGTTCCTGGACCTGCTCACCGGGCGCGAGGCCGTCGCCGGGGTGGTGGAGAGCGTCGGCGCCGCCTGGGACGAGGCGGTGCCGGCCTGGTGCGCGCGTCCGTCCGTGGTCCTGTTCGACGAGGCGAGCCGGGTGCTCACCCGGGGCGTCTGCCGGTGGGCCGGCATCCCGGTGGACGACGTGGACGGCGTGGCCCGCGATCTGGTCGCCATGGTCGACGGGTTCGCCACACCCGGCCCGCGGCACTGGCGGGCCCGGCGGGCGCGGTCCCGCGGCGAGGCCTGGCTGTGCCGGCTCGTGGAGGACGTGCGCGCGGGCACCGCCACCGCGCCGGAGGGGTCGGCGCTGGACGCGGTCGTCCGGCACGAGGACGCCGACGGCCGCCCGCTCGACCCGCACACGGCCGCGGTCGAGCTGCTCAACGTCATCCGGCCGACCGCCGCGGTGACCTGGTTCGTCACCTACGCCGGGCACGCGCTGCACCACCGGCCGGAGATCCGGGACCGGCTGGCCGAGGACGATCCGGCGTACGCCGTGGCGTTCGCCCATGAGCTGCGGCGCTTCTACCCGTTCGCCCCGTTCGTGGGCGGCCGGGCCGCCACCGACCTGGAGTGGGACGGCGAGCCGATCCCGGCCGGGACCCTGATCCTGCTGGACCTGTTCGGCCAGAACCACGACCCGGACGTGTGGAGCGACCCGTACACCTTCGACCCGGAGCGGTTCGTGGGCCGGGCTCCCGGACGCGACGAGCTGGTCCCGCAGGGGGGCGGCGACCGGGCCGCGGGCCACCGGTGCCCGGGTGAGGACATCACGGTGGCGCTGCTGTCGGCCCTCGGGCCGCGGCTGGCCCGCCTGGAGTACCGGGTGCCCGCCCAGGATCTGCGGATCCCGCTGAACCGGCTGCCGTCCCGGGTGCGCAGCGGCCTGGTCATGGAAGCCGTCCGCGCGCCGGCGCCCAGCGCGATGGCCGCCTGAGGCGCCGGGAGGAGCCGTCGTGAACCTGCTGGGCATCTACCTCAAGGACCACCTGGCCGCCGCCACCGGCGGCGTCGAACGGGCCCGCCACATGGCCCGGTCGTCGGCCGGTCCGGAACTGGCGGCGGCCCTGGAGCCGTTGGCGGCGGAACTCGCGGAGGACCGGGGCGCGCTCGTCGCCGTGATGCGGCGGCTGGACGTCCCCGTCCGGGCGTACAAGGTGTACGCGGGCCGGCTCGCCGAGCGGCTCGGGCGGCTCAAGGGCAACGGCCGGATCGTACGGCGTTCCCCGCTGAGTCCGCTGGTGGAGCTGGAGGCGCTGCGGCTGGAGGCGGAGGGCAGGGCGGCGCTGTGGCAGACGCTGCGGGACCTCGCCGACCGCGACGAACGCCTCGACCCGGACCACCTGGACCGTCTGCTGGAGCGGACCCGCCGGCAGCAGGGCGCCCTGGAGGAGCTCCGCCGCCGCCGGATCGTCCCGGTGCTCACACCGGAGCCGGTGCCTTCCCCGGCGTCACGATGAGCCGCTGTCCGTGCCGGCAGGGCATCAGCCGGTCGGAGAGGCCCAGGGCCTCCAGTTCGTCCACGAACGCGCTCAGCGGGGAGCGCATCACCGTGTAGTCGTCGTAGTGCACGGGCAGCACGCGACGCGGGTCGAGGCGGCGGGCCAGCTCGGCGCCCTGGGCGCCGTCCATGGTCACCACGAAGCCGCCCGGCAGGGTGGTGCCGCCCAGGTGCAGCACGGCGAGGTCGGCGGCCGGGAAGTGCCGGGTGATCTCGTCCAGGCCGTCGTGCACGAGGGTGTCGCCGGAGAGGTACAGCCGCAGCCGGACGGGGCCGCCGGCCCGCCCGAACTCCAGCATGCTGCCCATCACCGGGGGCAGCAGCGCCCGCAGGGCCGCGTTGCCCGCGTGCCGGCCCGGCAGCGCCGTGATCCGGACCCGCTCGCGGCCGGTGCCCAGGGTGAGCCCGCGCCAGGTCCGTATGCCCGCCGTGCGGGGGAAGCGGTGCAGGACCCGCAGCCGGCGGGCGGCGTGCGGGGTGGTGACGACCGGCACCGTGTGGTCCAGGTACCGGCTCGCGCGGCGGTCCCAGTGGTCGCCGTGCAGATGGGACAGCACGATCCCGTCCAGCCGGGGCAGGTCGGCGACGTCGAGCGCGGGCTCGGTCAGCCGGCGGCTCCACAGGCCGTATCCGAGGTGGGCGTACTGGCCGCGGTGCAGGAAGTTCGGATCGGTGAGCAGGGTGAGCCCGCCGTAGCGGATCACCAGGGTGGCGTTGCCGACGAAGTGGACGTCGACCGCCTCGTCGGTGGTGTCGTCGCTGACCGGCGTCATGACCGTCCCGTCCGGCGGGGCCCGGAGGCCGCCCCGCCTCGGCAGGCGTTCCCGACTCCTCCGGACCCACCGCAGTACCCCGGGCCGGGACTGATCACTACCCCCGCGGTGTCCCTGCCCTTTCTCCCCGTGGCGGATCCGGTTTCCGGTGCGGGAACCGCGGCACTCGGTTCCCGGTGGGCGTGCGCCCGACGGCGGCGCCCGCCACGGTGGAGACGGAGACTCCGGCGACGGGGCGGAACAGAGAGCGACCGATGACGACGATCGGTGTGGAAGAGGAGTACCTGCTGCTGGACCCGGTGACGGGTCTGCCCGTGCCCGCGGCCGACAAGGTCCGCGCGGCGGCGGGCCTCGCGCCCTTCGTGGGCGACCAGGAGGTGCAGAGCGAGCTGCTGCAGGCGCAGGTCGAGGTGGCCACGCCGGTGTGCGAGACGCTGGAGGAGGCGGGCGGGCATCTGCTGCGGCTGCGGCACGCCGTCGGCGCGGCGGCCGAGCGGTACGGCTGCCGGCTCGCGCCCTGCGGGACCTCGCCGCTGCGGCACGGGCGGCCGGTCGCCGTCACCGACAAGGCCCGCTACCGGGCCATGCGCTCGCAGGCCCCGCAACTGGTCGCGGAGCAACTGGTCAACGGCATGCACGTCCATGTGGCCGTCCCCGGCCGCGAGGAGGGCGTGCAGGTGATGAACCGGCTGCTGGTGTGGCTGCCCACGCTGACCGCCATGGCGGCGAACTCCCCGCTGTGGGACGGGCACGACACGGGGTTCGCCAGCTGGCGCACGGTCGTCTTCGACCGCTGGCCGGTCAGCGGCATGCCGCCGTACTTCACGGACGTGGCCGACTACGACCGGCGTGTGCAGCGGCTGCTGAAGACCGGTCTGATCGCGGACATCGGCCAGCTGTACTGGATGGTGCGTCTGTCGGCGCGCTATCCGACGATCGAGGTGCGCTGCCTGGACGTGCAGCTGCGCCCGGACGACGCCCTGCTGTTCGCCGGTCTGGTCCGGGCCCTCGTCCGCACCGAGCTGGAGTCGGTCGAGGCCGGGGCGCCCGCGCCCGACGTCGCGCCGGAGCTGCTGCGGGCGTCGCTCTGGCATGCCGCCCGGCACGGTCTGAGCGACACGCTCGTCGATCCCCACGGCGAGAGCCGGCGGGCCGGTGACGTGCTGTATCAACTCCTGCGGCACGTCTCGCCGGCCCTGGAGGAGGCCGGGGACACCCGGCTGGTGTCGGGGCTGGTGCACCGGCTCCTGCAGGACGGGACGGGTGCCGACCGGCAGCGCGCCGCGCTGGCCGAGGGGGGCCTGCGCGCGGTGACGGAGCTGATCGTCGGATGAGCGGGGCCGCGCGGCGGCGCCGGCTGCGCTTCGACGGCTGGATCGCGGGCCTCGGCACGACGTCCGGGGTGCGGATCGTCGTCGGGCACTGGCCGGTGTCGCCGTTCGGTCCGTTCTCCGACGTGATGCTCGAACGGGCCGACGGGGAACGGCTGCTGCTGGCGCCGACACCGGAGACTGCCGACTTCGTCGCGGCGACCTACACGTTCGACACCGTGCGGGTCGTCCCGGTCGACGTGACGGTCGCGGGCCGGGTGTGGACGGTCACCGCGGGGCCGTTGCGGCTCCGCTTCACCACCGGCCGCCGGACCGCGCTGGGCCTGCTCCTGCGCGCGGTCCCGGCGCCGCTGGCCCGGCGCCCCGCCTGGAGCGACCTGACGGACCGTCCGGCCCGGCTGCTGATGCCCGGGGTGCGGACCCGGGGCAGCGCCGGGGGCGGGCGCCGCGAGTGGTACGGCGCCCGGGACCTGCGCCCGGTGACATCGCTGTCGGCGACCTTCGAGGGCCGCGACCTGGGCGCGTCGGCGCCCGTGGAACCGCCGGTGCGCTTCGGCTTCGGTTCGGTGCCGCGGCGGCCGGCCGTCACCCGGGTCACGACGACGGTGGAACGCGACGCCGGGTGAGCCACCGGCGGGCGTCCCGCGACACGCCCCTGACCCCCCGGACGGATGGTTGATTGGGCCGTTCGACGCAGTGCGGGCGGTCGCCGGGCCGTGCGAGCGGGCGGACGGGACTAGGTTCCGCAAGGCTGGTGACCTGTCCCAGCGTCAGAACCGAGCCGCCGCCCGTCAACGCCTGTGCCGATTGCGAGAACTGATGGCGATCCAGACCGAGCCCGTGTCCCCCGTGCCCGCGGCGGAGCCCCGCAGCAGAGGGGAGGTGATCATCAGCTGGATCACCACGACGGACCACAAGAAGATCGGTCACCTCTATCTGATCACGTCGTTCGCGTTCTTCCTGGTGGGCGGTCTGCTCGCGATGCTCATCCGGGCGGAACTGGCCCGGCCGGGACTGCAGATCATGTCCAGCGAGCAGTACAACCAGTCGTTCACGATGCACGGCACGATCATGCTGCTGCTCTTCGCGACCCCGACGTTCGCCGGGTTCGCCAACGCCATCATGCCGTTGCAGATCGGCTCCCCGGACGTGGCCTTCCCACGGCTGAACATGTTCTCGTACTGGCTGTTCGCGCTCGGCGGGCTCATCGCCTTCTCGGCCTTCCTCACGCCGGACGGCGCCGCCGACTTCGGCTGGACGGCCTACACCCCGCTCAGCGGAGGCGAGCGCACCACGCACGTCGGGGGTGACCTGTGGATCATGGGTCTGGCGCTCTCCGGCTTCGGCACGATCCTCGGCGCGGTCAACTTCATCACCACCATCATCTGCATGCGCGCGCCCGGCATGACGATGTTCCGGATGCCGATCTTCACCTGGAACGTGCTGCTCACCTCGGTACTGGTGCTGCTCGCCTTTCCCGTCCTCGCCGCAGCGCTGCTGGTGCTGGAGGCGGACCGGAAGTTCGGCGCGCAGGTCTTCGACCCGGAGAACGGCGGCGCCATCCTGTGGCAGCACCTGTTCTGGTTCTTCGGGCATCCCGAGGTGTACATCCTGGCGCTGCCGTTCTTCGGTGTGGTCACCGAGATCTTCCCGGTGTTCTCCCGCAAGCCGGTCTTCGGCTACATGGGCCTGGTGGGCGCGACCATCGCCATCACCGGTCTGTCCGTGACCGTATGGGCCCACCACATGTTCGCCACGGGGGCCGTCCTGCTGCCGTTCTTCTCGTTCATGAGCTTCCTCATCGCCGTGCCCACCGGCGTGAAGTTCTTCAACTGGATCGGCACCCTGTGGAAGGGCTCGATCTCCTTCGAACCACCCATGCTGTGGGCGGTGGGCTTCCTGGTGACGTTCCTCTTCGGCGGTCTGACCGGCGTCCTGCTCGCCTCGCCCCCGCTGGACTTCCACGTCACCGACTCCTACTTCGTCGTCGCCCATTTCCACTACGTCGTCTTCGGCACGGTCGTGTTCGCCATGTTCGCCGGGTTCAGCTTCTGGTGGCCCAAGATGACCGGCACGATGCTCGACGCACGCCTGGAGAAGATCCACTTCTGGACGCTGTTCGTCGGTTTCCACACGACGTTCCTGGTACAGCACTGGCTGGGCGCGGAGGGCATGCCCCGCCGGTACGCCGACTACCTCGCCGCCGACGGCTTCACGGCGCTGAACACCGTGTCCACCATCGGGTCCTTCATCCTGGGCCTGTCCACGCTGCCGTTCCTGTACAACGTGTGGAAGACCGCCCACAAGGGCGAGCGGGTCGAGGTCGACGACCCCTGGGGGTACGGCCGTTCGCTGGAGTGGGCCACGTCCTGCCCGCCGCCCCGGCACAACTTCGTCACCCTGCCGCGCATCCGCTCCGAGTCCCCGGCCTTCGACCTGCACCACCCGGCCGTGGCGCAACTGGACCAGAAGGAGTACACCGGCAAGCGCGACGCTCTCGACGCCGAGGGCCACGAGGGTTCGCAGCAGTGAGGCCCGGCCGGCACGACGCGCGCGCGGGCGAGGCGGACAGCGCGCTCGCCGACGAGGCCGCGGGCTATCTGCTGGTGCACGACCACCATGTCCAGGCGTGCCGGGAGGCCGCCGAGTTGTGCGCGCGGCTGCCCTGGCTGACGACCGCTCAGGCCGAGGACGTCTCCCGGCACTACGTGCAGCAGCGTGTCGACCTCACCCGGCGGACGCTGCGCGCCACGGCGGAACGGGCCGGTCAGCTGCGCGAGGAGTACGAGGCCCGGTACGCCGAGCTGCGCCGGGCCCTGCTCCGGCGGTACGCGCTCGCCGCGTGCGCCCTCGTCTCCGGTACGGGCGGTGCGGGCGCGCTGGTGTCGCTGCTGGGCCGGTGACGACGCCGTGGGCGGCGGCTCACCGGCCGCGGGAGTCGCCCCTCGGCAGCGGTCCAGCGTCCGTACGGCGGCCGGGGCGGGCCGCCGCGTGGCGCTGTCCCGGTCCCCGGCCGTCACGGGCGGCCAGCGCGTCGGCGACGACGCCGGTGGCGAAGCCGTAGACGGTCTTGTGCAGCAGGTCCACGACGAGTTCGGCGCGGGCCAGGTGGGAGGCGGGGCGCCGACGCCGGTCGCGTTCTCCAGGATCTGGTCGTTGGTGACGCGGACGACGGTGAACTGGGCGGAGGCGGCCGGTCCGCGCAGTCCGGCCTGGGCCATCACCGAGCGCAGCACGCCGAGGAGGGCGGCCTGCCCGAAGTGCATCGCCCAGTTCACCGGCAGGGGCTGCCGTCCCTCCCGTTCGGGCAGCCCGGTCAGACGGGCCAGCACCCGTCCGGGCACATGGGAGTCGGGGCGGCCGGTGACGGCCTGCTCGATCTTCTCGCCGAGCGTCATGACGACTCCCCCGGCGGCTCCGGCGACGAGCCCCTGCCACAGTGCGCGCGTGAACATGCCCTGCCGGGTACCCGTCGGCCCGGCGCTCACCCGTGCGGCACGGGCACGAGGAGCGGGACGTACGAGCAGGGAGGGCGACAGCGATGAACGAACCGGTCCCCCGCGCCGAGCCCCGGCGGTCGGCGGCCGTCTGGGTGCTGATCGGCGCGGCGGTGATGGCCGCGGTCGACGAGATCGTCTTCCACCAGCTGCTCGGCTGGCACCACTTCTACGACCGTTCGACCGGTTCCGTGGGCCTGCTGTCCGACGGGCTGCTGCACAGCGCCGAACTGCTGGCGCTGGTCGCCGGGGTCTTCCTCCACGCCGACCTGCGCCGCCGTGGGGCGATGGCCCCGGCGTACGCCCGTGCGGGGTTCCTGATGGGGGCGGGCGGCTTCCAGCTGTTCGACGGGATCGTGGACCACAAGCTGCTGCGCGTGCACCAGGTGCGCTACGGCGTCGACGTCACCCCGTACGACTGGGCGTGGAACCTGGCCGGGCTGGCCCTGCTGCTCGCCGGCTTCGTCCTCGCGGTGCGGGCGGGCCGCGCGGGGCGGATGTCGTGAGCCTCGCGCACGCCCACTCCGGGGTTCCTTCCGCCGCCGAGCCGCTGCCGGCCCTCGCCGCGCTGCTGGCGGCCGTCTGTTATCTGCTGGCGGCCCGGCGGTTGCGGCGGCGTGGGGACGTCTGGTCCTGGTGGCGGGACCTGTCGTTCGTGGCGGGCGGTGGTGCCGTGGCCTGGGTGGGGCTGGGCGCCGCGCCGGGTGGGCCGTTCACCGGGCACATGGTCCAGCACGTCGTCCTGGGGATGGCCGCCCCGCTGCTGCTGGTGACGGCCCGCCCGCTCACCCTCGCGCTGCGCGCCCTGCCGCCCGGTGGCGTACGGCGGTCCCTGCTCGCGCTGACCCGTCTCCGTGTCGCCGGGTGGCTGACGTTCCCGCCGGTGGCGGCCCTGCTGGACGTCGGGGGTCTGTGGCTGCTGTACCGGACGGGGTTGTTCGCGGCGACGGCCCACCTGCCCCTCGTGCGTCTGCTGGTGCACGTCCATGTCCTGGCCGCCGGGGCGCTGTTCGCGTTCGCCGTGTGCGGGCTCGACCCGGTGCGCCGCCGCTGGGGCGCGGCCGTGCGGGGCGGCACGCTGCTGGTCGCGGGCGCCGTGCACGGGGTGCTCGCCAAGACGCTGTACGCGGCCCCGCCGCCCGGCCTCGACGTCGCCACGGGCGATCTGCGGGCCGGAGCGCAGGTCATGTACTACGGCGGCGACGCGGTGGCGCTGGCGACGGCGGTCGTGGTGGGGGCCGGCTGGTACGCGGCGCGGGGGCGGGCGCTGCGGGCCGCCTCACGCCGCCCGGACGGGGCGCTCGACCCGCGGAACATGCCGCATTGTGCGCAGAATATCGGGTAGTCCGACTATGGACTGATTCGCCGTGGAAGGGACTGGGGCCGTGATGCTGTCTCACACCGTCGAACGAGGCGTACTGGTCATCACGGTGCTCGAGGACCCGGGGATCGGCGGGCGGGCCGCGCTGCTCACGCAGATCAGCGATCTCGTGCAGGGGGTCAGGCCGTCGTCCGTGGTCATCGTCCTGGACGAACCGGCGGCGACCGAGGCGGCGGTGAGCGTGGTGCTGCGCGTGCACCGGCTGTGCAGCCACCTCGACCTGGTGACGTTCGTCGCCACCCACAGCGCCCCGGCCCGGCGTCTGCTCGACGCCAACGCCGACACCCACGGCATCCGTATGGTCATCCACGCCCGCGCGCACACCGCCATCGCGACGGCCACCGCGCTCACCACGGCCGCCTGACCGGCCCGGCGGCGGCCCGGGGACGGGTCACAGGCCCAGGTGGCTCTGGAGCCAGTCGCCCGCGGCCCGGCGGAACAGCCGGCGGTTCTCCGCCCGCAGGAAGTCGTGCCCCTCGTCGCGCAGCATCAGCAGTTCGGCCTCGACGCCCCGTTCGCGCGCGGCCCGGACGAACTGCTGGGACTCCCCCGGCGGCACGTTGGTGTCGTGTTCCCCGTGGACGGCGAGGACCGGGGCGCGCAGCGCGTCGATCCGGCTCATCGGCGACAGGCTGCGCAGCAGGGCGCGGTCGCGTTCCGGATGCCCGTACTTGTGCGCGGCGGACTCCGCGATCCAGGGCTCGGTCCCGGCGAAGAACGTCAGGAAGTCCGACATGCCGCAGACCGCGACCGCCGTACGGAACAGGTCCGGGTGCCACACCACGGACGCGAACGTCAGATAGCCGCCGTACGAACGGCCCATGACCGCCAGCCGGGTCGGGTCGGCGGGGCCCGCGACGACCGCGTGGGCCGCGCAGTCCGCGACGTCGTCCAGGGCGCCGAAGCGGCCGGCGCCGAGGTCGGCGTCGACGAACGACCTGCCGTGCCCCAGGGAACCGCGCACATCGGGTGCGAAGACGTCGAGGCCGCGCCCGAGGAGTTCGTGGTAGAGCGGGTTGAAGACCGGCCGTTCCTGTTCCTCGGGGCCGCCGTGCAGATGGATGACGCAGGGTGCCGGTACGTCCGGGCCGCGTCCCGGCGCCCGGTAGTACCAGCCGCTCAGGGGCAGCCCGTCGCGGGCGGTGAGCCGCAGGGGCACAGGGCGTACCGGCGGGCGGCCCGGCGGGACGGCGTCCTCGTCGCGGGCCGACCAGGGGGTGCGCAGCGAGGCCACGCCCTCGTGGACCCACCAGATGCCGGGGCGGCGCTGCGACCCGGACAGGGCCAGCAGCAGCCGGCCGGGGCCCGCCGTCGCGACCCGGGTGACCACCTCGTGGGGCAGCGGGACCGGGCGGAGCGGGCCGAGGGTGCCGGGGGCCTGGCCGGGCGGTGAGGTCTCGACGACCTCGAGTTCGCTGGCGCCCTGCACGTTCCAGGCCAGGACTGCGGTGGTGCCGTCGTGGGCCAGGGTCAGCAGTTCCAGGTCGTTGCCGTCGCGCTCGGCGAGGACGGACGCGCCGCGCGGCCCGCCGTCCTCGTCCAGTTCGACGGCGACGAGGGCCGCGAACTCCCGGTCGGCGTCGCTGCGCAGCCACAGGGTGCGCGCGTCGGAGGAGAACCGGCCGATCCACGGGTCGCCGTCGGCGACCGGCATCACGAGGGTGGCCTCCGCGTCGGCAATGCGCCGCACCACCGCCTCCCGGCGTCCGCGGGGGCCCCGGCGCAGCAGCACGAGGCGGCCGTCGCGGCTGAGGTCGCAGACCCGCAGGGACGCCGCGTGCGTCTCGGTGGAGATCAGCACCGGGGACGCCAGGCCGTCGGGGTCGATCAGGTAGACGGACACGCCGCCTTCGGTACGGACGGCCCGGTCGGCCGGGGCGGTGAGGAGGGCGGGGCCGCCGTCCGGCCGCGGTCCCGTCACGGCGTCGTAGGCGAGGGGGCCGAGGAGGGTGGCGTGCCCGTCCCGTTCCGTCCACTCGGCCGGCGTCCCGGGGGCGCCCTCGTGGTCGGGCCCGGCGGAGGCGGGCGCCATGCCGGCGGCCACGGTGACGGAGACCGTCGAGCCGTCGTGCGCCCAGCGGCCCAGGTAGGCGGAGCCCGCCGGGTCGGCGCCCGCGAGGAGCCGCCGTCCGGAGCCGTCGGGGTGGACGCACAGGACGCGGGTGTGCTCGCCGCCGCCCGGCGCCGTGGTGTACGCGATCCAGCGGCCGTCCGGCGACCAGGACACCTCCTTGACGGGGTCCGGCGACGCGTCCAGGAGCCGTACGTCCTCGCCGCCGACGGGCCCCGCCCAGAGCTGGGGGACGCCGCCGCGGTCGCAGATGAAGGCGACCTCGGTGCCGGTGGGGTCGGCGGAGGGGTACCAGCAGCCGTGGGCGCGCAGCCGCGTCACGGCGTCGCGCGGGCCGCCCGCACCGGGCAGCTGCATGGGCTCCGGGGCGACGGTCCGGTCGGCGCCGCCCCGCTCGGCCGGCCGGCCCTCCCCCGGCGGGTTCTCCGCCGGCGGACTCATCGTCTGCCACGCGGGGGACGGGCCCGGGGCCGGGCGGAACGGCAGGAGGCGCGGCGCCGGGCCGCCGCCGGGGCCGGTCACTTGATTCCGTGCGTCTGCAGCCATATCTCCAGCAACGCGATCTGCCACAGGGCGTTGTTGCCCCGCCGGGTCCGGTGCTCGTCGGGCGCCGCGAGGAGTTCGTCGACGTAGGACTGCCGGAACAGCCCGCGCCGCCTGGCCTCGGGTGCCTCCAGGGCGTCGCGCACCCGCGCCAGGACGGGGCCCGCCATGTGCCGGATGGCCGGCACCGGGAAGTAGCCCTTCGGCCGGTCGACGACGTCCACCGGCAGGAGCTTGCGGCCCGCCGCCTTGAGGACGCCCTTGCCGCCGTCGGCCAGTTTCAGCTCCGGCGGGCAGGCCGCGGCCAATTCGACCAGCTCGTGGTCGAGGAACGGCACACGCGCCTCCAGGCCCCAGGCCATCGTCATGTTGTCGACCCGTTTCACCGGGTCGTCCACCAGCATGACGTGCGTGTCCAGGCGCAGCGCCGCGTCCAGGGCGGTTTCGGCGCCGGGGACGGCCATGTGCGCGTCGACGAACCGGCCGGAGACGTCGTGGTCCGCGAGGAGGTCGGGCCGCAGGATGCGGGCGATGTCGTCGTGGGACCGGTCGAAGTACACGTCGGCGTAGCGGCGCGGCTCGTCGTCGCGGGTGGTGTCCGCCAGGCGCGGGTACCAGTGGTAGCCCGCGAAGACCTCGTCGGCGCCCTGGCCGCTCTGGACGACCTTGACCTCCTTCGACACCTGCTCGGCGAGCAGGTGGAAGGCGACGACGTCATGGCTGATCATCGGCTCGCTCATCGCCTGGACGGCGCCCTCCAGGGCGGCCGAGACCCGGTGGGAGGGGACCATCAGCCGCCGGTGGTCGGTGCCGAACTCGCCGGCCACCAGGTCCGAGTACGCGAACTCGTCGCCCTCCTCGCCGCCCTCCGACTCGAAGCCGACGCTGAACGTCTTCAGGCCGCGCTGTCCCTCGTCGGCCAGCAGGGCGACGATCAGGCTGGAGTCGAGGCCGCCGGAGAGCAGGACGCCGACCGGCACGTCGGCGACCATGCGGCGCCGGACCGCCGTGCGCAGCGCCTCCAGCACCGCGTCCCGCCACTCGTCCGCGCTCATGCCGGCGTACGCGTCGCGGCGGGTGTACGACGGCTGCCAGTAGCAGTGGTCCCGGTGGGTGCCGTCCGGCTCGACGACCCGCACGGTGGCCGGCGGGAGCTTGCGGACGCCGTTGAGGACGGTGCGCGGCGCCGCGACCGTGGCGTGCCAGCTCAGGTACTGGTGCAGGGCGGCCGGGTCCAGGGAGGTGTCCACGTCGCCCGCGGCGAGGAGCGCGGGCAGGGAGGAGGCGAACCGCAGCCGGCCGGGGGTGCGGGCCAGGTACAGGGGCTTGATGCCGAGCCGGTCGCGGGCGAGGACGAGCCGCCCGGTGCGGTGCTCGAGGATCGCGAAGGCGAACATGCCCTTGAAGTGGTCGACGCAGTGCGTGCCCCACTGCTGGTACGCCTTGAGGACGACCTCGGTGTCGGACGTCGACGCGAAGCGGTGCCCCAGGGCGCGCAGCTCCTCGCGCAGCTCCGGGTAGTTGTAGACGCAGCCGTTGAAGACGCCGGTGAGCGCGGCGCGGGCGTCGGTCATCGGCTGGGCGCCGCGGTCCGTCAGGTCGATGATCTTCAGCCGCCGGTGACCGAGGGCGACGGGCCCCCGGTGCCAGGTGCCCTGCCCGTCGGGGCCCCGCCCCACGAGCTGTTCGTTCATGCGCTCGACAGCCGTCAGGTCGGCCGGCTGCCCGTCGAAGCGGATCTCCCCGCTCAGCCCGCACATGCGGTGACGCCTCCCTTCCGGGCACCCGCTCCTGCCCGGGAGGGCGGAGGAGCCGGTGCGCGACCTGGGGCGGCGGCCTCGGCGGTGACGGAACGCATGGGGGGATCCTCTCTGTTCGGGGACAGGACGGACGCCGTACGGGACCGGGGCGCGCCGGGGGCGCGGACCGGTCCCCGGCGCGTCAGCGGCCGACGACGTCCGGGGCCTCCGGACCGGCCAGCGGACGCGACGGCGCCACCAGGGTCCGGGGCGGCGCGGTGCGCGCGGGGCCGCGGCCGCCGCGCTCGCCACGGGTCTCGGCGATCAGCATGTCGACACAGCCCAGCAGGTCCTCCCGGCGGGCCGTGCGGCGCATCCGGCGGGCCGCCGAGCCCTCGGCGAGGGTCTCCTCCGCCAGCTCGCGGACGGTCCCCCAGTCGCCGTGCGCCTCCAGGGCGGGGCGCAGCCGCAGCAGCAGCTTCCGTACGACCTGGCGCGCGGAGGCCTCCCGGTGTGTCTCGGGGTCGACGAGCGTGCCCTCCAGGCCCGAGCGGGCGGCCCGCCAGGACGCGCCCCGCAGCCACTCGTGCCGGCCCGCGCAGCCGGGGGTGCCGCGCTTGCGGAGCCGGGCGCGGGCCTCGGTGACCAGGGCGCGGAACAGGCCGGCGATCAGGACCACTGTCTCCGCGCGCGGGCAGGCGTCGCAGATGCGCAGCTCCAGGGTGCGCAGATGGTCGGAGGGCCGGACGTCGTAGTAGACCATCCCGGTGTCGCTGATGACCCCGGCCCGCACGAAGTCGTTCACCGCCTCGTCGTACTCGGCGGCGGTCGCGAAGCAGCCGGCCGGGCCGGCGGTGGGCCAGCGCTGCCACAGCAGGGTGCGCCAGCTCGCGTACCCGGTGTCGCTGCCCTGCCAGAACGGCGAGCTCGCGGAGAGGGCCAGCAGCGCGGGCAGCCAGGGCGACACCTCGCACATGACCTGGACGGCGGTGTCGCGGTCCGGGATGTCGACGTGGACCTGGGCGCCGCAGATCAGCTGCTCGTCGGCGACCCTGCGGTACTCCTCGGCCATGTGCCGGTAGCGGTCCTCGGCGGTGGGGTTCGCGGACGCGGCGGGCGCGAGCGGGGCGGTGCCCGAGGCGACGACGGCGAGCCCCAGCGAGGAGGCGGCGGCGTCCAGTTGGCGGCGCATGCCGGTCAGGTCGGCGTGCAGATCGTGCAGGGACGTGTGCACGGCGCTGTTGGCCTCGACGGTGCACGGTTGCAGTTCGGTCGTGAAGGTCTGTCCGGGGAGGCGCCGCAGCACCGCCTCGGCACGCGGTACGAGCAGCCCGCTCTCCACCTCCAGGACGTGGAACTCTTCCTCCACACCGATACGCATGGTCACGGGTCTCTCCTCGGGGTCCGGGCTCCTGCCCGGCGGGTGAGGGGGCTCCCCCGCCGGGCGGTCCCGGGTGGTTGTGGTGTGCTCTGGGTTCCCAGCCCTGGGGGGCACAATCCCCGGCACAACACGGGTGCGCCGCGTGCGTCGCAGGTGAGCGCGTCGCAGGGCCCGCCGGCACCTCCGCGTCCCGCACGGCGTCCCGGCCGGCGGACCGGCCCCCGGAGGGGGCCCGGAACCCGCGAGCGACCATGGCTCCACCTTGCCGCGATCACGCCCGTCCCGCGCGCCGGGCGTGATCGTGCTTGGGTCACGTCCGGCGGGGAACCCGGGCGGCGTCATGGGACGCGCGAAGAGGTACGCCGTGGCCGCCTCCGGGCAGTGGACCGACGAGGAGGAGGGCCGGCGCCGCCTGCCCGCCGGTGAGGTCCACGCCTGGGAACCCGGCCTGAACCAGACCGTGTGCGGCCTGTCTCTGAGCCGCTCCCGCCTCTCCCGCTTCGCGCACGTCCCCTGGCCGGACATCTTCCCGGAATCGGGCGGCGCGGCGGACCGCGTCCAACGGGTCTGCCCCCGCTGCGCCGCGGCGGCGGGCCGCCGCGGCCCGGACGCCCGCCCGCGGTGGCAACGGGTGAACCCACGACCTTGAGGCCGCCCCCGGCAGCAGGCGTCGGTCAGGCCGGTTGCGGCACGATCGCCATGGGGCACTGTGCGGAGGCGCTCGTGCGTGTGCCGGGCCCGGCCCAGGCCCCGGGGACGACAGGACGCCCCGCCCCGGATTGCTGACGACGCCCAGGCGTTCCGGCGCGCCCGGCGACGGGGCATGCAGCGGCTCGGCGGGCGTACCGTCCCCGGCAGCGCGCCATCGGCAACGGCGGCACACGACCGCTCCGGGCACTGCGCGTGACGCAGCAGCGTGTGACCGACCGGCCAGGCGCCGGCCGAAAAGCCCGTTCGGGCCGTCCGGCCAGGGGCCGGGCTCTCGGCAACACCCGCGCGGTCAGGCGCGCCCCGTGAGCGGGACACGCAGCAGCTCGGCGAGCACGGCGATCCCGGCAGCGCGTCATCGGCAACCACGACTCGACCGCACCGGCCACTGCGCGTGACACAACGGCCTGTGACCGACCCGGCCAGGCGCCGCCTGGAAAGCCCGCGCGGGCCGACCGGCCAGGTGCCTCGCTGTCGGCCCACACCCATGCGCGCCGACGCGCCCGGCGAGTGGGACGCGTCACCCCGGCCGGCGTCACGCCAGTGGCGGCACGATCCCCACCGGCCACTGCGCGTGACGCGCAGCCCGTGACCGCCCCGGCCAGGCGACGGCCGACAAGGCCACGCGGGCCGCCCGGCGAGCGGGGCGCGCAGCGGCTCGTCGGGCGCGCCGGCCCCTGCTGGGTCACGCCAGTTGCGGCACGATCGCCACCGGGCACTCGGCGTGGTGCAGCAGCCTGTGGCCGACTCGGCCCATTTGCAGGCCGAAGTGGCCGTGGCGGCGGCGGGCGCCCAGGATCACCAGGTCGGCCGCGGCCGAGCGGTCCACGAGGACCGTGCGGGCCGCGCCCTCGACGGTGGCCCGGCGCACCCGGACGTCCGGGTGTGCGGCCAGCGGGGCGCGCAGCGCCTCGTCCAGCAGGGTCGCCGCCTGCCGTTCCTGGTCCCCGTCCCCGGCGGTCTCGGCGCCGATCGGCGCGGGGTGCCGCCAGGCGCGTACGGCGTCCAGGACACAGCCGCGCGCCTCCGCCTCGCGGACGGCGAAGTCCACCGCCCGGCCGCTGGTCGCGGGGTCGCCCACGCCGAGCAGGATGCGTTCGTGCAGGCCCACGATGCCCGGTTCGTCGCCCCGGACCACGATCACGGGGCAGTGGGCGCGGGCCGCGACGGCCAGGCTCACCGAGCCGAGCAGCAGGCCCTTCAGTTCGCCCCGCCCCCGGTCGCCCACGACCAGGGCGTGGGCGTTGGCACCCTCGTGCAGCAGGCCGTCGACCGCGTCGGCGGGCAGGATGTCCGTCGTGATCCTCAGTCCGGGCGCCCGCCGCGCGGCCCGCTCGGCCGCGGAGGACACGAGGTGTTCGGCGAGGACGCGCTCGGAGAAGCGTCCCCCGCCCAGCGTCGGCACGGTGCCCGCGTAGCGCTCCCACAGGGAGGCGTGCACCAACCGCAGGGTCAGTCCGTGGCGGACGGCCTCGTCCACGGCCCAGTCGACCGCGACCAGGCTGGGGTCCGATCCGTCGACGCCCACGATCAGAGGGAGCGTCATCATCCTCACCGCCTTCCGTCCGGCTGCCCTGCCGGGCAGCCATCGGCCTTCCGATCCCACCGTCGCTCCGGAGGGGGCGGGGGCACGAGAGGCGGACGGGTCGTCGGCGGCGGCGATCGGCCCCCATGGGGTGGGCCGGGCGGCCCATACGGGGCGTACCGGACAGGGACGGCGACCGCTATTCGGTCGGGAGCGGGGCCCACCACACCAGCCGGGTGCCGCCGCCCTCCGGGCTGTCCAGTTCCAGGTCGCCGCCCGACTGCCGGGCCCGTTCCGCCATGTTGCGCAGGCCGCTGCGGCGGCCGCCGGGCGGGATGCCGACGCCGTTGTCCGTGACGCCGAGGCGGACCCGGCCGGGCTCGGCGACGAGGGCGACGTCGACGCGGTCGGCGCGCGCGTGCCGGGCGACGTTGGTCAGGGCCTCGGAGAGCACGGCCACCACATGGTCGGCGATCTCCCGGGGCACGTCGGTGTCCACCAGGCCCTCCATGCGGACGCTGGGCGCGAAGCCCAGCACCGGCGCGGCCTCGCCCACGACCCGCACGACCCGCGCCCGCAGTCCCGACCCGGCGCCGCCCTCGCGCGAGCGCAGCCCGAAGATCGTGGACCGGATGATCTTAATCGTCTCGTCGAGGTCGTCCACGGCCCGCACGACGCGTTCGGCGGCCTCGGGGTGCTCGATGAACCGGCCGGCGCTCTGCAGGGTCATCCCCGTCGCGAACAGCCGCTGGATCGCCAGGTCGTGAAGGTCGCGGGCGATCCGGTCGCGGTCCTTGAGGACGGCGACCTCCTCGGCGTCCTGCCGCCGCTGCGCCAGCTCCATCGCGACGGCGGCCTGCGCGGCGAACGCCTGCAGGGTCTCGGTCTCCGACGGCGAGAACACCGTCTGCCCGGCCTCCCGCGCGAGCAGCAGGACGCCCCGCACCTCGCCCTCGGCGGTGCCGATCGGCACCGCCACGGCCGGGCCGAGGCCGGCGAAGCGCGGCGGCTCCGGGGAGACCCGCGGGTCGTCGCCGACGGCCGCGCTGGTCACCGGCACGGCCCCGGTGAAGGCCAGCCCCATCAGCGTCGCCTCGACCGGCAGGACGAGCCCCTGGTGGGCCTCGGCGTCCAGGCCCACGGCGATCTCCACGGAGAGGGTTCCGGTGTCCTCCATCGGCATGCCGACCGCGGCGAGCGACGAGCCGGTGATCTCGCCGGACCGCTCGGCGATCAGCCGCAGCACCTCGGCGCGTCCGCCGCCGGACAGCAGGGTGTGGGTGATCTCGGCGCTGGCCCGCAGCCAGCGCTCCCGCTGCCGGGACTCCTCGTACAGCCGGGCGTTGTCGATGGCGACACCGGCCGCGACGGCCAGCGTCGACAGCACCGACTCGTCCTCGCCGTCGAACTTGGCCCCGCCCCGCTTCTCGGTGAGGTACAGATTGCCGAACACCTGGTCGCGGACCCGGATGGGGACGCCGAGGAACGTGTTCATCGGCGGGTGGTTGGGCGGGAAGCCGTACGACGCCGGATGCTCCGAGATCTTGGTCAGGCGCAGCGGCTCGGGGTGGCGGATCAGCTCGCCGAGGATGCCGTGGCCCTCCGGGTAGTGCCCGATCCGGGCGATCTGCTCCTCGCCGATGCCCACGGTGTGGAAGGCGGACAGCCGCTTGCCGTCCGGGCCGATCACCCCGAGAGCGGCGTATTCGGCGTCGACGAGGACGGCCGCCGCCTCGACGATGCTGTGCAGCGCCTGTTCGAGGTTCAGGTCCCGGCCGACGGAGAGCACCGCCTCCAGAAGGCTGTGCACCCGGTCGCGGGTGCCGCGGGCCGCGTCGAGGCGCGCCTGCAGTTCCTCCAGCAACTCGTCCAGCCTCAGCTGCGGCAGCCTGATGCGTGCCTGCCGCGGCGTCTCGGCGCTTCCCACCTGCGTCTCCTCCGGTTCCGTGGGCGGCCGGACCCGGCCGCTCCGGACAAGGACCACGCTACCGGCCGCCGCCGGGCGCCTGCAGCGAATCGGACGTGCGCGGCCGCCTCGTGCGCCTGTGCGCCGCACCTGGGCCGTACGGGCCCCCCGCGGGGCCGCTCGGCCCTGGCGCCGGGCGGCGACCCGAGGGATGGTTGAGACAGGAGCGGCACCGATCCCCCGCGGTGTCGCTCCGTGCGTGCAGGCGCGACACGACGCGCGACCCACCCCCGACGGAAGCCCGCGATGGTTCACGACGACACCCGGCCGCCCCTCGTGGGGCCGCGCCGACGCATCGAGCTCGACGCCGCCGAGGCGCTGCGGCTGCTGGGCAGCGTGTCCCTGGGCCGGATCGTCTTCACCCGGCACGCGCTGCCCACGGTCCGTCCCGTCAACCACGCCCTGGACGGCGGGGACATCGTCATCCGCACCCATGAGGGCGCCGCCCTGACGTCCCGCACGGAGCGGGCCGGGGACCCGGGGGTGGTCGTCGCCTACGAGGCGGACGCCATCGACCCGCGCACGCATCTGGGCTGGAGCGTGGTGGTGACCGGTTACGCCCGTCCGGTGACCGATCCCGAGGACCTGGCGCGCTGCCGGGCGCTGGTGCGGCCGTGGGTGGACCAGGCGATGGACCAGGTGGTCCGGATCCGCCCCGACCTGGTCACCGGCATCCTGCTGACCGCCGCGGACGACTGCCCGGCCGGGGCCTGAGATCTCCCCTGGCCTTCTGGAGATCTCCCCTGATCTCCTGGACCCACCCTCAGGCTCAGGCCGCGTCCACCGGCAGGATCTCGTCGTGGTGCTCGCCGCCGAGGACGACCTTGAGGGCCCCGGTGTCGGCGGCGCCCGCGAAGACGTCGTACGCCTCCTGCATCTGGTCGAGGACGAAGGTGTGGGTGACCAGATCGGCGGTGGGGAGCCGGCCGGCGGCCGTCATCCGCAGCAGGGTCGGCGTGGAGTAGGTGTCGACGAGGCCCGTGGTGAGGGTGATGTTCTTGATCCAGAGGTCTTCCAGGTGCAGGGTCGCGGGGGCGCCGTGCACGCCGACGTTGGCGACGTGCCCGCCCGGGCGGACCATGCGGGTGCACAGCTCGAAGGTCGCCGGGATGCCGACGGCCTCGATGACGACGTCCGCGCCGAGTCCGTCGGTCAGGTCGGCGACCAGTTGCTCGGGCGTCTCGCGGGCGTCGGCGACCGCGTCCGCGCCGAGCCGCCGGGCGGCCTCCAGCCGGGTCGGCGCCAGGTCGACGGCCACGATCCGCTCCGGCGAGAACAGCCGGGCCGTGGCGACGGCCGCCAGCCCGACCGGCCCGGCGCCGACCACGACGACGGTGTCGCCGGGCCGCACCCGTCCGTTGAGCACGCCGACCTCGTACGACGTCGGGAAGATGTCGGCCAGCAGCACGGCCGCCTCGTTCGACAGGGTGCCCGGCAGCGGGTGCACGGACAGGTCGGCGTGGGGGACGCGGACGTACTCGGCCTGGGTGCCGTCGATCAGATGGCCGAGGATCCAGCCCCCGCCGCCCCGGCACTGGCCGTACGCCGACTGCCGGCAGTAGGAGCAGCGCCCGCAGGCCGTGATGCAGGAGACCAGCACGCGGTCCCCGGGGCGGACGGACCGTACGTCGCCGCCGACCTCGACGATCTCGCCGACCGCCTCGTGCCCGAGGACGGTGCCGGGGCGGACCTCCGGCACGTCGCCCTTGAGGATGTGCAGGTCCGTGCCGCAGATGGTGACCGCGTCGACGCGCACGACGGCGTCGGTGGGTTCCTTCACGGCCGGGTCCGGGACCTCCTCCCAGGCGGCCTGGCCGGTGCCGTGGAACACGTAACCCTTCATGGCGCTCCTCACCCCACTCGTCCGGTGCGTCCCGCATCTCCAGCTTGACCCGGATGGGCGAGGCCCGCACGGGCCGGACGGGCCCCCTGGCGCCGCCCCGAGGTCGGGACGCCGGTCCCACCCGGCAGGGACCTTCGGCCCTGTCGCCCGCGCGCCCCGCGGAGGTTTGATCGATGTCATGACCGAGAACCACACGGAGCTCGCCGTCACCACGGCACGGGGTTCCGTCGGCGGGCCGACCGTCGTGGCGCTGCGCGGCGACATCGACGTCGACACCGCGACCTCGCTCACGACGCGCCTGGACGCCCTCACGTCGGCCCCGTCCCTGGATCTCGTGCTCGACCTGCGCGGCGTGACCTTCATCGACTGCGCCGGCCTCGGGGTGCTGTGCCGGGTCCGCAACCGGGTCCTGGCCCGCACGGGCCGGCTCCGGCTGGTCAGCGACAGCGCCCGGTTCCGGCGGATGCTGCGCCTGGTGGACCTGGGCGGCGCCTTCGAGGTCACGTCCCGGCTGCCGGACGTGCTGTCCCGGCCGGTGGACGCGGGGGCCGGGCCCGGAGCGGGGGCGCGGGTCGCCCTGCGCTGAGCCCCGCGCCCCTTCTCACCGTTTTGGTCAGGCGTTCCAGGACCAGTCGGCGACCTCGGGCAGGTCGGTGCCGTGCTCACGGATCCAGGCGTGGTGCCGGGTGCGGGCGTCCACCATGGCCTGCCGTACGCCGGCGGCCCGCACCGCGAGGCCGGGGACGCGGTCGATGACGTCCATGACGAGCCGGTAGCGGTCCAGGTCGTTGCGGACCACCATGTCGAACGGCGTGGTCGTGGTGCCGGACTCCTTGTAGCCGCGCACATGCATCTGCGGGTGCCCGGCGCGCCGGTAGGCGAGGCGGTGGATCAGCCACGGATAGCCGTGGTAGGCGAAGATCACCGGCTTGTCGCGGGTGAACAGTCCGTCGTACTCGAAGTCGGGCATGCCGTGCGGATGTTCCCCGTGCGGCAGCAGCCGGGTCATGTCGACGACGTTGACGACGCGCACCGCGAGCTGCGGCAGGTGGCGGCGCAGCAGCTGCGCGGCGGCCAGCACCTCCTGGGTGGGCACATCGCCCGCGCAGGCCAGGACGACGTCCGGTTCGCCGCCGTTCTCGGTGCCGGCCCACTCCCAGATGCCCGCTCCGCGCGCGCAGTGGTCGCGGGCGGCGTCCATGGACAGCCAGTCGAAGCAGGGCTGCTTCCCCGCCACGATCACGTTGACGTAGTCGCGGCTGTGCAGGACGTGCTCCGCGACCGACAGCAGCGTGTTGGCGTCCGGCGGCAGATAGACCCGCACGACCTCGGGGCTCTTGTTGAGGACGTGGTCGACGAAGCCGGGGTCCTGGTGGGAGAAGCCGTTGTGGTCCTGGCGCCACACGTGCGAGGTCAGCAGATAGTTGAGGGACGCCACTGGGGCCCGCCACGGCAGCCGGCGGGACGTCCGCAGCCACTTGATGTGCTGGTTGACCATCGAGTCGACGATGTGGACGAACGCCTCGTAGCAGGAGAACAGCCCGTGCCGGCCGGTCAGGAGGTACCCCTCCAGCCAGCCCTGGCAGAGATGTTCGCTCAGCACCTCCATGACCCGGCCGTGCCGGTCCAGGTGCTCGTCGACGGGCAGGGTGGCGGCCTGCCACGCCTTGCCGCTGGCGTCGAAGACGGCCTGGAGGCGGTTGGAGGCGGTCTCGTCCGGGCCGACGACCCGGAAGTCGCGGCGCTTGCGGGTGTCGGTCATGACCTGTTCCAGCAGGTCGCCGAGGACACGGGTCGGTTCGTGCAGGGTCACGCCGGGCTTGTCGACGGGCACGGCGAAGCGGTCGAGGGCCGGGACGGGCAGGTCGCGCAGGAGGAGGCCGCCGTTGGCGTACGGGGTGGCGCCCAGCCGCCGGTCGCCCTCGGGGACACAGGCGAGGACGTCGGCGACGGGCCGCCCGTCCGCGTCGAACAGCTCCTGCGGCCGGTAGGAGCGCAGCCAGGCCTCCAGCTGGCGCAGGTGCTCGGGATTGTCCCGGACACCGGCGAGCGGGACCTGGTGGGAGCGCCAGGTGCCCTCGACGGGGAGCCCGTCGACCTCGACGGGGCCGGTCCAGCCCTTCGGGGTGCGCAGCACGATGACCGGCCAGTGGACGCGTTCGGTCACGCCGTCCTCGCGGGCGGAGCGCTGCATGAGGGCGATGCGGTCGAGCGCCGTGTCGAGGGCCCGGGCCATGGCGCGGTGCACGGTGGCCGGGTCGTCACCGGCGACGTGGATCGGTTCGTGGCCGTATCCGCGCAGCAGCTCGTCGAGTTCGGACTCGGGCAGCCGGGACAGCACGGTCGGGTTGGCGATCTTGTAGCCGTTGAGGTGCAGGATCGGCAGGACGGCACCGTCGTGGACGGGGTCGAGGAACTTGTTGGAGTGCCAGGAGGCGGCGAGCGGCCCGGTCTCCGCCTCGCCGTCGCCGATGACGCAGGCGACCAGCAGGTCGGGGTTGTCGAGGGCGGCGCCGTAGGCGTGGGCCAGCGAATAGCCCAGCTCACCGCCCTCGTGGATGGACCCCGGGACCTCCGGCGCCACATGGCTCGGCACCCCGCCGGGGAACGAGAACTGCCGGAACAGGCGCGCCATGCCGGGCGCGTCGCGGGAGACGTCCGGGTAGTGCTCGCCGTAGCTGCCGTCCAGCCAGGACCCGGCGAGGACGGACGGCCCGCCGTGTCCGGGGCCCCACACGCACAGGGTGTCCAGGCCGCGGGCGGAGATCACCCGGTTGAGGTGCGTGTAGACGAGGTTCAGGCCGGGCGAGGTGCCCCAGTGGCCGAGGAGGCGCGGCTTGATGTGCTCGGGGCGCAGCGGCTCGGTCAGCAGCGGGTTCGCCATCAGGTAGATCTGCCCGGCGGCGAGGTAGTTGGCGGCCCGCCAGTGGGCGTCCAGCGTGCGCAGTTCGTCGTCGGAGAGTGCCGTGGAGGGGTGGGGGTCCACCTGGGACATGAGAGATCTCCGTGGTCGGTGGTCTTCGGTTCGGCTCGCGTGCGGTGGTCCGGCGGTCGGGGTGCTGTGGCGCGGGTGCGCCCGTCCTCGCGTTTCAATCGGGCCGGTGCTCGCGAATCCACTCCGGCCCGTCCTCGCGATTCACTCCGTCCCGTCCTCGCATTTCACTCCTGCCGGGGCACGATGGCGACCGGGCGGGCGGGCGGATCGGTGCGGCATGGCGTGGGCCGGCCGGACGACGGGCACGGCGGGCGTGCCTCGCGGGCGTGCGCGCCGATGCCCCTTCATGACGAGGTCTCCTCTCCGAGAGGCGGCTGTTCCCGGGTCAGTCGTGCGGGACCACGGCGACGGGCGCGGTGGACCGGTGCAGTACGGTGTGGGCGACGGGCCCGAGGCGCGCCCCGAACCCGGCCGGGCGGCTCCGGCGGCCGATGACGACGAGGGACGCGTCGCGGGAGAGGTCGACCAGGTGGGCGGCGGGGGTGCCGCACAGGTTCTCCTCGGCGACCAGGACGTCCGGGAGCTTCTCCCGCCAGGACCGCAGGACCTCGCTCGGCACGGCGGGCCTGCGCAGGGTCCGGGGCCCGTACGCCGGCCGGGGCACGGCCGCGACGGCGCCGTACGGCGTGGACAGGTCCCCGTCCCGCGGGTGGTCCCCGTCGTGCACGATCCGCAGGACGGTGTCACGCCGGGCGGCCGCCGCGAACGCGAAGCCGATCAGCCGTGCGTCGGGATGCGCGAGGTCGAGCCCGAGAACGACCGGCGCGGACGGCTCCCCGGCGCCGGCCCCCTCACGGACGAGGACGACCGGGCGGTCGGTGCGCGCCAGGACGGCGCGGGCGACGGACCCGGCGAGCGGTCCGCCGGCACGGCCGGGGGCGCGGGAGCCGAGGACGAGCAGTGCGGCGTCCCGCGCCAGGTCGGCGAGCACCTCGGCGGGCCGTCCGCTGACCTGCTGGACGCGGACGTCGAGGCCCGGGTGCCGGGACCGGAGAAGCCCGGCGGTCTCGCCGAGGGCAGGATCGCCACCGGAGGAACGCTCCGGCTCCCGGACGTGCAGGAGAACCAGCGGCAACCCCAGCATCCCGGCCTCGCGGGCCGCCCACGCGGCCGCCGCGCGGCTCCCGGGTGAGCCGTCGCAGCCGGCGGTGACGCAGAGCGTGACGGTGCGCGTCATGGTCTCCCCTCGCCCTCCTGAAGCGGTCCGTGCCGAGCGGTGCGGTGGGCCGCGCCGGGCCCACCGCACCTCCTCTCCCCCCGGTCGGCACAGCCAGGGGCGGCGGACGGGCGGGGCCTGTGGTGAGCGAGCGCGGTCCCCGGTGCCGTCCGCCGTGCCTCACCCTGGCGGTGTCCGGGACGCCGCGCCCGATGCCGAAGGTCCGCCGTCCGGGGCCCAACGGCCCTTCCGGAGCACCCGGTGGAGGGCTACGGGCGGGGACGGGAGCCGGACGGCCCGCGGGGATGGGGCCCAACGGCCCTGGTGCCCGGACGTGCGGCGGACGGACGCTGACAGTGGGGAAAGTCCCTGGTCGTCGTCGGGAGGCACGCCATGATCATCACCCCTGCTCCCAGCATGACGCGCGCCCTGACCGCGGAGCAGCGGCAACGGCTGATGCTGCTCGCCCGCGAGGTCTCCTTCCCGCAGGGTGCGCGGATCTTCGAGGAGGGCGCACGGGCCGACCGCTTCTGGATCATCCGTACCGGCACGGTCGAGCTGGGCATGCGGGTCCCGGGCCGCCGCCCGGCCGTCATCGAGAGCCTGCGGCACAACGAACTCCTCGGCTGGTCCTGGCTGTTCTCCCCGCACGTGTGGCACATGGGCGCCGAGGCGACGACGCCGGTGCGGGCGTACGAGTTCGACGCCGAAACCGTACGGTCGCTGTGCCGGGAGGACCCGGAGCTCGGCCAGGCCGTGTCCCAGTGGGTCGGTGACGTCCTCGCCCACCGTCTGCGCTGCGCGCGGGCGCGGCTGCTCGACCTGTACGCCCCCTACGGGGCGGGCACCGCCGTCTGACCGGCGACGCGGCCGATGGGGCCGGTCGGCCCTAGTGCGTCCGGCCCCGGCGCGCGATGATCGGAAGGAGGGGCGGTCGGCCGGCCGCTTCCGTTGTGCCGTCCGAACAGGGAAGCGTCATGACCGAGCCAGGAACGTTCACGGAGCAGAACCCGATCCGCGTGTTCCTCCTCGACGACCACGAGGTCGTGCGCCGGGGTCTGACGGATCTGCTCGACGCCGAGCCGGACATCTCGGTGGTGGGCGACGCGGACACCGTCGAACACGCGCTCGTCCGGGGCCCGGCGCTGCGCCCGCACGTCGCGGTGCTGGACGTCCGTCTCCCGGACGGCGACGGCATCACGGTCTGCCGGGAGCTGCGCAGCCAGATGCCGGAGCTGGCCTGCCTGATGCTGACGTCGTTCGACGACGAGGAGGCCCTGCTGGACGCCATCATGGCCGGCGCCTCGGGCTATGTCCTCAAGCAGATCCGGGGCTCCGACCTGATCTCCGCCGTACGCACGGTCGCCTCGGGCCAGTCGATGCTGGACCCGGCGACGACGGCCCGGCTGATGCGCTCGCTGCGCGCCGACCCGGTGGAGACGCCGTCCGTCGCCCCGGAGCTGGCGGGCCTGTCGCCCCGTGAGCGGGACATCCTGGCCCTGATCGGCGACGGCCTGACCAACCGCGAGATCGGCAAGAAGCTCTACCTCTCGGAGAAGACGGTCAAGAACCACATCTCCCGCCTCCTGGCCAAACTCGGCGTTCAACGCCGGGTCCAGGCGGCGGTCCTGGCCTCGCACCTGGAACACCCGGAGCCCGGCGACCGCTCGGCACGCTGAACGAGGAAGCACGGAGCGGATCGAAGGGATCCCCTTCCTCAGCGGGTGCTGTCACCGATCGGCACCGGACCCGGTCGTACCGAGTGGCGAAGCGGACAGGGACCGTCACAGCGCCGGGTATCACGACGCATGGCTGCCCTTTCCGTCTGTGGACGTCGCCACCGCCACCGACCCAGACCGGGAAGTCATGAGCCAGTCAACCCACCCGTCCAGCGCCTGGTACCGGCCGATGCTCGCCCGGCATGCCGGTGAGGAGCACCGCACGGCCAGCGCACTGGAGCTGTTCTTCGACCTCTGCTTCGTCGCCGCCGTGGCGCAGACGTCCTCGGCGTTCGAGCACGAGATCCACACCGGCCGTGCCCTCCACGGTCTGCTCGGTTACGCGCTCGTCTTCTTCGCCATCTGGTGGGCGTGGATGAACTTCACCTGGTTCGCCTCCGCGTACGACACGGACGACGTGCCCTACCGGGTCCTGACTCTGGTCCAGATCACCGGGGCCCTGGTCATGGCGGCCGGAGCCGCACAGGCGCTGGAGCACGGCGACTTCACGGTCATCACCTGGGGTTACGTCATCATGCGGCTGGCCATGGTCACCCAGTGGTCGCGCGCCGCATACACGGACCGGCGGCGCCGGAGGTCCGCGCTGCGGTACGCCCTGGGCATTCTCGTGCTGCAGATCGGCTGGCTGGTCCGGCTCGGCCTGCCGCACGACGCGGGTCTCGTCTCGTTCGCCGTCCTCGCCGCGGGCGAACTCACCGTACCGGTATGGGCCGAACGGGCTGAGGGCACCACCTGGCACCCCCAGCACATAGCCGAGCGCTACGGACTGTTCACCCTGATCGTGCTCGGCGAATCCGTCATGGCCGCCGGCCTGGCCGTCCGCACCGCCCTGGACACCCGCCAGGCGACCGGATCCGTGACGGCCGTCGCCCTGGGGGGCATCCTGACTGTCTTCGCGCTCTGGTGGCTGTACTTCGCGCAGGACGCCCCGCGCCGTCTCAAAGCCCAGTCCACGGCCATGTTGTGGGGCTACGGACATTACGCGGTGTTCGCGTCCGCGGCCGCGGTGGGAGCGGCGCTCGGGGTGAACGCCGCCCACGCCACCGGCCACACGGCTCTCACCGACGTCCAGGCCGCCGCCACGTACACGGTGCCTGTCGCCCTCTTCATCACCTGTGTGTGGCTTCTGCACCGGCGGGCCGCGCAGGTGTCCCGCGGAGCCGGCGTCCTCTCCCCCGTCGCGGCTCTCGCCGTGCTCGCCACCACCTTCACGCCGTTCACCGTGCTGTGCACCGGTGTCATCGCGTCGCTGCTGGTGGGTGCGCACGTGTTCACGGCCCGGGGCGGCAGCCGGGAACCCTGAGCCGGCCGCGCCGCCGGGATGTGCTACGCGCGATCCTCGGGTGCGACGTAGTCGAAGGTCGGCCCCGCGACGAGTCCCTCCTGATCCTGCATGGCCATCAGGCTCTGCGCCTGCCCCTTGATCGCGTACATCGTGCCCACCGATATGCCGAGCATCGCCGGATTGCCGTTGAACGCCTGCTCCAACTGCCCCAGCATCGTGCAGTAGGTCGCGTTGAACGCTTCCTGTGCGACCCGGATCGCACTGCCTTCGGGGTGATCGTCCAGTCGCGGGTTGGGGCGCAGCGGGCGGATTCCGGTGGGATCGACGGTCACCACGTCTCCGCTGGGGCCGGACTCGGGAGTGTCGCCTGCCTGGTAACGCCGGCCCAGCGCGAGCTCCTGGAACCTGTAGTAGTGGGAGACCGCCTTGGTCTCGGGGTGGAACAGGTCGATGTCGCCGTCCCAGACGTCGGTGCGGGCCGCGCCCTCGCCCTGCTCGACGATCTCCTTCAGCGCGGCGAGCGCCGACTCGAGGTCGGTGACCGGGCTGAGGTGCCCCGCGGTGTGGGCGAACGGGCCGCCGGCGACCTGGCGGGCGAGGTCCCCGGTGAAGACGAGGTCCTCGCCCATCTGGGCGCACAGGCGCTTGAGCCCCTTCTCGATGGCGGCGTAGAACTGCCCGATGGTCTCGTAGTGGTCGCCCTCGGCCGGGTCGCCCGGGTGTGCCGGCTGCTCGAGACGGAGGAACATCGTGAGGGCCTCCTGTCCGAACGGCAGCAGGGACAGTTCGATGGACGGGTCCGCGTGCGGCATGGTGCGCGGGTGAGGAGGCATCAGGTGCGGTGCGTCCAGGCGCGGCTGTCCGCCGACCGCGTTGAGCAGGTTCGCGGCCAGGGCGAGGTGGACCATCTCCTCGACGAAGACGCCCCCGACGAGTTGTGCGGCGTCCGCGTTGCGCTCGGGATCGAGGGAGTAGAGGGCCGTCAAGTAGGGCGGCAGAGTGGAGTGTTCCACCTCGATGGCCCACTGCAGATGCCTCCGCAGATCGTCCAGGTTCTCGATCCCCGTCCGGGAAGACGTGTCGGAGGTGTCGGTACGGCGGTCGGGCATGGGGGGCTCTCTTTCGATGTCGCGATCGGCTCTCGCAGCCACACCTTTGACCGTGCGGACAAAACATGTGTGACACCCCCATTCGCGACTCGGTGGCACCCTTCGCGACTCGGTGGCACCCCTCGGAGCCGACAGGGCGACAGGGCCGGAGCGGCTGCTCCGGCCCTGTCGTCCGTGCTCCCGAGTGCGGGGGCGGGTGGGTGCGGCGGGTGGGTGCGGCGGGTGGTCAGCCCATCTCCTCCAGTTTCTTGCCCTTCGTCTCCTTCACGTACTTCAGGACGAAGGGGATGGAGAGCGCGGCGAAGATCGTGTAGATCACGTAGGTGCCGGAGAGATTCCACTCGGCCAGCGACGGGAAGCTCGCCGTGATGGCCCAGTTGGCGATCCACTGCGCGGCCGCCGCCACGCCCAGCGCGGCGGCGCGCAGCCGGTTGGGGAACATCTCGCCGAGGAGGACCCATACGACCACGCCCCAGGACAGGGCGAAGAACAGGACGAACAGGTGGGCGGCGATCAGGGCGACCCATCCCTGGGTGGCCGGAAGCCTGCCATCGACCAGGTCCGAGGAGAACGCCCAGGCCTCCAGCGCCAGGGCGATCACCATGCCGGCCGAGCCGATGAGGGCCAGCGGCTTGCGGCCGACGCGGTCCACCAAGACCATCGCGACGACGGTGCCGACGATGTTGATGATCGACGTCGTGAACGAGTAGAGGAAGGAGTCCGCCGGGTCGACGCCGACCGACTGCCACAGCGTCGAGGAGTAGTAGAAGGCGACGTTGATGCCGACGAACTGCTGGAAGACCGACAGGCCGATGCCGACCCAGACGATCGGCTCGAAGAGGAGGCTGCCGCCGAGCAGGTCCTTGAAGGAGGACTTGTCCTCGCGGTGCATCGCCGTCTCGATCTCGGTGATACGGGCGTCGAGGTCGACGTCCTCGCCCTCGACGTCTTCGAGGATCGTCCGGGCGCGCTCGTGCCTGCCGACCGAGATCAGGAAGCGCGGGGACTCGGGGATGGCGAGGGACAGCAGGCCGTACAGGATCGCCGGGACGACCATGACGCCGAGCATGATCTGCCAGGCCTCCAGGCCGACCAGCTCACCGCGCTGGTCGCCGCCGGCGGCGTTCAGCAGACCCCAGTTGACGAGTTGTGACACGGCGATGCCGACGACGATGGCGGCCTGCTGGAAGGAGCCGAGCCGGCCTCGGTAGGCGGGTGGGGAGACCTCGGCGATGTAGGCGGGACCGATCACCGAGGCCATGCCGATGGCGAACCCGCCGACGACACGCCACATGGCCAGGTCCCACAGCGCGACGGGCAGCGCGGAGCCGACGGCGCTCACGGTGAACAGCACGGCCGCGATCCGCATGCAGCGGATCCGCCCGATGCGGTCCGCGATGCGCCCGGCGGTCGCGGCACCGATGGCACAGCCGATCAGCGCGATGGCGATGACCTGTGCCAGCACCGCTGAACCGACGTCGTAGCGGTCCCGTACGGCCTCGACGGCCCCGTTGATCACGGCACTGTCGTAGCCGAAGAGAAAGCCGCCCATCGCGGCCGCCGCCGTGACGAAGACGACGTGCCCGAGATGATCGGGACGGACGGTCCCGCGTCCGGATCCGCGCACGTCGGAGGTGCTGGTCATGTCTACTCCCAGAGAGGACGGCGTCGTGGTCCGTCAGGAATCGATGCCGGGAGAGGGCCGGCCGGCGAACCACTCCCGGTAAGTCGTCTCCGCGATGAAGGCGTTCGCGTCGGGAAGAAGGTCCGAGGGCCCGAGGCACGTGCCGAAGAAGGGGCTGTGGACGTCCGTGAACACACGGCGGTACTCCGCGTTCGCCGCGAGGCCGGCACGCACGAACGCGTCCAGGCGGATCCTCTCCGGACCGGCGATCTCGCGAACGCCGGTCCGGGGCCGTGAAACAGCGGTGTGCGCGAGCAGCATGGCCACGTCCTTCAGAGCCACCGGACGTACGTCCACCGGTGGCACCCATACGATCCAGTCCTCGGTGCCGGCAGTCGCTATGTCCTCGACCGACTCGAACATCTGGGTCGACCGGAGAACGAGATGCGGTGTCGCGGACCGCTGGATCACCGATTCCCGGGCTTTGAGGGCTCGGAAGACCCCTGTGCTCGCCGCGCGGTCCACCCCCGTCATGGAAAGAGCGACGTGGTAGGTGACACCGGCCGCTGTCTCCGCCTGGAGCAGCTTCCGGGTCGACCGCACCCATGAACCGACCAGGGCCTCCTCGTCGATGACGAATCCCTGCTCCTCGGTGAGGGCCCCGATGGCCGGGGACGGCCGGCACAGCAGGTCGATCACCACGGAGCAGCCCCGCAGGACTTCCGTGATCTCCTCTCGTGTGTAGGAGTCGAGACCGTGGGGCGCGGAGAGCAGTTCGACCTCGTGCCCGTGGTCCCTCACCCAGAGCGCGGTCTCCACGCCGATGAGCCCGCCGTCGTCCCAGACAGCGACCTTCATGAGGGGCCTCCTCCACCGGTCGCGTCGCGCGGGGCTTCCGCCTGGACGCCCAGCAGCAGTCCGGTGGACTGGCCCACCTCGATGAGATGGCCGTCGGGGTCGCGCAGGTAGCAGCGCAGTTCGGCACCGCGGTCGACGGGCTCGGTGAGGAAGTCGGCGCCCTGTGCGACCGCGTGCGCGTAGAAGGCGGCCAGGTCGGCCACCCGCACGTTGAGGAAGCTGGACACGCGGTCCCCGCTTCGGGGTGCCTCCAGCGTGATCCCCGGCTTGTCGGCCGTGGGTCCGCCACCGGGGTTCATGATGATCCAGCCGTTGGCGACCTTGACCATCGCGGGGTCTTCCGCCCTCACCACCTCGCCGCCGAAGACGTCGGTGTAGAAGCGCCGGGAAACGGCGACATCGCGCACGGCGATGAAGTGCGTGAGCAGAAGGCCGTGTTGCGGCGCCGGCAGCTTCCCTGGTGGTGTCATCGTCCCGTCGTCCCTTCGTCAGCCCGAGCTGTCAGGGGCCGGATCCAGACGTCCGGCCCGTCGGCGCCCACGAGGGTTGTGATCGCTCCCCGTGCGCCTGCGACATGTGACCGGGCCGAAGTCCGATCCGTGACACCGACGCATGCGGGGCGGACCGCCTCGTCACAGACGGCCGCGGGCGATGACTCGGAGCAGGGAGAAGAAGACGCACCCCCACTGGTTCCCAGTGTGTCGCCGGTCAGTGTGATCCCCGCATCGGGCAGCGCGACCGGCGATCACAACACACGTTGTCAAACAAGGCAGGCTCTCGTGGCATCTACAACCAACTTCGCCCTATAGTCAGCTCGCATCGAGTCGCCTTGCCCCGACGGCCTTCCACGGCCGCAAGTCGGCGCGCCTCGATGCCCGTTACTTCTTGAGAAGGAGCATCACCTTGCACAAGCTGCAAAGGGCAGTCACTCTGCCCGTCGGTGTCACGGTGGGCGCACTCGTCGCCGGTGGCCTGTTGGCCATGTCGGGCGCGGCGGAAGCCGGCACTCCGGCGAGCAGCGCCCCGCAGAGACGCCAAGAGGCCCTGCTCGCCGCGGCGGACGAGTACAGCATTCCGCCCACCGTCCTGCTCGCCCTGTCCCACCAGGAGTCGGCGTGGGACGGACACGGCGGCCTGCCCAGCACCGACGGCGGTTACGGACCGATGCATCTCACGGACGTCACCCCCGCCATGCTGGCCGGTGGCGGCGCCGGCGCCGCCGGCCGCGCCGACCTGGAGACCCTTGCCGCCGCCCCCGCCCTCCACACGCTGCGCGAGGCCGCGGAGCTGACCGGCTTGCCGGAGCGGGACCTGCGCGAGGACGACACCGCGAACATCCGGGGCGGCGCCGCGCTGCTGGCCGCGTACGAGCGGCAACTGGTCGGGGGCACACCCGCGGACCCCGCGGAGTGGTACGGGGCCGTCGCCCGCTACAGCCAGGCCGAGCAGGAGAAGGCGGCGGCGAGTTTCGCCGACCGTGTCTTCCGCACGGTGCGCGGCGGCGCCTCCGCCACGACGCGGGACGGCCAGCGCCTGCGCCTTGCCGCCAGCCCTTCGGTCACCCCGGACAGGCGGCAGATCCACGCCCTGCGCCTGAAGAAGGCGTCCGCGACGACCGCGACCGAATGCCCTGCGACGGTCGACTGCACCTTCGTCGCCGGCTCTCCGGTCGGCGGTCAGCCGGCCGACCGGCCCGCCAACGGCATCCGTATCGACACCATCGTCATTCACGACCTGGAGTCCACGTACGACGCGGGTGTCGCGGGTCTGGCCAACCCCACGAACCCCGCCTCGACCCATTACGTCATGTCGTCGTCCGGTGCCGTGACCCAGATGGTGCCGACCAAGGACATCGCCTTCCACGCCGGCAACTACTCGGCCAACCTGCACTCCATCGGGATCGAGCACGAGGGTTACGCCGCTCACGGCGCCGCCTGGTACACGGAGTCGCAGTACCAGGCCACGGCCGACCTGGTGAAGTACCTGGCCGCGCGCTTCGGCGTACCGCTGGACCGGCAGCATGTCATCGGGCATGACAACGTTGCCGGGCCGAACTCCTCGCTGGTCGCCGGCATGCACTGGGACCCGGGCTACGCGTGGGACTGGAACCACTTCATGAGCCTGCTCGGGGCTCCGGTCAGCGGTCTGCCCGAAGTGCCCCAGCCGGGCGAGGTCGTGGCGATCACGCCCTCGTTCACGGACAACGTGCAGACCTTCCAGGTGTGCCCCTCCGACGACCCGACCGGGCAGACGGCCACCTGCACCGAGCGGCAGGACCAGGCCAACTTCGTCCACCTGCGGACCGCCCCGAGCGAGACCGCCCCGCTCTTCGGCGATCAGGCGATCCACGGCAACGGTCCCGGTACCGATCGGGTGAACGACTGGGGCAGCACGGCACAGGCCGGTCAGCAGTTCGTGGTGGCGGAGGTGCGGGAGGACTGGACCGCCGTCTGGTTCAGCGGCGCGAAGGTGTGGTTCCACAACCCGGGCGGCGCCCACACCCGTGTCCGCTACGGAGTGAAGATCATCAAGCCCTCGGGGAGCGCGGCGGTGGCCCTCTACGGCTCGAGCTATCCCGACAAGGCGGAGTACCCTGCCGGCCTCGGCGCCTCCACCCAGGCCCCGTTGAGCATGTACTCCATCCCGGCCGGACAGGCGTACGTGGCGACCCGGGACGCCTCGGCCACGGACGACTACTTCCCGTCCAGCGGAGCGGTCGTCATCGGCGGCAAGAAGATGTACACCGTGCAGTACAACCACCGCGTCGCACTCGTCTACGCGAACGACGTCACCGCGACCACTGCCACCCACCACTGGGAGAACGACGGTGTCCGAACGTCCCGGCCGTCCGGTGACGTGCCGACCGCACCGATGGGATGACGAGAAGTGGAACTCAAACTGCACGTCCTGGTGCTGCCCGTCTCCGACGTCGACCGGGCCAAGGCCTTCTACAAGGCGGTCGGGTTCCACCTGGACGCCGACCACGTCACGGACGACACCTACCGGGTCGTCCATATGACACCGCCGGGGTCGCCCTGCTCGGTTCTCTTCGGCACCGGCGTCACTGTGGCCGAACCCGGGTCGGTCAAGGGCCTGCATCTCGTCGTCCGGGACATCGACGAGGCCCGGGACGAGCTGATCGGCCGGGGTGTGGATGTCGGTGCCATCTATCACGACACCAGCGACATCTTCCACCGCTGCACGGGCGGGACGTGGGTCAGCGGCCCTGACCCCGAACGCCGGAACTACCGCACGTACGCCGACTTCACCGACCCGGACGGCAATGGCTGGGTCCTCCAGGAGGTACCGAACCCGTAGTCCGCGAGCCGCGGCAGTGGGCCGCCCTCACCGCCTTTGGTGCCGAGACCCTCGCCACGGGTCTCGGCACCACGGCCGCCGACTGGTACGGCATCGGCACACGTGTCCGAGCCGAGGACAATCATGAGAATCCCTCGCCGCCACCGGCCGTCGTCCGCGTTGTGGACGATCTGTGCCGCGCTGACACTGACGGCCCTGGTCACCTCACTCCTCCGGGACGGCGGTGGGACCGGCGCCGGCCGCGTCGGCCCGGGGCACATCTGCCGCTCGGCTCTCCCCGCCGACCAGGAACTGTCCTGCGGCACCTACGGCTTCGGCGACCTGCGGTACGCGTGTCCGAAGCCCGACGCGCCGTGGCGCTGCACGACGACCACGCAGGTGCGCGTACGCAACACCGGGCCGTCCACCGTGTACGTCTCGGTCATCCACGGCGCCCGCCAGGGAGAGCGTCTCCAGAGCCCGGAGCGGGCGGTCGCCCCTCGCCGTACGGTGACGTTGCGCCCCGGGCGGGGGCAGCTGTTGTTCGACCTCACGCTGCGCGGCGCCGGTCCCGGCACATCGTTGACGGTTGTGTCGGTGCGCTGAGACCGGTCGGCACCCAGGTGCGCATCGAAGGGCCGCGTGGTCAGACGAGTTCGAGCCCGCCGTCGACGGTGACCACCTGACCGGTCGCATGGCGTCCCGCCGGGTCCGCCATCCGGAGGATCCAGTGAGCGACCTCGTCCGCGTGCGCGATGTGGTGGGTCGGAATGCGGTCGCGCTCGTAGGCGTACATCCCCTCGGCCGCCTCCGGTGTCAGACCGGCGTGCAGCATGACATCGGTACGCGTCGGGCCCGGAGCGACCGAGTTGACACGGACGCCCTCGCCGGCCAGTTCCAGTGCCCAGCTCCGTGTCATCTGCTCGATCGCGGCCTTGGTGGCCGCGTAGTGCGCGCCCCCCGCCATCGGGCGGTGCCCGTAGGTGCTGGAGAGGTTGATGATCGATCCCGAGGTCCGGCGCAGGTGCGGCAGGGCCTCTCGGGCCAGGAGACTCGGCGCGACGACGTTGAGCGCGAGCAGATCGACGATCGTCCGCTCGTCGGCGTCCGCCAGCGGCATGACCGCTGTCGCGCCGGCGTTGTTGATCAGGTGGTCCAGGCGCCCCCACCGCTCCACGGCTGTCCCCACCACCTTGCCGGGCGCACCGTCGCCGCGGATGTCGATCGCCAGGACCTCGATGCCGGCGTGGGCGGCGGCGGTCTCCTTGAGCAGTTCCTCGCGGCGGCCCACTCCGAGCACGCGCGCTCCCGCCTCGGCGAAGGCGACGGCCGTGGCTCGGCCGATGCCGGTCCCCGCGCCGGTGACGATCACGACCTGACCGGAGAACGTCTGGTGGGGGTGCTCCACGGACATCCGGGCTCCTTGTTCGATGTTCGATGTACATAGAACACTATGGGCAGGGTCGCCGAATGCGTCAAATGAGGGCGTGGGGAGGCCTTTACGCGCGACAAGACCGAGGGCCTTATGTCATGCGCACGTCAATCTAGTGTCCGAGGCGACCAGTCCGCGTGCGGTGCGGAGTTCCTACGCGGTCACGCCTGTTCGTCCCGCTCGGTGACGTGATCCCCGATGTGGTCGGCGTCGGCGGCGGCCAGCAGCGCCGGCAGGAAGCCGGGAAAGCGGGCCTCCAGGGCATCGCGGCGCAGCTTCACGAAGCACCGCGTGCCCTCCTGACGCGTCTGCGTCACGCCCGCCTCACGCAGCATCTTGAGGTGATGGCTGAGCGTGGACTTGGCGACGGGAGCCCTGAACTGCCCCCACCCTCGCTCGGCGCCGTCGGACAGGATCCTGACGATCCCCAACCGCGTCGGATCGCTGAGCACTCCGAGGAGGCGCGGCAGGGAGATGTCGCTCTCGGCGGGCGACGCGTGGTGGTCCGGCATACCGGCCATCCTACCGACCGTTCGGCATCGGTCGAACAAGGGAGAGCGGGCTCACCAGGGGGCCGCCTCGCGCCGGCGGGAGGCGAACCGCCGCCTGTCACGGGGTGGCGCAGCGGGCTTGCCGGACCTGAGCGCTCAGCCCGTCACCCGTACCTCCACGCAGGTAGGAGAGGAGATCCTTGTCCGTCTCCTCGACGTGGAGCTGTCGCACGACCTCCTCGACCGCCTGGGTCAGCAGGGGCGAGCCCAGCCGCAGCACATCGTGCGCGACCGCGGTGAGTTCGATCTCGACGCTCCGCCGGTCGTCGGACGCGATGTGCGTGGTGATCAGGCCCCTCTCCCGCAGGCGTGTGACCAGGCGGCTGGTGGCGGACTGGCTCAGCCCCGTCCCGTTGGCCAGGTCGCTCAGGTACAGGAGTCCCGTGCCGGACCGCACCCCCTCACTCAAGGTGCGAAGGGCGTAGAACTCGCTCACGCCCAGCCCCAGATGCCGGTGGAGGTGTCGTTCCATACGGGCTTCGATCCGGCGATGGACCCGGGTCAGACGGTTCCACTGTGTGATCAGCGTGGCATCGTCGCTCATGGGCGGTGCTCCCTGCTCTCCCGGCCTGCGCCTGCTTGGGACCGGGCGGTCTCCCGGCACGAGGGCGCGGCACGGTGAGCACCCGCCTGCCCGCACCAGTAGGACCGGACGGATGCCGTGGATGTGACAACGGGACGCGGCCCGTCGCACCGCCGGGCCGCCCCGGGTCACGCGGCGTGGCGGAGCGGGAAGTGTTGCGGACCGGCCGGTCCGCGCGACGGCGGCGTCAAGCGGTGCACCCGCTGCTCGGGGACGAGCAGCCGCAGCAGATCGTCGAGATCACCGGTGTCGGCGGCGGTCCTGAACGCGGTGACGAGGCGACGGTGCGACTCGGTGCGGATCGGCCGCTCGCGTCCACTGTCGAGTCGGGCCTGGGCCCGGTGGACCACCACGCGTGCGTTCGGGGCGCTGGTCCGCAGTACCTTCGCCAGCTCCGCGTAGCTGTAGTCGAAAGCCTTGCGCAGCACGTAGGCGGCCAGCCGGTCGGGCGTCAGTCTGGCCATGAGCAGGGCGAGGGCCGACTCGATCGCCGCGGTCCGCTCGGCGCGCAGCATGGGGTCGTCGGAGGTGGCGTGGTCGCCGAGGTCGGCGAACCGCGGTTCGGACGGCGTCTCGTGCCGGCGCCGTCCCGACTGGACGACGTTGATCGCCAGGCGGGTCGTCGTCGTGGTCAGGAACCCGGCCGGGTTGTCGACGTCCGTGCGGTCGGCGAGCTGCCAGCGCACCCACGCCTCCTGGACCACGTCCTCGGCCGCCGACGCATCGCCGACGATCCGGTGGGCGAGGCGGAACAGTCGTTTCCGCTGGGTCAGGAACACGTCGAGGGCGGTGTCCAGATCACCCTCGGCAGGCCGGGCGGCCGAGGTGCCGGCCGGCGTGGTGGTCTCCGGAGTGGGCGCGGACATCGGGACTCCTTCTGGTGGACGGGCGCCCCTTCAGGGCGATGGCTCCACCCTCCGTCCGGGGCACCCCTCACCGCGCCCTTGTAGTCCGTGGTCGAGTCCGTGGGGTCCGTGGGGCCAGGGGCCTACGGACTCTCAGCCGGCGCGCACCATGTCCTCGTCGTTCCGGTCCGCGGGCGGGGTGCTCGCCAGGGCGCCCGGCAGCGCTCGGCGCGAGTTGATCCCGAGCTTCGTGTACACCTTCCGCAGGTGCCACTCCACGGTGTGCGGGCTGATGAACAGCTCCGCGCCGATCTTCGCGTTCGTCATGCCGTCGGCGGCGAGGGCGGCGACCTGTGACTCCTGCGGGGTGAGAGCGCTGGTCACCCTGGTCTCCCGCGCCCTCACGTGCTCCCCGGTGGCGAGCAGCTCGCGGCGGGCCCGTTCGGCGAAGGCCTGCGCCCGCATCCCGTCGAACATCTCGTAGGCCGTGCGCAGGTGCTCGCGGGCCAGCGATCGACGCTGGCCGCGGCGCAGCCACTCGCCGTACAGCAGGTGGCTGCGGGCCACCTCCACGGTGACGCCGCCGCGCCCGAACTCCACGATCGCGGCCCGGTACAGCCGGTCGGCCTCGTCGCCGTCGGCGAGGAGGGCCTGGCTGCGGGCCCTGGCGCCACGGGCCCAGCCGGAGTCGGCCGCGCGGGTGAGATCGACCAGTCGGTCGAGCGAGGCCCTGGCCTGGTCCAGCTCGCCGCACCGCGTGGCCGCCTCGACGTGCTCGACCAGCGACAGACCGGCGAAGTTGAACCCGTCGTGCTCGATGCCCGAGCGCGCGGCCTCCAGGGCCTCCTCGTACCGCGCCAGGCCGTTGTACAGCACTCCTTGGATGTAGCCCATGGCGCCCAGCAGGGACACCTCGCCCCGCTGGTCGGCTCGCTGCCGGGCCTCCTCGAGGATCCCGGAGGCGACGTCGGCCTCGCCGCGCCACGCGGCCAGGACCAGCGTCGCGTACTTGTGCGGCGCGTGACCGGTCGCGGCGGCGAGGGCGTCGGCCTCGTCGATCATCCTGTTCGCCTCGGCGAAGTCGCCGTAGTGGATGTGCACCCCGCCGGCGTAGATGAGGGCGGGTGGCAGCGCGCCGAGTGCGCCGATGTCACGGGCGAGGCGCACCGCGCGGTTGGAGAGCGTGTCCCACGCGTGCAGGTCCCAGGCGTAGTGGATGAACGCCTCCAGTGCGACCGGTACCAGCAGGAGCCAGCGCACGGTCGACTCCCGGGTGCGCAGCTCCTCGGTGGCCAGCAGCTCCAGCGCGGCGCGCAGCGCCGGCACACCGGACTCGTAACCGTCCGTGAGGAGCGTGGCCACACCGTCCAGGAGGGCGTCGGCGGCCTTGGAGCCGGAGGGGGGCGCGCCCGACGCGCGAGCGGCCATCGCGGCGGCGCGGGCCCCGGTGGGGCCGTGCACGCGGCCGGCGAAGATGGTGGCGCTGATCGCCTCCAGGTACGTCTCCCGCGCCAGCGGCGAGCCGGCGGCGGTGAACTGCGCGGCCGCGTCGAGGAGCAGGGGCGCCGCCTCGTCGCTGCGGCTGCGGGCGAAGAGGATCCTGGCGCGCAGCCGCGCCAGGCGAGCGCGGTCCAGGGTGCTCAGGGGGCACAGTTCGGCCACCGTCGCGAGCTCCGTGGCCCGGTCGGGGGCCGCGGCCGAGAAGTGGGCCTCCGCCGCGGCCAGGGCGCGGCGCCCTCGTGACCGGCGGTCCGGTGTCACCTCGGCCGCGCGTTCCAGGAGGACCGCCTCGGCGGCGATGCCCCCGCGCTGCCGGGCGCGGTCGGCCGCGTCCTCCAGCCCGGCGGCGACCTCCTCGTCCGGTCCGTCCGCGGCCTGGGCCGCGTGCCAGGCGCGCCGGTCGGGGTCCGAGGCCGGGTCCGTGGCGGCGGCCAGGGCCCGGTGCACCGCTCGGCGTGCTTCGGGTGCGGCCTGGTGGTAGACCGCGGAGCGGACCAGCGGATGCCGGAACCGGATGGACTCGCCGAGCTCGATCAGACCGGCCATCATGGCCGGAGCGGCAAAGGGTGTGATCTTGAGCAGGGCGGCCGCGCGGGCCAACAGGCGGGCGTCACCGACCGGTTCCGCCGCGGCGATCATCAGGAGCGTGCGCGTCGCCTCCGGCAACGAGCTGAGCCGCTGGGCGAAGTCCCGCTCGATGCGGCTCGCGACGGGGCCCTGGACGATGGGGTGCCCGGACGAGTCCAGGCCGTAGGCCAGTTCGGCGGCGCTGCGGCCCCGGGAGAACTCCAGCAGGGCGAGGGGATTGCCGTGCATCTCGGCCACGAACCGGTCGCGGATCCGCTTCTCCAGGCGCCCTCCGACGGCGGTTTCCAGGAGTTCCCCCGCCGCGGCGCAGTCGAGGCCGTCGATGCGGAGGGCGGGCAGGCCGGTCAGTGCGCCCTGGCCTTCGGGGTCGCGTACCGCGAACACCATCGCGACCTCCTCGGCGAGCAGCCTTCTGGCGACGAACTCCAGCGTCTGCAGGGAGACTTGATCCAGCCACTGCGCGTCGTCGATCAGGACGACCACCGGTCGCGTCTCCGAGGCCCCGGTGAGCAGTGTGAGCACGGCGAGCCCGACCAGGAAGCGGTCGGGCGGATCCCCGGCCGCCATGCCGAACGCCACGCGCATCGCTTCACGTTGGGGTTCCGGCAGGTCGTCCAGCCCGTCGAGGAACGGCGCGCACAGCTGGTGCAGGCTCGCGTAGGGCAGCTCCATGTCGGCCTCGATGCCCTGCGCCCGCGTCACCTTCGCGCGTGACGCCTGCGCGGCCAGATACTCCAGGAGCACCGTCTTCCCGATGCCCGCCTCGCCGCGGATCACCAGCACCTGGGACCCGCCCTCGCGCAGGTCGGCCAGCAGGTCGTCGAGTGCCGCGCACTCACGGTGCCGGCCGACCAGGCCGGGAAGCGGGCTGGCGATCATGCGCGTGGCTCCTTAGGTGGCTCCAGGGGCGGCGAGCTCCCACGACGAGTCTCGGAACGGTCCCTTTGCACGATACCCGGAGCAGAGAGAACACCTTGTGTCTACACCTTGTGACACATTCCACGTGCGAGATGGTGCGGAAGTTGTCACAGGGCGACTCCCTGCGCTGTCGGCCCCCGCCTCTCACCGCGGCGGCCACGCGCCAACCGTAGGTGCCGCGCCGTCGGGCCTGACCCCCGGCACCGGTGAGGGCCACACTCTCAGAAGACCGGCAGGAGGGACAGCAGTCGGAGGTTGGTGTGGCTCTCCGTCCCCGGTGTCGCGGTGTAGACCACGAGCCGCTGGGACTGATCGGGGTCGATCAGCGTCTGGCAGTGCAGTTCGAGCGTTCCGATCTGCGGGTGCACGAAGCGCTTGGTGCCGCAGTACGGTCCCAGCACAGGGCGTTGCCGCCAGAGGCCGGCGAACTCGGGACTCCTCTCGTTCAGCGCGTCCACCAGCGAGGCGACCCCCGAGTCGTCCCCGTCGCGGGAGTAGGCGCTGTGGAGATCGGCCACCAGGAGACGGCTCTGCTCGGCGTGATCGCTCTCGGGGTGGATCGCGCGGGCGGCGGGGTCCGTGAACCACCGGTAGTGGGAACTGCGGGCCGGTCCCGTGTAGGCCGTCTGGTCACCCAGCAGGGCCCTGGCGGGGCGTGTCTGACTCAGCGTCTCGCCCAGGTGGTTCATCACCTGGGCGGGAGTGTCCTGGAGCCGGTCCAGGACGCGCATCATCCCGGGCGCGACGTGATCACCGCGGCGCGCCCGGGACGGCAGGGCGTGACCGGCGAGTTGGAAGAGGAGATCGCGTTCCTCCAGTGACAGGCGCAGACCGCGGGCCAGCGCGGTGAGCATCTGCTCCGAGGGGTGCGGACCGCGTGGCTGCTCCAGCCGGCCGTAGTAGTCCACCGACATGTCGCACAGGGCCGCGACTTCTTCGCGCCGCAGCCCTCCGGTACGCCTGCGGCGGCCACGCGGCAATCCGACGTCCTCGGGTTGCAGGGCGTCGCGGCGCGCCCGCAGGAACGCGGCCAGTGCCGCGCGGTCCGCCATGGTCGTCCTTTCGCAGGGACCCGTGCCGCCCGGGCTCGGGCGGCACGGCCGTGATGCGGTGGTTCGACGAGGTGTCAGCCCTCGGTCGACCAGGACAACGTCGTGTCCGGTCGCCTCATTCCCGGACAGTGCGTTCCCCGGAAACGGTGGCACGGTGTGTCAGCGTGTGATCGCCTTGGTCTCCAGGAACTCCTCGAGACCCGCGCGGCCCATCTCCCGGCCGTTGCCCGACTGCTTGTATCCGCCGAAAGGCGCCTGGAAGTTGTGCTGGCCGCCGTTGACGTCGACCTGCCCGACCCGCAGGCGCATGGCGATCGCCATGGCGTGGTCCTCGTCGCCGGTCACCGCCGCGTTGAGGCCGTAGATCGTGGAGTTGGCGATCTCGACGGCATGGTCGTCGTCGGTGTAGGGGATGACGACCAGGACGGGACCGAAGATCTCCTCCTGTGCGATGACCGACTCGGGCGCGACATCGGAGAAGATCGTGGGCCTGACGTAGGCGCCGGTCTCCAAGCCCTCCGGGCGACCGGGTCCGCCCGTCACGAGGGTGGCGCCGTCGGCGATGCCACGTCGGATGTAGTCGTCGACGCGTCGGCGCTGGGTCTCCGAGGCGAGGGGCCCGATCCGTGTGGCCTCGGCGGTGGGATCACCGACCACGTACTCCTGGGCGGCGGCCCGGAGCTTGTCGACCACGACCGCCTGGAGGCCCTCGGGCACGAGCATGCGCACATAGGCGCCGCAGGCCTGTCCGGCGTTGGCCCAGGCGAAGGCGAGTCCGCGGGTGACGGCGGAATCGAGGTCCGCCTCGGGGAGGATGATGTGGGCCGCCTTGCCGCCGAGTTCGAGTGCGACCCGCTTCACCGTGGCGGATGCGGCACGGGAGACGCTCCTGCCCGCGCGGGTGGACCCGGTGAAGGAGATCATGTCGATCTTCGGGTGGCGGGACAGGGCTTCACCGACGACCGGGCCGGTCCCCTGCACCACATTGAACACACCGTTCGGAAGACCTGCCTCGGTGGCGATCTCCGCGAACATGCGGGCGCTGAGGGGGGACATCTCGGAGGGCTTGACGACAACGGTGTTGCCCGCCAGCATCGCCGGGACCACCTTCGTCACCAACTGCTGCAGCGGGAAGTTCCACGGGGTGATGGCCCCGACCACTCCGACGGGCTCGCGGACGACGAGTGAGTTCTCCACCGTCTCGGTCCATTCGAACCGCTCGGCCGCGGCGGTCGCGGCCAGGGTGGACGCGACCGGGAACCCGACCTGCGCCTGCCGGGAGAAGGCCACCGGGGCGCCCATCTCCAGGGTGATCGTGGCCGCCAGTTCCTCGCTGCGCCTCTGCAGGCCCTCGGCCAGGCGCCGCATGACGTCCGCCCGCCGCTGCGGGGACGTCGAAGCCCATCCGGGGAAGGCGGCGACCGCGGCGGCGACGGCCAGGTCCACCTCGTCCGCCGTGGCCTCGTGGAGGCGGGCGATGACCGATTCATCGGCGGGATACACCACGTCGATCAACGGTCCGGTGCCGGTGACGGCGCGGCCGTCGATCCAGTGGGAAGGAGTCGGGAAGGGGGTGCTGGAGCTGTCGTTCATGCCGACCACGAAACATCGCGCGGCGTGGGACATCCATGCCATCCCATGCCCATGATCCAGGTCACACGGAGAGTGTGAGCGTGGTGTCGGTCAGGATGGGGTCGTCCAGGGACGTGTGCCCGAGGGCGTCCCGCGTCAGCCTGCGGATCTCCAGGTCCTTCGCCGTCAGGGGGCCGCCGCCCCGTGTGTCCCCCTCCTCGGCGCTGTTGGCGCGTTCCAGGGCGGTGTGCACCGCCTGGGAGACGTCAGCGGCCTCGTTCACCACGTAGTACATCCACACCACGCGCGAAGCAGCGGACTGGAACGGCACACCGATCAGCCACCTCTCCGGCTCCGCGAACGGGTCTTCGACGGTGGGCCTTCGACGGCGCGCCACCGCCCGCTCCGGTGCCCGGAGCGCGCGTCCGTCGTCCAGGGTGCCCTGCCCCGCCAGGGTCGCTGTCTCTGCGGCGCCGTGCGCGCCGGAACGGTCCATTGCGATGAGCATGGGATGTCGTCTCCTCTCCGCCTCCAATGCCGGTCCGGTCCGGTCCGGTCGGGCGCCGGGAACACCGGTGCGAGTGAACGAAAGGCGTTCTACCCTTTCTGATGAGACGGCCTTCCGTTCTGTGACACCCGCCACGGAGACGGCCGGGCAGCCGACGCGGCTCCCGCCACAGGCCGCGTTGTCAAGCTCGCCGCGTGTGGGGGGCTGCGTGAACGGGGACCGGCACGAGCCGCTGCGTGGTCGGCGCCGTGAGTGCGGAGCACTGGACGGGCTGGTGGCGGAGGTGGAGGCCGGCCGCAGCGCGGCGCTGGTTCTGCGCGGCGATGCCGGCATCGGGAAGTCCGCCCTCCTGGACCACCTGGCGGCACGCGTCACCGGGCACCAGGTGGCGCGCGGGGCGGGTGCCGAGTCGGAGATGGAGCTCCCGTTCGCGGGGCTGCACCAGTTGTGCGCGCCCTTCCTCGAGCACGCCGGCTCCCTCCCTCCCCCGCAGGCGGAAGCGCTGGCCACGGCGTTCGGGGTGAACGCGGGGCAGCCTCCGGACAGGTTCCTGGTCGGTCTGGCGGTGCTCGGACTGCTGACCGACGTCGCCGCCCGGCGACCGCTGTTCTGCCTCGTGGACGACGCGCAGTGGCTCGACCGGGTCTCCGCGCAGACGCTGGCGTTCGTGGCGCGAAGGATGCTCGCCGAACCGCTGGCCCTGGTCTTCGCCACCCGTGAGCAGCGTGGACGCGACGACCTGGCGGGTCTGCCCGAGCTGACGCTGCGCGGTCTGGACGACGCCGACGCCCGTGCGCTGCTGGAGGCGGGCGCCGAAGGACCGATGGACGAGCGGATCCGCGACCGCGTCATCGCCGAGGCGCGCGGCAATCCCCTCGCACTGCTGGAGCTCCCGCATGATGGCGTCGAGGAGGAGACGGCCGTGGGGGCCGTTCCGCACGGCCCTCAGCGGGTCACCGGCCGTATCGAGCGGAGCTACCTCGCGCGGGCCCGCTCACTGCCGGCCCCGACGCAGCGCCTGCTGCTGGCGGCCGCCGCCGAACCGGTCGGTGACGTGTCGCTGCTCAGGAGCGCGATGGAGCGACTGGGTGTCACCCCGGACGCGGTGGAGCCCGCGGTGAAGGAGGGGCTGCTCGATGTCGGCACGCTGGTGCGGTTCCGGCATCCGTTGGTGCGCTCCGCGATCTACCGGTCGGCGGGGCTCGCGGAGCTGCGAGAGGTGCATGGCGTCCTGGCCGCGGTGACCGACGCCGACCTCGACCCCGACCGCCGTGCCTGGCATCTGGCGCGCGCCACGGTCCGGCCGGACGAGGCCATCGCCGCAGAGCTGGAGGCGTCCGCGGGACGGGCACGGGCGCGGGGCGGCACCGCCGCGGCGGCCGCGTTCCTCGCCCACGCGGCCGTTCTGACGCCGCACCCGCCGCGCAAGGCGACGCGTGCGCTCGCCGCGGCCCAGGCGAAGCTGCGCGCCGGTGCGCCCACGGCGGCGCGCGACCTGCTGGAGCTGGCCCGGTCCAGCCCCCTCGACGAACTCGGCCGCGCTCGCGCGGATCTCGTCGAGGCCCGCATCTCCTTCGCCTCCAGCCGCGTCGACGAAGCGTTCCCCCGCCTGCTGGCCACCGCGCGGCGCCTGGTCCCGCTCGACGTGGACCTGGCACGCGAGACGTTCCTCGACACCCTGTCGGCCGCCATGTTCGCCGGGAGCCTCGCGTCCGGAGCGGACGTACACGACGTGGCGGCGGCGGCGCGCGGGACGTGCCCTCCCCCCACGGGGACACCACGCGTCGCCGATCTCCTGCTGGACGCTCTCACCACCCGTTTCCTCGACGGGTATCAGGACGCGGTCACCGTGTCGCGTGAGGCGGTACGCGCGTTCCGCGGGGAGACGGAGCCCGACGAGGTGCTGCGCTGGTCGTGGGCGGCTTCGGCGTTGGCGGCCGACCTGTGGGACCACGAGGGCTGGACGGAGCTGGTCACCCGCCACGTGCGTACCGCCCGTGCCGTCGGCGCGCTGACCGAGTTGCCGCTCGCGCTCAACTCCCGGGTGGTCGTCCACACGACCACCGGTGAACTGGACGCGGCCGCGCTGCTCATCGCGGAGACCGCCCGGGTCCAGGACGCGGTCGGCAGCGGTTTCGCGCCGTACGGCACGATGACACTCGCCGCCTGGCAGGGGCATGCGGACGAAGCCGCCTCGTTGATCGGGGCGGGCACGCAGGACGCCCTCGGCCGCGGCGAGGGCATCGGTGTGGCCGTCGCGTACCGGGCCCGTGCGGTGCTCCTCAACGGCCTGGGCAGATACGAGGAGGCGCTGGACGCCGCCCGTCGGGCGAGCGGGCATCCGCAGGACCTGGTGGCGGCCGCGTGGGGGCTGGTCGAGCTGGTGGAGGCCGGCGTGCGCAGCGGTCGTCTCGACGCGGCCGAGGCGGCACTGGTCCGGCTGACCCGGGACACGGACGCCGCCGGCACGGACTGGGCACTGGGCGTCCAGACGCGGTGCCGCGCGCTGCTCAGTGACGGAACGGCGGCCGAGAGGCTCTACCGGGAGGCCGTCGAGCGGCTCGCCCGCACCCGGGTCACCATGGAGACGGCCCGGACGCGTCTGCTGTACGGGGAGTGGCTGCGCCGCGAAGGCCGCCGCGCCGACGCCCGTAGGCAGTTGCGGATGGCCCACACCCTCTTCGCGCGGTTCGGCGCGCACGCGTTCGCCGAACGCGCCGTCCGCGAACTGCGGGCCACCGGTGAGACGGTGGCCCGCCGCGACGCTGCCGCCGTGGCGGCGCTCACCCCTCAGGAGAGCCAGATCGCCCGCCTGGCCCGGGACGGGCTGACCAACTCCGAGATCGGGGCCCAGTTGTTCCTGAGCCCGCACACCGTGGAGTGGCATCTGCGAAAGGTGTACGCCAAGTTGGGCATCACCTCACGACGACTCCTGCGCACGGTCCTGTGACCGGTGCCGCAGCACACGGTCTCGGGCCGGGCCGACGTGTCACACGCGCCGGGCCCGCTCGGTCACTGCGTCAGAGGAACCGGCCGGACCCGGTCGCCACCTCGGCCGAGAGGAAGTCCCATGACCACGCGTATCGTGACCGTCGCCGAAGGAGCACGGCTCACCCGTTCCGTCTCGATCGGCACGCACCACCTGACCGCCGACGAGCCCGAGCCCATCGGCGCCGACGAGGGCCCCACGCCAGGTGAGCTGCTGCTGGCCGCGCTCGGTTCCTGCACCTCCATGGCCGTGCGCGCTCTGGCGGATCGGCACGACTGGCCACTGGAGCGGATCGACGTGGCCGTGCGGTTCGGACAGCAGGGTCACATCGTCAAGAACGTCGGGCTGACGGGCGACCTGGAACCGGCGCAGCGGGAGCAGTTGCTGGCGGCGGCGGGACGCTGTCCCGTCCACCGCCTGCTGTCCAGGGAGGCGAAGATCGTCACCGTGCCCGCGCTGCTGGCGGAGCCGGACGTGTCGCACGTCTGATCCGGGTTCGCGTCGGGCGGATCAGCGGGTGGTCGCCACCGTCTCCCACCGCACGGATCCGATCTCCTTGCGGGAGGAGATGCCGAGCTTCGCGAAGACCTTGCGCAGATGCCATTCGACGGTGTGCGGGCTGAGGAAGAGCCGTGCGCCGATCTCCGGGTTGGTGAAGCCTCCTTGCGCGAGCCGGGCGATCTCGACCTCCTTCGCGGTGAGGACCGCCGCCTCCGCCGCGGTGCGTCCGGGTACCTTCTCGCCGGCGGCCTTCAACTCCCCTCGGGCCCGTTCCGCGAAAGCCTCGGCACCGGCCGCGTCGAGCATCTCGTACGCCTCGTTCAGCCGGATGCGTGCCTGTGCCCGTCGCCGTTCCCGGCGCAGCCACTCACCGTGCCGCAGCCGTGCCCGGGCGCTGTCCATCCGGACCCCGGCCGTGTCGAGCCGCTCGATCGCCTCCCGGTGCAGGGCGTCGGCGGCCGCTCCCTCGCTCACCAGGGCACGCGCGGCGACGGACACACCGAGCGCCCAGGGGGTGCCGCTCACCTGCGCCATCTCCTCGATCGTCCGTACGGCCCCGGCCGCTCGCTCGGTACGTCCCAGGCGCACGGCGGACTCGACGAGTTCGACCCGGGACTGCAGGGACAGGCCGAGCTCCTGCGGGTTCTCGCAGCCCCGCTCGGCCGCGGCGTACGCCTCCTCGTACCGGCCGAGGCCGTTGCACAGGACTGCGGCAGCCCACTGGGTGGCCGTCGTCACCTTGCCCTCACCGCGCAGGAGGCGGTCCTGGGTGAGTGTCTCGATCGCCTCCCGGGTCGTCGACTCCCGCCCCCTGAAGGGCTCCACGACGAGTGCGCCGTAGTGCGCGAAGAAGGTGCTGCCCGTGGCTTCGCCGATCGCGCCCGCCTCCACGGTCAGGGAGGCGGCGCCGCGCAGATCGCCGGCGAAGACCCGGTTCGACAGGCGCAGCAGAAGGGCCGTGGGCAGCACGGCGAGCGCTCCGCTGCCGCGAGCGAGGTCGACCAGCCGCGCCGACAGCTCGGACCAGGCGGCGAAGTCCCAGGTGCTGTGCGCCATGCGGCACGCCAACGGCAGCCAGCCCAGGCCCTCCTCCCGGGAGAGTTCTCCTGTCCGGAACGCCGCCACGGCGTCCAGGAGGATCGGCGTGCCGGCCGCGTAGCCCTCGGTCACCACCCGGGCGAGACCCGTCAGGAGCCGGGTCTCCCGGCTCGCGGCGCCGGTGTGGCCCGGCGTGCTCAGCACCACTTCGGCGACGTCACGGACCCCGCCCGTGGTCAGCCGGCCCGCGGTCAGGGCCGCGTAGATCGCGTCCCGGTACGTCTGGTCGGCGAGTGCGGGGTCGAACGGCTGGAGCCGCCGCGCGGCTTCGAGCAGCAGCGGCAGTCCGGCGCTGGCGCTCTTGGCCGCCGACGTGATCTGTCCGCGCAGCAGGGTCGCCCGCCCGGCTGCGGCCTCGTCGAGGTGACTCAGCTCCGCCGCGTCGACCAGTTCCCGCGCGCTGTCGAAGGCGCCCGCCTGGTACTTCGCCCGCGCCGCGGCCAGTGCCCTGGCTCCGCGGCGCACCGGATCGGGAGTCAGCTCGGTGGCCCGGTCCAGGAAGGCCGCCGCCGCGGCGACGCCGCCGCGCGCCTGCGCCCTCCCGGCGGAGCCCTCCAGTTCGGCGGCGACGTCCTCGTCCGGGCCCGTCGTGGCACTGGCGAGGTGCCAGACGCGGCGTTCGGGGTGGAGCGCGGGGTCGATCGAATCGGCCAGGGCCGCGTGCACGCGCCGGCGTGCCTCGAATCCGACGGCGCGGTACGCCGCGGAGCGCACCAGCGGGTGCCGGAAGCGGACCCATGTGCCGAGGGTCAGCAGACCCGACGCCTCGGCTTCGGTGGCGGCGCGGTCCACCTCGATGCCGAGACGCTCGGCGGCGCTCCGCAGCAGGGACACATCGCCGACCGGTTCGGTGGCGGCGATGAGCAGCAACTGCTGCGTCTGCGCCGGGAGGGACCGGATGCGGCGGACGAAACCCGCCTCGATCTGGCTGGACAGGGGGCGGGTGTCCGGTGCGCCGAACCCGCCGGCCAGCTCCAGGAGGGTGAGGCCGCGCGGCAGCTCCACCAGGGCCAGCGGGTTGCCGCGCGTCTCGGCGACGATGCGGTCGCCCACCCGCTGGTCGAGCGGACCGGTGACGACCGATTCGAGGAGCCGGCGGGAGTCCCGCTCGCCGAGTCCGCGCACGACGAGCTCGGGGAGGTCGGCGAGCACCTCGCGGGAGCCGGACTCCCGGACGGCGAGGACCAGCAGGACACGCTCGGCCAGCAGCCGTCGGGCGACGAACTGCAGTGTCTGGGCCGAGACGCGGTCCAGCCACTGGGCGTCGTCGACCAGGCACAGCAACGGCTCGTCGCCGGCAGCGGCGGCGGCGAGCAGGCTCAGCGTGGCCAGGCCGACGAGGAACCGGTCGGGAGCGTCACCGACCTGCACGCCGAAGGCCGTTCGCAGGGCTTCGCGCTGTGGCTCGGGGAGCCCTTCGAGGTGGGTGAGCAAAGGAGCGCAGAGCTGGTGGAGCCCGGCGTAGGAGAGTTCCATCTCGGACTGCACGCCGGCCGCCCTGACGACACGGCACCCGGTCGCCCGGTCGAGCAGGTGGTTCAGCAGCTCGGTCTTGCCGATGCCCGCCTCGCCGCGCAGCACCAGAACGCCGCTGTGGCCGCTTCTGGCCTGCGCGAGCAGGCTGTCGAGGACCTCGCACTCGTCCTGCCGCCCGATGAGCTGGGTCCGTGTGCCGTCCCTCACCATGGCAGCCTCCCGGCTGTCACGATACCCCCGCGTTCCACATCCAGCAGACCTGTCCGAAACTGATCGCCGAGGCTCGCGCGAAGCTGGTCGGCCCCTGGTCGGTCCGGTGCCCCGCCCGCTTCCGGCCGGCCGGAAGTCGCTGCCGCGGGATCCGCGGTGGTCGGGCGGCGCGCCGGCGGATCAGGTCATCGAGCCCACGACGGCCGCCGTGCACACGAAGATCGCCAGGCCGATCGCGATCATGGCGATCAGTGTGCCTCGCAACCAGCGGCCGAACCGGCGGCGGTGCGCCGCCTCGGCCGCGCCGATGGTGTCGGCGATGTGCTCGGTCACCATGCGGGCCACGTATTTCTGTTCCTCCAGGTACCACTGCTCCAGGTCCCGCTTCTGGCCGTGGGTCAGCCCGTCGGTCCTCTCGGTGAAGGCGGACACCCGCCGACGGGCGGCGCTGAGGTGCGCCTCGCGGTACAGGTACGCCTGTATGTCGGCCAGCCCGCGCGCGGCCTGCTTGCTCGTGTTCATGAGGTACTCCCGTGTCACTGCGGTCGGGACGCGCCGCGGCGGGCGCGGGCAGGTGGGTCGCCGCCGGTCTCGGCGGAGACCCACCGTCCGCTCAGCCGGTCGCCTGCGCCGCCTCGTCGATCAGCCGGGCGACGTCGCCCGGACGGGACACGCTGACCGCGTGGGAAGCGGTGACGTGTGCCACCGTGGCCCCCGCGCGCTCGGCCATGTACGTCTGCGCCTGGGCCGGTATGTTGCGGTCCTCGGACGCCACGAGGACCCAGGACGGGATGTCCTTCCACGCCGCGGCCGACGCGCCCTCCGCCAGCGCGGCGTCGGCGACGGGCCGTTGGGTTGCCGCCATGACCGCCGTGACCTCCTCCGGGACGTCGGCGGCGAACTGCTGGTGGAATCTGCTTTTCTCGATGTAGAGGTCCGCGGCCCGGGCCCCGTCGGGGAGCGTGACCGGGACCGGGCGGAGCGTCTCGCCGAGGGTGCTGCCCGGGAACTTGCCGGACAGGTCGACGGCGCTCTCGCCCACGTCCGGCAGGAAGGCCGCGACGAACACCAGAGCCTTGACGTGACCGAGTCCCGTGGCCGCGTTGCTGATGACGGAACCGCCGTAGGAGTGTCCGGCGAGGACCACGGGCCCGTCGATGGATTCCAGGAGTTGCCGGACGTACGCGCTGTCCGCGGTCAGCCCGCGCAGCGGGTTGCTCGCGGCCACGACCGGATAGCCGTGTGACTGGAGCCTCTCGACGACGCCGTTCCAGCTGGACGAGTCCGCGAACGCGCCGTGGACGAGGACGATGGTCGAATTCTGTGCACTCATGGGAGTGGCCTTTCGTTGAGCCGGCACACCGTGCGCGTCATGGGGCGCGCCAGGGTGCCGGCGGTGCCGCGCGGAACGGGTCAGTCGGTGCCGAGGGCCTTGCGCAGGACGTGGATCGCCTGCTCGATCGCCGCGGTCGACGCCTGGGTTCCGCGGACCGGGTTGAGCATCATGAAGTCGTGCAGGCTGGCGTTGTAGCGGACGCTCGTGGTCGGCACACCGGCCTGGATCAGCTTGCGGGCGTAGGCCTCGCCCTCGTCGCGCAGCACGTCGTTCTCGTCGACCGCGACGAACGCGGGCGGCAGCCCCTGGAGGTCCTCGAGCGTGGCGCGCAGCGGCGAGGCCGTGATCTCGTCGCGCTCCGCCGGATCGGTGGTGTAGGCGTTCCAGAACCATTCCATGGCCTTGGCGGTCAGGTGCGGTCCGTGGGCGAAGACGCGATAGCTCTCGGTGTCCTGCCCCGCGTCGGTGACGGGGTAGTAGAGGGACTGGTGCAGGAAGGTCACGTCACCGCGCCGCTTGGCCAGGTGGGTGAGGGCGGCGCTCATGTTGCCGCCGACGGAGTCACCGGCGACGACCATGCGGGAGCCGTCGAGGTCCTCCTCGGCGCCCTGGGTGGTGACCCACTGGGCGGTGGCGTAGGCCTGCTCGATGGCGACGGGGTACTTCGCCTCCGGTGAGCGGTCGTACTCGACGAAGACCACAGCCGCCTCCGCGCCCACGGCCAGCTCGCGCACCAGCCGGTCGTGGGTGCCGGCGTTCCCGAGGATCCAGCCGCCGCCGTGCACGTAGAGGATGACGGGAAGCGTGCCGGTGCTGCCGGCGGGCTTGACGATGCGCACCTTCACCTCGCCGACCCGGGCGGGGACGGTGATCCACTTCTCGTCCACGTCGGGCTTGCCGATGGGCCCGGACTGGACGTCGTCGAGCAGCTTGCGGGCTCCCTCGACACCGAGTTCGTACAGCAGCGGCGGCTTGGCGGTCGCGTCGGCGAACTCCTGCGCGGCGGGCTCGAGGACGATGTCACTCATGATCGCTCCCTGAAATGGTGGCTTTTGGAGGACTTTCCACCTCATCAGACCGTCTTGGGAGCCGATGTGTGACGCGCCGGGAGAAAAGACGTGCCCGCCGCACGACGGGGCTCGGCTAGTCGGACGCCACCCGGGTGGGGTCCGCCGGCCTGGGCAGCAGGGAGCCGTCGACGTACAGATCGACGTGCTCGTTGTAGAACGCGGTCAGTCCGGCGATGCGGTTGGCCTGGATGGTCGGGAAGTCGTACGTCCAGGCGATGTCCTCATGGGAGGCGGTGTCGCTGTCGAACGACCAGTAGTCGCTCGTCGTGCCCTTGTAGGGACACCGGGTCACCGTGTCGGAGCGCCGCAGCCGGGTCCAGTCGATGCTCGCGGGATCGAGGTAGTAGCGGGTCGGCAGGCCGGTCTCGAACAGCTTCACGCAGCCGGAGGCCTCCGCCAGCACGACGCCGTCCACCTCGACCCGCACGGTGCTGCGCGAACGGAGCGCGTCCACGCGCGAGTACGGGCTCCGCGGGTGGACGAAGACCGGCTCGTCCTCCTCGAACCAGGCATCGAGCGCCTCCCATTCGAAGCGCACCGTCTCCCGCAGCGCTTCGGGGGAGCCCTCCCCCCACACCCACGCCGCTCCGGCACGGACCTCCGGCCCGACCCGCAGGGTGTGGCGGTGCGCTACCCCGGCACCGAGTTGCTCGGTGTGCCTGTCGTCGTGGAGCGCTCCCTCCACCAAGTCCTCGATCGGGATGCTGAATTGCGGATAGGCCTGCCACTCCCACACGTACAGCGCGCGGCGCGTGTCGAACACGACACGGCCCGCGACCATGCCCCGGATCCGCCGGGGAACGGGTTCGACGTGCCCGATCGGGACGATGAGACTCGGGTGCAGGATGCTTTCGGTAGCCATGGTGATCACCTGGGGTTCGCTGATGGTGTGCTCGCCGGCCCGGGTCCCGGGAGGGCGGCGCCGACTCAGGCCGACCGGCCTGGTCCATTCGCTCGATGGTATCTCCCGCGCCCGGCGAACACACTGAACGCGGGCCGCGCACGCGCTTTTCACTCACACGGTGTGTCAGATGATGTGTCGTGTCTGCTGCTCCGCGACAGGTCCGCACCTGTCGTGCGTGGGGGGGGGGGGGCGACTTCCGTTGTCACAAAGCGCGCGGGCTCCCGGTCAGTGGGCTGTAATCCCGTTCCTCTTGAGGAGATACGACATGGACGCGCGCATCAACTACTTCGGCAACGCGCTGGCCGGCAAGGTGATGAAGCACCTGAACTCGGCCGGGGCGGCGGTCCAGGCCGCTCTGCCGGTCACCACCCAGGAGCTGGTGAAGATCCGTGCCAGCCAGATCAACGGCTGCGGCTTCTGCACCGACATGCACACCAAGGACGCCGCCGCGGCCGGCGAGGATCAGCAGCGGCTGAACCTGGTGGCCGTGTGGCGCGAGGCCACGGTCTTCTCGGACGCCGAGCGGGCCGCCCTGGAGCTGGCCGAACAGGGGACGCGCATCGCCGACGCCGCCGGCGGCGTCTCGGACGAGGCGTGGGCGCAGGCCGCGAAGCACTACGACGAGGACCAACTCGCCGCGCTGATCTCGCTGATCGCCGTCATCAACGCCTACAACCGGATCAACGTCATCAACCAGCAGCCCGCAGGCGGATACAAGCCCGGCATGTTCGGCTGAGGCAGCCGCTCCGGCCCCGCCGGACGCCGTACCGTCCGCCGTCCGCTCGCCCGGCCCGCGAGCGGGTGGCGGGCCCCTCGGGCAACGCCACCCCCCAAGGACCCCTGATGCCAGACCACCGCGCGCTCGAACCACTGCGACGGGTCAGCACCGACATCCTGGACATCGCCTACTACGAGGCGGGTCCCACGGACGGCGACACCGTGCTGCTCCTGCACGGTTTCCCCTACGACATCCACAGTTACGCGGAGGTGGCTCCACGCCTCGCGGACAGCGGGTTTCGGGTCGTCGTCCCCCATCTGCGGGGCCATGGGCCCACCAGGTTCCTCTCCGCGACGACTCCCCGCTCCGGTCAGCAAGCCGCCCTCCAGGACATCGCCGCGGCGGCGGAACCCGTCGAGCCCGAACGCGAGGCGGGTTTCTGGTACTTCTACTACTTCCTCACCGAGCGGGGCCGGGCCGGACTGGCCCGCGATCCGCAGGGGGTCGCACGCGTGATCTGGAAGCGGAACTCCCCGAAGTGGCCGTTTCGCGAACAGGACCTGGAGCGGGCCGCGCGGTCCTTCGCCAACCCCGACCACACCGACGTCGTGGTCCATCCGTACCGGCACCGCCTCGGGTTCGCCCCGGGTGCCGAACCGTACGCACGGCTGGAGGAGCAGCTGGCCGGGCTGCCCCCGATCACCGTGCCCGCCATCACCCTGGACGGGCTGGCCGACGGCAACTTCCCGGCCACGGACGGGTCCTCGACCGCCCGTCACTTCACCGGCCCCCGTCTCCACCGCACGGTCGCGGACGCCGGCCACAACCTCCCCCAGGAGCGCCCGGAAGCGTTCGCGGCCGCTGTGCGGGACGTACGCGACCTGCGACAGGGACACCCCGCCCGCGCTCGCCTCACCGGACGACGCCAGGACACGACATGAACCGATCCCCCACTCCCGAGAGCACCGCCCCCCTCCGCGTCGCCGGCGCCCGCGGACGGTGGACCCTGCTGGCCACCGTCCTGGGCTCCGGCGTCGTGCTGCTCGGCTCGACGGTGACCAACGTCGCGCTCCCACGCATCGGCCAGGACTTCGACGCCGATCTCGACGCCCTCCAGTGGACGGTGAACGCCTACATGCTGACCCTCGCGGGACTCATCCTGCTGGGCGGTTCCCTGGGCGACCGGTTCGGGCGGCGTCGCGTCTTCGTCCTGGGCCTGGTGTGGTTCGCGGTCGCCTCTCTGTTGTGCGGCCTCGCCCCGGACACGACCACGCTCATCGTCGCCCGGGCCCTGCAGGGTGTGGGCGGCGCCCTGCTCACGCCCGGCTCGCTGGCGATCATCGAGGCGTCCTTCCATCCGGACGACCGGCCGCGGGCGATCGGTCTGTGGTCTGGCTTCGGCGGCATCGGCGCCGCCCTCGGTCCCTTTGTGGGCGGGTGGCTGGTGGACGGGCCCGGCTGGCGCTGGACCTTCGTGCTGAGCGCCGTCCCGGCGCTGCTGTGCGTTCCCGTCGCCCTGCGTCATGTTCCCGAATCCGTGGGCACGGCCCGCGAGCAGCCGGCCGGCGCGGCAGGCCGACGCCGGGTCGGCTTCGACGTCAACGGCGCCTTCCTGGGGGCCCTGGCCCTGGGACTGGTCACGTACGCGCTGACGGAGGCGCGCGACGGCGGACCCGTGGCCGTCGCCGCGGCCGTCGGCGGTGTCGTCGTGGGAGCCGCGTTCCTCCGCGTGGAACGACGTGGCGCCGACCCCATGATGCCGCCGGCGATCTTCTCCTCACGGCAGTTCAGCGCCGTCAACGTGATCACCTTGTGCGTCTACGCGGGCACGGGTGGGTTCTTCTTCCTCACCGCGTTGCAGCTGCAGATCGTCGTCGGGTATCCGGCGATGGCCGCCGGGGCGGCGATGCTGCCCAACACCGTGCTGATGCTGCTCTTCTCGTCCCACGCCGGGACACTCGCCCAGCGGCTGGGACCGCGTGTGCCGCTCACCGTCGGTCCGCTGGTGTGCGGAGCGGGGATGCTGCTCATGCTGCGGGTCGGTCCCCACGCGTCCTATCTCTTCGACATCCTCCCGGCCCTGCTGGTGATGGGCACCGGCATGGTCGTCATGGTCGCTCCCCTGACCGTGACCCTGCTGCACTCGGTGGACACCGCCAACGCCGGGCTGGCCAGCGGCATCAACAACGCCGCGGCCCGGGCGGCGGGTCTGGTGTCCGTCGCTGCGCTCCCGCTGCTGGTCGGTATGGGTCCGGAGGCCTACCGGTCCGGTACGGCCTTCGACGCCTCGTTCGGACGGGCCATGCCGCTGTGCGCGGGCCTGCTCGCCGTCGGCGCGTCGGTCGCCTTCCTCATGCTGCCGCGGTCCGCCGCGGCCTCTCGTCCGCCTCACGGACACATCCACGGCTGGCTGACGGAGCCGCCGCTGGTGTCCCGCTTCACCCGTCACCAGGTCGCCGACTGACAACCGTCCGAGCCCCTCGCCGTGACAGAGGCACGGGGCGCGGGCCGCACGAAAGGAACCACCATGTCGTACCCGTACCCGGAACAGAAGTACTGGGGTGAGGACGGTGAGGTCAGTGCCGTCTTCCGTCCGGCCACCACACCGCCCGACCTCGGTGAGAGCGGGACCGGGAAGGACGCCACCCACTATCTGGCCACCACCGCCACCACCAGGGGCGAGTTCGGGTTGTACCGGGTCGAGATGCGCCCCAGGGCGGGCGGCCCGAAGACCCACTTCCACAAGCGGATCTCGGAGTCCTTCTTCATCCTGGACGGCACCGTGCGCGTGTTCGACGGTGTGCAGTGGGTCGACGCCCGCAAGGGAGACTTCCTGCACGTCCCCCAGGGCGGTCTGCACGCCTTCCGCAACGACTCGGACGCGCCGGCCGACATGCTGCTGCTGTTCACTCCGGGGGCCCCGCGCGAGGAGTACTTCGAGCAGGTCTCCCGCCTGGGTCACGCGTCCGAGGAGGAGCGTGCCGCGTTCTTCGACCGGCACGACTCGTACTTCGTGGAGTAGGACGAGCAGGAGGAGCGGAGCGGGAGCCACGCGCACGGACGGGGCCCCGCACCCGTGACACCGGCCAGGCCGGGAAGGTCACGGGTGCGGGGCCCCGTCGTGGTGGTCCGGCCCCGAGGACCGGCGGTGCCCCGGGGTTCAGTCGGTGGGCCGGGGGTCAGGCGGTCGGCCGGGGGGCGCGCAGGTGAGCGCGCTCCTTCAGCTCCGCCTCGTCGACCAGTTCGAGCATGGGCTTGCCGGGCGCGCACATCATCGTGACGACGAACTCCGTCCTCTCGTCGCTGAGCGCGTTGCCGTCCTGGTAGTGGATGGCGTCGCCGCCCGGCTCCCAGAAGGTGCCGCCGGCCTCGATGACCCGCTCGGGCTCACCCTCCAGTTCGAAGCGGACGGCGCCCTTGATGACGTATCCGAACGCCGGCCCGGAGTGGCGGTGCGGCGGGGTGCCGGGGTCGCCGGGCTCCCACTCGACGTGAATGGTCATCGCCGAGGCGCCCTCGGGAACGACGACCGGCGAGGCGTCCTGGAGCATCTTCGCCGCGCGGGTCCAGCTCGGGCCGTCCGCGTCGCCCGTTCCGTGTCCGTGATGGGCGTGCTGTGCATTCTCCGACATCGAGTCGCACCTTCCGTGGTTCCGCCGTGCCCGGACTGCACACAGTCCGCGGGCACAGGATCGTCTCCGGTCGTGATGACCGCTCGCCGTCCTGACCGGACAGCGGGCGGGTCTGTGACAACTCCCCTCTCCGGCGCGGGCGGCGGCCGGCCACACGGTGTCACACGGATGCCCGGCGTTCTGTCTAGGTGAGACGGGCGCAGTGGCACATCCGCCGCCTTCCGCCCAGGACACCCAGCGGGGCCATCGCCCCCCGGACGGAGGAGACGCAGATGAGAGTCGTCGTTGCAGGTGCCACCGGACTGATCGGTTCCAGGACCGTCGCGCGGCTCCGGGACCACGGGGTGGAGGTCGTGCCGGTGTCGCGCGGGGAAGGGGTCGACGTGAGCACCGGACACGGCTTGGACCGGGCGCTGCGCGGCGCCGACGTGATCGTGGACGTCACCGACGCGCCCTCCCGCCGGCAGGAGGCCGCCACCACCTTCTTCACCACCGCGACGGGCAACCTCCTCCGGGCCGCCGCCGCAGCGGACGTCGAGCACTACGTGGCCCTGTCGGTGGTGGGCGCCGACCGCGTCGGGGCGGGCTACTTCCGGGCCAAGGCGGCGCAGGAGGACCTGGCCCGGCGCACCACCGTGCCGTACTCCGTGGTGCGCGCCACGCCGTTCCACGAGTCCGTGGAGGCCGCCGCCGCGGGCGGCGCCCGGCCCGACGGCGTGCATGTGCCGCCGCTCCTGCTCCGGCCCGTCTCGGCGGACGACGTCGCCACGGTCCTCGCCCATGTCGCCGTGGGGCTGCCGCAGTTCGGCGTGGTCGAGGCGGCCGGGCCCGAGGAGCTCCGGCTGGAGGACGTCACGGCCGCGGTTCTCGACCTGCTCGGCCGGCCCGGCCCGGTGATCGCCGACGCGCGGGCCCCGTTCTTCGGTGCGGTGCTCGATGAGCGGGCCCTGCTTCCCGGGCCGGACGCCCGTCTGGGCCATCACACCTTCGCACAGTGGCTCAAGAGCCGCTGACCCCCGCCCGGCGGCGACACCCGCCGCCCGCATCTCCCTGTCCGACCTGTCGCCCCGCGACACCCACCGTATGCGCGGCCGACGACATCCACGCCGTGAAGAGAAGGCTGCCATGAGTGAACCCCGGCCGACCGAGACCCCCGTGAGCAGTGAGCTGGACCAGCTCCCCGACCGAGACCGCGAGGAGACCGCCGAGTGGCGGGAATCCCTCGACGCCGTCGTGCGCAACGCGGGGCCGGAGCGGGCGGTCTACCTGCTGCGGCGGCTGCACGAGTTCGCGGCGGACACGGGCACGTCCCTGCCGGGGCTGCTGAACTCGGACTACATCAACACCGTCCCGGCCGCCGCGCAGCCGGAGTACGACGGTGACCTGGAGATGGAGACCAGGATCACCGCGCTCAACCGGTGGAACGCGGCGGCGATGGTCACCCGCGGCTCGCGCCTGGGACTGGGCGGTCACATCTCCACCTACGCCTCGGCGGCCTGGCTCTACGAGGTCGGCTTCCACCACTTCTTCCGGGGGAAGGACGGCGACGGCTCCGGCGACCAGCTCTTCGTCCAGGGACACGCCTCCCCCGGGATCTACGCGCGGGTCTTCCTGGAGGGACGGCTGAGCGAGAGCCGGCTGGACGCCTTCCGCCGGGAGGCCGGGGGCCGCGGCCTGCCGTCCTATCCACACCCCCGGCGGCTGCCGTGGCTGTGGGAGTTCCCGACGGTCTCCATGGGACTGGGCCCCCTCGGCGCCATCTACCAGGCCCGCTTCAACCGCTATCTGCACGCCCGCGGGATCAAGGACACCTCCGGCTCACGGGTGTGGGCGTTCCTGGGCGACGGGGAGATGGACGAGCCGGAGTCGACGGCCGCCCTGACCCTGGCCTCCCGGGAGGGCCTGGACAACCTGACGTTCGTCGTCAACTGCAATCTGCAGCGCCTGGACGGCCCGGTGCGGTCCAACTCGAAGATCGTCCAGGAACTGGAGGCACGCTTCCGGGGCGCGGGCTGGAACGTGGTGAAGACGCTCTGGGGCGAGGCCTGGGACCCGTTGCTGGCGCAGGACACCACCGGCGACCTCGTGCGGCGCCTGGGCGAGGTGCCGGACGCCGAGTTGCAGACGCTCGCCGCGCGTGACGCCGCCTACATCCGCGAGCACTTCTTCACGGGTGACGCCCTGTCCGCTCTCTCCGCCTCGCTGAGCGACGCGCGGGTGGTCGAGCTGTTCGAGAATTCACGGGGCGGACACGAGCCGTTGAAGGTGTACTCCGCCTACCGGGCCGCCGTGGAGCACCGGGGCGCGCCGACGGTGGTCCTCGCCCAGACGGTGAAGGGCCACACGCTGGGTCCGGCGTTCGAGTCGCGCAACGCCAACCACCAGATGAAGAAGCTGACGATGGAGCAGTTCCGGGCGATGCGCGATCTGCTGGAGCTGCCCATACCCGACAGCGCCCTCGCCGGCGACCAGGTCCCGTTCTGGCATCCGGGGGAGGACTCGCCCGAGGTGCGGTACCTGCGCGAGCGCCGGGCCGCGCTGGGCGGGCCCGCCCCGGTGCGGCGCGTGGTCGCCAAGCCGCTGCCGGAACCGCCCGCCAAGCCCTTCGAGGAGCTGGAGAAGGGGTCCGGCCACCAGGAGATGGCCACCACGATGGCGCTGGTCCGGCTGGTCAAGGAGCTGATGCGCGACCCGGGGAGCGGGGCACGCTGGGTGCCGATCGTCCCCGACGAGGCGCGCACGTTCGGTATGGAGTCGATGTTCCCCACCGCCGGCATCTACTCGCCGCAGGGCCAGACCTACGATCCGGTCGACGCGGACCAGCTGCTCCACTACAAGGAGAGCACGAGCGGGCAGCTGCTCATCGAGGGCATCACCGAGGCCGGTTCCGTCGCCGACTTCGCCGCCGCCGCGACGTCGTACGCCACGCACGGCGAACCCATGATCCCCTTCTACATCTTCTACGCCATGTTCGGTTTCCAGCGGACCGGCGACCAGTTCTGGGCGCTCGGCGACCAGATGGGGCGCGGCTTCGTGGTCGGCGGCACCGCCGGGCGCACGACGATGACCGGCGAGGGCCTCCAGCACGGGGACGGCCACTCGCACCTGCTGGCGGCCACCAATCCGGCGGCCGTCAGCTACGACCCGGCCTTCGCCTACGAGATCGCGGTCATCGTCCGGGACGGTCTGCGCCGGATGTACGGCGAGCGGCCCGAGGACGTCTTCTACTACTTGACGGTGTACAACGAGCCCAAGCACCAGCCCGCCATGCCGCCGGTCCCCGGCATCGAGGAGGGCATCGTCCGGGGCATCTACCGGTTCCGGCCCGCCGAGACGCCCGCTGCCGGGCCCCGGCTCCAGCTGCTCGCCTCCGGTACGGCGATCCACTGGGCCCTGCGCGCGCAGGAACTGCTCGCCTCCGACTGGAACGTGCGCGCCGACGTGTGGTCGGTGACGTCCTGGACGGAGCTGCGCCGGGACGCCATGCGGGCCGACGACGCCCGGACGCGGGGCGAGGAACGCACGCCGTTCGTCACCCGGGCCCTGGCCGGGGCGCCGGGGCCGGTGCTGGCCGTCAGCGACTGGATGCGGCAGGTCCCCGACCAGATCGCCCAGTGGGTCGAACAGGACTACTACTCGCTGGGCACCGACGGCTTCGGGCTGTCCGACACCCGTGAGGACGTGCGCCGCCACTTCCGGGTGGACGCCGAGTCGATCGTGGTGACCGCGCTGGACCGTCTGGCCCTGGCGGGGCAGGTCCCGCCGGAGACGGTCGCGCGGGCCCGCGCGCACTACGGCCTCGACCGGTGAACCCCCGGGCGAGGCGCCCCCTACCGCCCGCGTCGACCGACGCGGGCCGTGCACGACAGGTCCGGCCCGGCCACGCGCCCCGCCGGCCCGTGAGGAGTTGAACGTCATCATGACCGTTTCCGTGACCCTGCCGGCCCTCGGCGAGTCCGTCACCGAGGGGACCGTGACCCGCTGGCTCAAGCAGGTCGGTGAGCACGTCGAGGCCGACGAGCCGCTGCTGGAGGTGTCGACCGACAAGGTGGACACCGAGATCCCCTCGCCCGCCGGCGGCGTCCTGCTGGAGATCCTCGTCGCCGAGGACGAGACCGTCGAGGTGGGTGTCGCCCTCGGCGTCATCGGCGCTCCCGACACGGCCCCGGCGGCCCCGCCCGCGCCTCCGGTCCCGGCTCCGGCTCCGGCTCCGGCTCCGGCTCCGGCTCCGGCTCCGGCTCCGGCTCCGGCTCCGGCTCCGGCTCCGGCTCCGGCTCCGGCTCCGGCCGAGGCTCCCCAGGCCGCTCCGGCCCTGCCCCCCGCCGCATCCGTGCCCCGCGCACCCGCACCGGCACCGGCACCGGCACCCGCCGTAATCGTGGCACCGCCTGCCGCGTCCACCCTTCCGGCTTCCCCCGCGCCCTCGCCCACCCCGCGGGACGACGCGTCCACGCTTCGCGGGCGCACGGTGCCGATGACCCGTATCCGCCGGGCCATCGGCAACAACCTCAAGAGGGCGCTGCTGGAGCAGGCGCAGCTCACCTCCACCGTCGAGGCCGACGTCACCCGGCTGATGCGCCTGCGGAACCGGGCGAAGGACGGCTTCCTGGCCCGTGAGGGCCTCAAGCTCTCCCCGATGCCCTTCTTCGTCAAGGCGGCCGCTCAGGCACTGAAGGCCCATCCGGTCGTCAACGCCCGGATCAGCGAGGACGAGGGGACCATCACCTACTTCGACACCGAGAACATCGGGATCGCGGTCGACACGGAGGCCGGTCTGATGACCCCGGTCGTCAAGGCGGCCGGCGACCTCACCGTCGCCGGGCTCGCCCGGGCCGTCCACGACCTGGCGGACCGGGCCCGCAGCGGCCACCTCACCCCCGACGACGTGTCGGGCGCGACCTTCACCCTGTCCAACACGGGTTCACGCGGTGCCCTGTTCGACACCGTCATCGTTCCGCCGAACCAGGCGGCGATCCTCGGCGTGGGCGCCACGGTCAGGAGGCCGGGGGTCGTGCGCGTCGGTGACGAGGAGGTCATCGGTGTCCGGGACCTGGTGCACCTGTCGCTGTCGTACGACCACCGGCTGGTGGACGGGGCGGACGCGGCCCGCTACCTGACGTCGGTCAAGGCGCTTCTGGAGTCGGCGGCGTTCGAGGACGACCTGTATCCCGACGCCGTGTGAGCGCAGGGGGCCGGTGCGGGTCGCGTGACCCGCACCGGCCCCCTCACGGCGCTGGGAGTCGGCGGCGAAGCCGGTCTCCGAAGCGCCCGCGCGCGTCACCACCGGGGGACGGGCAGGCCGGCCACCAGGTCGTGGACCGGGACCCAGGCGGTGACGGCGCCGCCCTCCTCCGTGCGCCGTACGGGAGCGGGCGCGTGGCGCAGCATGGCGTCGATCCGCTCGTCGCCGGCCCGGAAGAGGCCGTAGAGCGTCGTCCAGCCACCCGCCCGCGCGTGCTCGCCCAGGTGGTGGAGCAGGCGGGTACCCAGTCCGCGGCCCTGCCAGGAGTCCTCGACGAGCAGCGCCGCCTCCACGGCCGTGTGATCCGGCATCAGGTGGCCCACGGCGAGGATGCGGCCGGTGGCGCCGAGGGCCGCCAGGTGTACCGACCCGGGACGGGACAGCAGGGTGGGCACATAGGTGCGGGGGTCGGCCATCGCCCGGTGGTAACGGCTCCACAGGGTCTGCGGCGAGCAGCGGCGGTGCATCGCCACCATGCGGGCGAGATGGCCGGGGCCCACCCGGATGATCCGCGGTTCGCGGCGCATGAGTCCGTCCTCGGGTTCGGGGAAGGGCCGGCGGTGAGCCGCCGGCCCTTCGAGCACAGGATGGGGTCAGCGCACCGAGCGGGCGGCGTTCTCGATGACGCCGGTCACCTTTCCGGGCTGCGAGACGCTCACCGCGTGGGAAGCCCGCACCTGCGTGGTCGTGGCACCGGCCCGCCGGGCCATGAACTCCTGGGCCGCGGCCGGGATGTTGCGGTCCTGGGTGGCGACCAGGACCCAGGAGGGGATGGTCTTCCAGGCCGGTTCGGCCGCTCCCTCGGCGAGGGCCGCCTCGGTGACCGGTCGCTGGGTGACGGTCATGAGGTCGGTCGTGTTGCGGGGCACGTCGGCGGCGAACTGCCCGCGGAACTTGTCGTTCTGGATGTAGAGGTCGGTACCCCGGGAACCGTCGGCGTTCGTCACGGGCACGGGGCGCAGCGCCTCACCGAGGGTGCTGCCGGGGAAGCGTGCGGCCAGATCGCCCGCGCTCTCGCCCTTCTCGGGGAGGAAGGCGGCGAGGTAGACCAGCGCTTTGACGTTCTTGTTGCCGGTGGCGGCGTTGCTGATCACCGAACCGCCGTAGGAGTGACCGGCCAGGACGATCGGGCCGTCGATGCCGGCCAGGACGTCCTTGAGGTAGGCGGAGTCGCCGCTCAGGGAGCGCAGCGGGTTGGCGACGGCGACGACCGGGTAGCCGTCGTGCCGGAGCCTGCCGATGACGTCGTTCCAGCTCGTGGAGTCGGCGAAGGCACCGTGGACCAGGACGACGGTGGGCTTGGGGCCCCGGTCGGTGGTGCCCTTGTCGGCGGAGGCCGGGGCGATGGTGGTGACGAACAGGCCGGCGGCGACGCCGGCGCCGGCCAGGACGGTCATCGCCGTGCGGGTCCGGCTGGTGCGGGAGATGAGGTTCATGTCGAATGCCTTTCGGGCGGGATCGGTGTGCTCTCGCGGCGCCCATGAGGGCTGCTCGCGGGGATGGGCGGCCACTCGGGCCGACGGGCGCGGGGCGCGCGGTGCGGGCCGCCGGATGGGCGGCCCGGTCGCGTCGGCCGTACGTTGTGTCGCCTTTACACCCTTCAGACCGGAGAACCACTGAAGGTGTGACATGTCGTGAAGATGGTGTCGGTCAAGGCGTGTTCGGGTTCAGGACCCGTGTCGACCGGTGATCTCCTCGTGTTCGGCCACCGTGGGCTTGGGGACCTGTGAGCCGGGGCCGTAGAGGAAGCCGCTGAGCCCGCTGCGCAGCCGCTGGGTGCGACGGCGCACCGCACCGTCCCCGTCGCGCGCGGACGCGGCCTTAAGGGGCCGGTACTGCTCGTGCGCGGTCAGCGTGTGCAGGTGCGCCCGGTCGAGGGGCGCGTGGACCTCGACGTACTCTCCGTGCGGCAGGCGCTTGATGACGCCGCTCTCGCGGCCGTGGAGCACGAGGTCGCGGTCCCGGCGCTGCAGTCCCAGTGCCACGCGCTTGGTGACGACGAAGGCCAGGACCGGAACGACGAAGAGGCCGATGCGCACGGCCCAGGTCACGGCGTCGACCGAGACGTGCAGCCGGGTGGCGATGATGTCGTTGGCGGCACCGACCAGGGCGACCGAGTAGACACTGATCCATGCCACGCCGAGGGCGGTGCGTACCGGGCGGTTGCGGGGCCGGTCCAGCAGATGCTGTTCCCGGTCGTCGTCCGTGACCCACGCCTCCAGGAACGGATAGGCGCCCATGGCCAGGAAGATCAGCACCCCGGCCAGCAGCGGCAGGAGGTTGTCCAGGGCCAGGGTGTGGCCCCAGAGGTCGATCTCCCAACCGGGCATGACGCGCAGGAGTCCGTCGGCGACGCCCATGTACCAGTCGGGCTGGGATCCGGCGGAGACCTGGTCGGGACGGAAGGGCCCGTAGTCCCAGACGGGGTTGATCTCGGCGACGGCGGCCATGAAGAAGATGACGCCGGCCACGAGGAAGAAGTAGCCGGCGGCCTTCACGGCGTACACCTTGGGTGACAGACCGACGACATTGCCGCGGGTACGGCCGGGGCCGGGGTACTGCGTGTGACGGTGGCGCACGGCCAGGGCCACGTGGGCGACGATCAGGGCGACCATGAGTGCGGGGATGACCAGGACGTGCAGGGTGTTGAAGCGGGCGATCAGGTCGTCGCCGGGGAACTCACCGCCGAAGAGGAAGAACGACAGATACGTCCCGACGACGGGGATCGACAGGATCGTGCCGTTCACGACCTGGAGGCCGGTGCCGGACAGCAGGTCGCCCGGCAGGTCGTAGCCGGTCAGCCCCCCGAACATGGCGAGGACGAGCAGCCCGAACCCCAACACCCAGTTCAGTTCGCGCGGTTTGCGGAACGCGCCCGTGAAGAAGACCCGGAGCAGGTGGACGAGGATGGCCGCGACGAAGACCAGAGCCGCCCAGTGGTGGGCCTGGCGCACCAGCAGGCCGCCGCGGACGTCGAAGGATATGTGCAGAGTCGAGTCGAAGGCCTCCGACACCAACTGCCCGCGCAGGGGGGCATAGCCGCCCTGGTGGACGACCAGGTCGGAGGAGGGGTGGAAGTAGAAGCTCAGATAGACGCCGGTGATCAGCAGGATCACGAAGCTGTAGAGCGCGATCTGCCCGAGCAGGAACGACCAGTGGTCGGGGAAGATGAGGCGCCGGGCGGAGCGGGCGACACGGTGGCGGCCCAGCCGGCTGTCGGCCCATCGGGCGAGCCTCTCCCCCGTGTGCTTGTGCTCCGGCTCCACCGGCCGGCTGTCGTGGCCCATCTCTTCACCCTTCGTTTCTGCGTCACCCGCGGCTCGCCGGCTCTGCGGCGGCGGGCTCCGTGCACGGGTCACGGCACGGGCGCGGTGCGACGGCTGCCGGCCGTGCGGCCGTGGCGGGTGTGGTGGCGGCCTGCGGATCGCCCGGCCGGGACGAGCGTCCGGCAGACGTATGGCACGGCGGATCCGACTCGTCCGGCTCGGCCCTGTCGGGCGTGATTCGTGTACGGCTGTCATCGACCTGACCGATGAGACGGCGTGGGTGTGACATGCGGGGCGCCCCGCGCGCGGCACCGGTGGGACGGCCCGGGTCGGCCCCCCCCCCGGCGGGGCCGGGCGTCAGCGGGACACGACGTTCTCCAGCTCCTCACCCGCGGCGAACCGGCTCAGCTGACGTCGGACGAGCCGTTCCGGACGGGGCCACAGGGAAGAGGTGAACGCGCCGACGTGCGGGGTGATGAGTACGCCGGGTGCCGTCCGTAGCGGATGCCCCGTCGGCAGCGGCTCGGGGTCGGTCACGTCGAGCGCGGCCCGCAGCCGGCCTTCGTGGGTCTCCTTCAGCAGGGCGTCGGTGTCGACGACGGCCCCGCGTGCCACGTTGACGAGCAGGGCACCGTCCTTCATGCGGGCCAGCATGCCCGCGTCGAAGAGCTGACGGGTCCGTGGTGTCAGCGGAGTGGAGAGCACGACGACACCGGCGTCGGCCACGAGTTCGGGCAGGCGTGCGCCGGAACGGACGGGCCCCCGGGGTGCGTCCCGCTCCGCGCCGGCGACACGGGTCACCGCACATCCGAACGGCACCAGGAGCTCCTCCAGCGCGGAGCCGACGGCGCCGTAGCCGACGATCAGCACGGACCGCCCGTACAGGGACGGGAAGACCTGGGGAATCCACGTTCCGCCGTGCTGAGCGCGGACCGACTTCGGTATGCCCCGCAGCGAGGCGAGGATGAGGGCCAGGGCCAGTTCGGCCGTGCCCGGAGCGGGGGCACCGCCCGCGTTGCACAGCGTCACGGGGCGGGGGACGCGGTCCAGTTCCGCGCGCAGCTCGTCCGTGCCGGAACTGAGGGCCTGCACGGCGCGGAGCCGTGTCATGCGGGGCAGGGGCCTGCTGATGACATCGATGTCCTTGGTCAGTGGCGGAACGTAGAGCTCCACCTTCGCCGGGTCCGTCGGGAAGGCCGAACGGCCGTCCCAGCGGGCGTACTCGAGTCCAGGTGGCAGGTCGGTGAGATCGGCGAGCTGTGCGGGCAGCCATACCTGCGGGCTTCTCACGGTCATGACGGCGTGTTCTGCTTTCCCTCCGGGTTCCGCGAGCCGGAACCAGAGAACTGACTGCGTGTGCCACCCACCTGTGACAGCCCTTCCCCATGACGGACGTCACCTTTGAGCGCTCGGGCCGGCTCATGGGCGGGACGTCCGCTGTCACACGCCCGGCCCACACGTGGTCTAGCTGGACATGCACCCCGTCATCACCGGAGCACCGGTGTCCCGACCGGATCCGGACTCCTACGCCGTCACCGCCGAGTTCTACGACATCCTCCAGGCAGACCGGGACGCGGCACGGGTCCGCGAGCTCTACGGCCGGCATGTCGCGCGGGCCCGTCTGGGCGTGCTGGACATCGGTGCCGGGACCGGCCGGGTCACGCTGATGAGTCTGGCCGAGTCCGCGGTCGACGTGCACGCGGTGGAGCCCGCACGGGCCATGCGCACGGCCCTGCTCACCCGCCTCGCCACCCTGCCCGCGCGTCAGCGCGAGCGGGTGACCGTGCACCCGTACGCCCTCCACGAGGCGTCGCTGAACACGGCGGCGGACGTGGCCGTGTGCCACAACACGGTCGCCTGTCTCCCACCGGCCGCGCGCGGCGCGCTGTGGCCCGCGATCCACGCGGCTCTGGCCCCCGGGGGCACGCTCCTCCTGGAGCCGCCGCCCGCTCTGCTGCCCCCTCGCGACATCGTGCGCCGGCTGCCCGAGCAGCGGGTGGGCGCACACGTGTACGGCGGACGCATGACGATGTCGGCGGCGGGATACCGCATCCGCACACGTGTCGACTACTGGGTGCGCAGTGGACGGCACGTGCTCCGGGAGCACACGGAGTCGTTCTGGATGTGGCCCGCCTCGCGCGCGGGGCTCGTCGACGACCTGGTGCGGCACGGCTTCGTCCCGCTGCCGGGACACGGCGATCCGCGCGTCCTGGCGGTGACACGGCCGCCCGGGCAACAGTGTCACAACGTATGTCGTCGCCCGGTCTGAGGGGTGACCGGACCACTCGGTCCGGCGCTTTCCCCTCACAGACCGGGACAGGGATCTCATGCCGCGTGTGAAGACGTTCGTGATCGTCGGGGGCGGCCTGGCCGCCGGCAAGGCCGCGGAGGGACTGCGCGAGCACGGCCACGACGGGCCGCTCCTCGTCCTCGGGCACGAGCGGGAACGGCCGTACATCCGGCCGCCGCTGTCCAAGGGCTGTCTCCCCCTGAAGAGTTTGCCCGCCCCGCAGGCGCGGCCGGCGGGGGACGCGACATGACCGGCACCGCGCCCACGCCGCTGCGCCCGATGCCGGCCGACTGGCGGCGGGCCCTGGCCGTGGTGGCCCACCCCGACGACCTCGAGTACGGGTGCTCGGCGGCCGTGGCGTCCTGGGTGGCCGACGGCCGGCAGGTCACCTATCTGCTCGCCACCCGTGGTGAGGCCGGCATCGACACCCTGGATCCCGGCCTGGCCGGCCCCCTGCGCGAGGCGGAACAGCGGGCCGCCGGCGCGGCGGTCGGTGTCCGTGCGGTGGAGTTCCTCGACCACCGGGACGGTGTGATCGAGTACGGGGTCTCCCTGCGCCGCGACATCGCCGCCGCCGTCCGCCGTCACCGACCCGAGCTGTTGATCACCCTCAACCACCGGGACACCTGGGCCGCCGGGGCCTGGAACACCCCGGACCACGTGGCGGTGGGACGCGCCGTGCTGGACGCGGCGGCGGACGCCGGCAACCGCTGGATCTTCCCCGAACTGGCCGAACAGGGGCTGCGGCCCTGGAACGGCGTCCGCTGGGTGGCCGTCGCCAACTCGCCGACGCCGACGCACGCGGTGTCCGCCGAGGCGGGCTTCGAGCAAGGCGTCCAGTCCCTGCTGCGGCACCGGACCTACCTCGAAGCCCTGACCGAGGAGGACCCCGAGACGTACGCGCGCCGCCTCCTCGGCGAGAGCACCGGCGTCCACCGCGCCCGGTTCGCCGGCACACCCGCCGTCGCCTTCGAACTGTTCAGCCGATGACCGGGCGCCCGCGTACCCCGCGCGCCGCTCGCGGCCGTACCCGTCACCACCCCCGCCGGCCGCACGGGCCCGCGCCGAGGAAGGACCGATCATGACGTACGACTCCCCCGCCGTCCTGGACGCAGGACCGTCCGACCGTGTCGATCCGGACGAGTTCGTGCGCGCGGCCGTGCGCTGGCACTTCGCCCCGGAGACCGGTTCCCGCTACTGGCTGGACCGGGCCGAACGGCTCGCCTTCGATCCCCTGCGGGCCGTCAGGGGCGTGGACGACCTGGCGCTCTTCCCCGATCTGACCGACGAACTGCGGCACGTCCCGGTGGCCGACCTGATCCCCCGGGGGTACGGCGGAGACGTCCGGCTGCTCAACGTCTTCGACAGCGGAGGGACGACCGGGGCGCCCAAGCGGGTCGTCCAGCTGGAGGACTGGATGCGGCACAGCACCGCACAGGTCGACGGGCGTCTGCGGGAGCACGGCCTGCCCGAGGGCGCCCAGTGGCTGACCGTCGCACCGACCGGCCCGCATCTGGTGGGGGACGTGCTGCAGCGGGCGGCGGCGTCCCTCGGCGGCCCGGGGCTGAGCATCGACATGGACCCCCGGTGGGTCAGAAGGCTGATCGCGGCGGGCCACGACGACGAGGCCGAGGCCTACACCGACCACCTCGTCGAACAGTGCCGGCGGATCCTGCTGACCCAGGACATCGGCGTCCTGGCCGCCACCACGCCCCTGCTGGAGCGCTTCGCCCGCGAGGACGACCTCCTGGAGCGGATCAACGGTTCGGTCCGGGCGATCGTCTGGGGCGGTACCCACATGGACCCCGACACCCGTCACCTGCTGGCCACGGAGGTCTTCCCCGAGGTGCCGCTCATCGGCATGTACGGCAACACCATGATGCTCACCGCGCTCGTCGAGCGCGCCGGTTCCGACCCCTCGCGGCCCTGCGTCTTCGACCCGGTCTCGCCGTACGTGTTCCTGTCGGTCGTCGACCCCGCCACCGGGGACCGGGTCCGGGTCGGCGAGCGTGGCCAGGTGAACGTCAGCCACGTCAGCAGGTCCATGTTCATCCCCCACAACGCCGAGCGCGACACGGCCCTGCGCGTACGGCCCGCTGACGGTCACGCGGGAGACGCCGTGGCGGACGTGGCACCGGTGCCCACGGTGCGGGGCGAGACCGTGATCGAGGGCGTGTACTGATGGCGGCGGCCGGCGGCGCGGAGCCGCTGTACCTGGACGCCCTGGGCCCCCGCGGCCCCTACCGCACCCGGGTACCGGACATCGTGACGGACGTCTCCGGTGCCGAGGTGGCACGGCTGAGCCTGGTCCCGCCGGTGTATGTCGACCGGGCGCTGGCCGCGCTGCGCGAGGCGGGGCCGGTGCCGCGGGCGGGCCTGGACGCGCTGCTGGAGGCGGCCGGGGAGGAGTTCGCCAACGGTACCGTCGGCGGGCTGGGCGTACGCGAGTACGAGTACCTGGTCAGCAGGACCTCCGGTACCCCGCTGTCCGTGGTGCGCGACGCCACGCGGGGCACGGCGAGGTTCGTCAGCCGCGCCCGTGTCTCCGCCGAGCAGGGCAGACCGCGCGGGACGGTCCGGGACCGCCGGGACCCGTCCCTCGGGGCCGGGCACGCCGTGTGGGCCCGCCGGGGCGAGGTGTTCGCCGTCAACGCCTCCGGCAACCATCCCGGGGTCCACCGGCTGTGGCTGGAGGCACTGGCTCTGGGCTACCGCGTCGCCGTCCGGCCGTCGCGGCGGGAGCCGTTCACCCCGCACCGTCTGGTCGGCGCCCTGCACCGGGCGGGCGTCGGCCAGGACCGGCTGGCGCTGCTGCCCACGGACCACCGGACCGCGCAGAGGCTGATCCGCGGTGCCGACCGGGCGGTGGTGTACGGCGGTGACGAGGTCGTCGCCCGCTACGCCCACGACACCCGGGTACTGCCCCAGGGTCCCGGCCGGACGAAGATCCTCGTCACGGCGGACATGGACTGGCGGGAGCACCTGGACACGATCGTCGCGTCCGTCGCCGACGAGGCCGGAACCGCGTGCGTCAACGCCACCGCCGTCTTCGTCGAGGGCGACCCGGCACCGCTAGCCGAGGCCCTCGCGGCGCGCCTGTCCCAACTGCCGGGTCTGCCGCCCCAGGACAGCCGGGCGGTGCTCCCGGTGTGCCCGCTGGACCGGGCCCGCGCCCTCGACTCCTACCTCAGGTCGGTGGCGGCGGGGTCCCTCGCCTGGCTCGGTGGTGACGGCATCGTCGACGATCTGGGCGACGGGAGTGCCGTCCTGCGGCCGGCCGTCCATCAGGTCGGCGACGCCGGTGCCCCGCAGATCGGGACCGAACTGCCCTTCCCCTGTGTGTGGGTGGCGCCCTGGAGCCGTTCGGACGGCGTCGCCCCGCTGCGGGGGACACTCGTGCTCTCGGTCCTCTCCAGGGACCGTGCCCTGCTCGACGCACTGGTGGCGGAACCCACCATCGCCAACGTGTACGTCGGGGACCACCCGACGTACTGGATGGCTCCGGGAGTGCCCCACGACGGGTACCTGTCGGACTTCCTGATGCGCGGCAAGGCCGTGGTCGGGGCCGAGTGACGCCCGTCAGTGGGGCAGCAGCAGCATCACGGCCGTCCCCAGCGACATCGCGCCGTCGCGCACGTGCCCGTACGGGTCCGTGGCGGCGGCGCGGTGCGCGGGGGCCGTGGCGGTCCGCAGCGCGGGCATGGGGCGTGTCAACGACCGTACGGCGCAGCCGAGGAGATACACCGCCAGTACGGCGGTGACCAGCGTCGCCGTCGTCGGGGCGGCCGCGGCATGACCGTGGGCCGCGGTCGCCGACGGGACGTCCGCGGCCAGGGTGCCGGGGACGCCGGCGGCGCCGTGCCTCGACATCCAGGCCATCGCCGCCATGCCGGCGGCGGGCGGCAGCCGGCCGGCGAACACCGCGGCCGTACCCGCCGTGTCAGGACGGCGGCCGAGGGACCTGACGGGCCGGAAGGCGCTCAGCGGGAACCACAGGGCGGCCGCGCTGAAGACCACCGCCATGGCCCGGCCGGACAGGGGCCGGCCGGGACTCCAGGGCATGGCCGCCATGGCCGCCGCCATGGCGAAGTGCAGGAGGAGGTCCACGCGATCACGGCGACCCACGCGCGGGGCCCGGGCACCGTGCCAGAGCACGTGCAGGGCCGCGACGGTGAACGACAGCGTCAGCATGCCGTGCACGGCGTCGAGAGCCGGCGTCCTGTCCGACACGGTGTACTCCTCCTGGTCCACGACGCTTCGCCGACCTGACCGGGAGCGCGATCGATCCGTGACAGTGTCAGGACAGGAACAACGTGTCGGAGAGTACGGAGTTGCCACGGTGTGCAACCTGCGGTGGCAGGGGAGCCGTGTGGACACCCTCCACCCACGCGCCCGCCCGGGGCCGCTTGTAGCATGGGGGTGCACGAGGCCAGAAGGGATGTTCCATGCACGCTGGCGCCCCACCAGGCAGTCTTGACCAGGCGACGGAGGACTTCCTCTCCGCGCGCCCGCAGCTCTTCGGCATCGCGTACCGGGTCCTGGGCAGCGCGGCGGAGGCCGAGGAGATCGTCCAGGAGACATGGCTGCGGTGGCAGGGCACCGACCGTTCGCAGGTGCGTGAACCGACCGCCTTCCTGACCACGGTGGCCACGAGACTGGCGATCAATGTGGCCCAGTCCGCGCGGGCGCGCCGGGAGTCCTACGTCGGGCCCTGGCTGCCCGAGCCCGTCGACACGACCCAGGATCCGCACCTGGGCGCGGAACGGGCCGAGGCCCTGGGGATGGCGGTTCTGCTGCTGCTGGAGAAGCTGAACCCCGTGGAGCGCGCGGCCTACGTGCTCCGGGAGGCGTTCGACTACCCCTACGGACGGATCGCCGAGATCCTGGAGACCAGCGAGGCCAACTCCCGCCAGCTGGTGAGCCGCGGCCGCAAGCACCTGGCCGCCGAACGCAAGGAGGCCGTCACGCCGACGGCCCACCGGCGGCTGCTGGAGGTCTTTCTCTCCGCGGCGCGGACGGGCAACCTGGCCGTCCTGGAGGACGTGCTCACCGCCGACGTCGTCAGCTACACGGACGGCAACGGGATGCGTGGCGCGTCGAGGATCCCGGTCGTCGGGCGGCCTCATGTCTCGCACTACCTCGTGGCCTTCGCTCCGCGCTTCTGGCCGCAGTCGCGGGTCCGGTGGGTCGAGGCGAACGGCCGGCCGGCCGTGCTGGTCCTCTCCGGCGAGGAGGCCGTCGCCCTGCTGAGCGCCGACATCTCGGAGGACGGCATCGACCGGCTCATGTGGGTGATGAACCCGGCCAAACTGGCGCCGTACGTGGCCTCTCTGCAGGACTGACCTGGTGTCGGCGGTTTCGGCCGCCGGCCGGGAAGGCGTCACAGGAGCGGTCGCTCGTCGGTCATCCAGTAGTCCCGGACGCCTGCCGGGGCCGCGCACCGAGACGACACCGGAGTCATGCAGTGACCGAGCGGATCCAGCCGCCCACCCTGTCGACCGCGAGGGACTTCGACGGGGAGGAGTTCTCGCCCATCTACACCACCACGGTGACCGTGCACGGTGGTGCGGCCTCGCACGGCCGGGCCTCGGGCCACGCCCGCTCGGCCGACGGGGCCCTGGACCTTCAGCTGCGGATGCCGGCCGAGCTGGGGGGCGACGGCCGGGGGACCAACCCGGAACAGCTCTTCGCGGCCGGTTTCGCCGCGTGCTTCCACGGCGCCTTGAGTCTGCTCGCGCGCCACGAGGCCCTGGACCCCGCGGCGATCTCCGTCGTGGCGACCGTCGCCTTCGGCCGGGACCCGGAGGACGGCGGCTATCTGCTGCACGTCGATCTGGTGGTGCGGTGGCCGGGTGTCGATCCGGCGACGGCCGGTGAGCTGATCGGGAAGGCGGACGCGCTGTGCCCCTACGCACGCATGGCGTGGAGAGGAACGCCCACCACCATCACCCTCGCCTCCTGACCGGGCGCGCCCGGTGGCGGCCACCGGTCAGGAGGGGAACCATGGATCCACGTCGGCCGCCTCCTCCTTGCGGACGGTGAAGACGCTGATCTCCTTCTTGTGCGGGGCGCTCTGCGGGGGCAGTGCCGCCACCGCCGGGTGATCACCGACCGCGCCACCCCGTTCGCCCGGCGGGCGGGCGGCCTCGTCGAAGTACTCCGCGTTGACGGCGAGGTAGTGGGCCCAGTGCTGTGGCAGATCGTCCTCGTGGAAGATGGCCTCCACGGGGCAGACGGGCTCGCACGCGTGGCAGTCGACGCACTCCTCCGGGTCGATGTAGAGGGTGCGTACCCCCTCGTGGATGCAGTCCACCGGGCATTCGGTGACGCAGGCCCGGTCCTTGATGTCGACGCAGGGCTGTGCGATGACGTACGTCATCCGTCTTCTCCTCCTCGGCCGTCGGGCGTCCGGGGGGCGCCTTCTCGCGCGGTCGCCGGGTTCGTCCGGTTGACCGGGGAGCCCGGCATGTTGTGACGCGCGCGCCGGCGTGTCACACATGGCCGCCCGGCCTGGTCCTAGTCAGTGACCACCCTGAGCGACGGGAGCAAGCGTGTCTCTCACCGAACAACGTCTTTCCACCACCGTGCTGGTCATCGGTACCGGCGGGTCCGGCCTGCGGGCCGCGATCGAGCTGGCCGAGGCCGGCGTCGACGTGATCGCGGTCGGCAAGCGTCCGAAGGAGGACACCCACACCTCCCTGGCCGCGGGCGGCATCAACGCGGCCCTCTCCACGATGGACCCCGAGGACTCCTGGCAGCAGCACGCCGCGGACACCCTCAAGGAGAGCTATCTGCTCGGGGACCCCCGTACGGCGGAGATCGTCACCCGGGGCGCGGCCCTGGGCATCGACGACCTGGAGCGGTACGGCATGGCCTTCGCCCGCGAGGAGGACGGCCGCATCTCGCAGCGCTTCTTCGGCGCCCACACCTTCCGCCGTACCGCGTTCGCCGGCGACTACACCGGCCTGGAGATCCAGCGCACCCTGATCCGGCGCGCGAATCAGCTGCGCATACCGGTACTCGACAGCGTCTACATCACGCGTCTCCTGGTCCACGACGGTGCCGTCTTCGGGGCCTACGGCTTCGACCTCACCGACGGCACCCGTCACCTCGTCCACGCGGACGCCGTGATCCTCGCGGCCGGCGGCCACACGCGCATCTGGCGGCGCACGTCGTCGCGCCGGGACGAGAACACCGGCGACTCCTTCCGCCTGGCCGTCGAAGCCGGGGCCCGCCTGCGCGACCCCGAGCTGGTGCAGTTCCACCCGTCCGGCATCATCGAACCGGAGAACGCCGCGGGCACCCTGGTCAGCGAGGCCGCCCGCGGTGAGGGCGGCATCCTGCGCAACGCCCTCGGCGAGCGGTACATGAACCGCTACGACCCCGAGCGCATGGAACTGTCCACCCGCGACCGCGTGGCGCTCGCCTCGTACACCGAGATCAAGGAAGGCCGGGGCACCGCGAACGGCGGGGTCTGGCTCGACGTCTCCCACCTGCCCCGCCAGACGATCATGAACCGGCTGCCGCGGGTCTACCAGACGCTCCTCGACCTGCAGATGCTCGACATCACCCGGGACCCCATCGAGGTGGCGCCCACGGCCCACTACTCCATGGGCGGCGTCTGGGTCCGCCCCGAGGACCACAGCACCGACGTCCGCGGGCTGTACGCCATCGGAGAGGCCGCCAGCGGCCTGCACGGCGCCAACCGCCTCGGCGGCAACAGCCTGATCGAACTTCTCGTCTACGGCCGTATCACCGGCCAGGCCGCGGCGGCCTACTCGGAGGCGCTCACCGCGCAGCCCCGGTCGGCGGCCGCGGTGGCCGAGGCACGCGCCGAGGTCGACGAGATGCTCGCCGCGGACGGGCCCGAGAACGTCCGGGCGCTCCAACGCGCGATCCGCAACACCATGACCGAGCACGCCGGTGTCGTCCGGGACGAACAGGGTCTGCGCACGGGCCTGGCGGAACTGGACGCCATCGAGGAGCGCATGCGGGACGTCGGCGTCCACCCCGACATCGCCGGCTTCCAGGACCTCGCCCACGCCTTCGACCTCAAGTCGGCCGCCCTGGCGGCCCGCGCCACGCTGGAGGCGGCGCTGGAACGCCGGGAGACACGCGGGTGTCACAACCGCAGCGACTTCCCCGCCATGGATCCCGCGTTCCGCGTGAACCTGGTCTGGTCTCCGACGACCGGGATCACCCACGAGGACATTCCCGCCGTCCCGGACGAGATCGCGTCCCTCATGACCGAGGTCTCCTCCGAGGGAAAGCTCGTCGAGTGACGATCCTCCGCTCACCGGAAAAGCCGGGGCGTCGTCAGAACGCCTGAAACACCGGAAAGACCGAAAAGGCGGCTCTGCTGTCACAGAAGAAGCGAGCACCCGGTCTTATCTGCGGTAGGCGACATCGCACATTCCGAAAGGTTATTCCCATGAAGGTCGTAGTCATCGGCGGTACCGGACTGATCGGCTCCAAGCTGGTCGCCAAGCTCGGCGAGCACGGTCACGAGGCCGTGCCCGCCGCCCCCAACACCGGCGTGAACACACTCACCGGCGAAGGACTGGCCGAGGTGCTGGCCGGAGCCTCGGTCGTGATCGACGTCTCCAACTCGCCCTCTTTCGAGGACGACGCCGTCATGGAGTTCTTCCGCACCTCCACCACCAACCTCCTGAAGGCGGAGGCGAACGCCGGTGTGACCCACCATGTGGCGCTCTCCGTGGTCGGCACGGAGCGGCTCCAGGACAGCGGCTACTTCCGCGCCAAGCAGATGCAGGAGGGCCTGATCAAGGACTCGGGCATCCCCTACTCGATCGTGCACGCCACGCAGTTCTTCGAGTTCATGAAGGGCATCGCCGAGGCGGCGACCGACGGTGACACCGTCCGGCTGGCCCCGGTCAAGATCCGGCCCGTCTTCTCCGACGACGTCGCCGCCGCCGTCGGCCGCACCGCGGTCGGCGCCCCCGTGGGCGGCGTGGTCGAGGTCGCCGGCCCCGAGGAGTTCCAGCTCGACGAGTTGATCCGCAAGGGGCTGGCCGCCAAGAAGGACCCGCGCCACGTCGTGACCGACGTGCACGCCCCGTACTTCGGTGCGGAACTGCAGGAGACCACGCTGCTCCCCGGTCCGGACGCGCACATCGCCGAGACCCGGTTCGCCGACTGGCTCGCGCAGCAGCAGCAGCGCTGAGCCGTGGGACGGCGGGTCCTGTGACGGAGGCCCGCCACCCCACCTCGAGGGGCCTGTCGTCCGCACCGCGGCGCGGCAGGCCCCTTTCGTCACCTCCACGAAGGAAAGCAGACTCACCATGCCCACTCGACGCGACAAGGCGACGTTCCCGTCGGCCGGTGCGCACCCGGCCGTGACCGGGGCCTACACCATCGACCCGCTCCACAGCACGATCGGCTTCTCCGTCCGGCACGCCATGATCACCAACGTCCGGGGCCGGTTCGACCGCTTCGAGGGCCTCCTCCTGCTCGACGGCTCCGACCCGGCCCGCTCCAAGGCCTACGTCAGCGTCCAGACGGACAGCCTGGACACGGGCGTGGCGGACCGCGACGCGCACATGGCGGGGCCCGACTTCCTCGACTCCGCGACGTTTCCCCTGATGGCCTTCCACTCCACGGGCGTCACCCCGCTCGGCGGCGACGAGTTCCGCCTCTCGGGAGGGCTGCGCATCAAGGACGTCGAACTGCCCGTGGACATCGACGTCGTCTTCGGCGGGTTCGGTGACGACGCCTTCGGCGGTCACCGGGTCGGCTTCGCGGGCTCCGCCACCCTGCGGCGCTCGGACTGGGGGCTGGCCTGGAACACACCGCTCGACACGGGGGGTGTCCTCATCGGCGACAAGGTGACCCTGAACCTGGACATCTCGGCCGTACGGGCCGAGCGGGGAGCGGCGGACGCCGCGGCCTGACGGACACGGATGCGGGTGGGCGGGGATGGTCTTCACCATCCCCGCCCACCCGCATCCGTGTCCGGCCCGCTCAGGCGGCCCTCCCCGTGGCACTCGATCCCCGCACCTCGCGCCGGCGCAGGGCGCGGCGCTCCCCTTCCGTGGTGCCTCCCCAGACGCCCTCGACCGGACCGGCGGCGACGGCCCACGCCAGACACTGCCGAATGACGGGGCAATGACGGCAGACGGCCTTCGCCTCGTCCGTCTGCATCGCCACCGGCCCACTGCCGGCATGGCCGACCGGGAAGAAGAGATCAGGGTCTTCGGTCAGGCAGAGGCCCCTTACACGCCAATCCATGGAATGTCTCCTGTTCGAGGAACGGATATCGATGGGGGGGTGGCTCGTCGCGTGGGGGAAAGCCGCGTGAACGCGGGTGGGACGAAATCGCCTTTCACCGGAAGACCGGACGGTCGGCACGGATGTGACATTCGCCCGAGCCGAAGCCCGCCGCGACGGGACAGGCTCCGAACACGAAAAGGCGGCCGGTCCGGAAGGCCCGCCGAAGAATCCCGCACAAAGGTGTTACGAAACGACGGTGCCGCCGGTCATCCGGGGTGAAGGTGAGCACAGCGCCCTGCCGATCCCTCAGTACGCCGGGCCAGCGCTCCGGCGGCGGCGACGACAAGTCGAGCGACCGCCTCCGCACCTACCGGCGACAGAACGGAGACCGGGATCATGCATCCAGAGGCGACCCCCGTGGAAGGCGACCTGAGCGAGGCCGTTTCCGTCTTCGTGGCGCTCCGGCCCCGTCTGTTCGGCATCGCCTACCGCGTGCTGGGCAGCGCGGTGGAGGCCGAGGACGTCGTCCAGGAGGTGTGGCTGCGCTGGCAGCGGACCGACCGCACCGTCGTGATCAGCCCGGTCGCGTTCCTGTCGAGCACCACCACCCGGCTGGCCATCAACGTGGCGCAGTCGGCCCGTGTCCGCCGCGAGACCTACATCGGTCCGTGGCTGCCGGAGCCCGTGGACACCAGCAACGACCCGGAGGTCGGCGCCGAGCGGGCCGAGGCGCTCGAGATGGCCCTGCTCCTGGTGCTGCAGAAGCTCTCCCCGACCGAGCGCGCCGCCTATGTCCTCAGGGAGGCGTTCGACTACGCCTATCCCGAGATCGCCCGCATCCTGGGGCTCAGCGCCGTCAACGTGCGCAAGATCGTGAGCCGGGCGCGCAAACACCTCACCGACGACCAGCGGGACAGCGTCGACGCCACGGAGCACCGGACGCTGCTCCACGCCTTCGTCGCCGCCGCCCGGCAGGGTGACGTCGCCGGCCTGGAGTCACTGCTCACCCCGAACGCGGTGAGTCTGTCCGACGGCAACGGCATCCGGGGAGCGGCCCGGGTGCCCGTCCTGGGCCGTGCCCGCGTGGCGAACCTGTCCACGGCGTACCCGCGGTTCTGGCCCACGGTCGAGGCCGAACCGGTCGAGGCCAACGGACGCGGCGGCATCCTGCTCCACAGGGACGGCCGGCCCGCCACCTTCATGACGGTCGCGGCCACGTCGCGAGGCATCCACCAGGTGATGTGGGTCTTCAATCCGGACAAGATCGCCGCCTTCCTGGACTCCCGCTCCCGTCACCGCTCCCCAGCCGCCCTCTGCGTCTGAGCGGCCCCGGACGCGGGCACGTCAGACGCGGGGGAAGTTCCAGGACCGCAGCTTGTCGGGATTGAGTACGGCCCAGACCTGGACTACTCGTGAGCCGGCCATGTCGAGGCAGACCACGGCGGCGACCCGGCCTTCGTATCGCACGACGAGACCGGTTCGCCCGTTGACGGATCGAGTGTGCAGGGTGGTGCGGGGGTTGCGGGCCAGCAGCGTCAGCAGACTCCGGGCGACCCGGGGGCCTCCGACGACGGGCCGTGTCAGTGCCCGGACCTTGCCTCCGCCGTCGTAGAACGCGACGGCGCCGGGGTCCAGCAGGCCGGCCAGACGGTCCGCGTCCTGGTCGACGCACGCCTGCCGTACGGCCTCGACCGCTTCGTCCTGCGCGCGGGGTGGCGTGGGGCGTGCGGTCCTGTCCCGGAGGCTGTGCCGGGCTCGGCTCGACGGCGCCGGGAGCGCGCCGAGGTCGTCCTCCAGGCACGGATCGAACACCGCGCGGCTCCGCACGGCACCCTGTGGTGCCCTCTGGATCTCGTGCTCGGAGAGGCCCAGCCGTGCCAAGGCGATGCTCCCCACGGCTCGCGTCAACCAGGCCCGCGGGGCCCCTACGCGGCCCTGCTGGTGTTCGGAGAGCCTGTACCACTCCCGGTACGCCTCGTCGGTGACGTACTCGGCGAGGGCGCCGTCGCCCAGCATCCAGTGGGCGACCTCCAGCAGATGCCGCCGCTCGTCGAGCAGCTCCCCGATCGGCATGGTGTCCGCGACTGGTTCCATACCGTCCCCGTCTCCTGGATGTCCCGTTCACCTGGACGCGGTCGTCGCATCGCCCTCTTCGCCACGTTACTCCGCGGCACCGGGACGGCCGCATCCATGTCCCGGGACCGCGCGCGAGGAACTCCGTCTCCCGTGGGCAACAGAACACACTGTCACGCGGTCACACCGTCTGACATTGCGTCGGAAGCGCATCAGTGTGCTGCGTCGGACGGTCCGGCCATGCGGTCCTTCTACCCGTGGCGGCCTCTCACACACCCGTTTGCCGAGAGGAGTCAGCTCGCCGGCCGACGGCACCCTGTACGCCTACGTCAAGCAATGGACGTTGACCCACTTCGACGCCACCTGCGCCGCCGTCGTCCCCGGCTGCACACCGCGCTGATACGCAAGCCGCGCACAGGGCTGTCACAGCGCTCGTCACTGCCCGGTCAATGCGATGTCGGCGGTTCACGCGCCGACGGCACGAGCCGAGGAAGGACGAGGGATGTACCCAAGCACCGACCGGCAGACCGATCCCGCCGCCGTCACCGCCTCACTGGCGGCGGAGGCCGCACTGCTCGAAGGGCGGATGAGCCTGCTCCGAGAGGCGATCCACTCGGTGGACGCACGCATCGACGCGCTCTCCGAGACCCTGAGGCGACTGCGGTGTCCGGCGACCGGACCCACCGACGGCGAGGCGCCCTCGCGGTAGGGGCGGGTCGGTGGCGCGGCGCGACGAACATGGTGTTCGCGGTGTCGCCGGCCCGCCGCGCACGCGGCCCGACGTGGGCCACTCCCCACACGGTGCGGGTATTCTGCCCCCGGTGCCGGGCCGAGTGTCGGAGCCCGGCGTCGGGCGGCCCCGCCGGACCTGGGGTGAGAACGAGAGGAACGCATGGTCTCCGTGACCCCTACGGCTCGCAACATCGAGATCACCGCCGAGGGCCTCCAGGAGGACCTGGCGCGACTGCAGATCCAGAAGCAGGCACTGGAGCGCGAACTGGCCGCGGTCACCGCTCACCTCGACTCCGTGTCGCGTGCCCTCGGCGCCCTTCAAGCTCTCATGCCCGAGTCCGCTCACGCGTCCGCGGCGGCAGGTCCGGCCGACGACGTCGCTGAGGTGCCGGCGACGGCGGCACCGACGCCTGTGCCGCCCACGGACAAGGCGGACGAGAGGGCCGGTGAGGGGAACCGGGCGGAGGACGGCCGCGACTCCGGCCCGGCTGACGCCGACGGCCCGAAGGCGTACGGCAAGCTCACCGAACAGATCCTGGCCTACTTCGCGGAAGCCGGGAACACCGACGTCCGTGCCAGGGATGTGGCGTCCGCGCTGGGCCGCGACACCGACAGCGGCAGCATCAACGCCGTCCGGAGCACGCTGGACCGTCTCGTCGGTCAGTCCCGCGTCCGCCGTGTGGGCCGCGGTCTGTACCGCGCGGCCAAGCGCTGAGCCGCCCTGCCGGGTCCTCGGGTCTCACAGGCCTACGGGGTCCTGTCGGCCGCCGGCGTCCGCGTCCGCGGACTTTCGATCCGCCGTGGGTCACCACTGGAGACGAAGGCCTCCCTCGGTTGCTGGACCGACGCGAGGGAGATGACGTCGCGGCCGAAGAAGGCGGCGGTCACCCACACGGCGAAGACCCGTGCCTTGCGCTCCCAGCTCGGTACGGCCAGCAGGTGATAGCCACGGTGCATCAGCCAGGCCGGGAATCCCTTGATGACCAGACGCCGGTACTGGAAGACGCCCCGGCCCAGCCCGAGTGTGGCCACCGCCCCGAGACTGTGGTGCACATAGTTCCTGACCGGCCGGCCGCGCAGTGACGCGATGATGTTCTTCGCCAGCAACTTGCCCTGACGGACGGCGTGCTGGGCGTTCGGCACCGTACGGGCGTCCGGCCGGCCCGCGGCGAGATCGGGCACGGAGGCGTCGTCGCCGGCCGCCCATACGTCCGCCACCGCCTCGTTCTCCGTCCCGACCCGGAGATCCGCGCGTACCCGCAGCAGGCCCCGCGCGTCGACCGGGAGGTCGGTGTGGTTGTGCACGATCGGATTGGCGGCGTTGCCCGCCGTCCATACGAGCAGACCACAGTCGTACTGCGATCCGTCCGAGAGCACCACGCGGCCGCCCTCCGCGGAGACGAGTTGCGTGTTCAGATGCACGCGCGCACCCCGCTTCTCCAGCGAGCGCACCACCCACTCCCCCGGCCGGTCGGTGACCTCGGGGAGGATGCGGCCCCGTGCCTCGACCAGGTGGAAGGCGATCTCCTCCGCACCGATCTCCGGATAGTGCTTGAGCGAGGCGGACGCCAGGCTCAACAGTTCACCGAATCCCTCCACCCCGGAGAAGCCGCCGCCGACGACGGTGACGGTGAGGAGCCGGCGGCGTTCCGGACCGTGCGGCAGGTTCGCCGCGCGGTCGAAGGAGGTGAGCAGCCGGTCGCGGATCGCCACGGCCTCCTCCACGTGCTTGAGCCCGTACGCCTGGTCGCTCAGTCCCGGGATCGGGAAGGTGCGGGTGACGGCTCCGGCGGTCATCACCAGGACGTCGTAACGAAGTTCGAACTCCGGTCCGGACTGCGGCCGGACCGTCACCGTGTGCGCGCTGTTGCGGACCTCCGTCACCGCACCCGTGATCACGCGGGTTCGGTGCAGGTGCCGCCGGAGCGATACCGCCGCGTGACGGGCTTCCACCGACCCGGCGACCACCTCGGGCAGGAACGGCTGGTACGTCATGTAGGGGCGGGGGTCGACGACGGTGACCCGCGCCTCACCCCGCCGCAACCTCTTCTCCAGGCCCCACGCGGTGTAGAAACCCGCGTAGCCGCCGCCCACGATCAAGATCTCACGCACGGTGTCCTCTGTTCCTCTTGGTTTCACCCTGGAAGACCGGCCGGCACCGCACCGTGTGACAGGACCGGCCCCGGTCCTGTCACCCCCACCCGCCCCTCAGGCGGCGTCCCGCGCGGCCCAGTGCTTCTCCAGGATCTCCGCGACCTCGGCCGGGCGCTGGAGCACCGTCCAGTGGTTGCAGTCCATCTCGATGACCTCACTGGAGCGCAGGGAGGCACCCAGCTTGCGGCCGAACTCGATCTGACAGGCCGGGTCCTGCCTTCCCCAGAAGACGACGGACGGCGCGGACACCGCGGACAGGCCCGGCTCCCACTCCGCCCCCATGGTGAGCGCCGACCTGTACAGCCTGAGCACCGCGTCCTTCATCGGCTCGTCCACTCGGCTCGCCATGTCCCTGGCCAGGTCCAGGGGTACGTCGAAGCCGGACGCCACCTCCTCCGCGAAAGGCTCCGCACGCAGTTCGGCCATGTAACGATCGCCCTGGACCCGGTCCTGCCAGATCCTGGCCAGCGGATGCCAGACGTACCCGGCGTCGACCGGTCCGTTGCCTCCCGCCCAGGTACGGACGAGATCGGGGCGCAGGGAGGCGACGCGGAGGGTGAGGATGCAGCCCCAGTCGTGCCCGACCAGGTCCACCGGCTCACCGATCCGCTCCAGGCGCCGAACGAGCCAGTCCACGTACTCCTCCTTGGTGGAGCCGAAGCCCGGCGGGCGGTCGGCACCGAAGCCCGGCAGATCCCAGGTCTCGACGTCGGGCCTGGTCAGGTGACGGCGCACACCGTCCCATACGTGGTGGGTGTCGGGTACGCCGTGGATCAGGATCGCGGGCATGGTGAACTCCTTCGTCGGTGGGCGGGATCGCGTGAGGTCGGGCGGCACTCATGGTGTCACACTGTTGCATTCTCGTTGTGCCCCGGAGGCGGCCAGAACCCGTTGTCACATGACCGGCTGTTGTGCGGTCTGCACTGCCGAGGGCACGCCCATCCGACCGTGATGGTGGCCCTGTGGTGCCGGCAGGGAAGGACACCTCATGGCTGGGGACGATGACACCGCACCGCTCGCGGAGCTGCTGGACGAGCGGCAGCATCTGATCGACGTCGCCGGCTGGATGCTGGGCCCGGGAGCCGCCGCCGAGGAAGCCGTCGCCGACACCTACCGGCGGTGGTACGGCCTGACCGACGACGAGCGGACCGGCATCAGCGATCCGCGTATGTGGCTGACCAGGAACATGGGGACCATCTGTCTGGCGCGCCTGTCCGCGCCCGCACGCCCGCTGCCGGGCCAGGACGACGTGGACGCCGCCCCCGAGCCCGGTCTGGATCCGCCGGAGACGATCAGCGACGTCCTGCTCCACGCTCTGGACACGCTCACTCCCTCCGAGCGGGCCGCCTTCGTGCTCAACGACGTCTTCGCCATGCCCCCTCGGACCGTCGCCGATGTCGTCGGGCGGACGCCGCGGGAGTGCGCCGAACTCACCGACCGCGCCCGCCGCAGCCTGCGTGCCGCCCGCGCGCGTCCCACCCCCGCACACCAGCACGACAGGATCGTGCGCGCCGTCCGGGATGCCTGCGCACTCGACGACACGAGGCATCTGGTGTCCCTGCTGTCCCGGGACGCGATCGCGTTCTTCGACGGCGGCGGCAAGATCCGTGCCCTGACCAGGCCGGTCCACGGCGCCCAGCAGGTCGCCCGGGCCCTCCTGACCCTCCTCGTCCCCGGCTCCCGCACGCCGCTCCACCTCACAGCGGTCAACGGTCGCACCGCGATCGTCGTGCGCCACCACGAGCAGGTCGCCGCCGTCATCAGTTTCGACATCACCGACCAGCGGGTCACCCACGTCTGGGCCGTCCTCAACCCCGACAAGCTGCGCGGCTGGAACCGCCCCCACTGAGGAGGCACAACCCCGGCGCGCAGGGCGATGCGCCCGTTGCGCTTTCCACGTGTCAGTGGCAACAATGGCAAGGCGAGTCGGTCCCGGACCGCCGTCACATCTTCATCATGGTGACGAGGAACGCCACCGGACGACGAGGTTCCAGCACTCCTTGAGGAAAAGGAAAACATGGTTCCCGCATCGCGCTCGACACGCGACATCGAAGTCACGACGGAGAGCCTCCAGGCCGATCTCAGCCGTCTGCGGCTGCAGAAGCGGGCGCTGGAGAGGGAGCTCGCCGCCGTCGCCGCTCATCTCGACACCGTTCAACGGGCGCTGGGCACTCTGGAAGTCGTGATGTCGTCCCGGGCAAAGGCAACGGCCTTCGAGGACGCCGGGGACGCCACGCCCTCCCGGCGGGGAACCCACCCGGAGCACGCGTACGGCAGGCTGACCGAACAGATCCTGGAATACTTCGCCCAGGTCGGCGACGACGAGGTGCGGGCCCGCGACGTGGCGGTGGCATTGGGCCGGGCCACCGACAGCGGCAGCATCAACGCCGTGCGCAGCACGCTCGACCGCCTGGTCGGCACCTCCCGTCTCCGGCGCAGCGGCCGGGGCCTCTACCGCGCCGGATGAGGTCGGACGGTCCCCTCCGGCCCACGGGAGATGCCCCGGACGCCGACTCGCGGGGGATCGGTGGGCGCCCGGGGCACATGGCCCCCGCCAGGCTCTCGGGGGCGGGGTGCGGTGCTCTCAGCGCCCGCGTGGAACATCCACCCGTCGCCCTGAACACTGTGACGAGTCTACTGCACCTTCACACGATCTGACACCGTCGTAGGACCGCTCTGAGGGTCCTCCGATGGCAAAGATGTTGTCACTTGTTGTGCCCGACCTTGTGATGTCGCTGTCTCTCACGGATCATGGGACGGTGTGAAGCACACGCACCAGCGGGACGTTCTCCCGCACACCCCCGAAGACCCTTCCTCACCCGTGTCTCCCGGCACGCACACGATCACCGTCCCGCACGGCTCAGCCCACGTCGCCGTGCGGTATCACGTCGTCGGCTCGGGACCCGTCTGTCTCGCTCATCCGGGCGGACCGGGCATCGGCTGGGACTACCTGCGCATGCCGGGTCTCGAGGACGCGTTGACCATGGTCTACGTCGAACCGGTCGGTACGGGCGACTCCGGCCGGCTGCCCGATCCACGCGACTACACCATGGCGACGTACACGCACTTCCTGCACGCGGTGGTCGAGCACCTGGGGCTGCCACGGGTCGCTCTGCTCGGTCACTCCCACGGCGGCTTCGTGGCACAGCGCTACGCCCTCGACCACCCCGCACGGGTCTCCGCCCTCGTCCTCTACGACACCTCACCCGTCGCGGACGAGGAGTTCTGGTCGGCGGCGGTCGACGCCATGGAACGGTTCACGAAGGATCACGTGGACGAGCATCCGGAGGTCGCCGACTACGTCACCGCTCTCACGTCCCGTCTCGACCTGCTGAACGACGACGGCGCCACCGCCGTCCTGCGCACGACGATGCCGGCCTATCTGTACGACTACTGGGGAAGGGAGGCGGAGTTCGCGCCCGCTCGTGGCACGCTCCGCATGTACGCGGCCCCTTCGCGCGGGGAGGACTCGCCCTTCGACGTCCGGGAGGAACTGCCCGCACTCACCTCACCGGCCCTCGTTCTGGCGGGCCGTCATGACTTCATCTGCGGACCGCGATGGGCCGACCTGCTCCACGAGGGCGCGCACGACACCGAGTTGAGGATCGTGGAGAGGGCCGGTCACCTCGCGCACCTCGAACAGCCCGCGGAGTTCGACGCTTCGGTCCTGGCCTTCCTCGGTGCCCACGGGATCGTCGGAGACGTCCGGTGACCGTCGTCCACACCGACCGTTCGTGAGCCGGCGGGCGACGGCCCGGAGGGTGTGGCGCCGGCCGTCGCCCGTGGGGTCGACCGTATCCCGGGCGTTCACGCACTCGACGCGGTCGGCGTGAGGCCGGCGAGGGCAGGCTTCAGCTCCGTCCGCCGTTTGATGCCGAGCTTCACGAAGACCTTGCGCAGGTGGTATTCGACGGTGTGCGCGCTGATGAACAGACGGGCGCCGATCTCCCGGTTCGTCAGCCCTTCGCGGGCCAGCCGTGCCACGTTCAGTTCCTGTTCGGTGAGCCGCGTCACCGATCCCCGTGCGTGGACCGGCAAGGTCTCGCCACTCGCGCGGAGCTGATCCGCGGCGCGCTGGGCGAATCCGTTCACTCCGCGGGCTGTCAGCACCTTGTGAGCGGTGCGTAGCTGTTCGCGCGCTTCGGCGGACCGTCCCCTACGGCTGAGCTCCTCGCCGTACAGCAGGCGGCACCGCCCCACCCAGATCGGGATCCGCTCCTGCTCGAAGCGCTTGATCGCGTCCAGATAGAGGCTCTCGGCCTCGTCCCCCGCACGCAGTTGCGCCTCGGCCATGGCCAGCACCGCCAGGGCGTAGTTGGTGCCCACCGGCCGTGTGACGCCGGCCAACTGCTCGAGTGCCTGCTCGGCGAGGGCGCGCTCACCGGTGTGCGTGGCCGCTTCCACCAGTTCGACCAGGGTGCGCATCGCGAGGTTCAGCTCGTGGGTGTACGGCAGTTCGCGCCGGCCGCAGGCCACCGCCTCGGCGAAGCGACCGAGGCCGTTGTGCAGGACCGCCTCGGAGAGGTTGGCCGCGCTCAGCGCGTATCCCTCGCCGCGCTCGAGCCCGTCGGCCCGAATGCGCTCGGCCAGACGCAGCGCCGCGTCCTCCTGCCCCCGGTACGCGGCGAGGAGGAGCCGTCCGTAGGGCGGCAGCGGGTTGCCGGTCACCTCCTTGATGGCGTCGATCTCGTCGCAGGAGGCTTCCGCCCCGTCCAGGTCGCCGTACGTCATCCGCACGAGCACCAGCAGGCTCAGCGCGATCGGCAGAACGGTGACGACGCCCTCGGCGCGAGCGAGCTCGACCTGCCGGTCGGCGAGCGCGCGCAGCCCGGCGGGGTCCCACAGGTCCTGGGCGGCGCGGGAGGCGAACCACATCCAGTGCAGTTCGAGGAAGTCCGGCGCCTGTTCGAGGAACGCGCGCTGAGCTCGCCGCAGGGTGGGCAGTGCCGCCGTCTGTCCTTCGGTGGCGAGCAGTGCCTGGCCGCGCAGGATCAAATCCCGTGCCCGGTCGGCCCCGTCGGCGGCGGACGTCGCGCGGAGGATCGCGTGCGCGACGGCGGCCACCTGTTCGGCGTCGCCGAGCCGGCCGCCGTAGGTCGCCGCCGCGAGCGCCTCGATGTAGGTGTCGCGGGCGAGGACCGGGTCGAGCCCTTCCAGCCCCCGTGCCGCGTCGAGGAGGTGCTGCGCCCCGCTGCGGTCACGCCGTAGCGCGTATCCCGCACGCGCGCGCAGCCGCACCACGAGGGCCTTCTGGAGCGCGGTGAGGGGCAGGGCGCGAGCGGACTCGAGCAGGCGCAGGGCCGCGTCCGACGCGCCCGCGTCGTGCTTCGCCTCCGCGGCGGCGAGCAACCGCTGGCCGCGGAGGGACGGCGAGGGCGTGAGCTCCGCCGCCCGCTCCAGGAACGCGGCGGCGGCCGCAGCACCGCCGCGCGTGCGGGCGCGCACCGCCGACTTCTCCAGATCGGCGGCGACCTCCTCGTCCGGTTCGAGCGTCGCGCCGGCCCGGTGCCAGGCCCGGCGGTCCGGGTCGTGCTCGGCGCTGGTGACGTCCGCGAGGGCGGCGTGCACGCGCCGTCGGGCGTCGGGTGACGCCGCCCGGTACACGGCCGACCGCACCAGCGGGTGGCGAAAGCCGACGCGCGTGCCGACGACGAACGCATCGGCGGCCTTGGCGGCGTCGAAGGCCTCCGGCCCCAGTCCCAGCAGGGCGCTCGCACGCCACAGCAGCCCCGGGTCACCGGTGGGCTCCGCGGCGGCCAGCAGCAGCAACAGGCGCGCGGGTGCGGGCAACGGGGCGAGCTGCAGGACCAGGCTCTGCTCGATACGGCTCTCCAGCGGCAGGGAACCCGTCAAGGCGAATCCACCCGCGATCTGGGCCGGGCTCAGGGCCCGGGGCAGTTCGCGCAGGGCGAGCGGGTTGCCGCGGGCCTCCGCGATCAACTGGTCGCGCACCCGCCGGTCGAGACCACCGGGTACGGCCAGGCGCAGCAGCTCGCGTGCGTCCTCATAGCCGAGCCCTTCGACGGCCATGTCGGGCAGGCCCGCGAACTCCGGGGCGACCTGACGCATGGCGAGCACGAGGGCGATGCCCTCCGCGTCCAGCCGCCGGGCGGCGAAGGCAAGGGCCCGCGCGGATGCCTGGTCGAGCCACTGTGCGTCGTCGACGACGCACAGCAGGGCCTGCTCCTCGGCGGCCTCGGTGAGAAGCCCCAGCAGGGCCAGTCCCACGAGGAACGGGCTCGGCGCGGCGGCGTCGCGCAGCCCGAACGCCACCTCGATCGCCTCCTGCTGCGGGGCCGGCAGCCGGTCGGCCGAACCCATCATGTGGCCGCAGAGCTGCTGGAGACCCGCGTAGGCGAGTTCCATCTCGGACTGGGAGGCGACGATCCGCTCGATGCGGAGGTGGCCCGCGGCCCGTGCCGTGAGATGGTCCAGGAGCGCCGTCTTGCCGACACCGGCCTCACCGGAGACGACCACCGCCCCGCTGCGGCCGGCGCGCGCACGACTCACCAGCGCTTCCAGTTCCGCCAGTTCGGCGCGTCGCCCCCGCAACGGCGCGATGTCAGGAACCATGTCCGCCTTCGCCGGGAAGTACCGCTCCACCATAGGTTTCGTCCACGCATTCTATCGAACTGGCGTCCTGGACCGCCGGGCCTGGCGGTGCCGTACGCGGTGAGCGTCGACCGGCTGTCACAGCGGCGGCGCGTCCTCGGACAGAAGGGCATGACTCAGTTCCTGGAATCGAAGACCGGTGTCACCGGCCCGGTCACCGTCATGAAGAGCTACACCGTGCCGACGGACGAGGCCGACCACTTCACCGAGGTGTATGAGGAGAACGCCCGGATCATGTCGGCCCAGCCCGGCTTCGTCCGCTCCCGCCTGCACCGCCCCCTCACCGACGGCCCGGAGACGCGTTTCGTCCACGTCGCCGACTGGGCCTCGGGCACCGCGCTCGACCGGGCGACCGCCGACCCGGAGTGGCAGGCGTCGCTGCGGCGCATGTTCGACGATCCGGCCCTTCACATCACCTCGGCGCCCGTGGGCTACCGCGTCGTCGTCGAGCTCCACCCCGCCTCGGAGTAGGTCGTGTCCGCGAGTCCCGCCTGCCGCCCGGCGCCCGGCGCGCACCCTTCGTCTGCCGCCGCGGCCGGTCCCGCGGCTCAGCGGGTCCTTCCGCGAGGCTTCAGCGGCACTCCCGGCAGCTCGGGTGCGGGCAGCGGGTCACCGTCGTAGCCCTTCACCTCGCCGAAGCGGGTGCCCTCCATCCAGTCCCGCCGCGCCTGTTCGATCTCCTCCTGGGTGCGGCCGATCCAGTTCCAGAACATGATCAGCTCCTCCTCGAACGGCTCGCCGCCGAGGAGCATCACGGCGGCGTCCGACTCGGCGCGCAGCGGGAGTTCGGTGCGGCCGCAGCCGAGGTACAGCATCGAGCCCGGCAGGACCGGCACCCCGTCCACCTGCGTCTCGCCGGACATGGACAGCACGGCGTACTCGAAGTCCGGTTCCAGCGGCAGGCGGACGTCGGCGCCCCGGCTCAGCGCCAGGTCGGCGCCGACGATCGGGGTGTACGCCGTGCCGGGCGAGCGGGCGCCGTCGAGGTCGCCGAGGATCAGCGTGGCCCGCAGGCCCGGCGCCGTCACGACCGGCAGCTCGGCGTGGTGCTCGAAGTGCGGCTCGGTGTGGCGGTGGCCGTCCGGCAGGGCGACCCAGAGCTGGGCGCCGTGCAGGAAGCGTGCGTGGGAGCGCGGACTCTCCTCCGAGTGGCTGATCGCCCGGCCGGAGGTCATCAGGCCCAGCTCACGCGGGCGGATGGTCTGGAGGCTGCCCGTGGAGTCCCGGTGCAGCACCTCGCCCTGGTGCAGCCAGCTGACCGTCTGCAGGCCCATGTGCGGGTGCGGGGGCACCTGCATGCCGGGCTCGTCGGCGATGTCGTCCGGGCCGTAGTGGTCGACGAAGCACCAGGCGCCGACCATGCGCCGCCCCAGGTTGGGGAGCAGACGGCGGACCTCGGTGGACTCGCCGAGCCGTACCCGCCGGGGGCTGAGGAGTTCGCGGACGGGCTCCGCGACGACGAACCCGCGGCCGCCGCAGACAGAGGGCACCGCCTCGCGATCAAGATTGCTCATGGCGCCCAAACTAACCCCGTCCGGGGCGCCCCGTCAGTCCGTCGTACGGGCTGTCTTGCGGGCGGGTGTCCGGCGGTGGGCTCCGGCGGCGCGGGACCCGAGGGAAATAGTAGCTATGGCCATAGTAGCCATGTACTCTATTTCGCATGAGCATGGGTTCCATGAACGCCACCCCGGGCTACCTGGTGTGGCGGCTGTCGACGAAGTGGCGGGTCGCGGTCGACCGGGCCGTGGCCCCGCTGGGGCTCACCCACGCCCAGTACGCCGTGGTGGCCTCCCTGTACGGCATGCAGCGCGAGGGCGAGCGGCCCAGTCAGCGGCGGCTCGCCGACCACACCGGTCTGGAGGCCCTGTACGTCTCCAAGCTGGCGCGCTCCCTGGAGAGCGCCGGCCTCCTCGAACGCGCCCGTGACCCCCGCGACCCGCGCGCGGTCCAGCTGGCGCTGACCGAGCGGGGCCGGGAGCGGACCCGCGAGGCCATCGAGGTGGTGCGCGGTCTCCACGAGCGGTGGCTCGCCCCGCTCGGCGGCCTCGACAGCGCCACCGCGCGGGAGTTCACCCGGAATCTGGCGACCCTGCTCGACGCGCCCCTCGACGCACCCCTTGATCCGCCCACCCCGGATCACCGGCACCACGACGAGCACGACGAGCACGACGAGCACGACAAGGAGCAGTCATGACCACCACCCCTCCCCGTCTCGACCCGCGTGTCATAGCCCTGGCCCACTACGCGAGCCGCGCCCTCCTGGAGCGCGTGCTGGCCCGCCACGGCGCCACCTTCCAGCAGTCCGTCACCCTGCGCCTGGCCGCTCTCGCCGACGGGCCGGTCGAGTGCGACGAGCTCGTCGGCCAGGTGACCGGCTCACTCAAGTGCGCGCCGGAGGAGGCCCGTTCCGTGGTCGAGGAACTGGCCGGCGCCGGCCTGCTGGCACCCGAAGGGCCGTCCGCCGTGCGCATCACGGACGCCGGACGCGAGCTGTTCACCACCACGTCCGCCGAGACGGCTCCCGTCTCCGCCCGGATCTACGCCGATCTGCCGGAGGAGGACCTGGCCGTCGCCGGGCGGGTGCTGACGCTCATCACCGAGCGGGCGAACCGTGAGCTCGCCGCCCTGACCCAGGACGCGGCCGCCAGGTAGTGGAATATTCAACCACTCGGGCCGGTTGACCCGCGCGAAGGAGGTCAGAGTGGAGACGACGTACTACGACCACGGGACACCGACCGAGCGCTGGGAGCGGGCGCGGATGTTCTTCGACGCCAAGGACTACGCCGCCGCGGCGCGGGTCCTCGGCAGCCTGGTCGAGGAGGTGCCGGAGCAGACCGGGCCGCGGCTGCTGCTGGCCCGCGCCTACTACCACTCGGCCCAACTGCGCCGCGCCGAGGACGAGTTGCGCGTCATCGTCGAGCGCGACCCGGTCGAGCAGTACGCCCGGCTGATGCTGGGCCGTACGCTCCAGCGCCAGGGGCGGCACGCGGAGGCCGAGCCGCACATGCGCCTCGCCTCGGCGCTGGCCGGTGACTTCGAGCAGAGCTGAGGGACAGCGGGAAGGCAGGGGCCCGGACTCCGTGGTGACGGAGGCCGGGCCCCTCCGTCTACGTCTCCTGTGCGGCGCTCCCCCTGCGGTACGCGATCTCGCCCCGTACGGCGTCCACGGCGACGAACACAGCCAACGGGATGCCGAGCAGCGGGACGACGTAGCCGAGCGCCGCGACCAGCGCGGCCAACGGGACGAGAACGCCCGGGGGCACCTGGCGCCAGGCGCCGCGTGGAACCGGCCGTCCGAACGCCGTGCCCCGCCCGCGCTGCCACCACATGCGGTAGCCCCAGACGATCAGCAGGATCAGCGCGAGCGTGAGCGCCATCAGGGCGATCTGGTTGACCAGCCCGAACAGCACCCCGGTGTGCAGGTCGATGCCCCAGCGGGTCAGCTTGGCGAGCACCGGGAAGTCCTCGAACCGCAGGACGTCGGTGACCTCGCCGGACGCCGGGTCGACGGCGACGGCGTCCTGTTTCGTCGGCCAGGCGCGCTGCACCTGCCGGACCACGTAGGCGGACGAGGCGTCGGCGGGCGGCACGATCTCCACCGGGTCCGACAGGCCCTCGGCGCGGGCGGCCGCGAGGACCTGGTCCAGTCCGGCGCCCGGCCCGTCCGGGCCGCCGGTCGCCGCCGCACCGCCGTGGCCGCCGTGACCGTCACCGGACGCCGGGAGGGACGGGGTGGCCTGGCGCAGGGAGGTGCGCAGGTCGTCGATGTGCGCTCCGGCGTACGTCGACCAGGTCAGGCCGGTCGCCGACAGGAAGAGGAAGCCGAGGGCCGCCCAGACGCCGACCGTGCCGTGCAGACCGAGGGTGCGCCGCCGCCCGGCGGTGCCGCGCACCCGGCGCAGGGCGCGCCGCCGCGAGAACCACAGCAGCAGTCCGCCCGCCGCGATCACCCACAGCCAGCTGGCGGCGAGTTCGCTGTACAGCCGGCCGGGCTCCCCGAGGTGCAGGTCGCGGTGGAACTCGTCGATCCAGGTGCGCACCGGGAGGGCGCCGGTGGACCCGTACTGCTCCAGGGCGCCGCGCACTTCGGCGGTGTACGGGTCGACGAACACGGCCAGGGTGTGGTCGGCGTCGACGCCGTCGGTCCCCGAGAGCATCACGCGCGTGGACTCGCCGTCGGCCGGGGAGGGCCGTACGGCCGCGACCGTGCCCTCGGGGTGGGCCTTCCGGGCGGCGGCGACCTGCTGCGACACCGGCAGTTCGGTGTCGCCGACGGGGACGTACAGCTCGTGGGCGTAGAGCAGCTTCTCGGCCTGGAACGCGCCCGCGTACAGGAAACCGGTGGCCGCGGCGACGAGGAGGAACGGGGCGACCAGCACCCCGGCGTAGAAGTGCAGGCGCAGGACCAGCGGGCGCAGGGCCGCCCAGCCGCGGCGCGGCGGGGCCGGGGCGGCGTCCGGCGCCGGGGCCGGGGCGGTCGGGGAGGCGGTGGACATCGGCGGTTCTCCGGGGGGTGGGGACGGGCTGTGCTCGGGCGGTCCGGTAGTCGGACCGGCGTGCCCCGGAGTTCCCGGCACCCCAAGTGACCTGCGCCACAGGGAAGTTCAAGGGGTGGCCGGGCCGCATGGCATGCTGGGGCGATGTCACTCCCGAACGAGCGCGCGCCCCTCGCCGAGCAGGTCGAGCGGCTTCTCTCCGCCGAGAGCCCGCTGCCCATCGTGGCGGCCGGCGACCCCGTGCTGCGGCGTCCCGCCGCGCGGTACGAAGGACAGCTGGACGCGGCGCTGCTGGCGCGGTTCGTCGAGGCGCTGCGGACCACCATGCACGCGGCTCCGGGCGTCGGGCTCGCCGCTCCGCAGGTGGGCGTCGGTCTGCGGATCGCGGTGATCGAGGACCCGGCGCCGGTGCCCGAGGAGGTGCGCGTGGTGCGCGGGCGGGTGCCGCAGCCGTTCCGGGTGCTGGTCAACCCGTCGTACGAGGGGACCGGGCCGGCGCGGGCCGCGTTCTACGAGGGCTGTCTGAGCGTGCCGGGGTACCAGGCGGTCGTGGCCCGGCACGCCGAGGTGCGTCTGCGGGGCGAGGACGAGCACGGGAACGCCGTCGACGAGGTGTTCACGGGGTGGCCGGCCCGGATCGTGCAGCACGAGACGGACCACCTCGACGGGACGCTCTACCTGGACCGGGCGGAGATGCGCTCGCTCGCCTCGAACCTGGCGATGGCCGAACTCTGGGCCGAGCCCGCGCCGGTCGAGGCGGCGCGGGCCCTCGGGTTCGACCTGCCCGGCTGAGCGGGTCAGCTGTCGCGGTACGTCTCCAGCAGGCGCAGCCACACCTCGCTGATCGTCGGGTACGACGGGACGGCGTGCCACAGCCTGCTGATCGGCACCTGGCCGGCGACCGCGATGGTCGCCGAGTGGATCAGCTCGCCGACGCCGGGGCCGACGAAGGTCACGCCGAGCAGGATCTCGCGTTCCAGGTCGACGACCATGCGGGCCTGTCCGCGGTAGTCCTCGCCGTACAGGTAGGCGCCCGCGGTCCAGGAGATGTCGTAGTCGACGGCCCGGACGCGGTGGCCGGCCTGCTCGGCCTCGGCGAGGGACAGGCCCACCGCGGCGGCCTCGGGGTCGGTGAAGACCACCTGCGGGACGGCCCCGTGGTCGGCGGTGGCGGCGTGCGCGCCCCAGGGCGAGGTGTCCGGCTCCCCGCCCCCGGAGGCGCGGGCGGCGATGGCCGCGCCGGCGATCCGGGCCTGGTACTTGCCCTGGTGGGTGAGGAGGGCGCGGTGGTTGACGTCGCCGGCGGCGTACAGCCAGTCGTGTCCGGTGACGCGCAGGCTGTCGTCGGTCTCCAGCCAGGAGCCCGGCTCCAGCCCGACCGTCTCCAGGCCGATGTCGTCGCTGCGCGGGGCGCGGCCGGTCGCGAAGAGGATCTCGTCGGCCTCGATGCGCTCGCCCTGGTCGGTGACGACGACGACCGTGCCGTCCTCCCGGGTCACCGAGGTGACGGACGTGCCGGTGCGGACGTCGGCCCCGGCCTCGGTGAGGGACTTCGCGATCATCTCGCCGGCGAAGGGTTCCATGCGGTTCAGCAGGCCCTTGCCGCGCACGAGCAGGGTGACCTGGGAGCCGAGGGCCTGCCAGGCGGTGGCCATCTCGGCGGCGACCACTCCCCCGCCGACCACGACGAGCCGGCCGGGCGCGGCCTGGGCGCTGGTGGCCTCGCGGCTGGTCCACGGCTTGACCTGGTCGAGGTCCGGCAGGTCGGGCAGGACGGCCCGGCTGCCGGTGCAGACGGCCACGGCGTGCCGTGCGGTGAGCACCGTCCGGGTGCCGTCGGGGCCGGTCACCTCCACGGTGCGGTCGCCGGCCAGCCGGCCGAGCCCGCGGTGGAGGTCGGCGCCGGTGCCTTCGAGCCAGCTGACCTGCCCGTCGTCGTGCCAGTCCTTGGTGACCTCGTTGCGCCGGGCGAGCACCCGTGCCGTGTCCAGGGGGCCCTGCACGGCCTCGGCGAGGCCGGGGAGGTGCCGGGCGTCGGCCTGGGCGAGGACCGGCCGCAGCAGCGCCTTGCTGGGCATGCAGGCCCAGTAGGAGCACTCGCCCCCGAGCAGTTCGCTCTCCACGACCGCCGTGGTCAGTCCCGCGGCGCGGGTGCGTTCGGCGAGGACCTCCCCCACCGGGCCGCCTCCGAGCACCACGACGTCGTACGCGATGGAATCCGTTTCCGTCATGGGGTCAGTCTTACGGGTGGTGTGCCGGCTGGCCACACGGGTACGCGCGCGGAATACGCGGCCGCGCGGCCGTGTTGTCGCCCACGCTTCGCCCGCCCACCCAGGAAGAGGGATACGCCATGAGCAGCACCATGGAGCTGACCAAGGAGAACTTCGACCAGACGGTCACGGACAACGACTTCGTCCTGATCGACTTCTGGGCGTCCTGGTGCGGGCCGTGCCGTCAGTTCGCCCCCGTGTACGAGAAGGCGGCCGAGGAGAACCCCGACCTGGTGTTCGGCAAGGTCGACACCGAGGCGCAGCCGGAGCTCGCGCAGGCGTTCGGCATCCAGTCGATCCCGACGCTGATGATCGTGCGGGACCGGGTCGCCGTGTTCGCCCAGCCGGGTGCCCTGCCGGAGGCCGCGCTGGCCGACGTCATCGGGCAGGCCCGCAAGCTGGACATGGACGAGGTCCGCAAGGCCGTCGCCGCCCAGCAGGAGCAGGCCGGGCAGAACGAGCAGTGAGGTCCGGTCCGGCCGCCGCACGGGTTCCGGGAGCGGAACCCGTGGGCCTGTGCCGGACCGGTCGCGTTCAGAAGGGGTAGCCCGCCACGTCGCCGCGGACCGTCGTCCAGCGCACGTCGGTGAACGCCTCCAGGTTGGCGTCGCCGCCGAAGCGGGCGCCGGTCCCGGACGCTGCGACACCGCCGAACGGGGCGACGGCCTCGTCGTTCACGGTCTGGTCGTTGATGTGCACGATCCCGGTCGGGATCCGCTCGGCGAGGTCCAGGCCCCGGGCCGCGTCCCGGGTGACGATCCCCAGCGACAGCCCGTACGGGCTCGCGGCGGCGAGTGCGGCGGCCTCGTCGGCGTCGGCGAAGGGGCGCACCGGCGCGACCGGCCCGAAGACCTCCTCGGCGTAGGCCGGGGAGTCGTCGTCGACGCCCGCCAGGACGGTCGGGCGGTAGAACAGCCGCTCATGGGTGCCGCCCGCGGCCAGTTTGGCGCCGCCGGAGGCGCTGGCCTCCACCAGGGAGCGGACCTTCTCCAGTTGCCCGCCGTCGATGAGCGGGCCGAGGTGGACCTGGTCGCGGTGCGGGTCGCCGACGGCGAGCGCGTCGGCCTTGGCGGCGAGGCGCTCCACGTACTCCTCGTACAGCGACCGGTGCACCAGGTGCCGGCCCGTCGTCATGCAGATCTGGCCCTGGTGGAAGAACGACCCCCAGGCGGCCGTGGAGATCACCGCGTCGAGGTCGGCGTCCTCCAGGACGATCAGGGCGGAGTTGCCGCCGAGTTCGAGGTGCGCGCGCTTGAGATGCCGTCCGGCGGCCTCGCCGACGGCCCGGCCCGCGGCCGTGGACCCGGTGAACGAGACGACCGGGACGTGCGGGTCGGCGACCAGCGCCTGCCCGGCCTGCGCACCGCCCGGCAGGACGTGCAGCAGGTCCTCGGGCAGGCCGGCCTCGGCGAAGACGGCGGCGAGGGCCAGGCCGCCGCAGACGGCGGTGCGCGGGTCGGGCTTGAGGACCACGGCGTTGCCGAGGGCGAGCGCCGGGGCGACGGAGCGGATGGACAGGATCAGCGGGGCGTTGAACGGCGCGATCACCCCGACGACCCCCACGGGCACCCGGCGCGTGTACGACAGGCGGGGTGCCTCGGTGGGCAGGACCTGTCCGGCCGGGCGGGAGGCGAGGGCGGCGGCCTCGTAGCACTCCTGGGCGGCGACGTGCAGTTCGAAGTCTGCCTTGCCCGGGATGGAACCGGACTCGCGGACGAGCCAGGTGCGCAGTTCGTCGGCGTGGGCCGCGAACAGGTCGCCCGCCTTGCGCAGGACCGCCGCGCGGGCGAAGTGCGGCAGCCGCGCCCATGCGGCCCGGGCGCCGTCGGCGGCCCGCGCGGCGGCGGTGACGTCGTCCGCGCCGGCCAGTGTGACGGTGCCCAGCGCCTCGCCGGTGGCCGGTTCGGTCACCGTGTGTGTGCCTCCCGAGAGGGGGCGGGGCTGCCAGGACTGGGGGTCGAGCAACGGCATGACGACTCTCCGTTCGGTCACCGGGGGTTCACAGGGGGAGCGGAAGTCCCGAGTAGTTCGCGGCCAGTTCGGCGGCGGCCTCACGGGATGCAGTGATCCGGCGCAGCCGGGCGAGCTGCATCCGGTGGTCGAAGGCGTCCCCGTCGGGTCGTGTGTGCAGCATCCTCGTCATGTCGTCCGAGAAGCGGGTGGCCTGCCAGACGCGCTGGAGGCACAACTCGCTGTAGTGGTCGAGGACATGGGTGTCGCCGGCGCGGTGCCACTCGGTGAGTCCGCGGGCCAGGACGCGGACGTCGGACACGGCGAGGTTGAGGCCCTTGGCGCCGGTGGGCGGGACGATGTGGGCGGCGTCCCCGGCCAGCAGGAGCCGGCCGTGCCGCATCGGCTCGTGCACGAACGCCCGCATCGGTGTGACCGACTTGGCGGTGATGGGGCCGCGGCACAGCGTCCAGTCGTCGTCGACGGCGAAGCGTGCGGCGAGTTCGTCCCAGACGCGGTCGTCGGGCCAGTCGCGGGCGTCGGTGCCCTCGGGCACCTGGAGGTAGAGGCGCGACACCGACGGGGAGCGCATGCTGTGCAGCGCGAAGCCGCGTTCACTGCGTGCGTAGATCAACTCCTCGCAGGACGGGGCCACTTCGGCCAGCACGCCCAGCCAGGCGTACGGGTAGGCGCGCGTGTACGACCGGCCGGCCGGCAGCACGCCCCGGGAGATGCCGTGGAAGCCGTCGCAGCCGGCCACCCAGTCGCAGGTCAGGGTGCGCTCCCGGCCCTCGTGCCGGAACCGTACGACCGGTGCCGTGCTCTCCGGCTTTTCCACGGCGAGCGCCTCCGCGCCGAACAACAGCGGGGGCCCTTTGGCGAGTTGGAGCGCGACGAGGTCCTTCACGATCTCGGTCTGCGCGTAGATGGTCACCGTGCGGCCGCCGGTGAGGGACGGGAAGTCGACGCGGTGGCGTTCGCCGTCGAAGCGCAGTTCGATGCCGTGGTGCACCAGGCCCTCGGTGTCCAGCCGTGCGGCGGCGCCGGCCTCGCGCAGGGCGTCGACGGTGCCCTGCTCCAGCATCCCGGCGCGCTGGCGCTGCTCGACGTACTCCCGCGACCGGCTCTCCAGCACCACGCAGTCGATCCCGGCCCGGTGCAGCAGCCGGGCGAGGAGCAGCCCGGCGGGGCCGCCGCCGATGATGCCGACCGTGGTGCGCATGCACGCCTCCCTGGCGTCGACGCCGCGTGCCCCGCGCACGGTTCGGCCGGGGCCGCGGTGCGCCACCGTCACCGCGGGGTCGGCCGGCTCCGCGCGTGCGACGGCCGGACGGCAGTTCGATGTGGACCGTGCCCAGCCTAGGCGGCGGCAGCCGTCCGGGCATCAGGTCGTCGGCACCGATCTTCTCGGCGGCCCGCGCGGGTGGGTCAGGCGTCGGTGCCGGTCACCCGGGCCACGAGGTCGATCCAGCCCTTCTCCAGCCGCTCCAGGGGCATGCCGCGCTGCCGGGTGAGGTGGTTGATGAGGGCGGGGTCGAGGGAGGCCAGGAGTGTGTGCGCGAGCAGGTCGCAGTCGGCGCCGGGCCGGATCTGCCGCAGCAGCATCGTGACGTGGGTGTGCAGGGCCTGCTGGAAGGGGTGGGCGAAGCGCCGGGAGGGCTCGGGCTGGGCCGCGAGCTGCAGGTCCAGCTGCTCCGCGCACCGGTAGAGCACGGCGAGCCCGAAGGCGCGCAGCCGGTCGACCGGGGGTGCTCCGGGGCCCAGCGGGGGCGGGCCGCCCATGAAGTCGGCCTGGAGCGTGCGCGCCGAGTGGTCGAGCAGGGCCAGGAGCAGGCCGGTGCGGTCGCCGAACCGGCGGAACACTGTGCCCTTGCCCACACCGGCGGCAGCCGCGACGGCCTCCATGGTGACGCCGGCGGCGCCGTGCTCGGCGATCAGCCGGGAGGCAGCCTCGAGCAGCCGGGCGCGGTTGCGGGCCGCGTCGGCCCGCAGGCACGGCTCGTCGGAGGCGGCGCCCACGTCGAGCACCGGGGGTGTGCCGAGGGACTCCTCCGGCTGTGGGAACGGCGGCAGAGCGGCGGACATGAAGCCAGCGTAAAGCATCGGGAATGAAACTGGACCGTAGTCCGCTTAGGATGCTAGAAGTTAAACGGACCCCGGTCCGGATCGTTTCGGCAGTGTTTCAGCATCCTTGGAGTTCGCATGTCTGTTCGCATCCTCGCGCTCGTCGGCAGCCTTCGCGCCGGTTCGCACAACCGTCAGCTGGCGGAGGCGGCCGTCAAGCTCGCTCCCGAGGGCGCCGAGGTCGTGCTGTTCGAGGGCCTGGCCGACATCCCCTTCTACAACGAGGACATCGACGTCGAGGGCGGTGTCCCCGCCACGGCCGCCGCGCTGCGCGAGGCCGCCCAGTCCGCCGACGGCTTCCTGCTCTTCTCCCCCGAGTACAACGGCACCATCCCGGCCGTCCTGAAGAACGCCATCGACTGGCTGTCCCGCCCGTACGGCGCCGGCGCCTTCGGCGGCAAGCCGGTGGCCGTGATCGGCACCGCGTTCGGCCAGTACGGCGGCGTGTGGGCGCAGGACGAGGCCCGCAAGGCCGTGGGCATCGCCGGCGGCAAGGTGCTGGAGGACGTCAAGCTGTCCATCCCGGGCTCCGTGACCCGCTTCGCCGAGACGCACCCGGCCGACGACGCCGAGGTCGCCGCCCAGCTGGCCGAGGTCATCGCGCACATCCACGGCCACGCGGGCGAGAAGATCGCCGCCTGACCAGGCACCCCCTGAGGGCCGGAGCCGAGCGCTCCGGCCCTTCGTGACGTCCGGCCCGCCGAGGGTCGGCCCCACCGCCGGGGGTCAGCCCAGAGCGGCCAGCCGCGGCACGGCGGGAGCCGCGAACTCCTCGACGAACGCCGCCGGCCGTCCCGTGCCCGGCGACAGGATCATCGTGTCGATCCCGAGCCCCGTGTACTCCTCGGCGTCCCGGGTGAAGGCGTCCAGGTCCCCCCGGCCCGCGGCCTCACCGCCGTAGACGAGCGTCCTGCGGATCGCGTCGTAGTCGCGCCCCTCGGTGTCGCAGTGGCGGCGCAGCACGTCGAGCTTGTGCGCGACCTCCTTCGGCGAGGTGGCGAAGAGGTTGCACGCGTCGGCGTACCGGGCCACCAGCCGCAGCGTCTTCATCTCGCCGCCCCCGCCGATCATGATCTCGGGACGGGGCGAGGAGAGCGGCGCCGGGACGTTCAGGGTCTCGGCGAGCCGGAAATGCCGGCCCTCGAACGGGCCGTCGGCCTGCGGGTCCCACATCCGCAGGCAGATCCGCAGGGTCTCCTCCAGCCGTTCGAACCGCTCGGCGACCGGCGGGAAGGGCACGCCGAGCCCCACGTGCTCCCGCTCGTACCAGGCCGCGCCGATGCCGAGCGTGGCCCGGCCCCCGGACAGCACGTCGAGGGTCGTCACGATCTTCGCCAGCAGGCCGGGATGCCGGTACGTCACACCGGTCACCAGCGCCCCGAGCCGCACCGTGGAGGTGTGGGCCGCGAGGTAGCCGAGGGTCGTGTACGCCTCCAGCATCGGGTCCTCGGCGCGGTCGTTGAACTCCATCTGGAAGTAATGGTCCATCACCGACAGCCGGCTGACCCCGCCCGCCTCGGCGGCGGCGCCCACGGCGGCGAGTTCGGCGCCGAGCGCCGGACCGCCTCCGGGGTGGTCGAACCGGCTGATGTGCACACCCACCCGCATGGCTGCTCCTCCGTCCACCGGACCAGGGCGGTCCGTCACGGCGACGCTAGGCGCTCGAGTGCGCTCGAGGTGAAGGACGTACGCCGGAAGGAGGACGTGTGCCGAGAAGGAGCCCGGTGCTTGCACGCGCCCTATAGCCGCATCGGCGGGAAATTGCGCGGATGTCCTATCCTGGAAGGACCCACTGTGTACGGAGGCTTCGGGGCCATGACAGCGACGGATCCCTCACTCACCGCCCTCGCCCAGGGCTGGTGCGCCCTCTCCCTGCTCCACGGCAGGATCGAGGCCCACATCGAACGCGCCCTGCAGAGCGAACACGACCTCAGCGTCCGCGAGTACTCCCTGCTCGACGTCCTCAGCCGCCAGCACCACGGCGAAGGCGGACACCTGCAGATGAAACAGGTCGCCGACGCCGTCGTCCTCAGCCAGAGCGCCACCACCCGCCTCGTCACCCGCCTCGAGGACCGCGGCCTGCTCTCCCGCTACCTCTGCCCCACCGACCGACGCGGCATCTACACCGACGTCACCGACGCCGGACTCCGCCTCCTCGACCAGGCCCGCCCCACCAACGACAAAGCCCTCCGCGAAGCCCTCGACGACGCCGCCCGCAACCCCGAACTCGCCCCCCTCGTCCGGGCCGTCGAGACGCTCCACCTGCCCGCCTGACCTGGACCGCGGCCGGCCCGTCATTGACGTGATCTTCGGCGGGGCCGTACACATGGCGTCATGAGCACCCCGCGCCTCCCCCTCGCCGGCATCACCGTCGTCAGCCTCGAACAGGCCGTCGCCGCGCCCTACGCCACCCGGCAGCTCGCCGACCTCGGCGCGCGGGTGATCAAGGTGGAGCGGCCCGGCGCCGGGGACTTCGCCCGCCGGTACGACACCACCGTGCACGGGCAGTCCAGCTACTTCGTGTGGCTGAACCGCTCCAAGGAGTCCCTCACGCTGGACCTGAAGTCCGAGCGCGGGCGGGAGATCCTGCACGGGCTCCTGGACGGCGCCGACGTCTTCGTGCAGAACCTGGCACCGGGCGCGGCCGGCCGGCTCGGCCTCGGGACGGCGGCGCTCGCCGAGCGGTGGCCCCGGCTGATCCCCTGCACGATCTCCGGCTACGGCACCTCCGGGCCGTGGGCCGGCCGCAAGTCGTACGACCTGCTGGTGCAGTGCCAGACCGGGCTGGTGTCCCTGACCGGGGACGCCGGGAGCGGCGCCCGCGTCGGGATCTCCGTGGCGGACATCGCGGCCGGCATGTACGCCTACAGCGGCATCCTCACCGCGCTGTTCACCCGCGCCACCACGGGGTCCGTCCACCCGGTCGAGGTGTCCCTGTTCGAGGCGCTGGCGGAGTGGATGGGGCAGCCCGCCTACTACACGGAGTACGGCGGCACCCAGCCCGAGCGGCTGGGCACCCAGCACCCCACGCTCGCCCCGTACGGCGCGTTCACGGCGGCCGACGGGCGGCAGGTGCTGCTCTCCATCCAGAACGAGCGCGAGTGGGCGGTGCTCTGCGCCCGGTTCCTGGGGCGGCCCGAGCTGACCGACGACCCGCGGTTCGCGACGAGTTCGGCCCGGGTCGCGCACCGCGCCGAGGTCAACGCCGTCGTCGCCGAGCGCTGCGCCCGCTCGGGCGCCGAGGAGATCCTGAAGGAGCTGGAGGACATCGGCGTAGCCTGCGCGGGCGTCAACGACGTGGCCGCCTTCCTCGACCACCCGGTGCTGGCCGCCCGCGGCCGCTGGGGGACGGTGGACGTGCCGGGCGGCGCGAGCGTCCGCGCCCTGCTGCCTCCGGCCGACCTCGTGGGCGTGCCCGCGCGGATGGACCCGGTCCCCGCGGCCGGCGAGCACACCGACGCGATCCTCGCCGAACTCGGCCACACCCCCGAGGAGATCGCGGCCCTGCGCGCCGACGGCGTCGTCTGAGGCACCGCCCTCGCGTCACCAGGGCAGCGGCCCGTGGATGTCGAAGTAGCCGCCGGTCGGGCCGTCGGGGCCGACCTGCGCCATCCGCACGATGACCTCGGCGCCCTCCTCGACGCTCTGGGTGCCGGTGCGGCCGTTGAGGTCGGTGGCGGTGAAGCCGGGCTCCACGGCGTTGATCCGCAGGGCGGGGAACGCCTTGGCGTACTGCACGGTGATCATGTTGACCGCCGTCTTGGAGGACGGGTAGGCGAGGGCCTGGTAGAAGTGCGCCGGCGATGCGGGGTCGGACAGCCCGGCCAGCGAGGCGAGGCCGCTGCTGACGTTCACCACGACGGGTGCCGGGGAACGCTGGAGCAGCGGCAGGAAGGCGTGGGTCACGCGTACGACACCGAAGACGTTGGTCTCGAACACGGTGCGCATCTCGTCGGCGGTGGTGTCACCGGCGGCGGGAATGCTGTTGTCCGGGCCGCGCAGTTCGATGCCGGCGTTGTTGACCAGGACGTCGAGCCCGCCGTCGGCCTCGACGGTCTTCGCGGCGGCCTGGACGGAGGCGTCGTCGGTGACGTCGAGCAGCACGAACCGCGCGCCGATCCGTTCGGCGGCCGCCCGGCCGCGCTCGGCGTCCCGGGCGCCGACGTACACGGTGTGACCGGCCCCGACGAGCCGGCGGGCCGTCTCCAGGCCGAGTCCCTTGTTCGCTCCGGTGATGAGTGTCGTCGTCATGCGTCCAGCCTCCTGCGCGGCGCGGCCCGCTGCCAGCAGTCCGGTCTTCCTGGGACCACCGGTACCAGGCATCCGCCCGGCGGACGGTGTTCACTGGGGGCATGACGGCGACGGAACTCGGGCGGGCCCTGCGCCGCTGGCGGGACCGGGTCCCCCCGCAGGCCGCGGGGCTGCCCACGGGCGGGCACCGCAGGGCGGCCGGGCTGCGCCGTGAGGAACTGGCCCTGCTGGCCGGGATCTCGGCCGACTACGTCACCCGGCTCGAACAGGGCCGGGCGAGCAACCCGTCCGCGCAGATCGTGGAGGCGCTGGCCCGCGCCCTGCGGCTGTCGGCGGACGAACGCGCGCATCTGTTCCGGCTGGCGGAGCTGGCGCCGCCCGGCCCGGAGACGGTCCCCGGGCAGCTCACGCCGAGCGTACGGCGGCTGCTGGACCGGCTGAGCGGCACGCCCGTCGGGGTCCACGACGCCTCCTGGACCCTGCTGGAGGCGAACCCGCCGTACGCCGCCCTGATGGGCGACCCGCGCGAGCTGCGCGGGTTCGAACGCAACGGTGTGTGGCGGGCGTTCCTCGGTCCGCGGGGCCGGGTGCGGCACACGGAGCGGGAACACCGGGAGTTCCAGGCGGGGATCGTCGCCGACCTGCGGGCCACGGTCAGCCGTTATCCCGAGGACCCCCGGCTGCGGGAGCTGGTGGCGCGGTTGCGTGAGCGCAGTGCGCGCTTCGCCGAGCTGTGGGAGTCGGGCGCGGTCGGCCGGCACGAGACCGGCCGGAAGGTCGTCGACCACCCCGAGGCGGGCCCCCTCACCCTGGACTGCGACATCCTCGCGGTGTCCGGCAGCGATCTGCGGCTCATGGTCTACACGGCCGAGCCGGGCACCCCGGACGCCGAACGCCTCGCACAGCTCTCGGCCGGTCTGACGCCGGTCTCCTAGCTGCGCAGGGCCGCCCGCGCCGCCGTGAGAGCCTGTTCGGCGTAGCCGCGGCCGAACAGGACGGCGTGGACGAGGAGCGGGAAGAGCTGGTGCAGGCCGACGCGTGCGGTCCAGCCGTCGGCGAGCGGCGCCCGCTCCCGGTATGCGTCCAGGACGCGGTCCAGGTGGGGGCAGCCGAAGAGCTGGAGCATCGCGAGGTCCGTCTCGCGGTGCCCGCCGTGCGCGGCCGGGTCGATCAGCCGGACGTGCCCGTCGGCGCCCCACAGCACATTGCCGTTCCACAGGTCGCCGTGCAGGCGCGCGGGTGGTTCGGCGGGACCCGCCAGCTCGGGCAGCCGGGCGCAGACCTGCTCGAACACGGCCGCCTCGGCGGGGCGCAGCGTGCCCGTGTCGACGGCCCCGCGGACGTACGGCAGGACGCGGTGCTCGGCGTACCAGGCGGGCCAGTCGGGGCCGGTGGTGTTGCGCATCGCGGCGCGGCCGATGTACGCGTCCTCGGGTCCGCCGGGTGGGGGCGCGCCGAACGCGGGGGCGCCCGCGGCGTGGAGTGCGGCGAGGTCCCGGCCGAACCGGTCGGCGGCCGCCGCGCCGGGCCGGCCGGTGGCGACCCGGTCGGTGACGAGCCATCGCGCGTCGTGGCCGTGGACCCGGGGGACGCGCACGGAGCGGGCGTCGGCCAGCCAGCGCAGTCCGGCGGCCTCGGCCCGGGCGGCCCCCTCGCCGTCGCCGCGCTTGACCACGACCACGCGCCCGTCGTCCAGGGTCACTTCGGTCAGCGTCGCGGTCAGGGGCCGTTCACCGGTCACGGAACGCCCCGTGAAGTGCGCGGCCGCCGCGCCCGGGCTGTCGAAGCTGCTGTGCACGGGGTCCAGCGTACGGCGCGTGACGGGGGCCGGCCCGGGGGCGCGGGCGGGGCTTGTCCCCCGTGCGGACCACGAAGTTCCGTCCGCGTGCAACCTTTCCGTCAAGTCGGCTGTCTCCTCTGATATCAGGCACTTCACCTCTCTGGGGACACAATGGGACGAACAAGAATGGCGGTGGCGGCGACCGTCGCCGCGCTCGTGGCCGCCACGTCGGCCGTGGCGGCCGTCCCGGCCACGGCCGCCACGACCACCACCAAGGCCACGGCCTGCCCCACGGGTTGGGGCAGTCAGGCGGAGATCCGCTCGGCCGCCACGATGAAGTCGGTGACGGACGTCAGGACCGGCCGGCACGCCTGCTTCGACCGCATGGTCGTCGACGTCCCCGGCGCGGGCACCGGGCGGCTCGGCTACACCGTGCAGTACGTGAGCCGCGTCCACCAGGACGGTTCGGGGCGTCCCGTCACCGTCGGCGGCGGGGCCGTGATCGAGGTGCGGGTCGGCGCGCCCGCCTACGACGCCGGCAGCGGCAGGCCCACGTATCCGGCCCGGGCCGGTCAGCGGCTGCCGGGGGTGAACCTCACGGGATACCGGACGTTCCGGGACACCCGGTTCGTCGGCAGCTTCGAGGGGGACACGCAGATCGGACTCGGCGTCCGGGCCCGGCTGCCGTTCCGGGTGTGGGTGGCGGACGGCCGGATCGTCGTCGACGTCGCGCACAACTGGACCGGGGCGCGGTAGGTCCGTTCCGCCCCCGGAGCCCCTTTGGTGGCGCACGCCGCCCGCCGCCCTGGTCGCGGGCGGTGTGTGCGTCCTCACGCGCCGATTACGGTTCGCCCAACCCCTGGTTGCCGGGCCATGATCGCGCGACTATGGGGCCATGACACTGGCCCAACGCGCCATGGAACGCCTGGAAGTCTGGCCCGACCTCAGTGCGGGCCCGGCCGGCTGTGGCGCGGGGCGGGCCCTGCGCTCCGCCCACAGCGAGATCGTGCACTTCCACTCCGACCGGGACGTGGATCTGCATCTCACCCTGCCCGCGATCCAGCGTTTCGGGCGGAACCTGTGGGAGTCCACGGCGGTGCGGCTGGTGCCGGGGTCGCGCTGGGTGACGCTGCATCTGGGCTGCGAGGCGGACGTCGATCTGCTGATGAGCCTCGTCAGTGTCGCCCTGAAGGCCCATCAGGGCGGCCCGCCGCCCGACGGGCCGCCGCACTGGGCGGCCTGCAATTTCCGCCGGGTGACGGTCCTTCCGCGCGCCGAGGCCGGCTGACGGGACGCGCGGCCGGTCAGCGCACGAGACAGGGCCGCTTGGGGTCGAAGGTCCAGCCCTCGACGAGGTACCGCATCCCGGCGGCGTCGTCCCGGCCCGACAGGGCCTTCTCGCGGTGGAGTTCGTGGGCGGCGAGGAGCCGGTCGCGGTCGAGCCGGACACCCAGTCCGGGGGTGTCCGGCACGGCGACCTCGCCGCCGGTGATCCTGGGCGGTTCCACAGTGAGCCGTTCGCGGCCCTCCTGCCAGATCCAGTGGGTGTCCAGGGCGTTGTACTCCCCCGGTGCCGCGGCGCCGCAGTGGGCCATCATCGCCAGCGAGATGTCGAAGTGGTTGTTGGAGTGGCACCCCCAGGTCAGCCCCGACGCGTGGCACAGCTGGGCGACGCGCACCGAACCCTGCATCGTCCAGAAGTGCGGGTCGGCCAGCGGGATGGACACCGACTGCAGGGCGAGCGCGTGGGTCAGCTGCCGCCAGTCGGTGGCGACCATGTTGGTGGCCGTGGGCAGTCCGGTGGCCCGGCGGAACTCCGCGAGCACCTCCCGGCCCGAGTAGCCGCCCTCCGCGCCGCACGGGTCCTCGGCGTAGGCCAGGGTGCCGACGAGCGGACGGCACAGCTCGACGGCCTCGCGCAGCGACCAGGCGCCGTTGGGGTCCAGGGTGATCCGCGCGTCCGGGAAGCGGTCCTTGAGCGCGCGGACGGCCTCGACCTCCCGAGGTCCGGGCAGGACGCCGCCCTTGAGCTTGAAGTCCCGGAAGCCGTACAGGGCGTGGGCGGCCTCGGCCTGCCGGACGATCGCGTCGGGGGTGAGTGCCTCCTCGTATCGCAGGCGGTACCAGTCGACCGGTGAGCCGGGGTCGCGGACGTAGTCCAGGCCGGTGCGGTCCGCGTCGCCCACGAAGAAGAGGTAGCCGAGCATACGGACCGTGTCGCGCTGCTTGCCGTCGCCGAGCAGGGCGGCGACCGGCACCTCCAGGTGCTGTCCGAGCAGGTCGAGCAGGGCGGACTCGACGGCCGTGACCGCGTGCACGGTGGTGCGCTGGTCGAAGGTCTGCGCGCCGCGTCCGCCGGCGTCCCGGTCGGCGAACGCCGCTCCGATCGCGCGCAGGACCTTCTGGTAGTCGCCGACGCGGGCGCCGACGACCAGCGGCCCGGCGTCGCGCAGGGTCCGGGTGATCGCCTCGCCGCCGGGCACCTCGCCCAGTCCGGTGCGGCCCTCGGAGTCCTCCAGGACGACGACGTTGCGGGTGAAGTACGGGGCGTGCGCGCCGGACAGGTTGAGAAGCATCGCGTCGCGTCCGGCGACCGGATACACGGACAGGCGGGTGACGACGGGCTGGGTCATGACGGGACGCCGATCTGCGGGAGCTGGCCGAGCTGTCTACATATGAAGACGGAGGTTACGTCCGTGGACGGCCCCGGGTCAATGGCGTCCCGGACGGTCAGCTCGCCGAGCCGTACTTCCAGCCCGTCCAGTGCAGGACGGACACCACGATGACCGGTCCCTCGGGCGGCCGGTCCACGTACTGCGGGTACTTGCCCCGCAGCAGCTCCACCGCCGTCTCCCGTTCCGCGCGGGCCTCCTCGCCGGGGGCGCCGGGTTCGAGGACGCGGGCGCCGCCGTCGGCGCGCACCCACCAAAGCCGCTCCCAGTCGTCGTCGTACCGGTCCGCGAGCAGGCAGACGGCCGGGTGGACGGCGATGTCGTGCAGCCGCGCCGGGCGGGGGGTGCGCTTCGGCTTGTGGTCGACGGCGGTCACCACGTCGTCGCCGCGCACCGCGAAGACGACCGGCACCAGATGCGGGCGCCCCGAGGGCGCGATCGTCGCCAGCCGTGCGACCCGCTCAGCGGCGAACCGCTCCCGTGCCTCGTCCTGCTCCATGTCCGGCATGACGGCTCCTTCGGCATGACGGCTGTTTCGGCCGGGGGCGCGGGCCGCGGTGTCACGAGTCGGGTGACGCGTCCGCGGTGTCGTCCGACGTGCTGTCCGAGCCGCGCGCGGTCCAGTCGTAGGGCCCGCCGCCGCGCCACTCGATCAGCTCGGGGTCGTCGACGGCCCGGTCCTCGGCGGGCAGGCCCGCGCGGTGGACCAGGTCCATCACGTCGAACAGGCTGTACGCGGTGCCCGTGGTCTCGCCACGGATCGTCACCGGACGCCCGCCGTCCGGCTCCGGTGGCTGCACCACCACTAGGGGACGCGTGCTCATGACACCACCATGCGCTCTCGACGGCCGCCGCGCAGCCCGGCGTACCGGACGGTCAGTCGGACGGCCCAGCGTCCTGGGGCGGGTCTGCTGCCAGTCATGCCGCCGCCCTACCCACGCACACGGGACCCACACCCGGCGGCGGGTGAGAATCCCGTGTGCGCGGCCGGCGGGCGGCGGACGGCTACGGCAGCGGGGTGCCGCCCGTCGCGTTGACGATCTCCGCCGTGATGAAACTGGCCTCCTGGGAGGCGAGGTAGACGTAGGCGGGGGCGAGCTCGGCCGGCTGGGCCGGGCGGCCCATGGGGCTCTGCTTGCCGAACTCGGCCGTGTCGGGCAGCGTCGCCGGGATCAGCGGCGTCCACACCGGGCCCGGCGCGACGGCGTTCACGCGGATGCCGCGCTCGACCAGCATCTGGGCCAGCCCCTGGGTGAAGGTGACGATCGCGCCCTTCGTCGTGGCGTAGTCGAGCAGATGCGGGCTCGGCTTGTACGCCTGGACCGACGTCGTGTTGATGACGCTGCCGCCCTCGGGGATGTGCGGCACGGCGAACTTCGTCAGCCAGAACATCCCGTACAGGTTGGTGCGCATCACGCGGTCGAACTGCTCGGTGCTGATCGCCTCGATGCCGTCCGGCTGGGACATCTGGTAGGCGGCGTTGTTCACCAGCACGTCGATCCGCCCGAACTCCTCGACCGCACGCTCGATCAGCGCCCGGCAGTTGTCCTCGTCCCGGATGTCGCAGGACACGGCGACCGCCTTGCGGCCGGCCTCCTCGACCAGCCGTGCCGTCTCGCGGGCCTCCTCGGCCTCCTCGTCCAGATGGGTGAACAGGACGTCGGCGCCCTCCCGGGCGAAGGCCAGCGCGACGGCCCGTCCGATGCCGGAGTCGCCGCCCGTGATGACGGTCGCGCGGCCCTCCAGCCGGCCGGAGCCGCGGTAGCTGTCCTCACCGTGGTCCGGCGGCGGGTCCATCGGGCCGGTCCAGCCCGGGTGCGGCTGGTCCTGGTCGGGGAAGTCGGGCTGCGGGTGCTGGGTGGCCGGGTCTTGCTGCCGGTGCTGCGGGTCGGTCACGACGGCCTCCTGGACCGGTGGAACGGGTTCGATCCGGGACCGGGTGCCCGCTCCGCGCATGGCCAAAAGCGATCGCGGAAGCCAGAAGCGATCAAGCCGGACACCCCCCGGACGCCGGCGCACCCCGTGCCCCGTACCCCCCGCGCCCCGCGGCCCGTGCCCCGCGGCCCGTCCTCAGGCGTCCTCGTCGCGGTCGAGCAGCGCCCGTACGCCCTGCGCGGTCAGCGCGAGCTGCTCGGGCGACCCGGCGTCGATCACCAGGGACAGCTCGTCGGAGGGCCAGCCGTGGGCCAGCGCGCCGAGCCGGACCGTGTGGTGCCGGCGCGTCTGCGGCATGGCCTCCTCCAGCCGGGCCGACGACGTGAAGACCGGCACCAGCGAGGTGCCGTCCTGCTGTTCGAACACCGGGAGCGTCAGGGCGGCCGGGCCCGGGCCCTCGCCGTCCGCCGCGGCCGGCACCAGCACCTCGCTGTCCGCCAGTGTGCTCAGCGCCGTCTGGTCGGCGCCCTTCTCCACGACCGTGCGCAGGGCGTCCTGCGTGGCCGCTGCCGTGTTGTCGAAGTGGGGGTCGGTCATGGTGCGTCCCCTCGCCCTGGGAGTCGCCGCGGACCGGGTCAGGGGCGGCCCGTCCGGTGCGCGGCCGGACGCACCGGGTACCCCCGGTCCGGCACCGTATGTGGGCGGGCGCCGGGCCGTCCGTCCGGTCCGGCGTTTCGCCGGGGGCGGGCCGGGCACCCGGCGCCCGCGCCGACGCCGAGGAGGAGTCCCATGTCCTTCCGCGACCGCACCCACGCCGGACGGGAACTGGCTCTGCGCCTGGCCGGCGGGACCGGTTCCGGCGATCCCTTCGACCCGGTCGTCCTGGCCCTGCCGCCCGGCGGTGTGCCCGTGGCGGCCGAGGTGGCCCGCGCGCTGCAGGCGCCCCTGGACGTCCTGGTCTCCGGGGAGATCAGCACGCCGGTCCGGCCGGAGACCACGATCGGCGCGCTCGTCGCCGACGACCCGCCGCTGTACGACCGCAACAGCCTGGCGATGATGCATCTGTCGGAGGACCGGCTCGGCGACATCGTCGTGAACGAGCGCAACGCGCTGCACCGGCGCGAGTACCGCTATCGCGGCCGGCGGCCGCTGCCGTCCGTCGAGGGCCGCACGGTCGTCCTCGTGGACGACGGGCTGACCACCGGGCTGACGGCCACCGCGGCGCTGCGGTTCGTACGCCGTCACGGGCCCGCGCGCCTGGTGCTGGCGGTCCCGGTCGGCAGCCCGCGCACGGTCCGCGCGCTGCGGGCCGAGTGCGACGACCTGGTCTGTCTCGTCCAGCCGCCCGGGCTGCACGCGGTCGGCGAGTGGTACGAGGACTTCGGCGCGGTCTCCGACGAGGAGGTCACCGGGACGCTGCACGCGTTCCGGACCCCCGTCTGACGAAAACGGCCTGCGTCCCGGCGGTGGATCATGGCATCGTGCGCGCCATGGACTTCGACGTGCGCCCCGCCGACGTCTTCGAGGACGTCCGTGCCGTGATCGGACCCAGGTCGCCCACGGCGAGCGTCTGCTGGTGTCTGAGCCACCGCCTCCCCGCGAAGGCCGAGAAGCAGCTGCGCGGCCCGGACCGCGGCGCGTACGTCGCCGGGCTGTGCCGCGCCGAACCGCCGCCCGGGGTCCTCGCCTACGACGGCGACGAGCCGGTCGGCTGGGCGGCGGTCGCACCCCGCGCGGCCACGTCGTACGCCCGCAGCCGCACGATCCCGCACGTCGACGATCTGCCGGTGTGGTCGTTGTGGTGCCTGCGGGTGCGGCCCGGCCACCGTGGGCGGGGCGTCACCCACTCCCTGATCGCCGGGGCGGTCGCGTTCGCCCGCGACCGGGGGGCGCCGGTGCTGGAGGCGTACCCGCTCGACAACGGGGACGCCCGGGCCGACGTGACCATGGCGTACGCCGGTCTGCGCCGGAACTTCGAGCGGGCCGGTTTCGCGTACGCCGCCGACACCACGTCCGTGCTGGCCGGGCACCCCCGCGTCCTGATGCGGCTCGACCTGCGCCGGCAGGCCGCCGTATGAAAGACCTGGTGGACCTAGTGGACGGAGAATCCGCCGTCCACGAAGACCGACTGCCCGGTGACATAGGCCGAGGCCCGGCTCGCCAGGAACACGGCGGCGCCCGCGAAGTCCTCCGCCAGCCCGTTGCGCCCGATGAGCGTGCGGGCGGCGAGCGCGGCGACCTTCTCCGGGTCGGACGACAGCCGGGCGTTCAGGGGCGTCATGACGAACCCGGGCACGAGCGTGTTGCAGGTGACGCCGTACGGCGACCACGCCTCCGCCTGGGAACGGGCCAGTGACTCCAGGCCGCCCTTGGAGACGCCGTAGGCGCCGCTCTGGACGAGGGCGCGGTGGGCCTGCTGGGAGGTGATGTGGATGATCCGTCCGAAGCCCCGCTCGGCCATGCCGGGCCCGAACCGCTGCCCCAGCAGGAACGGCGCCTCCAGGTTCACGGCCAGGGTGGCGTCCCAGACGTCCTCGCCGAGCTCGCCCAGCGGGGGCCGCAGGTTGATGCCGGCCGAGTTGACGAGGATGTCGGGCTCGCCGAACACGGCGGCGGCCTCCTCGGCGGCCGTGCGCACGCCGTCCCGCGTGCTCAGGTCCGCGCTGACCCAGGCGGCGCGGCAGCCGTGCTCCTCCAGGGCGGCGACTGTGGCGGCGAGTTCCGCCTCCCGGCGGGCGACGACCACGACGCGGGCGCCGGCGCGGGCCAGCGCCTCGGTGATGGCGCGGCCGATGCCGGAGCTGCCCCCGGTCACGACGGCGACCCGGTCGTCCAGGGAGAACAGTTCGGAGAGGTAGGTCTGCGAGGTCATGACCGCACCCTACGGGTGGGCCGTGTGAGCCCCGCCGGGGCGGGCACTCGAGGTCCGCGGCGGCCCCGCCCGGGGCCGCCCGCGCGGACCGGAGGTGGAGAACATGGGGCACGGCGGAAACGTCATCGACGAGTTGATGACCGATCACCGCGAGGTCGAGGAGCTCTTCGGGAGGATCGAGGCTCTTCCGCCCGGTGACAAGAACCGCAAGCTGTAGGCCGACCAGGTCACCATCGAGCTGATCCGGCACTCGGTGGCCGAGGAGCAGTACCTCTACCCGGCGGTCCGCGAGCATGTGGAGGGCGGCGACGCGATCGCCGACCGGGAGATCGAGGACCACGCCGAGGCCGAGCAGATCATGAAGGACCTCGAGGGCTGCGACGTCGAGGACACGGCGTTCAACCGGCTGGTCAACCGGCTGACGACGGAGGTGCGGGCGCACATCGCGGACGAGGAGCAGAACCTCTTCCCGAAGCTGCGCGCGGCCTGCTCCCCGGAGGCCCTGGACGAGCTGGGCGACAAGGTGCGGATGGCGAAGAAGACGGCGCCGACCCGGCCGCACCCGGCGGCCCCGGACAAGCCGCCGGCCAACAAGCTGCTGGCGCCGGGCGCGGGTCTGGTCGACCGGATGCGCGACGCGCTGACGGGGCGCGGCAGGAAGGCGTGAGCGGGGAGGCCGTCGTGGGGGCGTCCGCTCAGGCGGCGAGGGCCCGGCCCGGGTCCAGGCGGTCCCGCAGGGCGGGCCCGTGCAGGGCGGCCACCGGTGCCACGAGGTCGGGGTGGCGCAGCAGCGCCGCCGCCTCGCGGTCGTACGGGTCGGGCGAGACCAGGCGGCGGAACTCGGCGGGCACGGCGGTGGCGTGCGCGACCTCGGCGGTGGCGGCCACGGCCCGCCGGGCCAGGTCGGGGTCGGTGAGCAGGCAGGCCGCCCAGCTGGCCACGGCCTCGTCGACCCAGGTGCGCCAGGCGCTGTCCGCGTCGTCGGGCACGGCCGTGTCGGCGCCGGTGATCCAGTCGAGGCCCGCCGAGCCGCCGGGGCCGGCCATCGACACGAGGGCGACGTCGGTCGGGGTGGGATAGCGCAGCCAGGCGGCGACGGTCACGGCCTGCCGGGCCTGCGCCTCGCCCAGGGCGTCGGCGAGGGCGCCGCCGCACGCGGGGTAGGAGCGGATCAGCCACTGGGTGGTCGCCGCTATGAGCGGGGAGAGATCTGCGAGCACTGCGGACCGTCCGGGACTGGCGGGGTACGGGGGTCGCCGACACCGTAGCCCCGCTCCCCCGCCCCGGGACGTGGCCGCCGCCACGTTCGGCGCGTGGCCTGCCCCACACGCGCGCAGACGGAACGAGACGTCCGGGCGGCCGCTGGGGCCGCCCGGACGTCTCGCGGGAGTGATCAGACCAGGTCGTACCGGTCGAGGTTCATGACCTTGACCCAGGCGTCGACGAAGTCCTTCACGAACTTCTCCTTGGCGTCGTCGCTCGCGTAGACCTCGGCGAGCGCGCGCAGCTCGGAGTTGGAGCCGAAGACCAGGTCGGCACGGCTGCCGGCCCACTTCAGCTCACCGGTGGCGGCGTCCCGGCCCTCGAACGTGGTCTGGTCCGAGGACGTCGACTTCCACTCGATGCCCATGTCGAGCAGGTTGACGAAGAAGTCGTTGGTCAGGGCGCCGGGGGTGTCGGTGAGGACGCCCAGCTGCGACTGCTGGTGGTTGGCGCCCAGCACGCGCAGGCCGCCGACCAGGACGGTCATCTCGGGGGCGCTCAGCGTGAGCAGGTTGGCGCGGTCCAGCAGCAGGTACTCGGCGGGCAGGCGGTTGCCCTTGCCGAGGTAGTTGCGGAACCCGTCGGCCGACGGCTCCAGCGCGGCGAACGACTCGACGTCGGTGTGCTCCTCCGTCGCGTCGACGCGGCCCGCCGTGAACGGCACCTGGACGTCGAACCCGCCGTCCTTGGCGGCCTTCTCCACGGCCGCGGAGCCGCCGAGCACGATCAGGTCGGCGAGGGAGACCTTCTTGGCGCCGGTGTTGAACTCGCTCTGGATGCCCTCCAGGACCCGCAGGACCTGCGCGAGCTGGTCGGGGTCGTTGACCTCCCAGCCGCGCTGCGGCTCGAGGCGGATACGGGCGCCGTTGGCACCGCCGCGCTTGTCGCTGCCGCGGAACGTCGAGGCCGACGCCCAGGCGGTGCTGACGAGCTGCGAGACGGTCAGGCCGGACTCGAGGATCTTGGCCTTGAGGACCTCGATGTCGCCGGCGTCGATGGGCTCGCCCTCGGCCTGCGGCAGCGGGTCCTGCCACAGCAGGGTCTCCGCGGGGACCTCCGGGCCGAGGTACAGGGACTTCGGGCCGAGGTCACGGTGGGTCAGCTTGTACCAGGCGCGGGCGAAGGCGTCCGCGAACTCCTGCGGGTTCTCGTGGAAGCGCTTCGAGATCGGGCCGTAGATCGGGTCGAAGCGCAGCGCCAGGTCGGTGGTGAGCATCGTGGGCAGACGCTTCTTCGACGGGTCGTGGGCGTCGGGGATGATCGCCTCGGCGTCCTTGGCCACCCACTGCTTGGCGCCGGCCGGGGACTCGGTGAGCTCCCACTCGTAGCCGAAGAGGATGTCGAAGAAGTCGTTGGTCCACTGGGTCGGCTTGGTGGTCCAGGTGACCTCCAGGCCGGACGTGATCGCGTCGCCGCCCTTGCCGGTGCCGTACGTGGACTTCCAGCCGAGGCCCTGCTGCTCCATGGCGGCGGCCTCGGGGTCGTTGCCGACGGCGTCGGCCGGGCCGGCGCCGTGGGTCTTGCCGAAGGTGTGGCCACCGGCGATGAGGGCGACGGTCTCCTCGTCGTTCATCGCCATGCGGCGGAACGTCTCACGGATGTCGCGGGCCGCGGCGATCGGGTCCGGGTTGCCGTTGGGGCCCTCGGGGTTGACGTAGATGAGGCCCATCTGGACGGCGCCGAGCGGGTTCTCCAGCTCCCGGTCGCCGCTGTAGCGCTTGTCGTCGAGCCAGGTGGTCTCGGGGCCCCAGTAGACGTCCTCGTCGGCCTCCCAGACGTCGGCGCGGCCGCCGCCGAAGCCGAAGGTCTCGAAGCCCATGGTCTCCAGGGCGACGTTGCCGGTGAGGATCATGAGGTCGGCCCAGGAGATGGACTGGCCGTACTTCTTCTTGACGGGCCACAGCAGACGGCGGGCCTTGTCCAGGTTGCCGTTGTCCGGCCAGCTGTTCAGCGGGGCGAAGCGCTGCTGGCCGCGGCCGGCGCCGCCGCGGCCGTCGCTGATGCGGTAGGTGCCGGCGCTGTGCCAGGCCATACGGACCATCAGCGGGCCGTAGTTGCCGAAGTCGGCGGGCCACCAGTCCTGCGAGTTCGTCAGCACCTCGGCGATGTCACGCTTCACGGCGTCGAGGTCGAGGGCCTCGAACGCCTGGCGGTAGTCGAAGTCCGCGCCGAGCGGGTTGGCGACGACCGGGTCCTTGGCGAGGATCTTCAGGTTGAGCCGTTCTGGCCACCACTGGCGGTTTCCGCCGCCCTGGGTCGGGTGGGGGGCGCGATCGTGCGCGACGGGGCAGCCGCCTGTGCCCTCCGCCTTCGCGTCGGTGACGATCGCATCGGAGTTCTCAGCCATGGGAAACCTTCCGGACTAGGTGAATCACAGTGCGCGGGGCGCACCGGTGGTGGTGGAGCAGTCGGGGCACAGGCCCCAGTAGATGACCTCGGCCTCGTCGATGGCGAAGCCGTGGTCGTCGGAGGCGGTCAGACAGGGCGCCTCGCCGACCCCGCAGTCGACGTCGGCGACGACACCGCACGAGCGGCAGACGACGTGGTGGTGGTTGTCGCCGACGCGGCCCTCGAACCGGGCGGGGCTGCCGGCCGGTTCGATACGACGTATGAGTCCCGCCGCCGTGAGGGCGTGAAGCCCTTCGTACACGGCCTGGAGGGAGACATGACCGACGCGCTCGCGCACCCCCGAGGCGATGGCCTCGACGCCGAGGTGGTCACCGGCGCGGACGGCTTGCAGCAGGGCGACGCGCGCGGCGGTCACCCGCAGGCCGGCGCCACGGAGCTCCTCGGCGGGGGTGGGAGTCGCGGCTGCGGTCATGGCGCCAACCTATCGCGCTAAACACGAACGACTCAAGAAAACGAACGATGAAAGTCTGGGGTGCCGCAGGGGGGCTGGTCACTGGTGCACATGACACCCGACAGGCCCCTCCATAGCGCTAAAAACCATCTTTTCTGACATTTACTGATCACTTCTCGTCAAGGCCTCCCTTGGTCGCAGACCCAAGCGAACTCGATGGAGGTACTCACGCATGCTCGGCAGACCCACGGACGGCCGCCGCGCCGCCCTGACCGCTCTCGGCGTCCTCGCCGTCACAGCGATGACCACGGCCGCGGCGGCCGCACCGCCTCCCGCGCCGCTGCCCGCGTCCACCGCCGCCCAGACGGTCGGCGCCGACCGGCCCCCGGCCCAGGTGCTGCGGGCCCTGGAGCGGGATCTGAAGCTGACGTCCGCCCAGGCGGCCGAGCGCCTGGTCAACGAGGCCGAGGCGGGGGTGCGCGCGGGCCGGCTGCGTCTCTCCCTCGGGCAGCGCTTCGCCGGCGCCTGGCTGACGGGGTCGACCGCCGCCGAGCTGACCGTGGCGACGACGCACTCCTCGGACGTGTCGGCCATCGAGGCGCAGGGCGCCAAGGCGGCCGTCGTGCGGCGGCCGCTCGCCGACCTCCAGACCGTCAAGGAGAAGCTGGACAAGGCCGCCGCGAGCGCCGCGACGAAGGACGCCCCGGTCTGGTACGTGGACGTGCCGTCGAACCGCGTCGTCGTGCAGGCGGCCCGGCGCACGGCCGCCACCTCGTTCATCAAGGCGGCCGGCGCCCAGGACGCGGGCGTCGCCGTCGTCGTGTCGGCCGAGCGGCCCCGCCCGCTGGCGGACATCGTGGGCGGCGAGGCGTACTACATCGAAAGCTCCGCCCGCTGCTCCATCGGGTTCTCCGTCACCAAGGGCGAGCAGCAGGGCTTCGTCTCCGCCGGGCACTGCGGCAAGCCGGGCAACAAGACCACCGGCGCCGACCAGTCCGCGCAGGGCGAGTTCCAGGCCTCCACGTTCCCCGGCAAGGACATGTCCTGGGTGGCCGCGAACAGCGACTGGACCGCCACCGCCGACGTCAAGGGCGAGGGCGGGCAGCGGACCCAGGTGACCGGCTCCGTGCAGGCGCTCGTCGGGGCGTCGATCTGCCGTTCCGGCTCCACCACCGGCTGGCACTGCGGGACCATCCAGCAGCACGACACGAGCGTCCGCTACTCCGAGGGCACCGTCGACGGGGTCACCCGGACCACGGTGTGCGCCGAGCCCGGCGACTCCGGGGGCTCCTACCTGTCCGGGTCGCAGGCCCAGGGTGTGACCTCGGGCGGCTCGGGCAACTGCACGAGCGGCGGCACCACCTACTACCAGCCGGTCAACCCCATCCTGGGCGACTTCGGCCTGGTCCTGAAGACGGCGACCGCGCAGAAGGGCACGCAGGCCACGCAGGACGAGCCGGCGAACGAGCAGTGGGCGGCGGGCCGCGTCTACGAGGCCGGCAGCACGGTGACCGTCGCCGGGGTGCGTTACCAGTGCCTCCAGAGCCACCAGGCGCAGACCCGGTGGGCACCGGACGGCACCCCCGCCCTCTGGCAGCGGGTGTAGCGGGACGCACCGCGGCCGGTGCGGGGCCGGGCCCCGCACCGGCCGCGGTGCGTCGATCTTCCGTCAGTCCTCGGCGAGCAGCGCGTACGCCGTGGGCACGAACGGGTCGCGGGCGCGGTAGCGGCGGGTGCACACCGCGACCAGCGCCGTCCCGGTGTCCGGCCGGAAGCCGAGGAAGGCCTGCTGGCCGAGGGTGGCCCCGCTGTGGAAGTACATCGGCCCGCCGTCGGTGGGGTGCCGGAACCACGCCACGGTGTGCTCGTGGACGTGTCCCCGGCCGCGCCGCAGCACCGGGGTGCGCACCGCGCGCAGCGCGCCGGCCGCCGGGGAGCCGGCCGGGTCGAGGTGCGCCTCCAGGAAGGTGAGCAGGTCGTGCGGGGTGGCCCGGACGGCACCGGCCGCGTCGAAACCGCCGGCGTCGAAGGGGAGCGTGGGGGTGCGGCCGTCCTTGGCGTGCCCGGTGGCGTCGGTCTTCGGGTCCTCCGGGCGCAGGGAGGTGGCGTGCAGGCCGAGCGGGCGCAGCACGTGGGCGGCGAGCAGTTCGTCCCAGGGCGTGCCGGTGACGGTGGCCAGGGCGTGCCCGAGCACGGCGACGCCGAAGTTGGAGTAGTGCCAGCGGGTGCCGGGCCGGTGCCGGGGGCGGTGGCTCAGGAAGGCGTCGACGACCCGTTCGGCGGGGTAGCGGCCGTAGGGGTTGGTGCGCCAGGCGGGCAGCGCCGTGCGGTGGAAGCCGGGCGGCAGGGCGGGCAGTCCCCCGGTGTGCGTGACGAGGTGGGCGAGGGTCACGGGGTCGGCGCCGACGGGCGCACCCGGCCGCAGACAGGCCGCGGCGGGTTCACCCCCGGTCAGCAGGCCGCTGTCGACGAGCCGCGCCAACAGCAGTCCGGTGAACGCCTTGGAGGCCGAGCCGATCTCGTAGCGCAGGTCCTGCCGGGGCACCGCCGGGGACACAGCGGTGCCCCCGCAGTGCACGGTGCGGCGGCCGTCGCGGGACAGCGCGAGGACGACGTCGGGGGCGTCCACGGCGTCGACGGCCCGCACCAGCCGCTCGGTCAGGCCGTCGTGCTCCCCGCGGGGGACGGCGGCCCGGCGAGCGGTGTCCTCGGCCGCGCCCGGCCACGGCGCCAGGGGGGCGCTCATGCGGTGGCGTGGGTGAGGGCGGTCAGGGCCCGTGAGGTGGCCAGCACCGAGGCGAACGCGGCCACCAGCGTCGGGTGGTACACGAGGTCGAACACCTCGTCCGGGTCGCCCTCGGGCATGGACCGCACGTCCGGCATGGCGCCGTCGGCCTGCTGCGCGGCGGCGAAACCGGCCCAGGCCCGCTCGTCCAGGGTGGGGCGGGGCAGGCAGGCGTCGACGACGAGGAGTTCGCCGAGCAGGTCCCAGCGCTCCAGGTCCAGCCAGTCGTCGATCCAGACCGGCAGCCACGTCGTGAGGTAGTCGGCGAGGTGCGGCGGCAGCCCCTCGGGGCGTGCCCCCCACTCGGTCAGGTGGAAGACGGTGTGGGTGACGTCGTAGGCGATGCGGCCGCTGACGGTCCACGGTTCGGGGGTGTGGCCCAGCCAGGTGGCGGCCGCGAGGTCCGTCTCGGGCGTGCGCGGGGCGAGGCCGAAGCGCCGCTGGAACGCGGCCAGTCCGAGTCGCCGGTTCGGGTCCACCTCGAGCGCCGACCAGCTCTCCAGCCGGTGGTAGAGGCGCACCGCGCGCTCCACCTCGGGCTCGGTGTACCCGAGTTCCTTGTACGGCAGGTACACCTCGAAGGGGATCGGCGACAGGGGTTCGACGCGCTGGCCGCGGGCCAGCATGCGCCCGCCGTCCAGGGTCTCGCGCCAGGTGTGGTCGAGGAGCCGCCGGGCCAGGTCGGCCTGCCGGGACCCGGCCACGCCCTCCCGGAACAGGACCCGGCAGATCAGGGCGAGTTCGCCGACGGGTTTGAAGCGGTCGAGGAAGCCGATCCGGGGGTCGGCGTCGGGGTCGAGGCGGAATCCGTCGCGGTGGGCCCACAGCCACTCCAGGGCGCGGACGCCGACGGTGTGCATGAGACGGGTGTCGGTCATCCGGGCACTCCTTGTCCCCTGTACCGGTGGTGTGCGCCGGCGCCGGCGGCGGCCTCGGCGGTCGGACGGGTGAGGCACCGCGCGGCGGCGAAGGCGGCCATGAGCGTGGAGTGGTAGCAGTGCGGGAAGTCCGGCTCCCGCCCGTCGCCGTACTCCTGCTGCGGGAGGGCGCCCGAGGCGCACTGCGCGTCGGCGATCCGGGGCCACGCGTCCCGCAGGACGCCGGGGTCGGGCGGGTCCGGCAGGCTCGCCGCCACGACGAGCAGTTCACAGCTCAGGTCCCACATCCCGGCGTCGAGGCAGGTGTCGAGCCAGGCGGGCAGCCAGTGGGCGAGGTAGGCGGACAGGTCCGCGGGGACGCCGTCGGGGGCGCGGCCCCAGTCGGTGAGGTGGAAGACGACGTGGGTGAGCGCGTACCCGGCGGACCGTTCGAACGTCCAGGGTTCCGGGAGGCCGCCCAGCCAGGTGTCCCGCAGGATCCGCTCGGCGTCCTCGGCCCGGTGGATGCCGGCGCGCCGCTCGGCCTTGAGCACGCCGAGCCGGCGGGTCGGGTCCTGTTCCGTCAGCCGCCAGCCGCGGGTGCGGGCGGTGGTGGCGGCGGCCGTCTCGTAGCCGGGGTGCCGCAGCCCGGCGGAGGCGAACACGGAGTAGATCTCCAGCGGGTACGTCGCGAACGGCTCCAGTCGCTGGAGGCGCAGGAACAGCTCCCCCTGGCCGGTCTGCCGCCAGGCGAACCGCAGCAGGCCGGCGGCGGCCTCGTGCAGCGGGTCACCGGCCGGGACGGCCGCGAGGACGCTCGTACAGGTCTGGGCCAGTTCCCCGAGGGGCTTCCAGGTGGCGTCGACCTGTCCGTCGGCGGCGAGCGCGCCCTCGCCGAGGGCGAACTCGTCCCGGTGGGCGGTCAGCCAGGCGAGCGCGGCGGCGCCCACCTCCTGGATCCGCGCGACGTCCGTCGCCGTCATACGAGTGCTCCGGCCGCCCGCATGACCCGCGCGGCCTGCACCTGGAGCGCGACCCGGGGGTCGGTGCCGCCCATCAGCTCCACGAAGTCCAGGCCCGCTTCGAGTCCGAGGGTGTCCGGCACGCCGTCGACGACGGTGAGCCAGCGTCCCGCTCCGGCGGCCTGCTGCCAGTCCCGGCGGCGTACCGCCCGGACGAAGCCGCGGGCGAGGTCCACGGGGCGGCCGCGCGCCACGCGGGCCACCGGGCTGTCCTCCCCGGGCACGGCCAAAGCGGCCAGGACGGCGAGTTGATGGGTCAGCGCCTGCCAGCCGGCCGTCTCCAGCCAGGCGGTCCCGGGTTCCCCGGCGTCGGTGCCGGACGGCGGGGGCAGGGGGGAGCCGAGGCGCGCGAGGGTGCGGCGCATCGCCCAGTGGCTCCAGTGGACGGTCGGGCCGGCGTCGGGGCGGGGCGGGTACGCCTCGGCGGTGCGGCGGAAGGCGGCGAGCGCCTCGGGGTCGGGTGGCGTAGGGAAGAGGACGTGCGGGAGCAGCAGATCCGCTCCCAGTACCCGCACGGCCGCGAGGGTGAGACTGCCCTCGGCGTCGTCCAGTGCGGAGGTGCCGGACATGCGCACATGGTCCCCGCCCCGGAGGGCGGAGACCACGTCGGACGCAAGGTCCTGCACCGCGCCCTGCAAGAGGGCCGAAGTGCCTGACTGCTCCATTCAGCGTGCTCCTGTCGGGTTCGCCGGTCCTCTAGCCCTTCTTCGGGCGCGGGGTCGGCGGGGACAGCAGCAGCGCGGTTTCTCCGGAGAGCAGCGCCAGGGCGGCGCACTCCCGGCTGTCACGAAACACTCCGTCGGGCTCTGCGGGGTCGAGGGCCGCGTCGAGGTCCGTACGGACGCCGGTCGTGTCCTTGGTCGCCTTGTCCATGGAAGGCATATCACCATCTCCTCTGGGGTCAGCCATAGCCTCCACAACCCAGATGACCACATCGCCTCAGAAGGCGCATCTTTTCTCACAAGTGCACATACGTCACATGTTCAACATTGAGGATCAAGGTGGCACGGGGAGGGCTGCCGCACGCCGAAGTCAGCGGTGGCTGACGGGCGTTGGGCGCGCCGGTGGGTGAAGTGACGCCCTCCGCCGCGCCGGCCAGATCGACGGCTGCGGCTTCCGCACGGACCCGCACGGCGGGGACGCCGCGCACGCCGGGGGGGACCGCCCAGCGCCTCCACCTGGTCGCGGCCCGGCGGGAGGCGACCGCCTTCACCGAGGCCGGGCGCGCCGCCCTCGAGCCACACCGGGGCGAAAACGTTTCGCCCCGGCCCGCCGGAGGTTACCGTTCGGTAGACATCGTCGTCCCGGAGGTGCCCCGTATGACGCCCGACCGTGCCGCAGGTCTCGTGGAGTCCGCCCGCGCGCTGGCCGACGGGGAGGTGACCTCGCGGACGCTCGTCGCCGAGGCGCTGGCGCGCATCGAGGCCACGCAGGGGTCGCTGAACGCGTTCCGGGTGGTCAGGGCCGAGGCCGCCCTCGCGGAGGCGCGGGCGGCGGACGAGCGGCTGGCCTCCGGTGAGCGGCTGCCGCTGCTCGGCGTGCCGGTCGCGGTCAAGGACGACATGGACGTGGCCGGCGAGCCCACCGCGTTCGGCTGCCGCGGCGAGTTCCCGCCGGCCGCCGAGGACGGAGAGGCGGTACGGCGGCTGCGCGCGGCCGGGGCGGTGATCGTCGGCAAGACCAACACCTGCGAGCTGGGGCAGTGGCCGTTCACTGAGGGGCCCGCCTTCGGCGCCACGCGCAACCCCTGGAACCCGGACCACACGCCGGGCGGCTCCTCCGGCGGGTCCGCGGCGGCGGTGGCGGCCGGTCTGGTGCCGGCGGCCCTGGGCTCGGACGGCGCGGGCTCGGTCCGCATCCCGGCCTCCTGGACGCATCTGATCGGTATCAAGCCGCAGCGGGGGCGCATCTCCACCTGGCCGCGCGGCGAGTCCTTCAAGGGCATCACCGTCAACGGCACCCTCGCCCGCACGGTCGCCGACGCGGCGCTGCTGCTGGACGCGGCCGCCGGCAACCATCCGCGCGACCCGCACCGCCCGCCGGCCGTCCACGCCTCGGGCGCCGTCGGCCGCGACCCGGGCCGGCTGCGGATCGCGCTCTCCCTCAAGCCGCCGTTCACCGCGGTGCCCGCCCGGCTGCAGCCCGAGGTGCGGGCCAAGGTCATCGAACTCGCCGCGCGGCTCGCCGCGTTGGGCCACGACGTGGAGGAGGCCGACCCGCCGTACGGGCGGATCGGGCTGACGTTCGTGCCGCGTGCCACGGCCGGGATCGCCGAGTGGGCGGCCGACGTGCCCTCCCCCGCGCTCCTGGACCCGCGCACCCGCGGGGCCGTCCGGCTGGGCCGGCTGCTCGGCGGGCCCCCGCTGCGGGCGGCCCGGCGCGCGGAGGCGGTCCTGCACCGCCGGATCGGCCGGTTCTACGAGACCTACGACGTCGTCCTCGCGCCGACGACCGCAGCTCCCCCGCCCCGGATCGGCGCGCTGGCCGGGCTCGGCGGCTTCGCCACCGACCGGGCGATGATCGCCGCCTGCCCGTACGCGTGGCCGTGGAACGTGCTGGGCTGGCCCGGGGTCAACGTCCCGGCCGGCTTCGTGGGCTCCCTGCCCGTCGGCGGCCAGCTGCTCGGCCCGGCCCACAGCGAGCCGCTGCTCATCTCCCTCGCCGCGCAACTGGAGTCGGAGCTGCGCTGGCACGAACTGTGGCCCCCGCAGCAGGGCGAGACGGCACCGGTCGCGGCCGGCTGACCCTCTGGACCGGGCGGTGGGGACAGCCCTTAGGGTGCCTGCGTGAACACGCACACCGAAGAGAACGTCCCGGGCCGGTACGGCCGTTCCGCCACCACCGAGGCCGACCCGCGCGCCGTCGGCAGGGTCCGCACCGAGTACGCGCCCGAGCACGACGGCGACCCGGACCCCGGGGAGATCGTCTGGACCTGGGTGCCCTTCGAGGAGAACGACGGCCGGGGCAAGGACCGCCCGGTGCTCGTGGTGGCGCGGGAGGCCGCCGGGACCTTCCTCGCGGTGCAGCTGTCCAGCAAGGCGCACGACGGCGACCGTGAGTGGGTGGCCATCGGCAGCGGCCCCTGGGACCGCACCGGCCGGGACTCCTGGGTGGGCGTCGACCGGGTGCTGCGTCTGCACGAGGACGGGATGCGCCGGGAGGCGTGCGCCCTGGACCGGGGCCGCTTCGACCTGGTCCGGCGCCGGCTGCACGAGCGCTACGGCTGGACCTGACCCACGGGGAACGCGGCGGCGAACGCGGCGCGGGTCGCGCCGTCCCGGGTGCGGTCGAGAACGCCGAAGACCACGCGCTCGAACGCGGAGCCGAACCGTCCGCCCGGTTCGAGCAGGCCCCGGAACGCCTCCGCGACCCGCGCCGGGTCGTTCTGGAAGACGCCGCAGCCCCAGGCGCCGAGCACCAGCCGCCGGTAGCCGTGCGCGGCGGCGACCTCCAGCACCCGCTCGGCGCGGACGGCGAGCGCGCGGGGCAGCTCGCCGGCGCGCTCCGGGACCGTGCGCCGGACGACGCCCGCGTTGGGCGCGGCGGCGGTCAGGAAGCCCGCCGTGTACGGCTCGGCGAGCAGCCGGCCCCGGTCGTCACGGAAGACGGGCACGCCCGGCGCGTGGATGACACGGTCCGTGTAGAACGGGTCGCGATGGGCGCGGTGGTGGTCGTAGAACGCGGGTGCCGCCCGCAGGCACGTGTACAGGGCCGAGGCGCGGCACAGGGCCTCCTCCTGGGCCTGCGCGCCGTTCAGGAAGCCGCCGCCGGGATTGCGGGCGGAGGCGAAGTTCAGCACGGCGGTGCCGGCGCCGAGGCGGCGGGCCGCCTCCAGGCTGCTCTCCCCGGTGACCTCGAACGACGTCGTCACCGGGGCGGCGTCCGGGACGGGGACGGGGTCGGGGCCGAACATCCGCGTGCTCTCGCGGGCCGCGCGGACGACGGCGGCGAGGGACACCTCGCGGCCGTCCGGCGCGCGGTAGGAGCCCGCGGCGACGATCTCCTCGGTCTCCTTGGCGATGCCGCGCAGGCGCGCGCTCATGGCGCCACCCCCGTGCGCGCCATGAACCCGCGACCGCGCGGGCCGCTCGCGTTCTCCCCCGTCGTGCTCACCCGAGCATCCTGGGCGATCCTGGTGCCGCGCCGCAACAGGAATTCCGGCGGCCCGCGGGCCCCGCGAAACGGCCGGAAAGCCCCAGGACAGCCCGGCGAAAGGGAGATTACCGACCTCGAACATGCCGAGTACGCACTCTTGTGCGAGTCGTCGCGAACGTCTTGGGTGGTACGGGTGTGCCGCTCCGGCCCGCGAGATCCGTGGGCCGGTGGCATCGTGGACTCTCAGGAGGATCCCGATATGTCCGACTCGGTCAGTGACTGTACGGAGCGCTCCCGCTCCGTCGTCACCGAAGCCGAAGTGGAGGCCCTGGTCCGGGGCATCTGCTTCAAGACAGGTCCGCCCCGCACGCTCGGGGTGGAAGTGGAATGGATAGTGCAGGAGCTGCGGGACCCGCGGCTCCCCGTGCCACCCGAACGACTCGAAGCGGCCTTCGCCGCCGTACGCTCCCTGCCTCTCAGGTCGGCTCTCACCGTGGAGCCCGGCGGGCAGCTGGAGCTGAGCTCGCCCCCCGCCGGCTCGCTCACCGAGTGCGTCGGCATCGTCTCCGCCGACCTCGCCGCCGTCCGCGCGGTGCTGGCCGGCCAGGGACTCGCCCTCGCGGGCCTCGGCACCGACCCCTGGCACCCCCCGCGCCGCTTCCTGCGCGAGCCGCGCTACGACGCCATGGAGACCGTGCTGGACCGCCGGGGCCCGGCCGGACGCGCCATGATGTGCACCTCCGCGTCCGTGCAGGTCTGCCTGGACGCCGGGTACGAGGAACCCGGCCCGCTGGGCCACGGCCGGCGCTGGTGGCTCGCCCACCAGCTGGGCGCGGTCCTCGTCGCCGCCTTCGCCAACTCCCCGCTGGCCGGACGGGAACCCACCGGCTGGGTCTCCACCCGGCAGCGGTTCTGGATGGACATCGGCCCGGGCCGCGCGGGCGCGCCCCCGCTGAACGGCGACCCGCGCGCCGGCTGGGCGCGGCACGTGCTGGACGCGCCCGTGATGTGCGTCCGCCGCGAGGACGGTCCGTGGGAGGTGCCCGAAGGGCTGTCCTTCCGCGAGTGGACCCGGTCGGGCGCGCCGCGGCCGCCCACCCGGGCGGACCTCGACTACCACCTGACGACGCTGTTCCCGCCGGTCAGGCCGCGTGGCCATCTGGAGCTGCGGATGATCGACGCGCAGCCCGGCGACGACGGCTGGATCGTGCCGCTCGCCGTGACCACCGCGCTCTTCGACGACCCACAGGCGGCCGAGACCGCCTACCGGGCCGTGAAGCCGCTCGCCGAGCGGGCCCTGTCCCGGCCCGCCCCGCACAACCCGCTGTGGGCCGAGGCGGCCCGCTCGGGCCTGGCCGACCCCGAGCTCCACGAGGTGGCGGTCCTCTGCTTCACGGCGGCCCAGGAGGCCCTGCCCCGCCTCGGCGCGGACACCGCGGTCACGGACGCGGTGGCGGCCTACCACGACCGCTATGTCGCCCGGGGCCGCTGCCCCGCCGACGACCTGCTCGACGGGCACCGCGGCACGGACCGCCCGCACCCCCGGACCCGCCCGCACGCGGGGACCCCGCACGGGAAGGACACCCCATGACCGACCCCGCCCTCGACGCCGAGACGCTCCGCGAGCGGGCCCTCACCACCCTGACCACGGCCCGTGCCCGCACGACCCTGCTGACCAGCTGCGTCGACGAACCGGACCTGACCGCCCAGCACTCCCCGCTGATGTCCCCGCTGGTCTGGGACCTCGCCCACATCGGCAACCAGGAGGAGCAGTGGCTGCTCCGCGCGGTCGCCGGACGGGACGCGATGCGCCCCGAGATCGACGGCCTGTACGACGCCTTCGAGCACCCCCGCTCCGAGCGCCCCTCGCTGCCGCTGCTGCCTCCGGCCGAGGCCCGGGCGTACGCGTCCGAGGTGCGCGGCCGGGTCCTGGACCTGCTGGAGGGCACCGCGTTCCACGGGACGCGGCTGACCGAGGCCGGCTTCGCGTTCGGCATGATCGCCCAGCATGAACAGCAGCACGACGAGACGATGCTGATCACGCATCAGCTCCGCAGGGGCCCCCAGGCCCTGACCGCCCCCGACCCGGACCCGGCGCCCCCGTTCACCGGGCCGTCCGAAGTCCTGGTGCCCGGCGGCCCGTTCACCATGGGCACGTCCACCGAGCCGTGGGCGCTGGACAACGAACGCCCCGCGCACCGGCGCGAGGTGGCGTCCTTCCACATCGACACCACGCCCGTGACGAACGGCGCCTACCAGGCGTTCATCGACGACGGCGGCTACGACGACGAGCGCTGGTGGACGAAGGAGGGCTGGGCGCACATCCGGCAGCACGGCATCCACGCCCCGCTGTTCTGGCACCGGGACGGCCGGCAGTGGCTGCGGCGGCGCTTCGGCGTCACCGAGGCCGTACCGCCCGACGAGCCGGTGCTGCACGTGTGCTGGTACGAGGCCGACGCCTACGCCCGCTGGGCCGGACGGCGGCTGCCCACCGAGGCGGAGTGGGAGAAGGCCGCCCGCCACGACCCGGTGTCCGGCCGCTCGACGCGCTACCCGTGGGGCGACGCCGACCCGGCCCCCCGGCACGCCAACCTGGGCCAGCGCCATCTGCGGCCGGCCCCGGCGGGCAGCTACCCGGAGGGCGAGTCGCCGCTCGGCGTACGGCAGTTGATCGGTGACGTGTGGGAGTGGACGGCGAGCGACTTCCTGCCGTACCCCGGCTTCCAGGCGTTCCCGTACAAGGAGTACTCGGAGGTGTTCTTCGGGCCGGAGTACAAGGTGCTGCGCGGCGGGTCCTTCGCGGTGGACGCGGTGGCCTGCCGGGGCACGTTCCGCAACTGGGACTATCCGATCCGGCGGCAGATCTTCTCCGGGTTCCGCACCGCGCGTTCCGCCGAGGGCGCCTGATGTGCCGTCACCTCGCCTACGTGGGCCCCGCGGAGCCGCTCGGCCGGCTCCTCGTGGAGCCCCCGCACGGCCTGTACCGGCAGGCGTGGGCGCCCCGGCACCAGCGGTACGGGACCGTCAACGCCGACGGGTTCGGCGTCGGCTGGTACGCCGACGAGGACCCGGTGGCGGCCCGGTACCGGCGCGCCGGGCCGATGTGGGCCGACCCGTCGTTCGCGGACCTCGCCCGGGTGGTGCGCAGCACCGCGCTGCTCGCCGCCGTACGGGACGCGACCGTGCCGGGCGCCGACCAGGAGGCCGCGGCGGCCCCGTTCGCCGCCGGGGCGTGGCTGTTCAGCCACAACGGCGCCGTGCAGGGCTGGCCCGGCTCGCTCGCGCCGCTCACGCCGACCCTGCCCGCCGTGGACCTGCTGTCCATGGAGGCCCGCAACGACTCCGCGTTCGTGTGGGCCCTGGTGCTCGCACGGCTGCGCGCCGGCGACGAACCGGGGCAGGCGCTGGCCGACACGGTCCTGGAGGTCGCCGAGGCGGCCCCCGGCTCCCGGCTCAACCTGCTCCTCACCGACGGCGCCACGATCACCGCGACCACCTGGGGCGACACCCTCTGGTATCTGCGCCGCGCCGGCGGCGGCACCGTCGTGGCCTCCGAGCCCTACGACGACGACCCGCACTGGCAGGAGGTCCACGACCGCACCCTGCTCGCCGCGAGCCGTGCCGACGTCCTGCTCACCCCGCTCAAGGAACCGAGCGGCGCCCTGGCCTACGCACCACGCAAGGAGCCCAGCACGTGAGTCCGTTCCGTGTCACCCGCACCCTCCCCGAGGACGCCACCTCGGCCGCCCTGCGCGCCGACGTCCTCGCGGGCCTGACCAGCACCCCGAAGACGCTTCCGCCGAAGTGGTTCTACGACGCCCAGGGCAGCGAACTCTTCGAGAAGATCACCGAGTTGCCCGAGTACTACCCGACGCGCGCGGAGCGGGAGATCCTCACCGGCCGGGCCGGAGAGATCGCCGCCGCCACCGGCGCCCGCACCCTCGTCGAGCTGGGCTCCGGCTCCTCCGAGAAGACCCGCTATCTGATCGACGCCCTGACCGGGCTGCACACGTACGTCCCCGTCGACGTCAGCGAGAGCGCCCTCACCCAGGCCGGGCGGGCGCTCGTCGAGGAGCGGCCGGGTCTGGAGGTGCACGCCCTGATCGCCGACTTCACCGCCGGCCTGGACCTGCCGGACACGCCGGGTCCCCGGCTGGTGGCGTTCCTCGGCGGCACCATCGGCAATCTGCTGCCGCCGGAGCGCGCGGAGTTCCTCGCCTCCGTGCGGACGCTGCTGTCCCCCGGTGACGCGCTGCTGCTCGGCACGGACCTGGTGAAGGACGAACGGGTCCTGGTCGCCGCCTACGACGACGCGGCCGGGGTGACGGCCGCCTTCAACAAGAACGTCCTCGCCGTGATCGACCGGGAACTGGGCGCCGACTTCGACCCGGGCGCCTTCGACCATGTGGCGGTGTGGGACCCCCGCCAGGAGTGGATCGAGATGCGGCTGCGCTCCCGTACCGCGCAGACCGTGAAGGTGCCCGCGCTGGACCTGGCCGTGGACTTCGCGGCGGGCGAGGAGATGCGCACCGAGGTGTCGGCGAAGTTCCGCCGGGACGGGGTGCGCGCGGAACTGTCGGCGGCCGGCCTGGAGCTGACGCACTGGTGGACGGACGCCGAGGGCCGCTTCGCGCTCTCGCTGAGCACGGCCCGCTGACGGACGGCTCGCGCGATGCCCCGCGGTGGGGCACGGTGGAGTGACGCGTGTGAGAGGAGCACCCACATGTCGAACCACACCTACCGGGTCACGGACATCGTCGGCACCTCGCCCGACGGCGTGGACCAGGCCATCCGCAACGGCATCGCGCGGGCCTCGCAGACCCTGCGGAACCTGGACTGGTTCGAGGTGACCGATGTACGCGGCCAGCTCGACGGCGGTGACATCGCGCACTGGCAGGTGACCATGAAGGTCGGGTTCCGGCTGGAGGAGTCCGAGTAGGACTCCCCCGCCTCAGGTCCGTCCCTCGCGCTCCTGCGCCTCCTTCAGGCTGGCGGACGGGGCGGTCCAGCGGGCGCGGACGACCGGGAAGCCGGCCCGTTCGGCGTCCTCGCACACCAGCTCGTCGTCGTCGACCACGACCCGGATCTCCCGGGTGCGGGCGAGGCGGCGCAGCGTCTCCAACTTGGTGCGCCGGGCGGGCCTGCGGTCGTCGTTCCGGCGCATGTGCAGGTCCCCGTCGGGCAGGCCGTGCTCGGCGAGCCAGGCGAGCGTGTCGCGCCGGCAGCGGGCGGGCCGGCCGGTCAGGTAGACGATCTCGCACTCCCGCGCGCTCTCGCGGGCCAGCGCGATCCCCTCGTCCAGCGGCGGGTCCTGCGGGGCGGCGGCGAAGAAGCCGTCCCAGTCGCGCGGCCTGCGCTCCAGGAAGTGCTGGCGGTGCCCGGTGTCGGCGAGGGTGTTGTCCAGGTCGAACACGGCGAGCGGGCGTCGGCTGTCGGTCACGTCCGCCAGGGTACGACCGGTCGCGCCGCCGGACCCGCCGGGCAGGAATCTCCCGCGCCGCCCGGCGTTGAACCCTGTATGAGCTCCGTGATCGCCTCGACCCGTTTCTCCGTCCTCGACCGCTCCCGCACCCGCGCGGGGCACACGGCCCCGGAGGCGCTGCGGGACACCGTGCGGCTGGCACGGGTGGCCGAGGAGCTCGGCTACCACCGCTTCTGGGTGTCGGAGCACCACGGGGTGCCCGGGGTCGCCGGGTCGGCGCCGACCGTGCTGGCGGCCGCCGTGGCCGGCGCGACGCGCACGATCCGGGTCGGCACGGGCGGGGTGATGCTGCCCAACCACCGGCCGCTGGTGGTCGCCGAGCAGTTCGGCGTGCTGGAGTCCCTGTTCCCGGGCCGGATCGACATGGGGCTGGGCCGTTCGGTCGGGTTCACCGGCGGGGTGCGCCGGGCGCTCGGCCGGGACAAGGAGGACGCGGAGGACTTCGCGGGCCAGCTGGAGGAGCTGCTGGGCTGGTTCCGGGGCACCTCGCCGACGGGGGTGCACGCCCGGCCCCCGGAGGGCCTGACGGTGCCGCCGTTCGTGCTGGCCATGGGCGAGGGCGCGGACATCGCGGCCCGCGCCGGGCTGCCGATGGTGATCGGGGACCTGCGGGACCGGGAGCGGATGCGGCGCGGCGTCGACCGGTACCGGGAGCGGTTCCGTCCGTCGGAGTGGGCGGCCGAGCCGTACGTGGTGATCTCGGGCACCGTCGCGGTGGCCGCCACGCCCGAGGAGGCCCGCCGGCTGCTCGTGCCGGAGGCGTGGTCGATGGCGTACTCCCGGACGCACGGCACCTTCCCGCCGCTGCCGCCCGCCGGGCGCGTGGAGGCGCTGTCCCTGTCGGGCCGGGAGCGCGAGTTCTACGAGCGGGGGCTGAGCGGGCAGGTGGCGGGCACCGAGGAGCAGGTCGCGCACGCGCTGGAGACGCTGCTGAAGGAGACGGCCGCCCAGGAGGTGCTGGTGACGACCAGCACGTACGACCGGGAGGCGCTGGTGGACTCCTACCGGCGCCTGGCCCGGATCGTCCACTCCTGACGCGGCGGGCGGGAAGGCCGGTGACCTGGTTGCCTAGGCTGAGGACCCCCGCCCCCGCAGCCTCCCGGAGCACCGCCCCATGCACTCCCCGCACGACCCCTTCGTCCGCGTCCGCGGCGCCCGCGAGCACAACCTCCAGGGGGTGGACGTCGACGTCCCGCGCGATGTGCTGGCCGTGTTCACCGGGGTGTCCGGCTCCGGGAAGTCGTCGCTGGCCTTCGGGACGATCTACGCCGAGGCGCAGCGCCGCTACTTCGAGTCGGTCGCCCCGTACGCCCGCCGGCTGATCCACCAGGTCGGCGCGCCGAAGGTCGCGGAGATCACCGGGCTGCCGCCCGCCGTCTCGCTCCAGCAGCGCCGGTCCGCGCCGACGTCGCGGTCCTCGGTCGGCACGGTCACCAATCTGTCCAACTCGCTGCGGATGCTGTACTCCCGGGCCGGCGACTACCCGCCGGGCGCGGAGCGGCTCGACTCGGACTCCTTCTCGCCGAACACCGCCGCCGGGGCGTGCCCGGAGTGCCACGGGCTGGGCCGGGTGCACCGGACGACCGAGGAGTCGCTGGTCGCCGACCCGTCGCTGTCCATCCGGGAGGGCGCGATCGCCGCGTGGCCGGGGGCCTGGCAGGGCAAGAACCTGCGCGACATCCTCGACGCGCTGGGCTACGACGTCGACCGGCCGTGGCGGGAGCTGCCGGCCGAGCAGCGGCGGTGGATCCTGTTCACCGACGAGCAGCCCGTCGTCACGGTCCACCCGGTGCGTGACGCCGACCGTATCCAACGCCCGTACCAGGGCACGTACATGAGCGCCCGGCGGTACGTCATGAAGACGTTCGCCGACTCGCGCAGCGCGACGCTGCGGGCCCGGGCGGAGCGGTTCCTGACCTCCGAACCCTGCCCGCTGTGCGGGGGCGGCAGGCTGCGGCCGGAGGCGCTGGCGGTGACGTTCGCGGGCCGGACGATCGCCGAGCTGGCCGCGCTGCCGCTCGTGGAGCTGGCGCAGACCCTGGACGGCGGCGGGTCGGAGACCGCGCGGGTGCTGACCGGGGACCTGAGGGCCCGTATCGCGCCCGTGGTCGAGCTGGGCCTCGGCTATCTGAGCCTCGACCGGGCCACGCCCACGCTGTCGGCGGGCGAGCTGCAACGGCTGCGGCTCGCCACGCAGTTGCGGTCCGGGCTGTTCGGTGTGGTGTACGTCCTCGACGAGCCGTCGGCGGGCCTGCACCCGGCGGACACGGAGGCGCTGCTGCGGGTGCTGGCCCGGCTGAAGGAGGCCGGGAACTCGGTGTTCGTGGTCGAGCACCACCTCGATGTGATGCGGGGCGCGGACTGGCTGGTGGACGTGGGGCCGCGGGCCGGGGAGCACGGCGGGCGGGTGCTGCACAGCGGGCCGGTGGCGGAGCTGGCGTCGGTCGCCGAATCGGCGACGGCCCGCTTCCTGTTCGACGACGCCCCGCCCGCCCCGCGCCCGGTGCGCACGGCCCGGGACCGGCTGACGGTCGGGCCGGTCACCCGGCACAATCTGCGCGGGGTGACCGCCGCGTTCCCGCTCGGGGTGTTCACGGCCGTCACCGGGGTGTCGGGGTCGGGGAAGTCCACGCTGATCGGGGAGATCACCGAGGACCTGCCGGGTGTGGGGCGGCTCGTCTCGGTCGACCAGCGGCCGATCGGCCGTACCCCGCGCTCCAACCTGGCCACGTACACGGGGCTGTTCGATGTGGTGCGCAAGGTGTTCGCGGCGACCGACGAGGCCCGTGCGCGGGGGTACGGTGCCGGGCGGTTCTCCTTCAACGTGGCGGGCGGACGCTGCGAGACCTGCCAGGGCGAGGGGTTCGTCAGCGTGGAGCTGCTGTTCCTGCCGAGCACGTACGCGCCGTGCCCGGAGTGCGGCGGCGCCCGCTACAACGCGGAGACCTTGGAGGTGCGGTACCGGGGGCGCGATGTCGCCGAGGTGCTGGACCTGACGGTCGAGGCCGCCACGGACTTCTTCGCGGACACCCCGGCCGTGGCCCGCAGTCTCGGCACGCTCCTGGACGTCGGTCTCGGCTATCTCCGGCTCGGGCAGCCCGCGACCGAGCTGTCCGGCGGCGAGGCCCAGCGCATCAAGCTGGCGAGCGAGCTGCAGCGCGGCCGGCGCGGGCACACGCTGTACCTCCTGGACGAGCCGACGACCGGACTGCACCCGGCCGACGTCGAGGTGCTGATGCGTCAGCTGCACGGCCTGGTCGACGCCGGGAACACTGTGATCGTCGTGGAGCACGACATGTCCGTCGTCGCGGGCGCCGACTGGGTGATCGACCTGGGTCCGGGCGGCGGTGACGCGGGCGGCCGGATCGTTGCGGCCGGCACCCCGGCCGAGGTGGCGGCGGCGCCGGACAGCGCCACGGCACCGTATCTGGCGCGCGTCCTGCCGTGAGGTGTCCGGCCCGGACGGCGTAGCTCCGGGAGCGGGTCCGGGCCGCTGTGGCCAGAGTGGGGTCCATGACCGAAACGGGAACCGGCGAGCGCCGCAAGGGTTCCGCCTCGTCCGCCGCGCGCCGGCGCACCGTGCGGGGGGCGGGAGGCGCCGCCCGCAGTGCCGCCGAGGCGCTGACGCAGCTGATCGGGCATCCCCTGGAAGGGGTGTCGGCCGTCTGCCGCGGTGAGGACGGCGGCTGGGTCGTCGACATCGACGTGCTCGAACTGGCGCGCATCCCCGACACCACGAGTCTGCTCGCGACCTACCAGGTGGAGCTGGACCGGGCGGGCGAACTGCAGCAGTACCGGCGGATCGCACGGTACCGGCGCGGCGCCCAGGACCAGTGACCGCGCGCGCGACCGCCCCACGGGAAGGACCTCCCGCATGACCGTCCACAGCGACGAGATCGTCTGCGCACCCCGCGCCGGCAACGTCTACGACGTACTGGAGCTGATCCTCGACCGCGGCATGGTGATCGACGTCTTCGTGCGCGTCTCCCTGGTCGGCATCGAGATCCTCAAGATCGACGCCCGGATCGTGGTCGCCAGCGTCGACACCTATCTGCGTTTCGCCGAGGCGTGCAACCGCCTCGACCTGGAGAGCGACCCGCGTTCCAAGACCGTGCCGGAGCTGTTCGGCGGGCCGGTCGCCAAGACCATCGGCAAGGCCGGCGCCAAGCGCACCGCCCGCTCCCTGACCGACAAGGTGCGCGACGTGCTCAGCCCGGAGGCCGGGACGCCCGAGGAGGAGGCGGCGGAGGCCGCGGTGGAGGAGGAGACCGCCGAACCCGCCCGCCGGCCCGCCCGCAAGCGCCGCAGTGACGACGACCGCCCGCGGCCGAGGCGCCGCGCGGCCGAGGAGGAATGACCGTGACGGCCACCGCCGCCCCCACCACCGCCGGCACGCTCTACGTCTACGGCATCGTCCCCGAGGGTGCCCGCCCGCCCGGCACCCCGGGTGTGGACGGGGCGCGGGTGCGGCTGCTGACCGGGTCCGGGCTGTGCGCGGCGGTCTCGGACGCGCCGGCGTCCCTGCGGGCCAGGCGCCGGGACCTGACGGCCCACCAGGCGGTGCTGACGGAGCTGGCCGCGCAGGGGCCGGTGCTGCCGATGCGGTTCGCCATGCTCGGTGCCGGCCCGGAGGAACTGCTCGACCGGCTACGGACGCACCGGGCCCATCTGACGGCCCAGCTGGAGGCCGTGCGGGGCTGTGTCGAGATGAACGTGAAGGGCGCCGTCGTGCCCGGGCACTTCGCCGACCTCGTGCGCCGGGACGGCTCCCTGCGGGCGCTCGCCCGGCGCACCCGGCAGCGCCCCGGCTACGAGGCGAACGTGCGGCTCGGCGAGGCCCTGGCGAAGGGGGTCGCCCGGGAGGCGCGCGGCGCGGCACGGGACGTCCTGGCCCGGCTGGTCCCGCTCGCCGTGCGCACCGCGCAGGGCCCCGTCGACGACGAGCAGGTGCTGAGCACGTCGTTCCTGGTCCGCGCCGCCGACGAACAGCGGTTCCGCGAGGCGGTGACCGAGCGGGCCGGTGCCGTCGGCGACCGGCTGGCGCTCAGCCTCACCGGCCCGCTGCCCTGCTACAGCTTCGTGGACCCGCCGGCCGCGCCGGCCGGGCGGTGACCCGATGGGGCTCCTGACCGAGATCCTGCTGCTGCCCGTGGCCCCGGTGCGCGGCACGCTGTGGGTCGCCGAGCAGCTGCGCCGGGAGGCCGAGCGCCAGGCGTGCGACCCGCGCTGGGTGCAGGCCCGGCTGGCGGCGCTGAACCGGGACCTGGACGAGGGTCTCATCGACGAGGCGGCCTTCGAGGCGGAGGAGGAACGGCTCCTCGCGCGCCTGGAGCGTCCCGTCCACCAGGGCGGGCTCCCGCCGCACGGAGGCGCCCGGTGACCGACCTCTCCACCTGGCCGTCCGGCCTGGATCCGCAGCCGGCCGGGCCGCCCTCCGGAAGCCTGGCGGACCTGCTGGAGCGCGTGCTGGACAAGGGCATCGTCATCGCCGGCGACATCAAGATCGACCTGCTCGACATCGAGCTGCTGACCATCCGGCTGCGCCTGTTCATCGCCTCGGTGGAGACCGCGAAGAAGGCGGGCATCGACTGGTGGGAGACGGACCCGGCGCTGTCCTCACGCGCCGCCCGGGACGCGCTCGCCGAGGAGAACGCCCGGCTGCGCGCCCGTCTGGAGGCCCTGGAGGAAGCGGACCCCGACGCCGGCACCGGTTCCCACCCCACGGAGGTGTCCCGATGAGCACGCTCCCGGCCGGCCGGGCGACCGCGCCCGACGTGGAGCCGGCGCCCACCCTCCTCTGTGTCTTCGCGGTGACGGACTCCCCCGCGCCGCCGGACGTGCTCGCCCGGACGCCGGGCCACGACGGCGGCGGCCCGCTGCGCGCCCTGCCCGCGGGCCCGTTCCATCTGGTCGTACAGGACGTGCCCGCCGCGGACTTCGGCGAGGAGGCGCTCGCGGAGCGGCTGAACCGGCCGGACGTGCTGGAGCGTTGCGCCCGCGCCCACCACCGGGGTGTGGAGGCGGCCGCGGGCGCGGGCTCCGCCGTCCCGCTCCCGATGGCGACGCTGTACCTCGACGACGGCAACGCGGTCCGGGCCGTGACCGCCCGGGAGGCGTCCCTGCGGGCCCTGCTGGAGCGGCTGCGCGACCGTACGGAGTGGGCGGTGAAGGTGCACGGCCCGGCGGCCGGGGCCGCGGACCCCGCCGACGGAGAGGGGGCCGCCGACGGGCGGTCGTACCTGCGCCGGGCCAGCGCCCGCCGGCGCACCGAACGGGAGACGCGCGAACAGGCGATGGCCCGGGCCCACGCCGTCGACCGGGAGCTGCGGGCCCACGCGGTCGCCGCGACCCGGCACCGGCCGCAGAGCGAGCGGCTGACCGGCACGAGCGTGCCGCAACTGCTCAACGCCGCCTATCTGGTCGACGACGTCCGGCGCGAGGAGTTCGTGCGGGCCGTCGGCCGGCTGGCCCGCGAGGCCGGGACCGCCGGCTTGGAGGTCACGGTGTCGGGGCCCTGGATCCCGTACTCGTTCGCCCGGCCGGACCCGGTGGAGGTGGTGACGTGAGCGCGCCGGTGCCGTGGGACGGCCCGGAGCCGTACGCGCCCGTCGGGGTGCCCCTGGTCGATCTGCTGGACCGGGTGCTGGCGACCGGTGTCGTGGTCAGCGGCGACCTGGTGCTGGCCATCGCCGACGTGCCGTTGGTGCGGATCTCGCTGCACGCCCTGCTGGCGTCGGTGAGCGAGCGGGTGCCCGCGCCCTGGCCGGACAGCGGGCCGCTGTGACCGCGCCCCGCGCCCACGCCGTGGACCTGGACCCGGAGCGGGTCTCGAACGACCTGGCGGCGCTGGTCCTGACCGTGGTGGAGCTGCTGCGGCAGCTGATGGAACGGCAGGCGGTGCGCCGCTTCGACGAGGGCACGCTCAGCGCCGAGCAGGAGGACCGGCTCGGCACCGCGCTGATGCTGCTGGACGAGCGCATGGACGAGCTGTGCGCGCAGCACGGGCTGCGACGCGCCGACCTGAACCTGGACCTCGGCCCGCTGGGCCCGCTGCTCGCCGATCCCGGCCGGTGACCGGGGGAACACCAGACGGGACCGGGAGGAGCACCTCTCCCGGTCCCGCCCGTCCGCACCGCTCGGCGAACGTCTCGTGGGGGGCCGCCGCCCCGGGGGTGTTACCGCTTGGCCTTCCGGGTGGCGCGCAGCCACTCCTTGTTCATGCTGGTGATGGACATCAGCGGGATGCCCTTGGGGCAGGCTGTGGCGCACTCGCCGGCGAGGGTGCAGCCGCCGAAGCCCTCCTCGTCCATCTGGGCCACCATGTCGAGCACGCGGGTCTCGCGCTCGGGGGCGCCCTGCGGGAGCACGTTCAGATGGTTGACCTTGGCGGAGGTGAACAGCATCGCCGCGCCGTTGGGGCAGGCCGCCACGCAGGCCCCGCAGCCGATGCACTCGGCGTGCTCGAAGGCGAGATCGGCGTCGGGCTTGGGCACGGGCGTGGCGTGCGCCTCGGGGGCCGCGCCGGTCGGCGCGGTGATGTAGCCGCCGGCCTGGATGATCCGGTCGAACGCCGACCGGTCGACGACGAGGTCCTTGATCACCGGGAAGGCGGACGCCCGCCACGGCTCGATGTCGATGGTGTCGCCGTCCTGGAAGGACCGCATGTGCAGCTGGCAGGTCGTGGTGCGCTCGGGCCCGTGGGCGTCGCCGTTGATGACGAGCGAGCAGGCGCCGCAGATGCCCTCGCGGCAGTCGTGGTCGAAGGCGACGGGGTCCTCGCCCTTGAGAATGAGTTCCTCGTTGAGGGTGTCGAGCATCTCCAGGAAGGACATGTCGGAGGAGATGCCGTCCACCTCGTACGTGGACATGGCGCCTTCGGCTTCGGCGTTCTTCTGCCGCCAGACGCGCAGGGTGAGCTTCATGCGTAGCTCCGCTGGGTGGGGTGGACGTACTCGAAGACCAGGTCTTCCTTGTGCAGGGTCGGAGCCTCGCCGGTGCCGGTGAACTCCCACGCGGCCGCGTAGGCGAACTCGTCGTCCTTGCGGGCGGCTTCGCCGTCCGGGGTCTGGGACTCCTCGCGGAAGTGGCCGCCGCAGGACTCGGTGCGGTGCAGCGCGTCGAGGCACATGAGCTCGGCGAGCTCCAGGTAGTCGACGACGCGGTTGGCCTTCTCCAGCGACTGGTTGAACTCCTCGCCGGTGCCGGGGACCTTGATGCGGCGCCAGAACTCCTCGCGGATCTGAGGGATGCGCTCCAGGGCCTTGCGCAGTCCGGCGTCGCTGCGGGCCATACCGCAGAACTCCCACATCAGTTCGCCGAGTTCGCGGTGGAAGGAGTCCGGGGTGCGGTCGCCGTCCACGGCGAGGAGCAGGTTCAGCCGGTCCTCGGTCTCGGCCAGCACCTCCCGGACGGCGGGGTGCTCGTCGGTGACCCGCTCGTGGTGGGGGTTGCGGGCGAGGTAGTCGTTGATGGTGGCGGGCAGGACGAAGTAGCCGTCGGCGAGGCCCTGCATCAGCGCGGAGGCGCCGAGCCGGTTGGCGCCGTGGTCGGAGAAGTTGGCCTCGCCGATCGCGAACAGGCCGGGGATCGTGGTCTGGAGGTCGTAGTCGACCCACAGGCCGCCCATCGTGTAGTGCACGGCGGGGTAGATCCGCATGGGCACCTGGTACGGATCCTCGTCGGTGATCCGCTGGTACATGTCGAAGAGGTTGCCGTACTTGGCCTCGACGGCCTTGCGTCCCATGCGCTGGATGGCGTCGGCGAAGTCGAGGTAGACGCCCTGGCCGCCGGGGCCCACTCCCCTGCCCTCGTCGCACACGTTCTTCGCGGCGCGGGAGGCGATGTCACGCGGGACCAGGTTGCCGAAGGACGGGTAGATGCGCTCCAGGTAGTAGTCGCGCTCGTCCTCGGGGATCTGGTGCGGCGGGCGGGTGTCGCCCTTCGCCTTGGGCACCCAGATGCGTCCGTCGTTGCGCAGCGACTCGCTCATCAGGGTCAGCTTGGACTGGTGGTCGCCGGTGCGCGGGATGCAGGTGGGGTGGATCTGGGTGAAGCAGGGGTTGGCGAAGTACGCGCCGCGCCGGTGCGCCCGCCAGATCGCGGTCGCGTTGGAGTTCATGGCGTTCGTCGACAGGTAGAAGACGTTGCCGTAACCGCCGGAGGCGAGGACGACGGCGTCCGCGAAGTACGTGGAGATCTTCCCGGTGATGAGGTCGCGGGCGACGATGCCGCGGGCCCGTCCGTCGACGACGATCAGGTCGAGCATCTCGGTACGGGGGTGCATCTCGACGTTGCCGGCCGCGATCTGCCGGCTCAGCGCCTGGTAGGCGCCGAGCAGGAGCTGCTGGCCCGTCTGGCCGCGGGCGTAGAAGGTGCGGGAGACCTGGACGCCGCCGAAGGAGCGGGTGTCGAGCAGGCCGCCGTACTCGCGGGCGAACGGCACGCCCTGCGCGACGCACTGGTCGATGATCTCCACCGAGATCTGCGCGAGGCGGTGCACGTTGGACTCGCGGGCGCGGAAGTCGCCGCCCTTGACGGTGTCGTAGAAGAGGCGGTGGATGGAGTCGCCGTCGTTGCGGTAGTTCTTCGCGGCGTTGATACCGCCCTGCGCGGCGATGGAGTGGGCGCGGCGCGGGGAGTCCTGGTAGCAGAACTGGACGACGTGGTAGCCCTGTTCGGCGAGCGTCGCGCCCGCCGAGCCGCCCGCGAGGCCGGTGCCGACGACGATGACGGTGTGCTTGCGCCGGTTGGCGGGGTTGACCAGCTTGGCCTCGAAGCGCCGGGTGTCCCAGCGTTCGGCGACGGGGCCGGAGGGGGCCTTGGTGTCGGCGACGGGTTCGCCGGTCGTGTAGGCGGTGTAGTCGGGGTAGGTCATGTTCAGCTCACCACTCCGGTCATGACGCCCACGGGTACGGCGATGAAGCCGGCCGTGAGCAGCAGCGCGAGGACGTTGGCCGTGGCCTTCAGGGCGCGGTCGCGGGTGCGGCTGCCGGCGCCGAGGGTCTGGGCGGCGCTCCAGAAGCCGTGCCGGATGTGCAGGCCGACGGCGAGCATCGCCACGATGTAGATGACGTTGCCGTACCAGGTGGAGAAGGTGTCCACGACGTTCTGGTACGGGCGTCCCTCCTGGAATCCGCCCGCGTGCACGGTGCCGGTCGTCAGGTCCAGGAGGTGCCAGACGATGAAGAGGCCGAGGATGACGCCGCCCCAGCGCATGGTGCGGGTGGCGTAGGAGGCGCGCGGCTTCTTGTGGACGTACTTGCTGGGGCGGGCCTTGATGTCGCGGCGGCTGAGCTGGTAGGCGGAGACCGCGTGGGCGACGACGGCGACGACCAGGACGACGCGGATGATCCAGAGCGTCCACTCGTAGTGCATGAACGGCTCGCCGACGGTGCGCAGCCAGTGCGCGTAGTGGTTGAAGTCGCCGGCGCCGAAGAAGATCTTCAGGTTGCCGATCATGTGGACGACCAGGTACAGCAGCATGATCAGTCCGCTGACCGCCATCACGGTCTTCTTGCCGACGGTCGAGTCCCACACCGTGCGCGCGAAGGACGGCCGTCGGTCCGTCCGCGTTGCCAGAGCCATGCCCAGAACGCTAGGGCCGGACGGCCCGATCGGTCCAAGACATGGTGCGCCTTGTTTCGATAGCCGCCACCTATGATGGCGGTATGCAGTTCCAGCAGCTCCAGTACTTCGTGGCGGTCGCCGAGACCCGGCACTTCACCCGTGCCGCCGATCTGGTGCACGTGGCGCAGCCCTCGCTGTCGCAGCAGATCAAGGCCCTGGAGCGGGAGCTGGGCGCGGACCTGTTCCTGCGGGCCCGGGGCAACATCACGCTGACGGACGCCGGGGAGGCCCTGCTGCCGCTGGCCCGGCGCATCCTGGCCGACGCCGACACGGCCCGGCACGAGGTGCAGGAGCTGGTGCAGCTGCGCAGCGGCCGGGTCAGGCTCGGCGCCACCCCGAGCCTGTGCACGGGCCTGCTCCCGGACGTGCTGCGCGCCTTCCACGACCGCTACCCGGGCATCCGGCTGCTGATCGAGGAGGGCGGTTCGCACGACCTGGTGCGCGAGCTGGCGCGCGGGGCCCTCGACCTCGCCCTCGTCGTGCTGCCCCTGCCGACGCCCTCCCCCGCGCTGACGACGGTGGAGCTGCTGCGCGAGGACCTGGTGGTGGTGTCCTCGCCGGAGGCGCCCGCACCCGGCGGCCCGGGCCGGCGCGCGGTGCGCGTCGCCGACCTGGAGGGCGAGCGTCTGGTGATGTTCCGGCACGGCTACGACCTGCGTGAACTGACCGTGGCGGCCTGCCGTGCCGAGGGCTTCGAACCGGACCTCGCGGTCGAGGGCGGCGAGATGGACGCGGTGCTGGGGTTCGTCCGGGCGGGCCTGGGCCTGGCCGTCGTGCCGCGCATGGTGGCGACGCGGTCGGGCCGGGGGCTGCGGGTCACCCCGCTGGCCCGGCCCGGGCTGCACCGGACGATCGCGCTGGCCCACCGCAGCGACGTGGCGCCGCCGCGGGCCGCGCGCGAGCTGCAGCGGATGCTGCTGGAGCGGTGAGCGTCCCGTCACCGCCCGGCGCTCACCAGGTGGGGATGAAGCCCCCGTCGATGATCAGATCGCTGCCGGTGATGTTCCGGGAGTGGTCGCCGGCGAGGAAGACCACCAGGTCGGCGATCTCGGCGGGCCGGGAGAAGCGCCCGGTGACGGTGGCCTTGGACGCCTGGGCGACCACCTCCTCCGACGTGATGCCGGCGGCGGCCGAGACCGTCCGCGCCACTCCCCCGCCGCCCAGCCACAGTTCCGTCTCGACCGGGCCCGGGCTGACGGTGTTGACGCGGATGCCCTTCGGGCCGACCTCCTTGGACAGCGCCTTGGAGAACGCCACCAGGGCGGCCTTGCCCGCGCTGTAGTCGATGACCAGCGGGTCCGGGAGGGTGGCGTTGACGGAGCCGACCGTGATCACCGAGCCGTCGCCGGCGTCCAGCATCACGGGCAGCGCCGCCCGGGTGACCCGGACCGCCGCGAGCAGGTTGAGGTCGATCGAGCGCCGCCACTCCTCGTCGGTGACCGACAGGAAGCCGCCGGTGCGGGCGGGGGCGGTGCCGACGTTGTTGACCAGGACGTCGACGCGTCCGCCCGCCGCGGCGACCAGTTCCCCGGCCGCCTGTGGCTCGGAGAGGTCGACCGGCACCCAGGTCACCGAGCCGTCCTTCACCAGCTCCTCCAGCCGGTCCGAGGAGGTGCGCGACCCCGCGACGACCTGGGCGCCGGCCTGGGCCAGCGCCTCCACGACCGCCAGTCCGATGCCCTTGCTGGCTCCGGTGACGACGGCGGTCCTGCCCTGCAGTTCCGTACTCATGCTGCCCCACTCCGATCGGACCCGAGGACCCCCTGCGCCCATGCTCCCCCTTGTGGGGCCGGCCCGCCCGACGGCCGTCGTACACCGCGTCAGTCGCGGACGGACAGCAGGTCCGGCATGCCGATGCGGCCGTAGAACTCGGCGCGGACGGCGTCGGCGACGTCGCTGACCCGCTCGGAGCCGTCGTCGGCCGGGTCGATGGTCGTCCGGAACGGCCGCTCGCCCTTCGGGGTGCCGACGACACGGACGATCGCGCGGGCGACCTCCCGGACGTCGGCGTCGTCCGGTGCCAGGGCCGCGAGCGCCTTGCCCACGTCGTCCATGAGGCCGCCGTACAGGGCGTCGTACGCCTCGGCCGTGGCGGTGTCCGCCGGGTGCATCGCGTGGGCGAAGTGGTTGGTGCCGGAGGTGAAGGAGCCGGGGACGACGAGGGCCGAGTCGATGCCGAAGCGGCTCAGTTCGACGGCGTAGCTCTTGGCCAGGTGGTCCATGGCGGCCTTGGCCCCGAAGTAGGGGGCGAGGTACGGCGGGGTGCCGCCGTAGGTGCTGGTCGAACCCACCCACACCAGCAGGCCGTCCCGCCGTTCTCGCATCTGCGGGAGGACGGCCCGGTTGACGCGCTGGGTGGACACGACGTTGGTGTCGTAGATCTCGGCGATCTGCTCCGGGGTGAAGGACTCGGCCGGGCCGAGCACCATGTGCCCGGCGTTGTGGACGACGACGTCGATCCGCCCGGCCTCGGCGACGGCCGCGTCCACGGACTCCTGGTCGGACACGTCGAGTTCGAGGGGACGCAGGTCGACGCCGTGCTGTTCGGCGTAGGCGCGGGCGTCGGCGACGGCCGGGGCGTTGCGGCCGGTGGTCCGCCGCATGCCGGCGTGGACGGTGTGGCCGGCGTCGGCGAGGGCGCGGGCGGTCAGGGCGCCGAAACCGCTGGAGGCACCGGTGACGAGGACGGAGGAGGGCATGACGGTCTCCTTGGGGGATGCGGAAGGTCAGCCGAAGGTGATGACGCTGCGGCCGTGCGCCGAGCCGTCGGCCATCGCGTCGAGGACGCCGGGCGCCTGGTCGAGGGTGATCGGGGTGACCTCGGGGAGGATGTCGTGGGCCGCCGAGAAGGCGAGGGTGTCGCGCAGGTCGTGCGGGGAGCCGGACGGCGAGGCCACCACGTGCAGCCGGTTGAGGATCATGGGCTGGGTGGGCAGCGTCAGCGGCTCGGGGCCGTAGCCGAGCAGCAGCAGGGTGCCGTCGGGAGCGAGACCGCCGAGGGTGGCGGCGGCCGCCTCCGTGGAGGGAGCCGCGTTGAGGACGACGTCGGCGCCGCCCCACGCCTTCAGGGCGTCCGCCGGGTCGGACTCGCCGGTGGCGACGAACAGGTCGGCGCCCAGCGCCTTCGCCTGGTCCTCGCCGCGCCGGGACCGGCCGATCACGGCCACGTCCGCGCCCATGGCGACGGCGTAGCGCACGGCGAGCGCGCCGACGCCGCCGAGACCGACGACCGCGACGCGGGAGCCCGCCGTCGCCCCGGCCTGGCGCAGCCCGTTGAAGGCGGTCAGACCGGCGCACATCAGCGGGGCCGCGGCGACCGGGTCGAGGCCGTCCGGCAGCGGGGTGGCGAAGGCGGCCTTGAGCAGGACGTACTCGGCGTAGCCGCCGTCGGCCACCACCCCGGTGATCCGCTTGCGCGGGCAGAGGATCTGTTCACCGCGCACGCAGTAGTCGCAGTGGCCGCAGGAGTCGTACAGGAACTGGCCGCCGACGGCCGTGCCGACCTCGGGGAAGGTGACGCCCTCCCCGACGGCGGTGACGACGCCGGTGATCTCGTGCCCGGGGATCACGGGGTACCGGGCGAAGGGGTAGTGGCCGCGCAGCAGGCTCAGGTCGGAGAAGCAGACGCCGCAGGCGGTGACCTTGACGAGGACCTCGCCGGCGGCGGGCTGCGGGATGTCGTGGTCGTCGAGGGTGAGCGGCAGGTTGGCGCCGGTGGCTACGGCAGCACGCATGGCGGGCTCCAAGGGGGCTGGGTGGGAAGGAGGCCGGTGGGTCGTCCCGGCGCTTTCCAGCCTTGGGCCCCGTCGCCCTCCCGTCCAATGCCGGTCCCGGTGCCATTGATGCCCAGCCGGCATCGCCGCAGGTCTACGCGCCGGCCCGGCCCGCGACGGCGGCGCGGGCCGTCTCGACGAAGCCGGTCACGGCCGGTGAGGAACGCCGGGCGGGCCAGGCCAGGGAGACCTGTCCGGGCGGTACGCCGGCGACGGGGACGTAGGCGATGTCGGACCGGGGGAACGCGGCCGCGGCGGCCCCCGATACGAAGGCGATCCCGCGTCCGCTCCGGACGTAGCCCAGCAGTTCCTCCATGTCGTGGAAGGCGGGGCCGTGGTCCGGGCGGGTGCCGTCGGGCCGGGGGTCGGCGTTCCAGACGGCCGACCACGCCTCGCTCGCGTCCGCGTACTCCAGGACGGGCTCGCCGGCGAGGTCCGCGAGGGCGACCTCGCCGTCGTGCGCCCGGGGGTGGCCGGCGGGCAGGACGGCGCTCAGGCGCTCCGTGTAGAGCGGGAGGAGGTCCACGCCGTCGGTCTCCAGCGGCGGCCGGACGAACCCCACGTCGACGCTCCCGTCGAGCAGCGCCCGCGCCTGACTCCACCAGCGCAGGCGCACCAGTTCGACGGAGACGTGCGGGAAGCGCGCCGAGAACGCGTTGAGCGCCGGTCCGACGTCCGTGCCGAGCATGAAGCCGACGACCAGCGCGTCGTCGCCGGCGCCGATGCGGCGGGCGCGCTCCTGGGCGGCCTCGGAGGCGGCGAGGAGGGCTCTGGCGTCGTGCAGGAACTGCTCGCCCGCCGGGGTGAGGGCGACCTCGCGGGTGCTGCGGGTGAACAGCTCGACACGCAGCTCGTGTTCCAGCTGGCGCACCTGGCGGGACAGGGCGGGCTGGGTGACGTGCAGGGCGACGGCCGCCCGCCCGAAGTGCCGGCGCTCGGCGACCGCCACGAAGTAGCGCACCTTGCGCAGGTCCAGATCGATCGGCCTGTCGCGCATGGCCGGACCCGCCTTCCCGGCGGCCTGTACGGACGTGGCGCCGCCGTCTCCCCGGTCACGCTATCCGACCGCGCGGGGCCGGGCCGCCGGGCATCCCCGCGGCCCGGTGCGCGCGGCTCAGCCCGTCGCGTCGACCAGCGCCAGTTCGTGCAGCCGCTCCGGCGGGCCGGGGCGGGCGTAGTACCAGCCCTGCGCGGTGTCGCAGCCCAGTATCCGCAGCTGCTCGGCCTGGGCGCCGGTCTCGACGCCCTCCACGGTCACCGCGAGGTCCAGGCTGTGCGCCAGGGAGACGATCCCCTCGACGATCTTGAGGTCGACGGGGTCGGCGGGGAACCGCTGCATGCTCTGGGTGAACGACCGGTCCAGCTTGAGGACGCTCACCGGCAGCCGGCGCAGGTTGGCGAGGTTGGAGTAGCCGGTGCCGAAGTCGTCCAGGGCGATGTCGACGCCCATCTCGGCCAGCCGGCGCAGCGGCTTGAGCAGGGCGTCGTCGGCGCCGATGAGGGCCGACTCGGTCACCTCCAGGCACAGCGCGTCGGGTTGCACGCCCGCGCGTTCCAGGATGTCGACGGTGTCCTGGACCAGACCGGGGTGGGTGAGCTGGCAGGGCGAGAGGTTGACGTTGATGCGGAGTGGGCCGCCGTCGTGGTACCGCTCCCGCCAGGCGCGTGCCTGACGGACCGACTGCTCCAGCACCCACCGGCCGAGCGGCACGATGAGGCCCGTGTGCTCGGCGAGCGGGATGAACCGGTCCGGGCCGAGGATGCCGTGCTGCGGGTGCAGCCAGCGCACCAGGGCCTCCGCGCCGCGCACACTGCCGTCGCCGAGGTGCACCAGCGGCTGGTACTCGATGAAGAACTCGCCCCGGTCCAGGGCGGTCGGCAGGGCCGTGGTCAGGCCGTGCCGGGTGATCGCGCGGGCGTCGGCCTCCGGGTCGGCCAGCTCGAAGCGGTTGCCGCCCGCCGACTTGGCCCGGTACATGGTGATGTCGGCGCTGCGCAGCACCTCCGCCGCGCTGCGCTCGCCGGCCGGTCCCTCCACGACGCCGATGCTGCCGCGGACGGTCAGCTCCCGGCCGTCGACGCTGATCGGCGCGAGCAGCGCGTTCATGATCCGGGAGGCGAGTTCGTCGACCTCGCGCTCGGTGCCGGGGCCGGTGGTGAGGGCCACGAACTCGTCGCCGCCGAGCCGGGCGACCATCTCGCCGGGCCGGGTGGCGCAGGACTGGAGCCGGTCGGCGACCTCGACGAGCAGCCGGTCGCCGGCCGCGTGGCCGAGGCTGTCGTTGACGGTCTTGAAGCCGTCCAGGTCGAGGTAGCACAGGCCGAAGCGCTGCCCCTCGCCGGCGGCCAGCGCCTTCTCCAGCCGCTCGAAGAAGAACGTGCGGTTGGGCAGACCGGTCAGGGCGTCGTGGGTGGCCTCGTAGCGCAGCCGCAGATTGAGCAGCCGGCGCTCGGTGGTGTCCTCCATGAGGGCCAGCTGGTACCGCGGGGCCCCGTCGGCGTCCCGCAGCAGGGACACCGTGAGGTTGGTCCACAGCACGGTCCCGTCGGGACGGTAGAACGCCTTCTCGAGGTGGTAGTGCTCGCGCTCGCCGCGGACCAGCTCCTCGTAGAGCTTCCAGGTCTGCGGGGCGTCCTCGGGGTGGGTCCAGTCCAGGACGTTGCGGGTCTGCATGGTCTGCCCCGAGACGCCGAACATGCGCAGCAGGGCGCCGTTCACCTGGAGGATGTTGCCGTCCAGGTCGGCGATGCCGATGCCTATGGCCGCGCCCTCGAACACCGCCCGGAACCGTGCCTCGGTGGCGTGCAGGGCCTGGGCGACCACGCCCTGGGCCTTGAGGGCGGCCGCGGAGATCGCCTCCTGCTCGGCGAGGGTGCGGGCGCGCAGCGCCTGGGCGTAGCCGGCGGCCATGGCGTGCTGGAGCCGGGCCGAGCGGGCCCGCAGGTCCTCCTGGTCGCCGTCGCCGCCGCAGTAGAGCACCAGGTAGGCGTCGACGCAGTCCAGCGAGCGGCTGAGCGCCTCCGGGTCGGTGCAGTGGACGCCGACCAGGGCCGCGCCGACCGCCTTGCCCTCGTCGGCGTCGAACGCCCGCGCCTTGAGGGCGTCGCTCAACCGCCGGGCGAGCGGCAGCAGTTGCGCCTCGAACTCCGGCCGGGTCGACGACGTCGCGGTGACCGGGAAGACGGCCCGGCTCCAGATCGTCGCGAACCGGCGCAGTCTGTCCTCCGGCTCGTCGAGCCCCCCGCTCACGCCGTACGCCCCACGCCGGCGAACCCGGAGAAGGCCCATCGGTCGTCGTCCTCCGGTGCGGTGTCCGGACGCCAGAGCGGCATCGGCACCAGTCCGGGTTCCACCATGTCGTACCCCTCGAAGAACCGCGCGATCCCGTCGCGCGAACGCATGATCAGCGGGTTGCGGATGTCCTCGTACACGTCGACCGCGCCCTTGGCCGTCTCCTCGGACAGCGGGATGCCCTCGTACGAGGCGTGCGTGAGCACCAGCATGCTGCCGGGCGGGAGCGCGTCGCGCAGTTCGGCCACCGCTCCGTACGGGTCGTCCTCGTCCTCCACGAAGTGCAGTATGGCAACGAGGAGCACGGCGACCGGCCGGTTCAGGTCGATGAGGCGCCCGACCTCCGAACTGGTCAGGATCTCCTGGGGCTTGCGCAGGTCCGCGGCGACGACGCCCGTGCCCTCGTCACCGGCGAGGACGGCCTCGCTGTGGGCGACGGCGACCGGGTCGTGGTCGACGTACACCACACGGGAGCGGGGGTCGGCCGCGCGGGCCACCTCGTGGACGCTGCCGAACGTCGGTATGCCGGAGCCGATGTCGAGGAACTGGGTGACGCCCTCGCCGGCGGCGAAGCGCACCGCGCGCCGCATGAACGCCCGGTTGGCCTGCATGATCTTGGGCAGACCCGGCATGAACTCCATGGCCTTGCGGGCCGCTTCCCGGTCGACCTCGAAGTTGTACGAACCGCCCAGGTAGTAGTCGTAGATGCGCGAGACGCTGGGGACCGAGATGTCGATGTTCCGTGGGGCCCAGGCGGGACGCTCCATCTGACTCTCCAACGCGTAGGCGATCCGGTGTTCGAGCTGAGGCTACTGATCGCCCGCCAATGGAGCGAGCGGAAACGGAAATTGACCATCCGTTCCCGGTCACTGCCGGTGGCACGTGCCGCGCCGGAACCCCCCGCACTTCCCGGGAAAACCACCGAAGCATTCCACAGGGCCGCGAAGCGGGGGAATCCGGGAGGACGCGCCCGGCCCGTGACGGCACACGGGTCCGCCCCCTGAGCGGTGGGTTCAGGGGGCGGACCGGGGCCGTGCGCGTGGATCAACCCTGGGGAGGTCTGATCCTCACTTCTCCGACGCGCCGACCGGCTTGCCGTCGGGGCGGATGGCGTACCAGGTGCCGCCCACGCCCTGACCGTTGGTGTCACCGGGCTTCTTGTCCCCGGCGAAGGTGTAGATCGGCACGCAGTCGATGGTCTGCTGCCGGATGCCGTCGGGCCGGTCGAAGACCACGTAGCCCTGACCGCGGGGGCCGGACCCCTTCAGGTCGATGCCCTTGGTGTCCTTGGCGTCCACGGGCTTGATGACGGGCCACTTCTTCAGGCACTCGCCGGTGCAGGCCGTCTTCATCGGCCAGGGCGAGTCCTTCATGAAGCGGTACACCGTGTGCCCGTTGCCGTCGATGACGATCTCGCCGAGCTTGGGGTCCTTGCGGGTGGACAGGCCCGGCAGGTCGGTGGTCCGCGCGCCGGCACCGCCCTGCGCCTTCTTTCCGTCGGGGGCGAGCGCGTACCAGGTGCCGCCGACGCCCTGGCCGTTGACGTCCCCGGCGTTGATGTCCTTGGCGAAGCGGTACGCCGGCCAGCCGGCGACGGTGAGCTGCTTGGTGCCGTCGGACCGGGTGACCGAGCCGAGCAGGGCCTTGTCGATGCCGGCGCCGGCCTCGGCGTCGTCGGCGGGGACCGGCGGCCACTTCTTGGCGCAGTCGCCGTCGCAGTTCGACTTGGCGGGCTCGGCGGTGTCCTTGTCGAAGCGGTAGAGCGTCAGACCGCCGCTGTCGGTCAGCACCTTGCCGAGCTCGGCGTTGGTGGAGACGGACAGCTCACCGGCGGTGGACGTCTGCGCGCCGATGCCCTCCTCGCCCGGCGCGCCGGCGTCGGCACCGCCCAGACCGGTGCCCGCGGATCCGTAGCCGCCGCCCGTGGCGGCCGTGGCTCCCACGTTCTGGCTGCTCGCCGGCGGGGTCGTCTCCTGCCCGCATGCCGTCGTCAGCGCCAGCAGCGCCACGGCGCTCACCGCGAGCGAGGCGCTCCGCCACGAGGTCTTCATCGTCAACTCCCCAGAATCACACGGGTGTCGCAGCGCCCTGCTGCGCCGCCGCACGACGAGGAGTACGCAGGGGGACCCCGTACGTGTTCAACGGGCGGACGAAATTCTTTCGGGAACCTGTGAGACCCCTCCCGCCCCAGGCGTACGCCTGGTCACGCGCGTGCAGCCGCCCGTCCCCCGTTCGGGGCAATCCACCCGATCCTCGGCGTGTGGCGGCCGGCAGGCAATCAAGATCTTCGTCGTGCACGGACCCGAACCCACACAATCCACCCTCACCTCGCGGCTGTTGGCCGTGGCGGTGCTGACCTGGCTGCTGGTGACGGCACCGGCCGGGGCCGCGGTGGCCGACGCCTGCGCCTACGCGGACACGGGACCCGGCGGGGTCCAGGCCGTGGCGGTCGCCGGGAGTCTCACCTGGCCCACCCCGCCGCAATGTCCCCCGCCGACCCCGACGCCCACCCCCACGCCGACACCGACGCCGACACCCGAACCGCCGCCTCCGCCTCCGCCTCCACCGCCTCCGCCGAAGCCGAGCCCCACACCCACGCCGAAGCCCACGCCCGAGCCGAAGCCCGAGCCCCCGGCGCCCGGGCCCACACCGCCCCCGCCGGCCCCCGCGCCGCCGCCGGCACCCAAGGCCGCCCCGGCCCCGGCACCCCCGCCGAAGCCCCGGCCGACACCGCCGCCGCCCGCGCCCGAGCCCAGCCCGACCCGCGTCCACTACCCGCCGCACCGCGTCAGCGCGCAGCGCCAGGTGCCGCCCGGCGCCCCGTCGCCCCTGACCTTCGTCCTGCTGATCGCGGTCCCCGCCATCGCGGCGGTCGCCGCCCTGCGTCCCCGCTGACCCCTGGAGGATCCCCTTGCCGGAATGGCTTGTTCTCACCCTCGCGATGCTGGCCGCCTGCGGAGTGGTGGTGATCATCACCCTCGTGCGGCACAGGACCGCCCCCGAGGACGAGGACCCCTCCGAGACCCCGGACGTCATCGAGTACATGACGATGTGGATCGGCGTGGTGTACGCCATCGTCCTGGGTCTGGCCATCGCGGGCGTCTGGGAGGGCCGCAGCGCCGCCCAGGACCACGTCCAGGCGGAGGCCGTGGCGCTGCACGAGATCACCGAGCGCGTCCGGGTCTACCCGCCCGAGGTCCGCGACCGCATTCGGGAGGATGTCAACGCCTATGTCGGACACGTCGTCACCACCGAGTGGAAGGCCATGGCGGACGACGGCGAACTCACGGACCGCGGCACCGCGCTGTTCCAGCGGCTGCGGGAGGACGTCACCGACTACGAGCCGGCGTCGGACTTCGAGGCGCAGGCGTACCAGCCGCTCGTCGACCAGGTGACCGCGGCCGACCAGGCGCGCATCGCCCGCGGCGACTCCACCGGCGCGACCATGCCGGGCGTGGTGTGGTTCGGGCTGCTGGCCGGGGCGGTGATCACCATCGGCATGGTGTTCGCCCTGCAGATCCGGCGCACTCCCCGTGAGCTGGTCCTCGCCGGGCTGTTCTCCGCGCTGATCGCGTTCCTGCTCTTCCTGATCTGGGACTTCGACTCCCCGTACAACCACGGGGCCGCCGACGCGGCGCAGCCGTTCCTGGACCTGTTCCCGCGCGCCAAGGGCTGACGCGCCCTCACCCCGCCGCAGCGCCGGGGGACGCACGCCGCCGCACCGGCCGCGTCGCCCGGCCGCAGCAACATGTTCCCCTGGGCGGCCCACACGGTTGCCCCATTCGTACGACACCGATCGCGCGGGTGCGCGCGCGTTCCTAGCGTTCCGGACATCGAGGTGCGTGTCCGGCGCAGACGGAGGAAGGTCCGTCGCCGCTCCTCGGGACCGGGAGGAACACCATGCGAGCGATACGTGTCGCGTCGGCCGCGCTGCTGGGCCTGGGCGCCCTCGCCGCGACCGCGCCGGCCGCCCACGCGAGCGGCGACGACTCGGGGTTCTGGGCCAGGGTGGTGCCCGGCACGGTGGAGCCCGGCGGGCAGGTGAGGCTGCACGCCAACGGCTGCGAGCAGAGCGTGACCGTCTCGTCCGGGGTCTTCGACACGGTCGTGATCCCCCGGTGGCGGACCACGGCACGGGTCACCGTCGACCGGGACGCGAAGCGGGGCGCCACGTACGAGGTGTCGTTCTACTGCGGCACGTTCTGGCAGAGCGCCGACCTCAGGATCGCCGGGGGCCGGCCCGAGCCCGGGCACCGGCCCGTCCCCGACAAGGGCGTCAAGGCCGGTGCGGGCGGGACGTTCGCCGGGTTCGACCTCAAGGAGATCGGTCTGGGCGCCGCCCTCGTCACCGGCGCGATCGGGACCGCGTACCACCTGTCCCGGCGGCGCGCCGACGAGGGCGACGCCTGACCGCTCCCTGGCTCCGCTGCCACGGAGCTTCGCCCCGGCCCCCCTCGTGGGGGTCGGGGCGAAGCTCCGTGGACGTGCGTGCGACGGCCGAAGGGGTGGCCGGTCAGATCGTCCTCTCCGCCCGGCGCCGCATCCAGAACACGCCGCCGCCCGCGAGGGCCGCGGCGATGAGGCCGCCGCCGATGGCCATGTCGGCCGGCGTCGCCCCCGTCGACGAGCTGCCGCCGAGGCCGCCGCGGACACCGCCGACGACGGTGAAGGCGGCGGGGTTCGTCAGGGTCCGGCCGCCGCAGTTGACGGTGATGCTGTGCGCGCCCGGACGGGCCTTGTGGTCGACGGTCGCGGTGCCCCGGGCGGTGCTGCCGCCGGTCGGCGACAGGGTCGTGGGCCGGAACGCGTCCGAGGTCGCGGTGCCGCCCGAGTGGCAGCCGTCGACGGTGATGGTGAGCTGTCCGCCGCGGGCGATGACGCTGGGCAGCGCCACGATGTTGCTGGGGCCGGGCATGCCGTCCCGCGCAACGGCCGCCGGGGCGGCGACGCCGAGAGCGGCAACCGCGGTGGCAGCGGCCGCCAGGGTACGTGTGGTACGCATGTGATCCTCCGCGGAAGACGCCCCGGGTCCCGTCCCCGGTCCGATCGGCGAGAAAGCGCCTCCCAGAAAGACCCTCAGATGCCGTGCGCGGGGCCGCATTTCGGCGCTGGTCCGTCCTGGTGAGGGGACACGCCGGGCGACCGCCCCGCGAGAACGATCACCGCAGGTCACGCACCGTCAGAATTTCTCGGGGGCCCGCACCTCGTATGGCGCACCGAAAATCGCCGCGCCACCCGTTCGTCTCCGCCCCGTCGCCGCCCGGCCGCGAGGGACTTAGCGTTCCGTTATGCGTGGAAGACACGGCGACGGCCGGGTCGAGAGGGGTAGCCGAATGTCTGGGTCCGAGCTGGAGCGAGCGGAGGAGCGGCGCAGGACGCGCGCTCCCTGGGGCGTGATAGCGCTGGTGCTGCTGACCGGTCTCGCGCTCATCCGCAACGGGTCCGGCGAGTTCGACGTCGGCCCGCCCCAGCCGGCGCAGGCGGCCGCGGCCGACAGCCGTCTGCCCGCCCACCTCGCCAGGTCCGTACGGCCCCTGCCGTACGCCATGCCGAACCGGGTGCGGATCCCCGGCATCCAGGTGAACGCGCCGATCATCCCCGTCGGGCTGGACGCGGACGGCTGGGTCGCCGCGCCGCCGCCGGAGGACCCGAACCTCGCGGGCTGGTTCACCGGCTCGGTGACACCGGGTGAGAAGGGCACCGCGGTTGTCGTCGGCCATGTCGACAACACACAGGGACCGGCCGTGTTCTACGGGCTGGGGTCGCTGGAGAAGGGCAAGCGGATCGAGATCGCCCGCGAGGACGGCAAGACGGCCGTCTTCCAGATCTACGGCATCGAGGTGTTCGAGAAGAACGACTTCCCCGGCGACCGGGTGTACGCCTCGAAGGGCACCGCCGAGCTGCGGGTCATCACCTGCGGCGGCGGCTTCACCAAGCAGAGCGGCTACGACGGGAACGTGGTCGTCTTCGCCGGCCTGGTCGAGGTCCGCTGAGGGACCCCGGCCGGCCGGCGGGCGCGCGGCGTCAGACGAGCCGCACGTCGGGGACGGTCAGGTGGTACCCGGCGTCCAGCAGCTCCGGCAGATAGGTCCGCAGGGCCGCGACGCTCTGCGAACGGTCGCCCCCGGCGTCGTGCGAGAGCACCACGACGCCGGGGGCGGCGCCGTCCCGGACCGCGTGGACGATCTTCCGGGTGCCCGGCGTGGTCCAGTCGAGGGTGTCCACGGTCCACGCCAGGGGCTCCATGCCCAGGTCGGCGCCGAGCTGGAAGGCGGTCCGGTTCCAGGCGCCGTAGGGGGCGCGGAACCAGGCGGGGCGCTCGCCGCAGGCGTCCTCGACGACGTCGCTGGTGCGTTCCATCTCCTCGCGCATCCGGCGGCGGCTGAGCCGGGTCAGCAGCGGGTGCGACCAGGTGTGGTTGCCGATGACATGGCCCTCGTCGGCCATGCGGGCCACGAGGTCCTTGTTGTAGTCGGCCATCTCGCCGCACACGAAGAACGTGGCGCGCACGTCGTAGGCGCGCAGGGTGTCCAGGACGCGGGGGGTGTAGCGGGGGTCGGGGCCGTCGTCGAAGGTCAGCAGCATGGTGCGGCCGCGGGCCGGCATCCGCAGCAGGGGCGCGTGCCGCACGAGGGGCCGGTGGGGGGCCGCGCGGGGCGGGCCGTATCCGGTCAGGGGCCGCAGGCGGTACGAGTTCGGCTTCTGGGCGGGGCGCGCCGGGGGGCCCGCGGCCGGGGCGGGGGCCCGGACCGGCTCGTCTCCGCCGGTGACCGCGGCGAGGACTCCGGCGGTGCCGGCGGCCGAGACGGCGGCGGCTCCGGCGAGCAGCAGACGGCGGCGGGTGAGCAGACGCGGGGGCAGCTGATCCTTCGTCATGACTCATGGGTCGCCCGGCCGGTGACCGGCGCACCAGTGCGGCACCGGGACGGCGGCATCGAAGCACCCGGGCGGCCGAGCCCGGGTCACCCGTCGGCCCCCGCACGCGGGACGGTCGTGGAGGGCCTGCCCGGCGCCCGGAGCAGGGGCTTCCGATAACCTCCGTGCCGTGACGGAACAGGACGCGCAGCGGTTCGAGCGGGGTACCGACGGGCCCAAGGTCATCGTGGTCGGCGTGGACGGCTCGGAGTCGTCGCTCCGCGCGACGGCCTACGCCGCGGGGCTGGCGCGCCGGCAGGGGGCGCTGCTCGCCCTCGTGTACGTGCAGCCGGTGGTGACGGCGGGGGTCGCGCTCGGCGCGCCGGTCGGGGAGACGACGGACGAGATCGCCGAGGAGCTGATCGCCTATCTGCGGGAGGCGACGGAGCGGGTGAAGGGGATATTCGATCTGCGCTGGGAGTTCCACACCTTCCGTGGCGACCCCTACGGCGGCCTGGTGAAGGCGGCGGACGAGCTGAAGGCGGACGCGGTGGTGGTGGGCGCCTCGGAGCAGGCCGGGCACCGGATCGTCGGCTCGGTGGCGGTACGGCTGGTCAAGGCGGGGCGCTGGCCGGTGACCGTGGTGCCGTAGCCGCCGTGCCGGGCCGCGGTCAGAGGGTGCGCAGGAAGTCGAGCACGATCGCGTTGAACTCGTCCGGCTTCTCCATGTGGAGGTAGTGGCCGACGCCGTGGATGGTGGCGGTGCGGCCGTGCGGGACGGCCCGTGCGAGCCGTTCGGCGGCGTCGAGCATGTCTGCGGGTTCCAGGGAGCCGTTGAGGGCGAGCAGCGGGACGTCGAGTCTCGGCAGCCGGGCCCAGGAGCCGGTCACCGGCACGAGCCGGTCCTTCTCGTCCGGTGTGTGCTTGGAGAGGGTGTGCAGGGCCATCTCCCGCAGGCGCCGGGCGATGTCCGGGTCGACGTCGCCGGCGTCGCGGTGTTCGCCGGGGATCACCCGCAGGAAGGCGTTCAGCCAGCCCTCGATGTCGCCGGCGCCGAGGGTGCGCGCGTACTCGGCCTGGATGCCCTTGGTCCACGGGTCGGTGTAGGTGAAGTCGCCGGTGGCGGCGCCGCAGGTGACCACCGCGCGGACCAGTTCCGGGTGTTCCAGGGCGGTGTCGGTGGCGATGACGCCGCCCATGGAGACGCCGACGAGGACGGCGGGGCCGGCGTCGAGGTGGCGCAGCAGGGCGGCGAGGTCGTCGGCCCAGCGGAAGGGCTTCGTGGCGTTGGCGGAGAGGCCGTGGCCGCGTACGTCGACGGCGATCACCCGGTGGTGGGCGGCGAGCGCCGGTATCTGGGCGGCGAAGGCGCGGTGGTCGACGTAGCCGGGGTGGACGAGGACCACGGGGTCGCCGGAGCCGGTGTCGAGGTAGGCGAGGTCGCCGTCGGCCGAGGCGAAGAAGCTGGGTTCCACAGCAGCTGTCATGACAACCAAGGTGTCATCCCATCGCCGCTTTGACAACCCAGGTGTCATGATGGAGGGGTGAACGACACCGCCGAGCCCCTTCCCCCCGACGAGCTGGCCCACCGGCTGACCGAGGTCTTCGACCTGGTGGGGCCGCTGTACCGGCTCACGCAGCACAGCGTCGAGCGGGGCGCGGCCGCCGAGGGCCTGTCCGTCGCCGTCCGGGCGGTCCTGGACCTGCTCCACCGGCGCGGGCCGCTGACCGTGCCGTCGATGGGCCGCACCCTGGCCGTGAGCCGCCAGTTCGTGCAGCGCACGGTGAACGAGGCCGCGGAGCGGGGCCTGGTGGAGAGCGTCCCGAACCCGGCCCACCGGCGGTCCTCCCTGATCCGGCTCACGGACGCCGGACGGCGGGCGATCACGGCCGTGCTGGCCCGCGAGCACGGCGCGCTGCGCGGGACCGGCGGTGACCTGACGGACGCGGACGTGACGGCGTGCGTGCGGGTGCTCGGGGAGCTGGTGCGGCTGATGGAGCGCGGCGACGGCGGCTGACCGCCGCTATTGCGCCATCCGCAGACCGTCCTCGGCCGCGCCCCGGCTCAGGACGACGTCCCGGATGCGGTCCCGCACGCCCTTCAGGTCCGCGCCGCCGGCGATGGCCTGGTTGAGGTCGACCACCCGGCCGGCGTCGACGTCGAAGACCTGCGGCAGGAACTCCGCCCTGGTCACCTCCCAGCGTCCGCCCTTCTTCTCGGGCGGCGTGAAGGTGAAGCGGCCGAGGGTGGACTCGTTGCCGCGCGGGTCCTGCACACCCTGGTCGTTGTACATCGCCCCGGCGACCTGGTCGCCCATGCCGTAGACCACCCAGGTGCCGTTGACCTTCTCGTACGCCTGCGGGACGTGGGCGTGGGTGCCGAGGATCAGGTCGATGTCCGGGCGGTCGCCGCTGCGCGAGGCGGTGAGGTCGCGGGCCAGGGTCAGCTGCTCGTCGTCCGGCGCGTCCTGCCACTCGGTGCCCCAGTGCAGGGACACCACCACGACATCGGCGCCGGCCTTCCGGGCGGCGCGGGCGTCCGCCACGATCTTCTTCTCGTCGATCAGGTTGACCGCCCAGGGCTGACCGGCGGGCAGCGGGAGGTCGTTGACGCCATAGGTGTACGCCAGGTGCGCCACCGTGGCCGGGCCCGCCCGCAGCACGGTCGCGGTGCGCGACTCGCCCTCGGCCCGCGCGGTGCCCGCGTGCTTCACCTTCGCCCGGTCGAGGGCGTTCAACGTGCGCAGGATGCCGGCGGCCCCGTCGTCGAGGCTGTGGTTGGAGGCCGTCGAGCAGCCGTCGTAGCCGGTGGCGGCGAGACCGCGGGCGACCTCGGGCGGCGACTTGAACAGGGGGTAGCCGGTGTACTCGCCGTTCTCGCCGTACACGGTCTCCATGTGACACAGCGCCAGGTCGGCGGCGGACACGACGGGCTTGACGCCGGCGAGCATCGGACGGAAGTCGTACCCCTTGCCCCCGGCGTCGAAGCGCGCGCGGTCGATGACGGACGTGTGCGGCAGCACGTCGCCGGTGGCGACGAGCGTGAAGCCGCGGGGACCGGCGGACGGACCCGGCCGGGCCGCGACCTCGCGGTTGTGGGCCTGGCAGGCGGCGCCTGCGGCGAGGACGGCTGTGACAGCGATGGCCACAAGCCGACTGCGTGCGATCATCAGCTCACCCCTTGTGGTCGTATATACGCATCAAATAGGTACGAAGCGGGACACCATCGCAAACAATTCGGCCACTCCGATTAGCCCGTCCGCGCACCCGCCGCAGGCGGAAGGGACCGTTCACCGCACCGTTCACCGACGCGATCGACCGTCCGCCGCAGGCCGTTGCGCGCGCCCTGTCCCCCGGTCCGGGCTTGCGTTGCGATACGGCCATGACGGCCGGAACCACCCTCACGAACAGGACGACCGCCGAGCACGAGCTCGCCGCACTGCAGCGGGAGCACGGCCGGCCCCTCTTCGCGCTCCTCCTCCGGCTCTGCGACGGAGACCGGCAGCGCGCCGAGGATCTGGTGCAGGAGACGCTGGTGCGCGCCTGGAAGCACCCCGAGGCCCTGCGCGCCGACGACTTCGACTCCGTCCGCCCCTGGCTGATGACCGTCGCCCGGCGGCTCGCGATCGACGCGCGGCGGGCCCGGCAGGCACGGCCGGCCGAGGTCGGGGACGCGGTACTGGAGAACGCCCGCGTCATGTCCGATCACGCGGAACGGGCCGCCGAGGCGCTCGACGTCCGCGAGGCTGTGAAGACTCTCACTCCCGAACACCGTGAAGTCCTGGTGCTGGTGTATTTCCAGGGGGCGAGTGTGGCGGAAGCGGCCCGGACCCTCGGGATCCCGCCCGGTACGGTGAAGTCGCGCGCCTACTACGCGCTCCGCGCCCTGCGCAGGGTGCTTCCGGGATACGCGCCCGACCTGCGGTGAAACCGACGGCCGAGTCAAACCTCCGTAAAGCGCCTTGCTGAACACCCCGGTTGAGTAATCGGCTGTCCCCATCCGTGTTCCGGATAGGGCAACGGCCCACGACCCCGGGGTGGGGCGACGCACCCACCGGAGGAAGGCAGGAAGGGATGCTGCACACAGGTCAGGAGAGCACGGACGGCACAGGCGGCGGCGAACTCACCGTCCCCATGGCGTGGTTGTACGCCGAGTACATCGCCGACGAGCTGCTGCGCACCGGTGATCTGATGCCACCGACGTCCTTCGAGTTCCGCGCCGGCCGGGACGCGCTGGCGCTGACCATCTTCCTGTCCGACACCGACGGCGAGCTGTCCGGCATCCGGGTCGTCACCCAGCTGGAGACGTGGCTGTCCCTGACCGCCTACGACCAGCCGTGGCAGCACTGGGTGCGCGAGACGATGGCCGACCTCGCGGCGCGGGCCACCGCGGCGGGCGAGCCCGCCCCCGATCTGCGGCTGGCCGAGGCGGCCTGGCGCTGGCTGCAGGAGACCGAGCTGCTCGCCCCCGATCTGAACGCGGTGCCGGGGGGCGGCACGTCGGCCGGCGAGGACGAGGGACCCAAGGTCTGGACCCCCGCGTGGCAGCTCGGACTGCCCCTCGGGCACCTGGCCATCCACCTCTTCTGAGAATTTCTCCCCCGGGACCAATCCTCGGCGCCGACCGCTCCGAATCCCCTGGTTGCGATTCTGTGTGTGGCTTGAGTGTTTCGGCCGTCCGGTGCGTACCAATGGGCGCACGGAGTAACACACCCCACACCCAACGGCACGAGGATTCGGCATGAGGTCCCTGGAGAGGCATCGCGACGTCGCCGCGTACGCGCTCGGCGTGCTCAGCGAGGCGGAGGCGTTCCGCTTCGAGGACCACCTCATGGAGTGCGCGCGGTGCAGCGCACACGTGACCGAGTTCGGGCCCGTCACCCGCCAGTTGATGCTGTACCGGCGGTCGACGCCCCGCTTCGTGCACCCCATGGCCCAGCCGGGCCCGCAGATGCTGAACCGGCTGCTCGACGCGGTGGCCGCACGGCACCGCGCCGGCCGCCGGCGCACCCTCTACGCCCTGGCCGCCTCGGCCGTGATCGCCCTGGTCGGCCCCGGCGTGGCACTCATGGTGACCGGCGAGGAGCACACCCTCCAGGTCATCGAGGCCACGGACGCGCGCTCGGGGGTGTGGGCGCAGGTCAGGACCGAGAACGAGGTCTACGGCACCCAGGTCGAGCTCAAGGTGAAGGACGGCGCCGGACCGCGCGCCTGCCATCTGATCGCCGTCGGCCGGGACGGCGCGGAGGAGACGGTGACCAGCTGGTCGGCGGCCCACCACGACGCCCGCGAGAACACGATGAAGGGCGCCTCGGCGATGCACACGGAGGAGATCGCGCGCTACGAGGTGCGGACCTCCGACGGCGAGCATCTGGTGACGATCAAGCCCGGATGACACGGACGGCACGAGGCGGCCGGGCGGCACGGGGTGGCACGGACGGCACCGTTGAACCGTGAAGTTCCGTCAGCGCGGGGGTGTCCGTGCAGTTGCCCAGCCCCTGTGAGCAGCGGAAACTGTAACCGTCGGTCGGCCGGCTCCACGGCGGCCCTGACCGTGCTGGCGCGCTGCACGGCGATCCCGGCGCTGTTCCTCGCCGTGGTCGCGTTCATCGCCTGGCCGGCCACGCGGGGCCTGACCTGAGGGGCCGCTACTTCAGCAGCCGGGACAGCCGGCGGTCCGCGAGCGGCTTGCCGCCCGTCTGGCAGGTCGGGCAGTACTGGAGCGAGGAGTCGCTGAAGGAGACCTCGCGGATCGTGTCGCCGCACACCGGGCAGGGCTCGCCCGTGCGGCCGTGCACCCGCAGGCCGCTCTTCTTCTCGGCCTTCAGCCGCCCGGCCGCGACCCCGCGCGAGCGCTCGACCGCCTCGGTCAGCGTCGTCCGCAGCGCCTCGTACAGCCGGGTGACCTCCTCCGGGGTCAGCGACGCCGCCAGCTTGAACGGCGACATCTTCGCGGCGTGCAGAATCTCGTCGCTGTAGGCGTTGCCGACGCCGGCGATCAGGCTCTGGTCGCGCAGGGCGCCCTTGATGCGCCGGCGTTCGCCTTCGAGGAGCGCGGCGAAGCGCGCCTCGTCGAAGTCGTCGGCGAGCGGGTCGGGGCCGAGGCGGCCGATGCCCGGCACCTCCCGCGGGTCCGTCACGACGTACACCGCGAGCCGCTTCTGGGTGCCGGCCTCCGTCAGGTCGAACCCGGCGCCGGTCTCCAGGGCCACCCGCAGCGCGAGGGGCCCCTTGCCGGGGCGGGGCAGGCCGCTCGGCAGCTCGTCCTTCCAGTGCAGCCAGCCCGCCCGCGCCAGATGGCTGACGAGGCGGGGCCCGCCGTCCGTCTCCAGGTCGAGGAACTTGCCGTAGCGGTGCACGGCGGCGACCCGGTGCCCCTCCAGCGCGCCGACAGGCGGGTCGTACGTCTTCAGGACACTGATCGCGACGGGCAGCACCCGGACGATCTCGTGGCCGACCAGGTGCTCGGTGAGGAAGTCCTTGAGCGCTTCCACCTCGGGGAGTTCCGGCATACGTCCAGGGTGCCATCCGCCGCCGACAACGCCATCAGGCCCGTTCCGGCACCACGAACTCGCACCACACGGCCTTGCCGCCGCCGCGCGCCTCCACGCCCCACGCGTCGGTCAGCAGGTCGACCAGGAGCAGGCCCCGGCCGGACACCCCGGACTCCCCCGCCTCGCGGCGCCGCGGCAGGGCGCTGGAGGAGTCCTCCACCTCGACGCGCAGCCGCCGGTCGTGGCCGGCGAGGACCCGCAGGGTGACCACGGCGGCGCCCTCGGTGTGCATGAGGGCGTTGGTGATGAGTTCGTCGGCGACCAGTTCGATCTCGTCGGCGCGGTCACCGGCGCTCCAGGCGCGCACGGCGGCGCGGATCATGTGCCGGGCGCCGGTCAGGGCCTCCGGGTCGCCGGGGGCGACGTGCTGCTGGAGGCGTCCGCCGGCCTGCGGGGTGTCGAGGACGCGGCGACGCAGCAGGAGCAGGGCCACGTCGTCGTCGCCGCCGCGTTCCTCGGCGACGTCGATGAGCCGGTCGGCGAGCTCCCGTACGTCCGTGGGCCCGGCGCTGACGAGGCCGGTGAGGGTGCGCATGCCGTCGTCGAGGTCGGCGCCCGGCAGCTCGACGAGGCCGTCGGTGCAGAGCAGGAGCGTGTGGTCGGCGTCGAGCTCCAGGGTGCCGACGGGGTACTCGAGGCTGCCGAACTCGGCGGACAGGCCGAGCGGCAGCCCGCCCTCGACGGGGACGCGGCGGCAGGTGCCGTCGGGGGCGCGCAGTATCGGTTCGATGTGCCCGGCGCGGACGACCTGGACGACCCCGGTGGACAGGTCGGCCTCGGCGTAGAGGCAGGTGGCGAAGCGGTCGGTGTCGAGTTCGTGCAGGAAGACGGAGGCGCGGGCCATGACGGTGGCCGGGGTGTGGCCCTCGGCGGCGTAGGCGCGCAGCACGATGCGGAGCTGGCCCATGACGGCGGCGGCGTGCGTGTCGTGGCCCTGGACGTCGCCGATGACGGCGCCGACCCGGCCGCCGGGCAGCGGGATCAGGTCGTACCAGTCGCCGCCGATGTCCCGGCCGAGGGTGCCCGCGGCTCCGGCGGCGCGGTAGCGGACGGCGACCTCGGCGCCGGGCACGCTGGGGATGGTGCGCGGCAGCATGGCCTGCTGGAGGCCGGTGGCGAGGTCCTTCTCCTGTTCGTAGAGCATGGCCCGCTGGAGGCTCTGCGCGATGCTGCTGCCGAGGGCGACGAGGACGTTGCGGTCCTCGGTGGAGAAAGCGCCCCGGTCGCTGTAGAGGAGGCCGATGGCGCCGATCGGGCGGGCCTGCGCGATCAGCGGCATGTAGGCGGCGGCGGTGATGTGCAGGCCGGTGATGTGCGGCCACAGGATCGGGTAGCCCTCGGCGAACTCCTCCGGCGACTCGATGAAGCGGGGGCTGAGGGTGCGGACGACCTCGCTCATCGGGTACGGCTCGTCGATCCGGGTGACCAGGGTGCCCGGGACGAAGCTGCCCGCGGGGCCCTCCGCGACCAGCCGGATACGGCTGCCGGCCTCGACGAGGCCCATGACGAGGCTCTTGGCGCCGAGGAGGGTGAGGCCCTGGACGTCCTTGAGGATATCGATGACGTCCTGGACGGTGCGGGCGTGCGCCAGAGCGGCCGTGGTGAGCTGCACGACGTTGGTCTGCTGCCGGCGCGCCTCGTCCTCGGCGGCCTGTTCGAGCCGTTCCTCGCTCTCGGCGAGTTCGTCGGTGGCGTCGCGGACGATGCCGATGATGCGGCGCGGCCGGCCGGTCTCGTCCCGCCGGATGTAGCCCTGGGTGTGCGTCCAGCGCAGCTCGCCGGAGCGGGTGCGGATACGGAAGTAGGCGCCGTAGTTCTCGCTGCCGTCCTTCAGGGCCTGGGAGACCAGTCCGTCCAGGCGGAAGGCCTCGGGCTGCGGGACCCGCACGGCCAGGCTCTCGGGGTGCCCGTCGTACTCGTCGGGGCGCACGTCGAAGACCTCGTGGGCCTGGGCGTCCATATGGAACAGCCCGCTGTCCAGGTCCCAGTCGAAGCTGCCCATGCGGTTGAGCGCCAGGATCGGTTCCGGGTGGGTGGGCCAGTCGTCCGGGAGTGACAGGGCGCTCGCTCCCCGATCAACCATGGGGCCACCTTGCCAGGATTTGCCCGATTCTTCGACCGGGGCGGCGGGCGGGTGCCCGTGTGACGCGCGAAGGAGTGACAGGTGGGGCGGCGGGTGTGCGCGGGGCGCGACCATGACAGGGCAGGAGCATGAACAGCGGGCACCGGGAGAGGAGGGCACGGCCGTGGACTGGTTCGTCGCACCGGGGTACGAGACGAGCCGACTGGTGTTCCAGCGGGCCCTGGCCGGGGTCTATCTGGTCGCGTTCCTGACGGCGGCCCTGCAGTTCCGGGCGCTGATGGGGTCGCGGGGTCTGCTGCCCGTGCCGCGGTTCGTGGCGCGGGTGCCGTTCAGGGCCGCGCCGAGCCTGTTCCAACTGCACTACTCGGACCGCTTCTTCGCCTGGTGCGCCTGGTCGGGGTGCGCGGTGTCGGCGGCGCTGGCGGCCGGCGTGGACGCGCTGGTGCCGCTGTGGGCGGCCCTGCCGCTGTGGCTGGTGCCGTGGGCGCTGTATCTGTCGATCGTGAACGTCGGCCAGACCTGGTACTCCTTCGGCTGGGAGTCCCTTCTGCTGGAGGTCGGCTTCGCGGCGGTCTGGCTGGGCAACGACGAGGTGGCTCCGCCGGTCGTGGTGCTGTTCCTGCTGCGCTGGATCCTGTTCCGCGTGGAGTTCGGCGCCGGGCTGATCAAGATGCGCGGCGACGCGTGCTGGCGGAAGCTGACCTGCCTGGACCACCACCATGAGACGCAGCCGATGCCGGGGCCGCTGAGCTGGTTCTTCCACCATCTGCCGAAGCCGCTGCACCGGGTCGAGGTGGCCGCCAACCACGTCACCCAGCTGGTGGTGCCCTTCCTTCTCTTCGCCCCGCAGCCGGTCGCGACGGCCGCGGCTGCCCTGATGATCGCCACCCAGCTGTGGCTGGTGCTGTCCGGCAACTTCGCGTGGCTGAACTGGATCACCATCGTGCTGGCCCTGTCGGTGGTCGCGTTCCCCGCCGATCCGCCGGACCGGCCGGACGCACCGCTGTGGTACGAGGTCACGGTCCTCGTGGTGGTCGCCGTGCTCGTCGGTCTCAGCTACCGTCCGGTCGCCAACATGATCTCCCGCCGTCAGGTCATGAACCGGTCCTTCGACCCGCTGCACCTGGTCAACACGTACGGCGCCTTCGGCAGTGTCAGCCGGGTCCGGTACGAGGTCGTGATCGAGGGCACCACGGACACGGCACCGCGTGAGGACTCGGACTGGCGGGAGTACGAGTTCAAGGGCAAGCCCGGTGATCCCCGGCGCTGGCCGCGCCAGTTCGCCCCCTACCATCTGCGGCTGGACTGGCTGATGTGGTTCGCCGCGCTGTCGCCGTCGTACGCCGGGTCGTGGTTCGGGACGCTGATGGAGCGGCTCCTGGAGAACGACCGCGCCACGCTGCGGCTGCTGCGCCGCTCGCCGTTCCCGGCGGACCAGCCGCCGCGCTTCGTGCGGGCCCGTCTGTTCCGCTACCGGTACACGACCTGGCGGGAGCTGCGGGAGACCGGCACGTGCTGGGAGCGGACGTACGTGCGCGAGTACCTGCCGCCGACGCGGCTCGCGGGCGGCTCTCAGAGTCCGTAGACGCGGACGGCGGTCTCCTCGAAGATCTGCCGGTGGCCGGCGGGGTCCGTGAGCGCGCGGGCCGTGTCGAGCACCTGCCCGTACGAGGCGGCCGGCGTGCACACCGGCCAGTCCGAGCCGTACATCAGCCGCTCAGGACCGAAGGCGTCGAGGACGGTGTCGGCGTACGGGCGCAGGTCGTCGAGCGTCCAGCGGGCGTGGTCGGCCTCGGTGACCATGCCGGAGAGCTTGCAGACCGTGTTGGGCAGGGCGGCCAGGGCGCGCACCGCCGGCTCCCACGGCTGGAGGGCGCCGGAGGCGATCGGGGGTTTGCCGAGGTGGTCGAGGACGAAGGTGAGGCCGGGGTGGCGGGCGGCCGCCTCGACGCAGGCCGGGAGCTGGTGCGGCAGCACGACCAGGTCGTGGACCAGCCCGGCCTCCTCCAGGGCGGTGAGGCCGCGCCGGACGTCCGGGCGCAGCAGCCACTTCGGGTCGGGTTCGCCCTGGACCTGGTGGCGTATCCCCTTCAGATACCGTCCGCCGGGCAGCTCGCGCAGCCGGGCCAGGGTGTCGGTGACGTCGGGGCGGGTGAGGTCGGTCCAGCCGACGACGCCGGCGACGAGCGGGTGCCGGTCGGCGAGGGCGAGGAGTTCCGGGGTCTCCTCGGGCACGGTCACCGTCTGGACGACGACGGTACGGCCGACGCCGGCCGCGCGCGCCTCGGGCAGGAGGTCGTCCAGGCCGAAGTTCCGTCGCAGCGACTCCAGTTCGGGGCCGGTGATCCAGTCCTGGTCGCGCACGGACAGGTCCCAGACGTGGTGGTGGGCGTCGACGACGGTCACGGCAGCTCCCACACCACCGGCAGACCGGCGCCGGCGCCTTCGCGGGAGTAGTCGTGCACGACGTCGAGGAGCTGGGCCATCCGGGCCTGCCAGGCCACGTTGACGGGCAGCTCCTCCAGTTCGGCGAGGAGCCGGCCGTAGTCCTCGCACTCCAGGAGGTGGAAGAGGTCGGGCCCGCTGCGCCAGATCGTCCAGGAGGTGGCCCCGGCCGCGCGGATGGCGTCGGTCAGCGCCTTCGGGACGTCCTGGTGGGCGGCTTCGTACGCGTCGACGCGGTCGGCGCGGACCCGGGTGTGCAGGGCGACCCTCATGGCGATGCCTCCTCGGACAGCAGACCGGAATCGAGCAGTTCCTGCCAGAACCCCATCGGCACGGGCGTCGCGAACTGCTGGGCGCAGTCCGTGACTTCGGCGGCGGACCGGGCGCCGACGAGGACGCTGGCGACGGCCGGGTGGGCGGCGCAGAAGGCCAGGGCGGCGGCCCGCACGGTGATGCCGTGGCGTTCGGCGAGTTCCTTGATCCGCAGGGCCCGTTCCACCACGCGTGGCGGCGCCTGGGCGTAGTCGTAGGTCGCGCCGGGCCTCGGGTCGGCCAGCAGGCCGGAGTTGAAGGCGCCGCCGACGACGACGGACGTGTGGCACTCGACGGCCAGCGGCAGCAGCTCGTCCAGGGCGCTCTGGTCGAGCAGCGTGTAGCGGCCGGCGCACAGGACCACGTCGACGTCGGTGTCCATGACGAAACGGGTCAGCATGGCGGTCTGGTTCATCCCCGCTCCGATGGCGCCCACGACGCCCTCGGAGCGCAGCTTCTCCAGCGCCGGATAGCCCTCGCGGAAGGCCTGTTCGCCGTGGTCGTCGGGGTCGTGGAGGTAGACGACGTCGACCCGGTCGAGGCCGAGCCGCTCCAGGCTGGCCTCCAGGGTGCGGCGGACGCCGTCGGCGCTGAAGTCCCACACGCGGCGCCGGTCGGCGGGGACGGCGAACCCGTCGGCCAGGTCGTCGCCGGTGGCGCCGGGGACGGGCTCGAGGCGGCGGCCGACCTTGGTGGAGATCGTGTACGCGTCCCGGGGGTACTGCCGCAGGGCGGCGCCGAGACGGCGTTCGGACAAGCCGAGTCCGTAGTGGGGGGCGGTGTCGAAGTAGCGGATGCCCGCGTCCCAGGCGGCGGCCACCGCCTCGTGGGCCTCCTCCTCGCCGACCTCGCGGTAGAGGTTGCCGATGGCGGCCCCGCCGAAGCCGAGGGGGCTGACCTGGACACCGGTGCGGCCGAGCCGGTTCACCGGGCGGCCTGCCGGAGGCGCAGGCCCTGCATACCGCCGTCGACGGCGAGGGCCGTCCCGGTGGTGGCGCCGGACAGCGGGCTCGCCAGGTAGGCGATGGCACCGGCGACCTCGGCGGCGGAGACCAGGCGTCCGGTGGGCTGGCGGGCCTCCAGCGCGGCGCGTTCGGCGGCCGGGTCGGGGGCCGCGCCCAGCAGCCGTCCGACCCACGGGGTGTCCACGGTGCCGGGGTTGACGCAGTTCACGCGGATGCCCTCGTGGACGTGGTCGGCGGCCATGGCGAGGGTGAGCGCGTGCACGGCCCCCTTGGAGGCGCTGTAGAGGGCGCGCTGCGGGAGCCCGGCGGTGGCCGCGACGGAGCAGGTGTGGACGATCGCCGCGTGCGCGGAGGCCCGCAGGTGCGGGAGCGCGGCGCGGGCCACCCGGACCATGCCGAGGACGTTGACGTCCAGGACCCGGTGCCACTCGGTGTCGTCGTTGTCCTCGACGGTGCCCTGGGCGCCGACGCCCGCGTTGTTGACCAGCACGTCGAGTCCGCCGAGCGCGGCCACGGCGTCCGCGACGGCCGTGCGCACCGAGGCGTCGTCGCTGACGTCGGCGCGGTACGCGAGCAGCGGCTTGTCCACGGCGGAGGGGTCGAGGTCGAGGACGGCGACGCGGGCGCCGCGTGCGGCGAGGAGGTCGGCGGTGGCCCGGCCGATGCCGGAGGCGCCTCCCGTCACCAGCGCCGTGAGTCCCTCGAAGTCGCTCATGCCATCTGCCCCTTCCGCCGCGTCTGGAGGTCGGCGGCCCAGAAGGCGCCGGCCGGGTACGAGTACCGCGCCAGGGACTCGGGCCGCATGGCCGCGGAGAATCCCGGCGCGGTGGGTGCCGTGTAGTGACCTTCCCTGATCACCACCGGGTCGAGGAAGTGGTCGTGCAGATGGTCGACGTACTCGATGACACGGTCCTCGGTGGTGCCGCTGACGGCGATGTAGTCGAACATCGACAGGTGCTGGACGAGTTCGCACAGGCCGACCCCGCCGGCGTGCGGGCACACGGGGACGCCGTGCTTGGCGGCGAGCAGCAGGATGGCGAGGTTCTCGTTGACGCCGCCGACGCGGGCGGCGTCGATCTGGAGGACGTCGATCGCCCCGGCCTGCAGGAGCTGTTTGAACACGACCCGGTTCTGGACGTGTTCGCCGGTGGCGACCTTCACGGGGGCGACGGCCCCGCGGATCGCGGCGTGCCCGAGGATGTCGTCGGGGCTGGTGGGTTCCTCGATCCAGTACGGGTCGAACTCCGCGAGCGCGCGCGTCCATTCGACCGCCTCGGCCACGTCCCAGCGCTGGTTGGCGTCGACGGCCATGCGGACGTCCGGTCCGATCACCTCGCGGGCGACGCGGCAGCGCCGTACGTCGTCCGCGAGGTCCGCGCCGACCTTCAGCTTGATCTGCCGGAAGCCGTCGGCGACGGCCGCGGCGGCGAGCCGGGTCAGCTTGTCGTCGTCGTAGCCGAGCCAGCCGGCGGACGTGGTGTACGCGGGGTAGCCGCGCTCCAGGAGCCGGGCCGTGCGCTCCCCCGCGCCCTCGCGTCCCCGGCGCAGCAGGGCGAGGGCCTCGTCGGGGGTGAGGGCGTCGGTGAGGTAGCGGAAGTCGATCTGGCGGACGATCCACTCCGGCTCGGCGTCGGCGAGGAGCCGCCACAGGGGTTTCCCGGCGCGCTTGGCGGCGAGGTCCCAGACGGCGTTGACGACCGCGCCGATCGCCATGTGCATCACGCCCTTCTCGGGGCCCAGCCAGCGCAGTTGGCTGTCGCCGACCAGGGCGCGGCTGAGGCTGCCGGGGTCGGCGCACAGCTCGTCCACGGACCGGCCCACGACATGTCCGCGCAGGGCGTCGATGGCGGCGACCTGCACCTCGTTGCCCCGCCCGATGGTGAAGGTGAACCCGTGTCCCTCGTGTCCGTCGCCGGCGTCGGTGCGCAGTACGACGTAGGCGGCCGAGTAGTCGGGGTCGGGGTTCATCGCGTCGGAGCCGTCGAGCTCGCGGGAGGTGGGGAAGCGGATGTCGTGGGTCTCGACCGCGGTGACGCGGGCGGGGGTGCCGGGGGCCTGGGACACGGAAGTCCTTTCCGTCGGGGAGCAGGAGGGCGGCGGGGGTCAGTCCTGGGCCCGGCCCGTCGTCACACGGGCGATCATGAGCGCGATGAGGATGATGCCGCCGTAGATGGCCTGGATCCAGAACGACGGGACCTGGGCGAGGGTGAGCAGGTTCTGGACGACGCCCAGGAGGAGGACGCCGGTCAGGGCGCCGAACATGGTGCCCCGGCCGCCGTCGAGGCTGATGCCGCCGATGACGGCCGCCGCGAACACCGTGAAGATCATGTTGTTGCCCTGGTTGGCGCTGATCGCGCCGACGTACCCGGTCTGGATGATGCCGCCGGCGGCGGCGAGGGTGCCGGCGACGACGAACACGCCGAGCATCACCCGCTCCACCCGGATACCGGCGGCGCGGGCGGCCTCCGCGTTCCCGCCGATGGCGTACAGGGCGCGGCCGACGCGGTGGTACTTGAGCAGGAACCCGGTGACCGCGAACGCGGCGGCCGCGAGCCACACCGACATCGGCACGGTGAGGAAGGTGGTCGTGGCGAGGGAGTAGAAGCTGTCGGGCATCCCGAACAGCGTCTTGCCCTTGGTGGCGCCGACGAGCAGTCCGCGCAGGACGATCAGCATGGCGAGCGTCACGATGAACGCGTTGAGCCGGAACTTCACGACGAGGACGCCGTTGAACGCGCCGACCGCCGCGCCGACCACGAGGACGGCCAGGAGGGCGAGCGCGGGCGGCAGTTCGACGCCCCAGCCGGACTGGGCGGCGGGCAGCACGAGCAGCGCGCCGACGGCGGGCGCGATCCCGACGACCGACTCCAGGGACAGGTCGAACTTGCCGGTGATGAGGACGAGCGACTCGGCGAGCACCACCATCGCGAGCGCGGCGGACGCCCCGAGGACGGAGATCAGGTTGCGTTCGGTGAGGAACGAGTCGTTGAGGACCGCGCCGAGGACCAGCAGCAGCACCAGGGCGGGGACCAGGGCGAGTTCGCGGGCGCGGCGCAGCAGGACGGTCCGGGCGGCGCGGACGTCCGGGAGCTTCGCGGACGGGGCCGGCGCGGCCTTGAGGTCAGCCATGGTGGTCCATTCCTTCGATGGAGGCGATCAGCTCGTGGTCGTGCCAGCCCGCCGGGTGCTCGGCGACGACCCGGCCGTGGAACAGGACGAGGACGCGGTCGCAGCGGCGCAGGTCGTCGAGTTCCTCGGAGACGACGAGCACGGCGACCCCGTCGTCGCGGGCGCTGTCGACACGGGCCAGCAGGGACTCCTTGGACTTCACGTCGACGCCTGCGGTGGGGTTGATCAGGACGAGCAGCCGGGGGCCGGAGGCGAGGGCGCGGGCCATGACGACCTTCTGCGCGTTGCCGCCGGACAGGTCGGCGACGGGCTGGCCGGGGCCCTCGGTGTGGATGCCGAGCCGGTCGACGAGGGCGGTCGCGAGGGCGCGTCTGCGCTCGGTGCCGACGAACCCGAACCGGCCGAGGCGGTCCAGGACGGTCAGGGTGGCGTTGTCGCCGACGGTCATGCCGGCGACGAGGCCCTGGTCGTGCCGGTCGCGGGGCACACAGCCGACGCCGGCGCGCAGGGCGGCCCGTACGTCCCCGAACGGCAGGGTGGCGCCGCCGAGTCGCGCGGTGCCGCTCGCCGGGGTGTGCAGTCCGGCGAAGGTCTCGGCGAGTTCGACCTTGCCGCTGCCGCTGATCCCGGCGAGTCCGACGACCTCGCCCTCGCGCACGGTGAGGTCGACGCCGGTGTACGCGGGTGAGCTGAGCGCCCGCGCCTCGAGCAGGACGGGTGCGTCCGGGTCCGTGTCGCGCGGCGCGGCGCCCTGTGCGGCGACGGCCTCCGGGGACTCCCCCGCCATGGCCTCGACCAGGGCCCGGCGCGGCAGGTCGGCGACGGGGGCCGTGGTGATCCAGCGGGCGTCGCGCAGGACCGTGACGGTCTGGCAGACCTCGTACACCTCCTGGAGGTGGTGGGAGATGAACAGGAAGGTGACGCCGGAGTCCTGCAGGGCCCGCATCCTGGTGAACAGCCGCTCGATCTCCCGTTTGTCGAGCTGGGCGGTGGGCTCGTCGAGGATGATGAAGCGGGCGCCGAAGCTCAGCGCCCGGGCGATCTCCACCATCTGCCGGTCCTCGACGCCGAGGTCGGCGGTGCGGGCGTCCGGGTCGACGCGTACGTCCCAGGCGGCGAGGAGGTCCGCGGCCTCGGCGCGCAGCCGGCGCCAGCTGATGACGCCGCGCCGCTGGGGCTGCCGGTGGAGGAACAGGTTCTCGGCGACGGTGAGTTCGGGGACGACGGTGGGCTTCTGGTAGACGCAGGCCACCTTGCGGCGCCAGGCGTCGCGGTCGGCGAGCGGCGGCGCGGGTTCGCCGTCGAAGCGGACCTCGCCGCGGTCGGCGCCCTGGAGCCCGGTCAGGATGCCGACCAGGGTCGACTTGCCGGCGCCGTTGCGGCCGACGAGGGCGTGGGACTCGCCGGGCAGGACGGTGATCCGGCCGTCGGCGAGGGCGGTGGTGGGGCCGTAGCGCTTGACGATGCCCCGCGCGTCGACGAGTGGGGTCGTCATCGGACCGTGTTGCCCCACAGCTCGGGGTCGTCGACGTTCTCCTTGGTGACCAGCGGGGCGGGCAGCTGGTCCTCCAGGATGCCGCTGGGCAGCTTCACGATGGTGGAGTCGTGGTCGGTGGGGCCGGGCCGGAAGGTCTTCCCCTCCATGGCGGCGCGGATGTAGTACATGCCGTACTTGGCGTACAGGTCGGCGGGCTGGGAGACCGTCGCGTCGATCTCGCCCTTGCGGATGGCGTCGTACTCCTGCGGGATGCCGTCGTTGGAGACGATCCGGATGTGCCCGTCCTGCCCGGCCTTCTTCAGCATCCCCTTGGACTTGAGGGTCTGCAGGGTCGGGGCGAGGTAGACGCCGCCGGCCTGGAGGTAGATGCCCTTGATGTCGGGGTGGGCGTTCAGGAGGGTGTCCAGCTTGGAGGCCGCGGTGTCGGACTCCCACTTGGCCGGTATCTCCAGGACCTTCAGCTTCGGGAAGTTCTTCCTCACGCAGGCGCGGAACGCCTCCGAGCGGTCACGGCCGTTGACCGAGGCGAGGTCGCCCATGATCTGCACGACCTTGCCACTGGTGACGTTCTTGCCGAGGTAGTCGCAGGCCTTCTCGCCGTACGCCACGTTGTCCGCGCGCACCACCATGGCGACCTCGCCGTGGTCGGGGGCGACGTCGACGGCGACGACCGGCACGCCCTTGCGTGCGGCCTGGTCGAGACCGGCCTCGATGGCCGCGCTGTCCAGGGGGGCGACGACGAGGCCCTTCACGCCCTGGTTGAGCTGGTTGTTGATGTCGGTGATCTGCTGGGAGGGGTCGCTGTTGGAGTTGACGGTCTTCAGCGTGTCCACGCCCTCCGTCTTCGCCATCTTCGGCACGTAGTCGTTGTACGACTGCCAGAACGGCGAGGTGAGCAGCGGCAGGATCACCCCGACCCGGCCGGTTCCGCCGCCCGCGGCGCCCGCCGCTCCGGTGTCCTCGGTGCTGCCGCACGCGGCGAGGAGGAGCGTGGCGCCCGCCAGCGCTCCCACCGCCCTCGCCGTGCGTGACCTGGTCTGCTTCCGCGCTGGTGTGCCGGGCATGGGGCGGCTCCTCGTCGAGCGTGTTCGAGCACAGGGGTCGAGCAGATGCCCGCATACTTATCAGACCACTTCGGCGAGACAACACCCTCTGGAGCCGATTTTCACGGCTTCCGGCGATAGTGGTCCGACCACCTCGGTGATTACACTGCCGCACAGCAGGTGCCCCGCAGGTGCCTGGCGGCGACGGGAGGAACGGCGTGGACGACGAGACGGCGCCGCAGAAGGGGACCGTGACCCAGCGGGCCATCGAGCGGATCAAGGCGATGATCGGGGAGGGCCGGCTGGAACCCGGCCAGCGGCTGCCGACCGAACGCGACCTGGCCGTGCAACTGGGCATCTCCCGCAGCTCGATGCGGGAGGCGATCCGCGCGCTCACCGTGCTGGGCGTCCTGGAGGCCCGGCACGGATCGGGCATCTACGTCACGCAGCTGGAGGCCGGTGATCTGCTGGAGACGTTCGGGGTGGTCGCCGACCTGTCCCGGGGGCCCCGCCTGGTCGAACTCCTGGAGGTGCGGCGGGTCCTGGAGTCGACGGCGACGGCTCTGGCGGCGGCCCGCATCACCCCGGACCAGCTCGCCCAGGTGGAGAAGCACCTGACGGCGATGAACGCCACCGACGACCCCGAGGAGATCCTCGCCCACGACCTCGCCTTCCACCGGGAGATCGCGGCGGCGGCCGGCAACGACACGATGGCCGCGATCCTGGAGGGCCTGTCGTCGCGCACCTTCCGCGCCCGTGTGTGGCGCGGCTACCAGGAGGAGGGCGCCTTCGAGCGCACCCGGCGCGAGCACGCGGCCATCCACCGCGCCCTGGCCGCCCACGACCCGGAGGCGGCCCGCGCCGCCGCCGCGGCGCACGTGGGAGAGGTGGAGGAGTGGCTGCGCTCCCAGCTGGAGGCGTTCTGAGCCGGGGCCGTTCCGGCGGTGGGGCGGGTGCGTGGCCGCGCCCGCCCCGTCCGCCTCAGGCTCGCCGCAGCCGCAGCGTCACCAGCTCGAAGGGCCGCAGCCGCAACGCGACCCGACGGCCCTCGTAGGACGGTGACTCGGGCAGCGGACGTTCCAGCAGGTCCGTCGCCGTCACGCCGGCCACCTCGAACCCGGCCGTCAGCGTGGCCCGGACCCGGCCGCCGTGCGCCTCGTGCAGACGGACCACCACGTCCCCGCTGCCGTCGTCCGCCAGCTTCACGGCCGTGACCACCACGGCGTCCCGGTCGACGCTCACCAGCGGGGCCACCTCGCGGGTGCCCGCGAGGCGCCGCTCGGGCAGGTTGATCCGCCAGCCCTCCCGCACCGCGTCCCCGATCCCGGCGCCCGGCACCAGCGCGTGCCGGAAGCGGTGCACGCCCTGGTCGGTCTCCGGGTCGGGGAAGCGCGGGGCGCGCAGCAGCGAGACACGGACCGTGGTGGTCGTGCCCCGGTCGCCGTCGGTGCGGACCGTCCGGGTCACGTCGTGGCCGTACGTCGAGTCGTTGACGACGGCGGCGCCCCAGCCGGGCTCCTCCACGTGCACGAACCGGTGGTTGCAGGCCTCGAACTTGGCCGCCTCCCAGCTGGTGTTGGTGTGGGTGGGCCGGTGGAAGTGCCCGAACTGCGTCTCGGACGCGTAGCGTTCGGCGTGCACATCGAGCGGGAACGCCAGCTTCAGGAACTTCTCCGTCTCGTGCCAGTCGACCTCGGTGTCGAACAGCACCCGCCGCTCCCCCGGTGCCAGCGACAGCCGCTGGGTGACGCGGGAGTCGCCGAAGGTCCGCACGATCCGGACCTCGCCGTCGGCCGCGGTGATCTCGTCCACGTCGGTGAGGTCGGTGACGGTGTGCCGGTAGAACGCGTCGACGTCCCAGGCGTCCCACATGTTCGGGAAGTCCGGGTGAAGCTGGAGGAGTCCCGCGGCTCCGCCCGGCGCGACCGTCTCCCGGTCCGCCTCGACGTCGTACGCGGACACGACGAGTCCGCGCGCGTCGATCTCCACGCGCAGCAGGCCGTTGTCGAGGACGAAGCCGCCGTCCGGGCGGGGCGTGAGGGCCGTGCGGTCCTCGGTCACCGGGGTCCGCGCGCCACCCGCCGGTACCCCGGCACGGGGGTGCGGGGCTGCGTTGAAGACGAGTTCGGTCGTCCCCTCCCCCGCCAGGGCCCGCTGGGCGGCGTCGATGATCGCCTCCAGCTCACCGGCGAGGCGCGCGTAGGTGGCGCGGGCCTCGCGGTGCACCCAGGCGATGGAGGAGCCGGGCAGGATGTCGTGGAACTGGTGCAGCAGCACCGTCTTCCAGATCCGGTCCAGCTCCTCGTACGGGTAGGGGAAGCCGGTGCGCACCGCGGCCGTGGCCGCCCACAGCTCCGCCTCGCGCAGCAGGTGCTCGCTGCGCCGGTTGCCCTGCTTGGTGCCCGCCTGGCTGGTGAGGGTGGCCCGGTGCAGCTCCAGGTACAGCTCGCCGACCCAGACCGGGGCGTCCGGGTACTCGGCCTCGGCCTTGCGGAAGAACGCGTCCGGGGTCTCCCAGACGACGGTCGCCGAGCCCTCGAGGTCGCGCAGCCGGGCCGCCTTGGCGATCATCTCGCGGGTCGTGCCGCCGCCACCGTCGCCCCAGCCGGTCGGCGCGAGGGAGTGCCGGGCGCGGCCCTTGTCCTTGAAGTTGCGGGCGGCGTGGGCGATCTCGGCGCCCTTCATCGAGCAGTTGTAGGTGTCGACGGGAGGGAAGTGGGTGAAGATCCGGGTGCCGTCGATGCCCTCCCACCAGAAGGTGTGGTGCGGGAACTTGTTGGTCTGGCTCCACGAGATCTTCTGCGTCAGCAGCCACTTGGAGCCGGCCGCCTTGATGATCTGCGGCAGTCCTGCGGCGAAGCCGAACGTGTCGGGCAGCCACGCCTCGTCGTTCTCGATGCCGAACTCGTCGAGGAAGAACCGCTTGCCGTGCACGAACTGACGGGCCATCGCCTCGGAGCCGGGCATGTTGGTGTCGGACTCCACCCACATCCCGCCCGCCGGGACGAACCGCCCGTCGGCGACGGCCTTCTTCACCCGCGCCCACACCTCGGGCCGGTGCTCCTTGACCCACGCCCACTGCTGCGCCTGGGACATGGCGAAGACGAAGTCGGGTTCGTCCTCGACGAGGGCGGTCATGTTGGAGGTGGTGCGGGCCACCTTGCGCACGGTCTCGCGCAGCGGCCACAGCCAAGCCGAGTCGATGTGCGCGTGCCCGACGGCGCTGACGCGGTGCGCGGACGGCACGGCGGGCGCGGCGAGGACGTCGGTGAGCCGGGCGCGGGCGGCGGCCGCGGTGCCGTTGACGTCCTGGAGGTCGAGGGCGTCCAGGGCGCGTTCCACGGCCCGCAGGAGGTCCCAGCGGCGGGCCGACTCGACCGGCAGCTCGGCCATCAGCTCGCCGAGCACCTCCAGGTCGGCGACGAGCTGCCAGACCTCCTCGTCGAAGACGGCGAGGTCCATCCGGGCCAGGGTGTACTGCGGTTCGCTGCCCGCGGTCTCCTTGTCGCCCAGCTTCGTCGGCAGGAAGGGGTGGTAGTCGAGGATGACGGGGTTGGAGGCCGCCTCGATGTGCAGCGTCACCTCCTCGCCGCCCTCGGCGGGCGCGGCGACGCGCACCCACTGGTTGCGGGGGTTGAGTCCCTTCACCGGGGTGCCGTCGGGCCGGTACACCAGGCCCTCGCACTGGAAGCCGGGCATGTTCTCGTCGAAGCCGAGGTCGAGCAGCGCCTCGACGGTCCGCCCGGCCCACGCCTCGGGGACGGTCCCGGTGACCCGGAACCAGCTGGTGCCCCAGGGTGCGCCCCAGCGGGCGCCGGCCTCGATCGGTTCGGCCGGGGCGGCGAGTCCTTCGGCGACCGGTACCGGCTCGTCCGGGGCGTGCCACACGGCCACGTCGAGCGGCACGGACTCCGGGTACACGGCGGGGCGGACGCGTTCGTCGAGGACGCGCTTCAGGCGGGCTTCGACCAGGGTGCGGTCGTCATGCATGCGGGATGCTCCATCGGTAGGTCGTCCGGGCGGGCGGTGGTCACCAGCGGTGGGTCACGGTCACGGGGGCCGACGTGGTGTACAGCTCCCCTACGGCGCGCAGTTCGAACCGTGCCGCCGTCTCGCCCGGTTCGGGGCGCAGCCCTGCGGTGAAGAAGGCGTGCTGGCAGGTGCCGCCGAGGAAGCGCCGGGTGCCGTCGGGCAGCACGCGGTGCAGGGTGTGGTGGCGGGTGGCGCCGGGCGCGGGGTTCCAGGAGAACCGCAGGTCGCCGCCGGACGCGCCGGTGACGCGGAACCCGGAGGGTGCGGCGGGGGTGGGGGCCGTGTCGTGGACGGCGATGCCGCCGAGCCGCCAGCGCACGGGACCGCCGCCGGCCGGGGTGAGCCGCACCCCGAGGGCGTGCACGGTGCCGGTGAGCCCGGTGAGCCGTACGGTCGTGGTGGTCCAGCCGTCTCCCGTGGTCACGTGGTGGTAGGTGTACGGCGGTGCCTCGCCCGGGGCGGCCGGGTCGGCGGTGGCGACGGCGAGCTCCACGTCGACGCGTCCGGCGTCGGTGCGGTGGGTCAGCTCGACGACGGTGTGCCGGGTGAGCGGCAGCCGGGTCGCGTACAGGTCGAGGACGGCGGGCCGGTCGAGGTCCCCGGCGACGAGCACGCTGGACCCGCCGTGCCAGGCGTCGTCGAAGTCGAAGGTGACGGTAGGCCGTTGTCCCTCGGTGCGGACGACCCAGCGGCGGGAGGGCAGGCGGTCCTGGAGGCCGAGGTGGTTCCAGGGCGTGTCCGAGGTGACCGTCCCCTTCTCGTACCAGCGCAGCCCGTGCCCGGTGTTGAAGACGCTGGCGAACGGCAGCCGGGTCACGGTGGACCGGTCGGCGACGGAGACGGCCGGGGCCCGCCAGGCGTCACCGGCGTCCGGGCGGGACGGGTCGAGGGACCGGCCGGTCCAGAAGCGGTCGTCGGCGGCGTGGAAGTCGCCGGGTGTCCTGTGGTCGGCGGGCAGGTGGTTGCGGGTCCACTCGGGCCGGTAGAAGCCGAGGGACACGACGTGGGAGCGGTCGCGGGGCACGATGGCGTCCCAGTCGACGGACGTGTTCCAGCCGTTGGACTCGACGTCGACGCCCGCCCACAACTCCCTGCGGTCGCGGCCCAGTCGCTCCGCCAGCTGCCCGGAGGAGGCCAGGGTCGCCGCCGTCCAGCGGAAGTCGACGAACATGTCGTCGGCCGCCTGGAAGAAGGGCTCGTTCCGCTCATTGAGCGCGCCCTGCCAGCTCACGGAGCCGTTCACGGTCATCGCGTCGTACCAGGTGACCCGCTGCCCCTCGGCCCGGGCGCGCGCTTTCAGCTCCCGCAGGAAGCCGAGCATGTCCGCGCCGAGCGCCGCGTCACCGCCGCCGGTCTCGGCGTTCACGAACCAGCCGTCGAAGCCGTACGCCTTCGCGACCTCGACCAGCTTCGCGGCCAGCGGGTACCGGCCCGCCGCGTCCCGCTGCACCAGGTCCCGGGTCCACCGCAGCTGCCCGCCGTAGGCGACGGGCGGCAGGAAGACGTTGCCGAGGACGGGCACGCCGTGCCGGTGGGCGGCGTCCACGATCGGCGCGTTCGGCGCGAGGATCAGCCCCTCGCCGGAGGAGCCGCCCCAGAACACCAGCTCGTCGATGTACGCCCAGTGGGTGAGGGCGTAGTAGTCGGCGGTGGGCGAGCCCTGCGACGGGTTGCTCGCGGTCGGCCCGAAGGACACCAGGGACTGGATGCGGGCCTGGTCCACGCGCGCGGTCGGGTTGGCCGGGGTGGGGGTGAAGCGGGGGGCGAGCGGGACGGTGGAGGCGTTGAGGGCGAGGTCGGGGTCGCCGGCCGGGCGCCAGGACTTCAGGCTGCGCCAGGTGATGCCGGGATCAGGTGTCCCGGCGGGCAGGGAGTCCGGGTACCAGTAGGAGGCGTACGGCGGGCCCGCCGGGGCCTTGGCGGCGGCCTGCGCGGGGAGCGACGGCAGGAGTGCGGCCGCCGCGCCGGCGATGAGGACGGTGCGTCTGGTGGGGTTCACGAGCGGGTGCCTCCTTGGGGGGTGGGGAGTACCTGGTCGGGAGCGACGACCTCGGTGATGCCGCGTGCCGAGAGATGGGCGGGGTCGTCCGCGCGGCTGTCGAGGACGGTGGTGGGGCGGGCGCCGTCGGCGGTGAGCCGGAAGAAGGCGTCGAAGACCGGGCCGCCCGGCGCGCACAGGGAGCGGCGGGCCGGATCGGCGGGGACGATCAGGGCCGTCGTACGGGGCTCGGGTGCCCGGGGCGTCGCGCGGGCCGCCCGCTCCAGCACCCGGGCGGTGTCCTTCGGGGTGCGGTCGTTGGTCAGCAGGCCGAGCCCGTACTCGAGTTCGGGGAAGTCGGCGAGGTCGCGGGACACGTCGTGCGAGCACCACCAGGTGATCCCCCACAGGCCGGGGCAGTCCAGGGCGTGGGTGACGGTCGCCTCGGTGAACGCGGCGGCGTGCTCGGGCGGCACGAGGGGCGCGGGCGCACCGACCTCCTGGAGCCACACCGGGCGGTGCGGGTCGTCGGCCCACGCCTTGCTGAGTTCGATCAGGTAGGCGGCGTGGTGCTCGGACGGCACGGAGGCGCGGCCGTGCCGCTGGGCGGTGCCGTTGAACACCCAGGAGTGGACGGCGGTGACGGCGCCGTGCCGGGCGGCCTGGCCCGGGGTGAACGGCTGGTCGTCCTGGTACCAGGTGGCGTCGTACTCGGCGTGCAGGTGCAGCCGGCCGGGGGCGCCCTCCTCGCAGGCGGCGAGCATCCGGGTGAGCCAGCGGTCGATGTCGGCCTCGGTGGCCCGGTCGGGGTCGGGGTGGGGGCTCGCGGAGAACTGGTTGACCTCGTTGCCGAGGGTCATGCCGAGGAAGTTCGGCCGGTCGGCGAGGGCGGCGGCGAGGGCGCGCAGGTAGGCGGCCTGGCCGTCGAGGACGTCCGGGTCGGTGAAGAGGTTGCGGCGGTGCCAGGTGCGGGTCCAGGCCGGCAGGAAGTCGAAGCTGCTGAGGTGGCCCTGGAGACCGTCGACGTTGACGTCGAGGCCGCGTTCGGCGGCGGCGTCGACGAGTTGGACGAGGTGCTCGACGGCCCGGCCGCGGATCAGGGTGCGGTTGGGCTGGAAGTACGGCCACAGCGGGAAGACGCGGATGTGGTCCAGGCCCAGCGCGGCGATGGAGTCGAGGTCGGCGCGCACGGAGTCCGGGTCGAAGTCCAGCCAGTGGTGGAACCACCCTTCGCTCGGGGTGTAGTTGACGCCGAAGCGCACGGCAGGAGGCATGCGTGTCCTTGTGACGGAGGTGCGAGGGGGGGCGGGTTCAGCCCTTGACGGCGCCTTCGCCGACCCCGCGGAAGAAGTACCGCTGGAGGCAGGCGAACAGGGCGATCAGCGGGGCGACGGCGATGATCGTGCCGGCGGCGACGAGGCGTTCGTCGTTGGCGAAGGTGCCGTGCAGATAGTTCAGGCCGATGGTCAGGGTGAACTTGGACGGGTCGCTGAGCACGATGAGCGGCCACAGGAAGTCGTCCCAGGCGCCCATGAAGGCGAAGATCGCGACGACGGCGAGGGTGCCCTTCACGGACGGCACGGCGACGCGCAGGAAGCGCTGCCAGACGTTGGCGCCGTCGACGAAGGCCGCCTCCTCGATCTCGTACGGCAGGTTGAGGAAGGCGTTGCGCATCAGCAGCACGTTGAGGGCGCTGACGCAGCCGGGCAGCACGACCCCGATCAGGGTGTTGTTCAGGCCGAGCTCCCGCATGGTGGTGAACTGGGCGATGATGATGCCCTCCACCGGGACGAGCATCGCGAGGATGAAGACGAGCGTGGCGGCCGTACGGCCCCGGTAGCGCAGGCGGGCCAGGGCGTACCCGGCGAGGGCCGCGCCGACGCAGTTGGTGACGACGTTGGCGGCGGCGACCTTCAGCGAGTTGAGGGCGTAGTCCCAGACCGGGATGGTGTCGGCGACCCGCTCGTAGTTGTGCGGGGTGGGGTCGGCGGGCAGGAAGCGCGGCGGGGAGCTGAAGATGTCCTCGGTGGGCCCCTTGAGGGACGTCGACAGCTGCCACAGGAACGGGCCGACGGTGAGGGCCAGCACCCCCAGCAGGAGCAGATAGCGCAGGGCGAGTTCCCAGACGCGCACCCGGCGGCCGTGCTCGTCCGTGATCCGGGGTTCGCGCGGGGCGGCCGGCCGGGCGGGGGCGGGCGGCGCCTTGTCGATGACGCTCATGACGCGTCCTTCCGGTCGGCCCGCAGCACGAGCAGCATGAGGGCGACGGTGACCACGAACACGACGACGGAGATCGCCGAGGCGTAGCCGACCCGGCCGGTCAGGCCGGTACCGGTGCGCTGGACGAGCATGACGAGGGTGGTGTCCTCGCCCGCCGGGCCGCCGCTCGGGCCGGCCATCAGGTACACCTCGGAGAACACCTTGAATGCGGCGACCGAGGACAGCGCGCCGACCAGGACCATGGTGGAGCGGACGGCGGGCACGGTCACGGTGAGGAAGCGGCGGACGGCGCCCGCCCCGTCGACGGCGGCGGCCTCGTGCAGTTCGCGCGGCACGTTGGCGAGCGCGGCCAGGTAGATGATCATGTAGTAGCCGAGGCCCTTCCAGACCGTCACGGCCATGGCGGACAGCAGGAGCAGCCACTGGTCGCTGAGGAAGCCGACCCGGCCGACGCCGATCGCCTCCAGCACCGAGTTCACCAGGCCGCGTTCGTCGAGCAGCCACACCCAGATCAGTCCCACGACGACGATCGAGGCGACGACCGGGGTGTAGAAGGCGGACCGGAAGAAGGTGATGCCGGGGATGTTCTTCTGCACGAGCAGCGCGAGCAGCAGGGGCAGGACGACGAGGGCGGGGACGACGACGAGGACGTACAGAGTGCTGTTGCGCAGCCCGATCCAGAACATGTCGTCGTGCAGCAGCTCGCGGAAGTTGGCGAGCCCGACGAACTCGCCGGGGACGAGCGTGCGCCGGTCGGTGAAGGCGTTGACCAGGGTGGAGACGAACGGGTACAGGATGAACGCGCCGGTGATCAGCAGGCCCGGGGCGGCGAACAGCCAGGGGCTGGACGGCAGTTGGCGCCGCACCCGGGACACGGTGGAGCTGGCCATCGTCGGCTAGCCCTGCTGCTGGAGAAGCCGGTCGCAGGCCGCGACAGCGTTGTCGAGCGCTTCCTTCGGGCTCTCCTTGCCCTGGAGCGCCTTGGCGACCTCGTTGCGCAGCGCGGTCTTCATCTGCTCGCTGAACAGGACGGGCGTGTAGTTCACGGCGTTCTTCAGCGACTTGGCGGCGGCGACCCGTACGCGGGTCTCGTCGGTGCCGTCCTCCTTCGTGAAGTACGGGTCGTCGAGGGAGCCGGCGGTGCTGGGGAAGATGGCGACCTTCTTGGCGAAGGACATCTGGTGCTCGGCGTCGGTGACGTAGTGCGCGAAGGCGACCGCGGCGGGGGTGCGCTTGGTCTGCGCGTTGACCATCACGCCCATCACGTACATGTTGACGTGCCCGGTGCTGGTGATCTGGTCGGTGATGCCGATGTTCTTGTACAGGTTCGGCGCCTGCTTCTTGAAGTTGCCGAGGTCGAGCGCGCTGCCGGGGTTCATGGCGACGGCCCCGGTGAGGAACTTCTTGCCGGAGGACTCGGGGGTGGCGGTGAGCGCCTGCGGGTCGAGCGCCTTGGCGTCGTACAGCTCCTTGTACTTGGCGAGGAGTTCGACGCCCTTGGTGTCGTTGAACGCGAAGGCGGTGCCCTCCTTGTTCATCAGCGGGACGCCGTAGCGGCCGAAGTCCTCGATCGTGGGGACGTTGGCGAGGGTGGCGACCTTGCCGTCCGTCTTCTCCGCCATGGTGAGGGCGGCGTCGAAGACCTCGTCGTACGTCTTCGGCGGCTTCTCCGGGTCGAGCCCGGCCTCCTTGAAAAGAGTCTTGTTGTAGAAGAGCGGGCCGGTGTTGAGGTACCAGGGGAAGGCGTACGTGCCCTTGAGGCCCGGCACCTGGTGGCTGGCCCACGCCCCGTCCAGGTACTCCTTCCTGTACTTGGCCGCGACCTTGTCCAGGTCGAGGGCGAGGCCCGCCTTGGCGAGCGGGGCGACGAGGTCGGGCGAGACGTTGACGACGTCGGGGAGCGTGCCGCCCGCCGCGTCGGCGCTGATCTTGTCGGCGTAGCCCTCGGCGGGCTGGTCGACCCACTTCACCTTGGTGCCGGGGTACTTCTTCTCGAACCCGGCGATCACGCCTTCGAAGTAGTCCTTGAAGTTGGCGCGCAGGTTCCAGGTCTGGAAGGTGATGTCCCCTTCGACCTTGCCGGAGGCGTCGGCGCCGGCGCTGTCGCCCCCTGACGAACCGCAGGCGCTGAGGGGGAGCGCGACACAGACGGCGAATGCGGCAGCGAGGGCTCTACGGGAGAGGGGCACCGTGAACCGGCCTCCTTGATGGGCGGGTTGGTGGGACGAGGCAGACCCTGCACGCCGTCGCGCGGGACCGTCAATGGCTCTCGCACAGCTAATTGCATTAGTGACTAATGCGCATTAGACGATCCCAGCTGAAGCGCATTAGGATCACGCCACTGAACCGCATTAGTGCGCGGCGCCGCATGAATGCGTCCTGGATGGGGGGATCACTCGATGACGGCGACTCCGGGCCGACGCCCACCGGCCCGGCGGCCGACGATGAAGGACATCGCACGGCACGCCGGGGTCTCGCAGAGCGCGGTCTCCTTCGCGCTGAACGGCCGGCCCGGGGTGTCCGAGGACACCCGTGAGCGGGTGCGACGGGTCGCGGAGGACCTGGGCTGGCGGCCCAGCACGGCGGCGCGCGCCCTGTCCGGGGAGGGGGCGGCGACGGTCGGTTTCGTGCTGGCGCGCCCCGCCGACACGTTGGGGGTCGACTCGTTCTTCCTCCAACTGGTCTCGGGCATCCAGGAGGTGCTGGCGGAGCGGCATCTGGGGCTGCTGTTCCAGGTCGTGGAGGACGTCGCCGACGAGTGCGGGGTGTACCGGCGCTGGTGGGCCGAGCACCGGGTCGACGGCGTCCTGGTCGTCGACCCGCGCACCGACGACCCCCGCCCGGACCTCCTGGACGAACTCGGCCTGCCCGCGGTCGTGATCGGCGGCGCCCCGGACGACCGGCACCCCGGTCTGTCGACGGTGTGGGCGGACGACGCGGGCGCGATGGCGTCCGTGGTGGAGGGCCTGCACGCCCTCGGTCACCGGCGGATCGCCCACATCGCCGGACTGCCGGGGCTGGCCCACACCGAGCGCCGGATCGGCACGCTGCGGGCCGAGGCGGGGCGGCGGGGCCTGGCCGAGGTGCGGTCGGTGACGACGGACTACTCGGACGCCGAGGCCGCGGCCGTCACCCGCAGGGTGCTGGAGGGCACCGCTCCCCCGACGGCGCTCATCTACGACAACGACGTGATGGCGGTGGCGGGCGCCGCCGCCGCGACCGAACTCGGGTTCTCCGTACCGGCGGACGTCTCGGTGGTCTCCTGGGAGGACTCGGCCCTGTGCCGCATGGTCAAGCCCTGGCTGTCGGCCCTGTCCAGGGACAGCGCCGAGTTCGGCCGTACGGCGGCCCGTGAGCTGATCGCCCTGCTGGACGGGGGGTCGGCGCGGGCGGTCGGGGTGCCGGTGCCACGGCTGGTCGAACGCGGGAGCACGGGGGTGGCGCGGGACGCGTGACGGGCCCCGGCGGCCCGGTCAGCGCAGCCCCCGCCCCCCTTCGTACGCGGCCGTCACGATCTCCATGCCCCGGGTGTCCTCGGCGGGCTCCCGCATCTGGTGGGTGACGTAGGCGACGACCGGCCGGCTGCCGGGGCCGATCATCACGAGCGACCCGCCCCAGCCACCACCCCAGCCGCACGCGCCGCCGAACAGGCCGTAGCCGAGCCCCCACCGCGTCGGCATCCCCAGCACCCGGTCGTCGCCGTCGAACTGCTCCTCGCGGGCGCGGTCGCAGCCGGCCGGCGACAGGAGCCGTACGCCGTTCGCTTTTCCCCCGCAGGCCAGGACGGACTGCACGAGCGCGACCGAGCGGGCGTTGCCGTATCCGCTCGCCGCGGGGATCTGGGCGCGGCGCCAGGCGAGGCTGTTGCCGTCCCGGACGCGCACGCCGTTCCCGGCCTCGGAGTCCGCCGGACCGCCGGGCGCACTCGACGTGTAGTCCTCGTCCCGCCCGGCCGGGGGGGGCGCCGGGGCGACCCGGTGGTCGTGCTCGGCCAGGAGGGCCGATGTGGAAGTCGGCGCCGAGCGGCCATGCCCCCATCCACGCGCACGGCGGCGCCGCGGTCAACCGGATTACGGACCGGTGACCGGCTCAGGAGACGCGAACGCGGTGACCGTCAGCCCGCGGAGCCGGAACCCGGCTTGGGCAGCACCGCCATTGCGGTGTCCGCGACCCCCCGCAGCACCCGTGGGTCCAGACCGGCCTTGCCGACCGCCTCCATGCCACGGACCACCGTCAGCAGCAGCGCCGCCAAGTCCTCCGGATCGGCGGCCGCGTCGATGTCGCCGTGGCGCTGGGCGGCGGCGATCTCCGTCCGCAGCAGCGCGAGCAGCGCCGCCATGGCCTCGGCCGACCGCGCGGCCACCACCGGGTCCCGCTCGGCCAGTTCGGCGGTGCCCTTCGCCATCAGGCACCCGCGCCGCTCGGTGTCGGACGCGGAGTTCTCCGCCATCATCCGCACATAGCCCGCCAGTCGTGCCATGGCCTCCGCGTCCGGGCCGCCCGGCAGATGCTCCTCGGCCACCTCGACGACCGCCGCGCACCAGTCCCCGAACACCCGGTGGAACAGCTTGCCCTTGTCGCCGAACGCGCCGTACAGGCTGCCCTTGCCGAGGCCGGTCGCCCGGGCGATGTCGTCCATCCGGGTGCCCGCGTAGCCCGTCGCCCAGAACTGCTCCCGGGCCTGCTCCAGAACCCGGCGTTCGTCGAATGCGCGTGGTCTCGCCATGCCCGCAGCCTATCCGTTCTTGACCCGATCGTCCATAACCACCTACGTTGTGGACGATCCATTCCACAACTGAAGGGGTTCGCCATGTCCGGCGTACTGCAGGAGAAGGTGGCCGTGATCACCGGGGGGACGAGCGGGATCGGGCTGGCCGTGGCCCACCGGTTCGTCCGGGAGGGCGCGCGGGTCTTCGTGACCGGCCGGGACGCCGACCGCCTGGACGCGGCGGTGAAGGAGCTGGGCCCGGCCGCCGTCGGCGTGCGGTCCGACGTCTCGGTCCTGGCCGACCTGGACACGCTCTACGACCGCGTCCGCGAGGAGGCCGGACGCATCGACGTGCTGGTGGCCAACGCGGGCATCGTCGCGGACGCCACCCTCGGCGCGCACACCGAGGCGAACGTCGACCTGACGCTCGCCGTCAACGTCAAGGGCCCGCTGTTCACCGTGCAGAAGGCGCTGCCGCTGCTGTCGGAGAACGCCTCCGTCCTGGTCGTCGGGTCGAGCAACAGCGTGCGGCCCAACGAGCAGCTCGAGGTCTACAGCGCCTCGAAGGCGGCGCTGACCAACCTCGTGCACAACTGGGCCCGGCAGTCACGGGCCCGCCGCTTCCGCGTCAACCTGCTCAGCCCGGGGCCGACGCGGACCCCCGGCCTGCTGGGCGCGGCGGGCGCGGACGTCGACCGGTTCGCCGAGACCTTCGTACCGCTGGGGAGGCTGGCCGACGCCGAGGAGATCGCCGAGGCGGCCCTCTTCCTGGCGTCGGACGCCTCGTCGTTCGTCACCGGCGCCGAGCTGTTCGCGGACGGCGGCTACACCCGGGTGTGACACGGCCTCGGCCCCGCGCCCGCCGGGCCCGGATCCTCCACCCGGACATCCGGGCCCGCCCCCTCGACTCGGGGCCCGGCGCGGGGCAGAGTTCTCCTGCATACCCGTCAGTACGCAGAAGGAGCGCCCGTGACCAGCTGGGTCGGCCGGACCGCCGCCGAGATCGCCGCCGCCGTACGCGAGAAGCGGGCCACGCCCCGCGAGGTGGTGGCCGAGCACCTCGCCAGGATCGAACGGCTCGACGGGCATGTGGGCGCCTTCCGCGTGGTCCGCGCCGAGGCGGCGCTCGCCGAGGCCGACGAGGTGGCCTCGCGCGGGGATCTCGGCGAACTGCCCCTGGCCGGCGTGCCGGTGGCCGTCAAGGACAACCTGGCGGTGCGCGGCGAGTCGATGCGGGTCGGCTCGGCGGCGACGCCGGACGCCCCGGCCGCCGAGGACCATGTCACGGTGGCCCGGCTGCGCGCCGCCGGAGCGGTGGTGGTGGGCCTGACGAACGTGCCGGAGCTGTGCGTCTTCGGCACCACCGAGGGCGTGCACGGCACGGCCCGCAACCCCTGGGACACCTCCCGCACGGCGGGCGGTTCGTCCGGCGGCAGCGCGGCCGCGGTCGCCGCGGGCCTGGTGCCGCTCGCCCTCGGCAACGACGGCATGGGGTCCCTGCGCATCCCGGCGGCCAACTGCGGCCTGGTCACCATCAAGCCGGGCCACGGGGTGGTCCCGGCGGGCATCGGCGACGGCGACTGGTTCGGGATGTCGGAGAACGGCCCGCTCGCCACGACGGTGGAGGACACCCGGCTGATGCTGGCGGTCCTCGCCGGCACCGAGGTCGCGGCGCCGGCGACACCGGACACGTACCGGATCGCGGTGTCGCTGCGCAGTCCCCTCGCCGGGGTCACGATCAGCAAGCCGTACGCGAGTGCCGCGCGCGAGGCGGCGGCGCTGCTGATGAAGGCCGGTCACCAGGTGCGCAGGGCCGACCCGCCGTACCCGATGTCGCTGGGCGTCACCTCGCTGACGCACTGGACGGCGGGTACGGCGGTGGACGCCCGGGGCCTGGACACCGCGCTCCTCACCCGCCGCACGCGGGTGCACGCGGCCGTGGGCCGGCGGTTCGTCGGCCGGGCGCGCTCCGGCGGGGACCGGGAGCGGCTGCGCGCCCGGCTGGAGCCGTTCTTCGCCGAGTACGACGTGCTGCTCACCCCGGCCCTCGCGCGCCGCTCGCCCCGGTCCGTGCCGTGGCACGAGCGGGGCTGGCTGCGCAACGTGCTGGCCAACACCAACTACTCGCCGCTGACCCCGCCGTGGAACCTCACGGGCTGGCCGGCGATGGCGGTGCCGTTCGGGACGCTGCCGTCGGGGGCGCCCACCGCCGTGCAGCTGGTGGGCCGCCCCGGCTCCGAGGCGGCGCTGCTGGCCCTCGCGGAACGCGTCGAGGAGCTGCGGCCGTGGCGCAGGACGGCGCCGCTGGACTGAGCGGGCCGCCCCGCCCGGCTCAGATCTCCTGGGCGAACGGCCCGTCGACGCCGAAGGCCAGCTTCGCGAACCGCTCGCCGATACGGCGGTGGGTCGCCGCGTCGGGGTGCAGGCCGTCGGGGAGCGGCAGCTCCTCGAAGTCCGCCTCGCCGTAGAGCTCGCGGCCGTCGAGGTAGTGCAGGTGCGGGTCGTCGGCGGCCCGCTCCCGCACGATTCGGGACAGCTCGTCCCGGATGACGTTCAGCGTCAGCTTCCCGGTCGCGCGCTCCGCGGGGTCGCCCATCGCCGCGAACCGCAGCCGGCCCTCCCGCAGACCCGTGAAGTCCGGGGCGCAGGGCCCGGGGGTGTCCTCGTGGATCGGGCACAGGATGGGCGAGACCACCAGCAGCGGTGTCGTCGGGTGCCCTTCGCGGACGGTGTCGAGGAAGCCGTGGACGGCGGGCCCGAAGGCACGCAGCCGCATGAGGTCGAGGTTGACCAGGTTGATCCCGATCTTGACGCTGATGAAGTCGGCGGCGGTGTCGCGCAGGGCGCGGGCGGTGAACGGGTCGAGCAGGGCGCTCCCCGCCAGGCCCAGGTTGATCAGCTCCACGTCGCCGAGGGCGGCCGCGGCGGCGGGCCAGATGCCGGTGGGGCTCGCGGCGTCGGAGCCGTGGCTGATGGAACTGCCGTGGTGCAGCCACACCTTGCGGCCGGGGTCGCGGGCGGGCTCGACGGGCGCGTCGGTGCGCAGCGCGATCAGCTCGATCGTCTCGTTGTGCGGGAGCCAGATCTCGACGTCCTTGTCGCCCTCGGGCAGCCCGTCGAAGCGGACGGTGCCGGGCGGCCCCGAGCGGTACTCGTCGGTGCCCGCCGTCATGTCGACGGTGATGACGTTGCCGCCGTCGACGCTGCCCTGTGCCACCAGGCGTCCGTCGGCGAGCAGGTCGTACACGCCGGCGGGGCGCTCGGGCACGCCGACGTAGCTGCGCCGGGTGGGCAGGGCGTCGAGCTCGACCGTGGTGGCCCGGGTGCGGAAGACGAGCCGTACGCCGGACGGATGCGACTCGGCCATGGCCAGCTGCCCGTCGGTGTTCTGCGCACGGGCGCGGGCGGGCAGCCGGTGCGGCAGCAGCCCGTGCTCGGTCCGCTCGGTGTCGAGGGCGCCGCGCAGCAGGTCCGCGGTGACCGTGGTGGTGATCCAGTCGTGCTCGGTGTTCATGTCCTCAGCCTGTCGATCAGGAGGTGGGCTCGGTGGGCCAGTTGCGCAGCAAGGAGTCCAGGGCGTCCAGGATCCGGTTCCAGGTCTCCTCGGAGTCGGGCGCGCTGTGCCGGAAGCCGCCCGCCGACTCCAGGCTGGAGTACCCGTGGAAGACGCTTCCGAGCAGCCGGACCGCGTGCGTGGCGTCCGGTTCGGTCAGGTCGTAGCCGCGCAGGATCGCCCGGGTCATCTGCGCGTGCCGGGGCCCGGCGCTGCGGGCGGCCGTCTCGGGGTCGAGCGGCGTGCGGGCGGCGGCGGCCCGGCCGGGGTGCTCGCGCTCGTAGTCGCGGTAGACGTTGGCGAAGGCGACCAGGGCGTCCTTGCCGGCCCGTCCGGCGACGGCGTCGGCGGCCCGGTCGGCCATCTCCTCCAGCGCGAACAGGGCGATCCTCGTCCGCAGGTCCTGGGTGTTCCTGACGTGCGAGTACAGGCTCGCGACCTTGACGCCGAAGCGCCGTGCCAGTTCCGACGCGGTGACCTGCTCGAAGCCGATCTCGTCGGCCAGCTCGGCGCCGGCGCGGACCAGCCGGTCCGGGGTGAGTCCTACGCGTGCCACAACGATCCTCCCGCTTGCCTTAATCGAGTATGCAACCACCTAAAGGCTTTAGGCAAATGCGCAAGCGATCAAGGAAAAGGGAGGGAGTGGGAGGGAGTGGGAAGGAGCAGGCGGGAGCGGAAAGAGGACTGCGATCCGGCGCCGGACATGCCGAAGCCGCGGCCGGTGTCGTCGGCCGCGGCTCTCCGCGTTCGGTGGGTCGGGTCCGGCGCCGTCAGTCGACGCTGGGCAGGATGTGGGGCTCGGCGAGGTCGTCCTCGTAGCCCGCCAGCCGGATGGGGGCGGACCGGGCCCACACGTCGAGACTGCCGATCTCCTTCGACCCGCGGCCCGCGCGCTCCGTGCGTTCCTTGGAACGCTGTTCGCCGTTCGTCTTCTCAGGTGTCACCGCGCACTCCTTCTGTGTCGGATCACCCTCGGGGGGCGGAGCCGGCCAGTCTGCGGTCCGGTACCTGACGCCCCTTCGGGTCCAGCTCAACGTCGATGCGGACGCGGTGGCGTCGGTAACTGGTGTGCAAGCAGGCCGTTGTGCACCGGCTTGTCCCGGGACGGACCATGGGTGTGGGTTGGGACCCTGTGGCGCTGTCCGTCCGCTCCAGATTAACCAAATGAGCGCATGCCTGCTCGATGGGGCTGCAAACAACGTGTAAATCTCCGGAGTCGACCGGTAACCACCCGCCCGGCATCGGCTGTTCTGCCCCTGAACGCGACGTTTGTGCGTCACCCGTTCGGCGTAGCAGGGCCCCGGTTCGGGACCCAACTCACCCCGGACCCGCGCTCCGCCCGGCCGGATCCGGCCAACACGCCCCGAATCACCGCGATTCGGGGCGTGCGGGCGTCACCACTTGCCGGGCGCGTAGTCCTTCAGGAAGACGCCGTACAGGTCCTCGCCCGCCTCACCGCGCACGATCGGGTCGTAGACCCGGGCGGCACCGTCGACCAGGTCGAGCGGGGCGTGGAAGCCGGCCTCGGCGAGCCGGAGCTTGTCGTAGTGCGGGCGCTCGTCGGTGATCCAGCCGGTGTCGACGGACGTCATCAGGATGCCGTCGGTCTCGAACATCTCCTGCGCGCTGGTGCGGGTCACCATGTTCATCGCGGCCTTGGCGGCGTTGGTGTTGGGGTGCCCGGCGCCCTTGTAGCCGCGGCCGAAGACGCCCTCCATCGCGGAGACGTTCACCACGTACGCCCGTCCGCTCGTCGCCTTCTTCGCGGCCTCGGCCATGCTCGGCCGCAGCGCGCTGATCAGGATGAAGGGCGAGGTGTAGTTGCAGAGCTGGGTCTCCAGCAGCTCGACCGGGGAGATCTGGTCGATGGTCTGCACCCAGGTGTTGGACTCCACGACGTCGGGGACCAGGCCGCCGGCGTCGATGGCCGTGCCGTCCAGGTGCCGGGCGACGCTGGCGTTGCCCGCCACGAGGGCGAGGTCGGCGACCTTCTGGGCGTCCAGGCCGCTCGCGCCCAGCGGCAGCGCGGTGAGACCGTCGACCGCGCCGGAGTTGAAGGCGCCGATCACCTGGTGGGCGGGCAGCTCGCCGGCGGGCAGCGGGGCGCTCTCGCCCTCGACCAGCGCGGCGTAGGCGGAGGGCAGCCGGCGCACGGTCTGGGTCGCGTTGTTCACGAGGATGTCGAGCGGGCCCGCCTCGGCGACCCGCTCGGCGAGGGCCACGGCCTGCGCGGGGTCGCGCAGGTCGATGCCGACGACCTCCAGGCGGTGGAGCCAGTCGCCCGAGTCGTCCATCGCCTTGAAGCGGCGGATGGCGTCCTTCGGGAAGCGCGTGGTGATCGTGGTGTGGGCGCCGTCCCGCAGCAGCCGCAGGGCGATGTACATGCCGATCTTGGCCCGGCCGCCGGTGAGCAGGGCGCGCTTGCCGGTGAGGTCGGCGCGCACGTCGCGCTTGTCCCGGTTGAGCTTGGCGCAGTCCTGGCAGAGCTGGTGGTAGAAGTAGTCGACCTCGACGTACCGGGTCTTGCAGGTGTAGCAGGAGCGCGGGCGCTGGAGTATCCCCGCGATCCGGCCCTCCTCGGTGCGGGAGGAGGGCAGCAGGCCCTCGGTCTCGTCGTCGATGCGCTGGGCCGAGCCGGTCGCGGTGGCCTCCGTGACCGCCTTGTCGTGCGCGGTCTTCGCCGCCCGGCGTTCCTGGCGGCGGCGCTGCTTCACGGTGCGGTAGACGCCCGCGGTGGCCCGGCGCACGGCGATCGCGTCGGGGTGGTCGATCTCCAGCTTGTCGAGCTCCTCGAGCACGCTGAGGCAGACGGCCAGCCGCTCGGGGTCGATGCCGGGGCCGTACACGACGTCGTCGGCGGGCTCCTGTCCGGCCTCGGTCCTGATCGCCGTCGAGCCGTCGTCTGTCACCGTCATCGCCGCTGCCGTTCCCTGATCACCCGCGGCGCTCCGGTCGCGCTCGCATTCGAACGCGGAATTCTACGATTCGCCGGGCCTCTCCTCCAAAATCCGCCGGAAGGGGCCCCGGGGCGCGCCGGTCAGGGGTCGCAGGCGGTGATCAGTGCCGCGACCTCCTCGGTGATCGCACCGGCGAGGACCCCGAGATCCGGAACGGCCCGCCCGTCGGCCACGAGACCGAAGTGCACACCACCCCGGTACGTCGAGATCGCGACGGCCAGCGACTGACCCCGGGCCAGCGGGGCGAAGGGATAGACCTCGGCCACGGGGTGCCCGCCGAGCTTCAGCGGGATGCCGGGGAGCGGGACGCTGGTGACCAGGATGTCGAACCAGAGCCGCGCCGCCTGGGCGACCAGCGGCCCGGCGAAGCGGTGACCGAGCGCCGGCACGTGGTCGGCGAGCAGGGCGACCGCCCCGGCGCCCCGGTGGGGGCCCGCGTCCTTGTTGCGGTCCATGGCCGACCGGACCGCGGCGAGGCGGCGCAGCGGGTCGGGGTCGTCCACCGGGAGCCGCATCAGATAGCCGGAGAGGCGGTTGCCCTGGGGGTGCGCGGTGCGTGGGCGGCGCCGGGAGACCGGGATGAGGGCGCGGGGCGCGACGCCCTCGCTGCCGTCGCCGCGCTCGTCCAGCCAGCGGCGCAGGGCGCCGGCGACGACCGCGATCAGGACGTCGTTGACGGTGCCGCCGACGGCCTTGCGGACGCGGTGCACGTCGTCGATGTCGACGACGACTCCGGCGGTACGGCGGGTGCCGCTCGGCTCGGCGGTGAGCGCGGGCGTGGAGCGGGTGGCCAGGGTGGACACGGCGACGGAGGCCCCGATGTCCAGGGCCCGGCCCACGTCGGACACGGCGCCGCGCACCACGTCGGGGAGCCGGCGCACATCGGGCAGCCGGCCGCGCGCGGGCTCCTCGGGGCGGGGCCGGCGGGCGGGCAGGTCCATCGGGTCGAGGACGGCGGCGGCCAGGGTCAGCGCGCGCAGGCCGTCGGCGAGGGCGTGGTGGAACTTGAACAGGACCGCGAACGACACCCCGTCCTCGCCGGGCAGGACGTGTGCCTCCCACGGGGGCCGGCCGCGCTGCAGGGGGCGCTCCATCAGCCGTCCGGCCGCCGCCTGGAAGTCGGCGGTCGGCGCGTGCAGCCGGACGTGGTCGAGCGGGTCGAAGTCGGGGGCGGGCTCGCGGGCGGCGCCGCCGAACGAGAACGGCGACCGCAGCAGACCACGCGGGCGCCAGGCATCGCGGATACGCATCCGCAGCCCCGGCACGGCGGCGGCCCGCGCGGCGAGCAGGTCGGCCGCGTGGGCGCCCGCGGTCGGGGTGTGCGCCATGAACACGCCGAGCGCCCCCAGGTGCATCGGGTGTTCGGCGGACTCGATGTTCCAGAACGCAAGGTCGAGAGGGGCGAGCAGGTCGGAAGTCAATGGCTTGCCTCGCGTCGGCGGAAGGGTGGATCAGCAGTCAATCGCTCCCTGACGATTACAGTCAAGTACGATCAGGCTACGCACAGTTAACAGCAGATTAAGTCCCGCCTCTCGTGAAGGCAGCGGACTCATGGTGCATATGGGGCCACTCCACCACAGGGAGCGGCACCGGGCATCCCGTGCGTGTCACCCGGGAGGCGTCATCCGCGCCCGTCGCCGGCGGCCGCTACGACACCCGCTGCCCCTTGCCGAGCGCGATCACACCGCCCTGGGACACCGTGTACAGCTCCACGTCCCGGTCCGGGTTGACGCCGATGGTGGCGCCCGGCGGCACGTCGACGTTCTTGTCGAGGACCGCGCCCCGCACCACCGCACCCCGCCCGATGTGCACGTTGTCGTGCAGCACCGACCCCTGCACGACCGCCCCCGGGTCCACCACCACACCCGGCGACAGCACCGACCGGGTGACCTGCCCGCGGATCAGGCAGCCCGCGCTGATGATGGACTCGCCGGCGATGCCGCCCGCGTTGAACCGGGCCGGGGAGAGCTGGCCCGAGTGGGTGTAGATCGGCCAGCTGCGGTTGTACAGGTTGAACGCCGGGCGCTCGGCGATCAGGTCCATGTGGGCGTCGTAGTACGCGTCCAGGGTGCCCACGTCCCGCCAGTAGCCGCGGTCGCGGCTGGTCTCGCCGGGGACGTGGTTGGCCTGGAAGTCGTACAGCTGCGCCTCGCCCCGCTCGGTGAGCTGGGGCAGGATCGAACCGCCCATGTCGTGCACGGACGTCTCGTCCTCGGCGTCCCGCTGGAGCGCCTCGACGAGCGCCTTGGTGGTGAAGACGTAGTTGCCCATGGAGGCGAACACGCGCTCCGGGTCGTCCGCGAGACCGGGCGGGTCGGCCGGCTTCTCCAGGAAGCCGCGCACGGTCTGCCCGTCCGGGCCGGGGCTGATCACCCCGAAGGCCGAGGACTCGGTGCGCGGCACCCGGATGCCCGCGACGGTGACGCCCGCGCCGCTCTCGATGTGCTGCTCCAGCATCTGGCGCGGGTCCATGCGGTACACGTGGTCGGCGCCGAACACGGCGACATACTCGGGGCGTTCGTCGTGGATCAGGTTCAGCGACTGCAGGATGGCGTCGGCGCTGCCGAGGTACCAGCGCGGGCCGAGCCGCTGCTGGGCCGGGACCGGGGTGACGTAGTTGCCGAGCAGGCTCGACATCCGCCACGTCGTGGTGATGTGCCGGTCCAGCGAGTGCGACTTGTACTGCGTGAGGACGCAGATGCGCAGGATGCCGGCGTTGACGAGGTTGGACAGGACGAAGTCGACGAGCCGGTAGGTGCCGCCGAACGTGACCGCCGGTTTCGCGCGGTCGGCGGTCAGGGGCATCAGGCGTTTGCCCTCCCCGCCCGCCAGAACGATGCCGAGTACCGAAGGTCCACCACCACGCATGGCCGCTCCCCTCACCCCTGGTTGCTTCCCAGCCTGCCCGGAGCGGCGCGCCCTAAGCCTGTTTCAGGATCTCCCCGTAGAGCCGGACCGTGCGGCGGGCCACGGCGTCCCAGCCGAACTCCCCCACCGCGCGCTCCCGTCCGGCCTCGCCCATCCGCCGGGCCGCCTCCCGGTCCCCCACGAGCGTGTCCAGGGCCCGGGCGAGGCCCGCCTCGAAGTCGTCGTCCAGCGGGACCAGCAGTCCGGTCCGGCCGTCCTCGACGACCTCCGGGATGCCGCCGACCCGGGACGCCACCACCGGCGTGCCGCAGGCCATCGCCTCCAGGTTCACGATGCCCAGCGGCTCGTACACCGAGGGGCAGACGAACACCGCCGCGTGCGTGAGGAGTTGGATGACCTCCGGGCGCGGCAGCATCTGCGGGATCCAGTGCACGCCCGCCCGCACCCGGCTCAGCTCCTCGTACAGGTCGCGGAACTCGCGGTCGATCTCCGGGGTGTCGGGGGCGCCCGCGCAGAGCACCACCTGCGCGGCGGGGTCGATGTCCCGTACCGCCCGCAGCAGATGGGGCACGCCCTTCTGGCGGGTGATGCGGCCGACGAACAGCACATAGGGGCGGTCGGCGTCGATGCCGAAGCGGGCGAGGACGTCGGTGCGCGGGTCGGGGCGGTACAGGGTGGTGTCGATGCCGTTGTGCACGACGTGGACGCGGTCCGGGTCCAGCGCCGGGTAGCAGCCGAGGATGTCCTCGCGCATGGCGCCCGAGACGGCGATGACCGCGTCGGCGGACTCGACGGCGGTGCGCTCCGCCCAGCTCGACAGGGCGTATCCGCCGCCGAGTTGCTCGGCCTTCCAGGGCCGCAGCGGCTCCAGGGAGTGCGCGGTCAGCACGTGCGGGATGCCGTACTGGAGCTTGCCGAGGTGGCCGGCGAGGTTGGCGTACCAGGTGTGGGAGTGGATCAGTTCGCGGCCGGCGAGGGCGGCGGCCATCGCCAGGTCCACCGAGAAGGTGCGCAGCGCGTCGTTGGCGGTGTCGAGCGCCGGCCAGGGGCGGTGCCGTCGTACGCCGACCGTGCGGCCCTCGCCCCAGCAGTGCACCTCGAGGTCGACGAGCTCGCGCAACTCCCGTGCCAGGAACTCGACATGGACGCCCGCGCCGCCGTACACGTCCGGCGGGTACTCCCGGGTCAGCAGTCCCACTCGCACCCGGAACCCCCTGTCTCAGCGGCTGGTCGTCCCCATGGTCACCCAGATGGGGCGTGCGGGGAAGAGCGCGGGGGCCGGGTGAGGCAGCAGTCGCCGCACAGGCCGCCGCCGGGCACCCGGTAGTAGAGGCAGCAGCTGTGGCGCCGGAAGGCCGTCCCGGTGAGGGTGCCGGTGCCGGCGAGGAGAGGGTGGGCGAGGAGCCGGGCGGTCAGGCCGCGGGTGCGGGCGGCGGCGTCGGCCCGGCCGTGGGCGCGGGTCCAGCCGTCGAGTTGCCGGGCGGTCGCCGCGAGGGCCGATCCGGCGTTGCCCCACAGCAGCCCGCCGGCCACCTTGTGCCGTCGGCCCAGGGCGGCGGCGAGGGGTTCCAGGTGCCCGTCCAGGACGACGGTGGCGACGGTCGCCGCGTCGGCGGGCCGTGCGCGCGTCGCGCCGAGCCACAGGTCGTCTGGGGCGGAGGTGGCCGGGTCCCAGTGCAGCAGCTCCGGATCGAGGTCGGGGACGGCCCCGTAGAGCGCGGCGCAGCCCAGGGTGACCGACCAGAGGCGGGCGGCCAGGCCCTGCTGGGCGACGGACGCGGCGACCCGGTCCTCCCCGGTCCGCAGGGCGCGCGCGACATGCCGGACCCGCAGGTCCAGGGCGTCGCCGTCGGCGTACGCGCGGGCCAGGGGCGTCCCGGCCCGCGGCGCCTCCGGCGGGGTGCGCAGGGCGAAGAAGCCGCCGAGCGGGCGGAGCAGGGCGAGGCCGGGGTCGAGGTCCACGGGAAGCAGTAGTACCAAGCCCTCCTCAGGGCTCCGCCCCGGGGTGTCCCTCATGCGGACACCCGACCGGAGGATGACACCGGGGCCGTCGTACTCCATCAGCAGTACGACACAGTGGGTGCTCTGGGACGACGACGGGAAGAGCGGCGCACGGCATCGTGTTGGTCATGATGGCCGACCGTTCGCCGCGCCGGGGTCACGGCCCCCGCCCTCCGCAGAGGAGCCGCCCATGAGCGCCCTCGCGTTGTCCGTGCTGCTCTCCCTGGTCTCGGCCGTCGCCTACGCCGGCGGCGCGATCGTGCAGGAGCGCGTCGCGGTGTCCTCCCCCGGGCAGCAGTTCGCGCCGATGCGCCGGCCCGGCTGGTGGGCCGCGATCGCGCTGAACGGCCTCGGCGGTCTGCTGCACGTGGTGGCGCTGGCGTACGGCCCGCTGAGCCTGGTGCAGCCCCTCGGCGCGCTGACGATCGTGTTCGCGCTGCCCATGGCGGCGCTCTTCGTGGGCCGCAGGGCCGGCGCGACCGCCTGGCGGGGTGCCGTGATGGCGACCGTGGGCCTGGCGGGCCTGCTCTCCCTGGTCGCCGCGTCCCCGGCGCAGTCGCTGGACACGGCCGAGCGGGTGGCCGTGGCCCTGGTGACCGGCGGCCTCGTCGTGGCGCTGATGGTCGCGGGCCGCGCCGCGCACCGGCACCCGGCGGTGCGCAGCACCCTGCTCGCCAGCGCCTCGGGCATCGCGTTCGGCATGTCCTCCGTGTTCACCAAGGTCGTCGCCGTCGACTGGAACGGCGGGGTGTCCCTCGGCGACCTTCCGGCGCTCGGCACCATCGGGGTCTTCGCGACGGCCGGCCTGATGCTGTCGCAGGCCGCCTACCGGGGCGCGGGCCTGGCGGCGCCGCTGGCCACGCTGACGGTGGTGAACCCGGTCGTGGCGGCCGCCGTCGGCCTCACCCTGTTCGACGAGGCCTTCCGGTACGGCACCACGGGGACCGTGCTCGCGCTCGGCTGCGGTGTGGTCGCCGCGGGCGGCCTGATCCTGCTGACGACCGAGCGGCTGGCCTCCGCCGCCCCCGTCCCGGCGCCGGAGACGGTCCCGTCGGCGCCGCGCGAGGAGATCGTCGTCCCGGACGTGCCCGGCCTCCCGGACGTGCCGGAGGTCCCGGACGTGCTGGAGGACCTGCTCGTCCCGGCGCACGCTGCCCAGGTGGCCGCCGGGGACGCCGGGCCGCGGCCGGTCTGCCTGTACGGCCTCTTCCCCGGCCTCTACGACCCGCCGCCGTCGGCCGACCGGCACCGGATCCGGGTCACATCCTGACGCCGCCGGCCCGCAGATAGGCCACCGGGTCGATGTCCGAGCCGAAGCCCGGGCCCGTACGCACTTCGAAGTGCAGGTGCGGGCCCGTGCTGTTGCCCGTGGACCCGGAGCGCCCGATGCGCTGGCCGGCGCCCACGGACTGCCCGTCCTTCACGGAGATCGCGGACAGATGGGCGTACTGCGTGTAGCGGCCGTCGGCGTGCCGGACGACCACCTGGTAGCCGAACGAGCCCTCCCAGCCGGCGCTCACCACGGTCCCGGCGCCGACGGACTTCACGGACGTGCCGGTCGGGACGGGGAAGTCGACGCCCGTGTGGTAGCCCTTCGACCAGGACGAGCCGGCCTTGCGGTAGGGCGTGCCGGTGCTCGCGCCGACCGGGGCGACCAGCGAGCCGCCGCTCTTCGTGACGCGTTCCTCGCGGTCGGTGGTCTGCTTCTTCCGTGCCGGTTCCCCGGCGGGCTTGCGGGCCGGGGACTTGGGGGCGGCCTTGCGGGCGGGCGCCTCGGGGGCGGCCGCCTTGCCGCGCAGCGCGAGACGCTGGCCCGGCAGGATCAGGTCGGGGTCGGCTCCGACGGTCGTACGGTTCGCGGCGTACAGGCCCCGCCAGCCGCCCCGCACGTTCCGGTCCTCGGCGATCCGGGACAGCGTGTCGCCCGGCACCACCGTGTACATCTCGGCCCTGCCCGCACGGGACTGGGGCGTGGTCTGCGGCTGGACGTCCTGGACGGAGGTCTTCTTCGCCGCGGCCCGCGTGGTGTCCCCGACGGCCTTCGTGGTGGCCGAGTCCGGGTGCACGCCGGGGCTGCCCCCGCCCCTGGTCAGTCCCGCCCGGACCGAGCACTGCGGCCAGGCGCCGGGCCCCTGCCCCTCGAGCACCTTCTCGGCCACGGCGATCTGCTGGTCCTTCGTGGCCAGATCCGCGCGGGCCGCGTACCGGGTGCCGCCGTACGCCTCCCAGGTGGACTGGGCGAACTGCAGGCCGCCGAAGTAACCGTTGCCGGTGTTGACGTGCCACCGGCCGGTGGACTCGCAGGCGGCGACCTTGTTCCAGGTGTCCAGGTCGGCGGCCTGGGCGACACCGGTGCCGATGAGCGGGAGGGCGATGCCCGCGCCGCCCGCGGTGACGGTGAGCGAGGCGCGGTTGATCCTGTTCGGCTGATACCGGCGGTGCCGGCCGCGTACGGCCATGGAGGAGCCCCCCTCGACTGCGTCAGGAGGGGCAAAAGTAAGCGCCGCGAACAGGCCATGACAAGACGGCAAATCAGCCGCCTGTTCGCGCCAAGTGGCGCGGAAGGGGCGCACTTTGACCGACGCGCGGTGCCACTGAGTGCGCCGGGGCCTTCCGTGCGTATGTGCCTGCGACATCGCGCCACCCTGATGTGCGGTCGCCGTACCGGCACGTCAGGATGGACGAGGGGCAATACTGGCGGGCGTGAGTGGCACCGCTGCCATATCGAGATCACTAGGAGCCAACGGCATGAGCACTTCGGCGCAGATCGGCGTCACGGGTCTCGCGGTCATGGGCCGCAACCTCGCCCGCAACTTCGCCCGCAACGGCTACACGGTCGCGGTGCACAACCGTACGCCCGCGCGCACCCGGGCCCTGGTGGACGAGTTCGGCGGCGAGGGCGACTTCATCGCGGCCGAGACCGCCAAGGAGTTCGTGGCGGCGCTGGAGCGCCCGCGGCGGCTCGTCATCATGGTGAAGGCCGGTGACCCGACCGACGCCGTGATCCAGGAGTTCGCGCCGCTGCTCGAGCCCGGCGACATGATCATCGACGGGGGCAACGCGCACTTCGCGGACACCCGCCGCCGTGAGCGGGACCTGCGCGAACAGGGCATCCACTTCGTCGGCATGGGCGTCTCCGGCGGTGAGGAGGGCGCCCTCAACGGGCCGAGCATCATGCCGGGCGGCCCGAAGGAGTCGTACGACTCGCTGGGCCCGATGCTGGAGAAGATCTCCGCCAAGGCGAAGGACGGCTCGCCCTGTGTGACGCACGTCGGCCCCGACGGCGCCGGGCACTTCGTGAAGATGGTCCACAACGGCATCGAGTACGCCGACATGCAGCTCATCGGTGAGGCGTACCAGCTGCTGCGGGACGTCGCCGGGTACGAGCCCGCGCAGATCGCGGAGATCTTCCGCACCTGGAACCAGGGCCGGCTGGACTCCTACCTCATCGAGATCACCGCCGAGGTGCTGTCCCACGTGGACGCGGCGACCGGCAAGCCGTTCGTGGACGTCGTCGTCGACCAGGCCGAGCAGAAGGGCACGGGCCGCTGGACCGTGCAGATCGCGCTCGACCTCGGGGTGCCGGTGTCCGGCATCGCGGAGGCCGTCTTCGCCCGGTCGCTGTCCGGGCACGCGGCGCTGCGGGAGGCGTCGCGCGGGCTGGCGGGCCCGAAGGCCACGCCGCTGAGCGAGTCGGAGGCCGCGGCCTTCGCCGACCGGGTCGAGCAGGCGCTGTACGCCTCGAAGATCGTGTCGTACACGCAGGGCTTCCACGAGATCGACGCGGCCCGCTCCGAGTACGACTGGGACATCGACCTGGGCGCCGTCTCGGCGATCTGGCGCGGCGGCTGCATCATCCGCGCGGCGTTCCTGGACCGTATCCGGGCCGCCTACGACACCCGCCCCGACCTGCCGAGCCTGCTGTCCGACGAGACCTTCGCGCAGGAGATCGCCGACGCGCAGGACGACTGGCGCGAGGTACTGGTCGCCGCGACCCGCCAGGGCGTGCCGACGCCGGGCTTCGCCGCGGCCCTCGCCTACTACGACGCGCTGCGCGCGGAGCGGCTGCCGGCCGCGCTCACGCAGGGGCAGCGGGACTTCTTCGGCGCCCACACCTACCGCCGGGTCGACCGGGACGGCTCGTTCCACACGTTGTGGGGCGGGGACCGCTCGGAGGTGTCCGCGTAGGGCTCTCCGTCCAGGAGGTGTCCGCCGGGGAGTCTTCCGTTCGGGAGATCTCCCGCTCCACCGTCTCGTCCGCCCCGCTCCCGGTCTCGACCCGGGGGCGGGGCGGACGTCTGTCCGGGTGAGCCCGGGGTGCCCCGAGTGGCGCTCCCGGGTGGGGGGTGCCGGGCCGCCCGCCGAGGCTGGCCTACGCCGTACTGCCAACGCCCACGCTGTCGTTCCTCCGCTCCCCGACGGCGGCGGACCGGTCTTGCCTGGCGACGGTGCGGCCACCGCGGTTCGAGATCGCGCCGTAGCCCGCCGGCCCGGCGGGTCAGCTGAGCGAGGCCGGGCGCAGGGTTGAGCACCGCTCTGGCTCCCGTCAGGATCGGTGCCGTGGATCAGATCCGGGCCGGCCGTCAGCTGAGCGGCGGCCCCGGCTCGGGGCTCGGCACCGGCTCCGGTCCCGGCGGGATCGGCGACGGGGCGGGCCCCGGTGGTACGGGGTCGGGCGGCGACGGTGGGCCCGGCGGCACCGGGTCCGGTGACGGGGGCGGCCCCGGCGTGGGCGGCGGCGGCCCGGGGGCTGGAGGCTGCGGGGCCGGTGCCGGGCCAGGGGTCGGGGGCTGCGGGGCCGGTGGGGGCTCCGGGGGTGGGACCGGATGGGGCTCCGGGTGCTGCGGCTCCGGGTCCGGCGCCGGTCCGGGGACCGGATCCGGATACGGGTTCGTCATGGCGTCCTCCAGCGACTCGACGCAGGTCGGCTCTGGACTACTGCCCCGCGTACCCGGGGCGGGCGCGGGCAGTCACCCGCCCGCACCACGCACGACCTGCCGGCAGACGCCGTGAGACGCCGGAAGACGTCAGAACCGTTCGGGATGCGCCCGCAGCCAGTCCTTCGCGGCGGTGAGCAGCCGCGGGTCGGCCGCCGGGGCCTCGTCCGGATGCCGCTCGGCCCACTTGACGACGTACGGGCAGAGCGGCGCGACGACGACGCCCTCGCGCTCCGCCATGCGGTACAGCTCGCGGGCGAGGGAACCGGCGATGCCCTTCCCCTCGTGGGCGGGCTCCACGATCGTATGGACGGGGACGAGGGCGCGGGACGGCTCGTCGAGGACGAAGTACTCGATGTGGCCGACGACCTCGTCGCCCTGGACCGCCTCCAGGCGGCCCGCCGCCCGGTCGTCACGGATCTCGGTGTCGCTCATCGCACGCTCCTGCTCCTGGGACTCAGGCCACCGGCACGGCTTGCGGACTGCGCTCCTGGTCGGAGCCCGGCACCGGCTCGGACGGGTCGGCGCCGAGGGCGACGATCCGGTTGGCGCCGTCCACGTGCACGACGCGCGGCTCGTACTCCCGCGCCTCGGCGTCGGTCATCTGAGCGTAACTGATGATGATCACCAGGTCGCCGGGGTGGACGAGATGGGCGGCGGCCCCGTTGATCCCGATGACACCGGACCCGCGCTCCCCCTCGATGACGTATGTCTCGAGGCGGGCGCCGTTGGTGATGTCGACGATGTGCACGAGCTCGCCGGGATAGAGATCGGCGCCGTCGAGCAGATCCGCGTCGATGGTCACCGATCCCACGTAGTGCAGGTCGGCCTGGGTGACGGTGGCACGGTGGATCTTGGACTTGAACATGGTGCGCAGCACGTTGGACTCCTGGAAGTCGGCTCCCTGCCGGCTTTGTGCAGGTCAAGGGCGATCTTCACTGTACACGGGCAGTCGTTGGGGTCCACGGTTGTGAGGAACATCTCCCAGGGGGTGTGACGGGGGGCGAACACGTCGACGGCCAGGGCGGTGGACCGCCACGGCCACGCCGCGCGAACCTCCTTGGGCGAGGCGGGGGCGACAGGGTGCCGTGGCCCGTCGGGTCACGTGCCGGAGCAGCGGTGGTGGAGCAGGAGCGGGGAGGCGGGCGCGTCAGCCTGTCCACTCCCTCAGAGCATCTCCAGGGGTGTGGCCGCCGTGGGCGGCGGGAACGCCTCGTCGAGGACTTCGAGCGCCTCGGTGGGAAGGCGGAGGTCCACCGCGCCGCGGTTCTCCCGTACGTGGTCGGGAGATCCGGAACGTGGGATCGCGGACACCCCCTGTTCCAGCACCCAGGCCAGTGCCACCTGGGCCGGTGTGGCTCCGAGGGCCCGGGCCACGGCACCCAGTACCTCGGCCCCCAGGATCCGCCCCTGCTCGATCGGTGAGTAGGCCATGACCGCCACCTCGGCCTCGCGGCACCAGGGGAGCAGATCCCACTCGATGCCCCGCCGTGAGAGGTTGTACAGCACCTGGTCGACGGCCACGGCGTCCCCGCCGGGGAGGGTGGCCAGCTCGGTCATGTCGGCGCCGTCCAGATTGCTCACGCCCCAGTGCCGGATCTTCCCCGCCTCCATCAGGTCGGTGAATCCCGCCAGGGTCTCCTCGAGGGGCCACCGTCCCCGCCAGTGCAGCAGGTACAGGTCCAGCCGGTCCGTACCGAGCCGCCGCAGGCTGCCCTCGCAGGCGGCGACGGTGCCCTTCCGGTCGGCGTGGCCGGGCAGCACCTTGCTGACGAGGAAGACCTCGTCCCGCCGTCCGCGGAGGGCCTCCCCGACGAGTTCCTCGGCCGCTCCGTCGCCGTACATCTCCGCCGTGTCGACGACGGTCATCCCCAGGTCCACGCCCAGCCGCAGCGCGGCGATCTCCTGTTCACGCCGGCCCGGGTCCTCGCCCAGGTACCAGGTGCCCTGTCCTGCGGCCGCGATCTCCTCGCCGGAGGGGAGCACGATCGTTCTGGCCGGTTCCGCAGACATCTGGGCCTCCCGTCCGCCGCGGATCCGTGGCCCGCGCACCCGCACCGGGTGCCCAGCCGCACGCCTCCCAGACAGCCGCGCCGCATACGCCGCGGGAAGGTCAGGAGGGGCGTGCGGACCTCGCCGGGAGTTCGCCCGGACCGGGTGCCCGATCCCGCAACGCGACGACCACCGACACGACGGCGCCGCAGGAGAGGACCGTCGCGAAACCGATCATCGCGCTCTGCACGGCGAAGTACCGCAGGGCGATGCTGAACAGGACGGACGGCAGGCCCATGCCCAGGTAGGCGACGACGAAGAACATGGCGAGGACCCCCGCGCGTGAGGCGGGCTCGGCCACCGCGCCGGCGCGTTCGACACCTCCCTTGAACAGCAGCCCGGAGCCGGCTCCCGACAGGGACACGGCGACCAGGTAGAGCCAGAGCGCCGGATGCTGGAGGGCGACGGCGCACAGGACCAGCCCGACCGGGAAGACCACCGCCCCCACGGTCAGGAGCCGGGGCAGTGGGAGGCGGCCCAGCACCAGCTGGGCGGCCGCCGCGGAACCGAACATGAGGAAGGCCGCCAGGCCCACCACGAGGTGCGAGTCGGTGTGCAGGCTGCCGTGGAGCACGCTCGCCCCGAGGGAGGAGATCAGGCCGAGGATCGCGAAGGCGAAGGCGCCCAGCGCGCCGGCCGCGCCGAACGCCCGCCGGCCGCCGGGGCGCAGGACGAACCTGCTGGACGGCCGGGCGGCGGGCAGCTCCAGGTCCACGGTCTCCGGGGTGCACAGCACCAGGGCCAGGCACACCGCCATGGCGAGCGTGAAGATCACCTGGGCGGTGATCAGGGGCGCGGGGAGCCACTCGGCGACGACTCCGGCGACCAGGGGGCCCGAGGCCAGGCCGCCGAGGTTGGCGGCGGTGGCCACGACGCCGGGCAGCACCGAACCCGTCCGGTCGGGACGGGCCTCGTGGTGGAGGTCGTGCAGATACGTCGTCGCGGTCGAGGCCATGAGCCCCAGTCCGACACCGTTGAGGACCCGGCCCGCGATCAGCCCCGGCAGGTCCCGCCACGCGATCAGTACGACCGACGCGAGGATGCCGACCAGCAGCGCCGGGACGATGATGCGCCGCCGGCCGAGCCGGTCCGACAGGTGTCCCAGCCCCAGGAAGGCGCCCGCCGCCCCCACGACCATCGAGGCGTACGCCACGGTGACCGTGGTCGCGCCGAAGTGGTCCCGGGCCTCGTACAGCGGCCACAGCGGGGTCGGCGCGGTGCCGAAGGCCATCAGCACGGCGAAGGCCACCGCCACGAACCAGAAGCCGGTCGCGTGCGAGGCACGGCGCCGGCCGGGGGCACGGGGCGGCAGGCCGGCGCGGGCGAGTGCCCGGGGGTGGTGGGTCGGGTCGCCGGGAGCGTCGGCTGTGGGACGGCTCAGCGGCGTCGGTGCGGCAGGCAGGGGTACCCCTCCTCGGACGGAAGCGGATGACGCCTTCCATCCTCCTCACCAGCGAGGATCAATGCCAACGAATGTTTTTGCTGAGGTCGAGCAATACGGGAGATACTTGTCCTGTGGAGCTACGTCAGCTGGAGCACTTCATCGCGGTCGCCGAGGAGCTGAGCTTCACGCGCGCCGCCCGGCGGCTGCACGTGGTGCAGTCGGGGGTGTCCGCCGCGATCCGCTCCCTGGAGCGCGAGCTCGGCTGCGCGCTGTTCGAGCGCACGTCGCAGCGGGTCCGGCTCACCGGGGCGGGCGCGGCGCTGCTGCCGGAGGCCCGCGCCACCCTGCACGCCGCCCAGGCGGCCCAGGACGCCGTGCGCGCCGCCCAGGACACACTGCGCGGCACGGTGAACGTGGGCGCGATGGCCTCGGTCGAGGTGGTGGACCTGCCGGCGCTCCTCGGGCAGCTGCACGCGCGGCATCCGGCGATCGACGTCCGGCTGCGGCTGGCGACGACCGGCTCGGAGGGACTGGCGCACGCGCTGCTCAGCGGAGACCTGGACGTGGCCTTCCTGTCGCTGCCCGAGCGCAGACCCGCCGGGATCGACGCCCGCGAGCTGGCGACCGTGCCGCTCGTCCTCGTGGTGAACGCCGCCCATCCGCTCGCGCGGCGGGGGGAGTTGACGCTGGCGGACCTCGCGGAGGAGCCCTTCGTGGACTTCCCGCCGGGCTACGGCAACCGCGAGGTGGTCGACCGGGCGTTCGCTGCGGCGGGCGTCGTACGCCGGGTGGCCCTGGAAGTGCCCGACATCGACATGGGGGCGGCCCTCGTCCGGCACGGTCTGGGCATCGCCTTCCTGCCCGCGTTCGCCGTCGCCCGCACCCCGGGCCTGCACGTCCTGGACGTCCACGGCACCGTGCTGCGCTGGAGCATGCATCTCGGCACGTCGTCGACCCGGCGGCCCAGCTCGGCTCTGCGGGCGCTGCTCGACCTGGTCGACCTGCACGTCCTCGCCCTGTGACGCCCGGGCCCCGTCGTGCCCCGCACGCCACGACGGCCTGCGAGAAGTCCGCCCGACACGCCGGCCCGGCCCGCGCCCGCCACGCCCGGGGTACCCCCGACCCCCGACCCCAGGGAGGCGTCATGGACGCCCCCGCCACTGCCCGGGGAAGCGCCATCGCCACGGCCGCCCCGTACACCGCGACACGGATCTGCTCCCTCAGCAGGTCGGCCGCGACCTCGGAGGACAGCGGGCCGGGCGTGTGACCTGGCGCCCCCTGACCGCGGTGGGTCCGGTCGGTCGAGGGGGCGCGGCCGGCTCCCGGAGCCGTCGGCCGTCGCGAAGGGCTTCTGGCCGTCAGGAGCGCGTGAGCCGGGCCGCGAGGTAGGGCGCGGTGGCGCTGCGGCGGGCTTTCGCCACCTTGGCGGGCGGGCCCGCCGCGACGACCCGGCCGCCCGCGTCGCCGCCGCCCGGGCCGAGGTCGACGACCCAGTCGGCGGTGGCGATCGTGTCCAGGTCGTGCTCGACGAGGACGACCGTGTTGCCCGCGTCGACGAGGCGGTGCAGCTGTCGCAGCAGCAGCGCGATGTCAGCGGGGTGCAGCCCCGCCGTCGGCTCGTCCAGCAGGTAGAGCGCGTGCCCGCGGCGGGCCCGCTGCAGTTCGGTGGCCAGTTTGATGCGTTGCGCCTCACCGCCGCTGAGTTCCGTCGCGGGCTGGCCCAGCCGCAGGTACCCCAGTCCCACCTCACGCAGCGTCTCCAGACTGCGGGAGGCGGCCGGGACGGAGGAGAGGAACGTGGCGGCGGCGTCGACGGACAGCGCCAGCACTTCCGCGATGTTCTTGCCGTGGTAGGTGACTTCCAGCGTCTCGGCGTTGTACCGGGCGCCCCGGCAGGTCGGGCACGGCGCGTAGGTGCCGGGCAGGAACAGCAGTTCCACCGCGACGAACCCTTCGCCCTGGCAGGTCTCGCAGCGCCCCTCGGGCACGTTGAAGGAGAACCGTCCGGCCGAGTAGCCGCGCGCCCTGGCCTCGTCCGTCGCCGCGTACAGCTTGCGCACGGCGTCGAACATCCCCGTGTAGGTGGCCAGGTTGGACCGGGGGGTCCGGCCGATGGGCCGCTGGTCGACCAGGACCAGCCGGTCGAACGACTCCACCCCCGACGCGTCCTCGACGTCAACCTCCAGCTGTGCCTCGTCGGGCTCCTCGGGCACGAGTCCGAGGTGGCCGCGGACGACCTCGGCGAGCACCTGCGTCACCAGCGTCGACTTTCCGGAGCCGGACACGCCCGTCACCGCCGTCAGCACGCAGAGCGGTACGTCGACGGACACGTCGTGGAGGTTGTGGCGGGAGACGCCGCGCAGGCGCAGCCAGCCGTGCGGTGCGCGCGGGCGGTGGTCGAGCGGCTGGGCGCGCCCGAACAGGTACCGGCTCGTGGCCGACTCCTCGACCCGTTCGAGACCGGCGACCGGGCCGCTGTACAGCACGCGTCCGCCGCCCTCGCCCGCCCCGGGACCGATGTCGACCACCCAGTCCGCCCGCCGTACGACGTCCATGTCGTGCTCCACGACGAACAGGGAGTTGCCCGCCGCCTTGAGGCGGTCCAGCACGTCCAGCAGCGGTTCCGCGTCGGCGGGGTGCAGGCCCGCGGAGGGTTCGTCGAGGACGTAGACGACGCCGAACAGCCCCGAGCGCAGTTGGGTGGCGATGCGCAGGCGCTGCGCCTCGCCGGGCGACAGGGTCGTCGAGCGGCGCCCGAGGCTGAGATATCCGAGGCCGAGACCGAGCAGTACCTCGATCCGCGCGACCAGATCGCCGCAGATCCGGACCGCGACCTCGGTCGTCTCCCCCGACCGGGCGGTCGACGTGGTGGCGTCGGCCTCGGACCGCCCGGCGACCGGCCGCAGCAGTGCCACGACCTCGGTGAGCGGCTTCGCGTTGATCTCGGCGATGGAATGTCCGGCGAAGGTCACGGCGAGCGCCTCGGGCCGCAGCCCGCTGCCGTGGCACTCGGGGCAGGGCACGCTTCTGACGAACCGGAGCGCCCGTTCGCGCATCTTCTCGCTCTTGGAGTCGGCGAGGACGTGCATGACGTGCTTGCGGGCGCTCCAGAACTTGCCCTGGTACCCGTAGTCGACGCGGTCCTCCTCCGGCTCGATGTACACGGAGGGCTGCTCGTCCGTGTACAGCAGCCAGTCGCGGTCCTTCTTCCGGAGTCTGCGCCAGGGCCGGTCGATGTCGATCCCCAGGCCGTTCACGACACTGCGCAGGTTGGCGCCCTGCCAGGCTCCCGGCCAGGCGGCGATCGCCCCCTCGCGGATGCTCAGCGAGGGGTCCGGGACGAGCAGGTCCTCGGCGACGTCGTGCACGACGCCCAGTCCGTGGCACCGCGGGCAGGCGCCGGCCGCGGTGTTGGGTGAGAACGACTCGGCGTCCAGCCGTGCGGCCCCGGGCGGGTAGGTGCCGGCGCGGGAGTACAGGATGCGCAGCAGATTGGACAGGGTGGTGATGGTCCCGACCGTCGAGCGCGAGCTGGGCGATCCGCGGCGCTGCTGCAGGGCCACGGCCGGGGGCAGTCCGGTGATCTCCTGCACGTGCGGTGCGCCGACCTGCTGCAACAGCCTTCGGGCGTACGGTGCCACGGACTCGAAGTAGCGACGCTGGGCCTCCGCGTAGAGCGTGCCGAACGCGAGCGAGGACTTGCCCGAGCCGGAGACCCCGGTGAAGGCGACCATGGCGTCCCGTGGCACGTCGACGTCGATGTTCCGCAGGTTGTTCTCGCCGGCGCCCCGGACATGCACGTAGGGGTCGGTCGTGTCCTCGTTCACCGTTCCTGAGTACCCCGATCGCGACGGGAACCGCGCGGCGGGCGCCGTCGGTCCCCGATCGCCTGTTCCGGAGATCTTGCCGATCGGTCGGTGGGGGTTGTTTGGCCTCAGGGGTCACGGGGACCCGGACGCACGCCGCCGGGGCGCCGGGGCTCAGCCTGGCGGGCAGGCGGCGGAACGACCGTTCCACCTGATCCGGGTGAACGGCCCTGGAGGCTTCCTTGCCTGACGGTCGCCGCACCTCCATCCCGCCGACGCGACGCGGCAGGGCGTTCCGGCCGCGTGGACACCCGTGAGCTGGCTGCGGGCCTTCGGGGACGTCCTGCGATCCGGGCTCACGGTCGAGGAGACGCGGCTGGAGCCCCTGCTCGCCCTGCGTGCGGCCGCCGGGGTGGCGCTCGTCATCGGGCCGACCCTGTGGCTGGTCTCCCCCGCGTATGCCGCGTCCGCCGCCCTGGGCGCCTACTCCGCCGGCGGAGCCACCTTCCAGCGCAGCTGGCGTCCCCGCAAGGTCGTCGCGCTCGGCGCGGGCGCGGGTCTGGCAGTCAGCACCTTCGTGGGCTATCTGGCGGCGGGGCGACTCGTGACGTTCCTCCCGCTGCTCGCCCTGTGGGCCTTCGTCGCGGGAATGGCGTGGGCCGTCGGATCGACCGCCGGGATCGTCGCGGCGACGACCGTGGGCAGCATGCTGGTGACCGTCACCCTGCCCACGAGCGTCGGGCGGGCTCTGGAGCACGCAGGGGTCATCGCGCTCGGAGGCGTGGCGCAGGCCGCGCTGATCCTGCTGTTCCCGGTCCGGCGGTGGGGCGCGCACCGTGACGCGCTGGCCGACGCGCTGGCCGCCGTGGCCGACCACGCCCGCCGGCTGCGGCACGACCCGACCGCGCCGTTCGACCCGGAGCCGCTGATGACGGCCCGGGACGCGGCCGCCGTGACACCGTCCCAGGCCCGCACCCGTCCTCCCGTCCTGCACGGCCCCCGGGGACTCGCCGAACGCATCCGGCCGGTCGTCGCGGCGCTCGCGGACCCGGACGTGGGCGCCCCGGCCGAGGGACCCGGGCGGGACCGCGCCCGGGAGTTGCTCGCCGCGGCCGCCGACGTCCTGGACGCGGCCGCCCGTTCGATCCGACACGGCACCCCTGCCGAGGTGCGGCCCGAGAGCGCGGACGTCCTGCGCGTCGACGAGGAGCACGAGGTGCTGGAGGGCCCCGCGCGGCAAGCCGCCGAACGGCTCGTGGAACTGCTCGGCGAGGCGCTGGACATCGCCGGCAGCGGCGGGGCGCGTGCCGGAGCGTCCACGCCGCCCGGTCTCGCCGGCGCCCGGTTCCTGGTGCGCCCGACCCTGTTCAAGCTGGTCCCGGTCGTCGTCGTGGCGGTCCGCCGTGAGCTCCGCCGGGACTCGCCCGTGTTCCGGCACGCCGTCCGCCTGGCGGCGGTGGCCACGGTCGGCTATCTGATCGCCGCCCGGCTGCCCCTGGGGCACGGTTACTGGGCGCCCATCGCCTCGGTGATGGTGATGCGGCCGGACTTCCACCGGACGTACGCGCGTGCCGTGGCCCGTCTCGCCGGGACCCTGGTGGGGGTGGCGCTCGCCACCGGTGTGGTGCGGGCGTTGGGCACGGACGCCCACCTGTCCGCCGTGCCGGCGGTCGTCTCGGCGGGCCTGTCGTACACGCTGAACCGCACCGGCTACGCCTACTCCCAGTGCTTCACCGCCGCGTACGTCGTCTTCCTGCTCGGCATGGGCGGCCAGGCATGGGAGCAGACGGTCCCGGAGCGGGTGGTGCTCACCCTGCTCGGCGGGGCCCTGGCCATGCTGGCGTACGTGGTGTACCCCGCGTGGGAGACCCCCCGGCTGCCGGGCCGGCTGGCGGACTGGCTCGCCGCCGACGGCCGCTACGCGGCCGCCGTGCTCCGCAGCCACGCCCGACCGACCCGGGAACGTCGCGCGGACATGCGCAGGGCACTGCTGGCGAGCAGGGACGCACGGGCCGCCTGGCAGAAGGCCTATGAACAGGCAAGACGCGAACCGGTCGGCCCCCGCGGCCTGACGTCGCGCGAGGCGGAGGACGCGCAGGAGGCGCTCAAGCGGTTCGGCCGGGCGGCGATGCTCATGGAGAGCCACGTCCCGCGGGCCGACAGCCCTTTCGCCGCGGAGGCGGAGCGGCTCGCCGAGGCCCTGGAGGCGGACACCGAGCAGGCGGCCGAGGACGTGCGCGAGCACAGGAACCCGGACTGGGGACGCGTGGAGGAGGCGCTCCGCGCCTGGCAGGGCAGCGCCCTCGGCACCGGAAGCCCGGTCCTGCGGCGTGAGGCCGAACTCGAGAAACGGGCCTTGGAGGACCTCGCCACAGCAGTGAGCCGCACGCCCCTGGAACGGGACGTCGGCCCGGCTCGCGAGGAGCAGCGGGTGCGGGCGACCCTGGCCGCGGAAGACGACGGACCAGGGCCCGCGCACCGGGGCGGGTGACGGCGCGGCGGCGGACAGCGCCCGGGAGTCGGCTTTCCGCCGGACGGCCGGACCCCTGGACGGGCCGCCGTCCTCATGACGGCGGCCCTGGGCCATGTGGCTGAAGGCCCGTGTCTCAGGTGAGGGTCCACCGCTGGTTGGAGCCGCCCGAGCAGGAGTAGATCTGGATCTGGGCGCCGTTGCCGCTGCCGGCCGCGTCCAGGCAGCGGCCCGACTGGACGCCGACGATCGAACCGTCGGAGTTCAGGCGCCACTTCTGGTTGTCGCCGCCCCAGCAGCTGTAGATCTGGACCTTGGCGCCGTTGCCGGTGCCGGCGGCGTCCAGGCACTTGTTGCCGTAGACCCGGATCTCACCGGAGTCGGTCACGGCCCACTGCTGGTTGCTGTTGGAGTGGCAGTCGTACAGCTGGACCCCGGTGCCGTCGCTGGTGGAGGCGTTGGGGACGTCCAGGCAGCGGCCCGAGGCGACGCCCTTGATCTGGCCGCCGTCGCCGGTCGGCGGAGGCGTGGTCGTGCCGCCGTTCAGGGCGTTGAGGACGGCGGTGTACGCGGCCTTCTTGCTGCCGTCGTTGTTGAACAGCAGGGGCGTGTCGCCGGAGCGCCAGGAGTCGCTGTCGCGGACGCCCCAGACGGTGACGCCGAGGCAGCGCGAGACGGCCAGGCAGTCGTTGACCACGGCGGCGTACGTCGAGGACGAGGCGCCCTGGATGTCGAGCTCGGTGACGGCGACGTCGACGCCGAGGGCCGCGAAGTTCTGCAGCGTGGTGCGGAAGTTGCTGTCGTACGGGCTGCCGCTGTTGAAGTGCGACTGGAAGCCGACGCAGTCGATCGGCACGCCGCGCGACTTGAAGTCCTTGACCATGTTGTACATGGCCTGGGTCTTCGCCCAGTTCCAGTTCTCGACGTTGTAGTCGTTGTAGCAGAGCTTGGCGGACGGGTCGGCGGCGCGCGCGGTGCGGAAGGCGACCTCGATCCAGTCGTTGCCGGTGCGCTGGAGGTTGGAGTCACGCCGGGCGCCCGAACTGCCGTCGGCGAACGCCTCGTTCACGACGTCCCACTGGGCGATCTTGCCCTTGTAGTGGTTCATCACGCCGTTGATGTGGTCGATCATGGCCTGGCGCAGCGAGCTGCCGCTGAGGCTCTGCATCCAGCCCGGCTGCTGGGAGTGCCAGGCGAGCGTGTGGCCGCGGACCTGCTTGCCGTTCTGCACGGCCCAGTTGTAGACGCGGTCGGCCGAACTGAAGTTGAACTGGCCCCGGTTCGGCTCGGTGGCGTCGATCTTCATCTCGTTCTCGGCGGTCACCGAGTTGAACTCACGGTTCGCGATCGAGGTGTACGTCGAGTCGCCCAGCTTGCCCGAGGCGATGGCGACGCCGAAGTAGCGGCCGCTCTGCGCCGCGGCGGCGCCGAGCGTGCTCTCGGCGGCGTCCGCGTTCGTGGGCGGGACGAGTGCGGCCGTCAGCCCGAGGACGCCGGCGGCGAGCGCCAGCAGTGGGGTTCGGAGCCTTTGACGGACGGCGGCTCTGGGAAGGGCTTGGATGCCCATGGGGGGTGCCTCCTTAGCGGTTCTCACGGAACGACCGAAGAGCAGGGGAAACCGGGGAACGGACGTGCGGGGGGCCGGAGCGGCCTGGGCCGGTCGGCAGGGCCGGTCCACGGCGTGTCGTGCGCGGATCGGGTGGTGCGGCTCAGGACATCGGGAACCGAGGTTCGGTATATCGACCCTCGGCCGGTTTCCCAGACAGATCATTGGGGGCTTGACAGTGAATCGTCAACCCGTGCGGCACGGATTTTTTCCGACTGATTTTCGAAACTTTCGTTGAGTTTTTCGTCACTCTCCCCTCTTCCGCGCGCGGGAGGGGCGCGCTGCGACCCACGCCCACCGGGCCACGGTCGATGCGCGCATAACGGCTGCTCAGCGACGTCAACTGCCCAACAAACGCTAGTAGTCCGGGCTCTTGCGGCGACCTGAGGGCACGGCCGGCTCCCCGCTCCTCGCGCCCCCCGAACCGGCAGCGTTTTGCAGACAGATCAGTGAAACACCTTGACCGCGACGCTCCGCATTCCTAGCTTGTGGCGCCGGAGATCCCTGGAGCGTTCGAAAGTTTCGGCACGGTTCACCCGCTCCCGCACGGCCGTTCGGCGCTTCGTCGGCGGTACCCCCACTCCCCCCAAGGAGGTTCTCCGATGTGGTCACGCACGCCCGCCGCGGTGCGCCCGAGACGCCTGCTCGGCGTCCTGGCGCCCTTGCTGTTGCTGGCGGCCTTCCTCGGCGCTCAGCCGGCCGCGGCCGCGACCGTCGACACGAACGCCTGGTACGTCCTGGTCAACCGCAACAGCGGCAAGGCGCTCGACGTGTACAACCTGGCCACGAACGACGGCGCCAGGATCACCCAGTGGACGAGGAACGACCAGAACCAGCAGCAGTGGCGGTTCATCGCCTCCGGTGACGGCTCCTACCGGATCGCCTCGCGCCACTCCGGCAAGGTGCTGGACGTGTACAACTGGTCGACCGCGAACGGCGGTTCGATCGTCCAGTGGTCCGACCTGAACGCCGCCAACCAGCAGTGGCGCCTGGCCGACAGCTCGGACGGCTACGTACGCCTCGTCTCCCGCCACAGCGGCAAGGCACTGGAGGTGCAGGGCGCCTCCACCGCCGACAACGCGAACATCGTCCAGTACGACGACTGGGGCGGGGCCAACCAGCAGTGGCAGCTCGTCAAGGTCGGCTCGGACAGCGGGGGCGGTGATCCCGGCGACCCCGACTCCTGCGACCTGCCGTCCAGCTACCGCTGGAACTCGACCGGCGCGCTGGCCCAGCCCCGGCAGGGATGGGTCTCGCTGAAGGACTTCACCGTCGCCCCCTACAACGGCAAGCAGCTCGTCTACGCGACCACGCACGACACCGGGACCCGCTGGGGTTCGATGAACTTCGGTCTGTTCGGGGCCTGGTCGGAGATGGGCTCGGCGAGCCAGAACGCGATGAACAGCTCGACGGTCGCGCCCTCCCTCTTCTACTTCGCCCCCAAGAACATCTGGGTGCTGGCGTACCAGTGGGGCGGTACCGCCTTCTCGTACCGGACGTCGAGCGATCCCACCAACCCCAACGGCTGGTCGTCCGAGCAGGTGCTGTTCTCCGGCAGCATCTCCGGCTCCGGCACGGGCCCCATCGACCAGACGCTCATCGGTGACGGCACGAACATGTACCTGTTCTTCGCCGGGGACAACGGCAAGATCTACCGGGCGAGCATGCCGATCGGGAACTTCCCGGGCAGCTTCGGCTCGACCTCGACCGTGGTCATGAGCGACTCCACGAACAACCTGTTCGAGGCGCCGCAGGTGTACAAGCTCCAGGGCCAGAACCGCTACCTCATGATCGTCGAGGCGATCGGCTCGCAGGGCCGGTACTTCCGCTCGTTCACGGCGACCAGCCTGGGCGGCACCTGGACGCCCCAGGCCACGTCCGAGAGCAACCCCTTCGCCGGCAAGGCCAACAGCGGCGCCACCTGGACGAACGACATCAGCCACGGTGAGCTGCTGCGCACCAGCGCCGACCAGACGATGACCGTCGACCCCTGCCATCTGCAGCTGCTCTACCAGGGCCGCAGCCCGAACTCCGGAGGTGACTACGGCCTGCTGCCCTACCGCCCGGGCCTGCTGACCCTGCAGCGCTGAGAAGGCCTTCTCCGAGGGGGAGGCGGTGCGGCAGGTCCGGTGTCAGGCCGGGTCCGCCGCACCGTCCTGGGGGACGAGGCAGCGGCGCACCAGGTCCAGCGTGCGTTCCGTGACCGTGCCGAGGGGGGCGCCGCCCTCGACGGCGGCCAGGGCGGTGTGGAGCATGCCGGCGATCAGGTCGGCCGTGAGGGCGGGTTCGGGGGCGCCGAGCTCCCGGACCGCCGCGCGGAACGGCTCCACCTGGCGCAGGTGCAGCTCCACCAGGCGCTCCTGGCAGGCGGGCGGGAGACCGGCGTTCATGAGCGCGGCGGCCGGCCGGTGGGCGCCTTCGGCGCCGAGGCGCAGGCTCTCCCGGAAGAACGCCTCGACGCGTTCCAGCGGGCCGTCCGCCCCGGCCAGGGCGCGCGCGAGCGCCTCGTCGGAGCGCCGGAACGCCTCCTCGGTGACGGTGGCCAGCAGAGCCGCCGAGGAGTCGAAGTACTGGTACACGCTGGACCGCGCGAGGCCGGCCCGGGCGCCGACGGCCGCCGGGGTGACGGCCGCGGCGCCCTCGTGCACCAGGAGGTCGATCGCCGCCCCGATCAGCGCCTCGCGCTGCTGCGCGCGGTGTTCGGCGACGGTGGAGGCGTTGATCTTCGGCATACGGGAGGGGCTCCTGGGTGACGGACGGGGCGGGGGCCGGGGCGCCGGCCCCCGCCCGGTCAGGACAGCCGGCCGTCGACCATCTCGTGGACCCGGTCGGCGGCGTCCATTATCGCCGTGTCGTGGGTGACCATGACCGTCGCGGTGCCGTGCCGGTGGGTCTGCTCGGCGATCAGGCGGACCGCCTCCGCCGAGCGCTCGCGGTCCAGCGCCGAGGTGGGCTCGTCGACCAGGAGGACGGCGGGCGACGTCATCAGGGCGCGGGCGAGCCCGGCGCGCTGGCGTTCGCCGCCGGACAGCTGGTGCGGGCGGGAGCCGGCGCGATGGGCGAGGCCGACCGCCTCGATGAGTTCGTCGGCCCGGGTCCGGCCCGCCGCGTCGAGGCGTCCGTCGATGTGCAGGGGCAGCAGGAGCTGTTCCCGGACGGTCAGCGAGGCGAGCAGGTTCGACTGCTGGAAGACGAAGCCGATGTGGCGCCGGCGGGCGGCCGTGCGGTCCTTGTCCGACAGGGCGGTCAGCTCGGTGCCGGCGATGTGGACCGTGCCCGAGGTGGGCCGCTGGAGACCTCCGGCGACGGCGAGCAGGCTGGACTTGCCGGACCCCGAGGGGCCGACCACGGCGACGAACTCGCCCGGTGCGACGGTCAGTTCGACGTGGTCGAGGGCCGTGACGGCCGTGTCGCCGTCGCCCAGGGTCAGGCTGACGTCGTGCAGCCGCAGTCCGCCGGCGGCGGTGGCGTCCTGGGGGGCCGGGTGGTCGGTGCTGGTCGTGGTCATCGGGTGGCTCCCAGGGCGGTCAGGGGGTCGACGGCGGTGATGCGGCGGACGGCGACGACGGCGCCGATGGTCCCGAGGCCGATGAGCAGGCCCGCGGACGTGGCGATGGCGGGGGCGGACAGGGAGAACGGGGCCTTGCCGATCATCGCGCTGCCGAGAGCGAGACCGACGGCGGTGCCGACGGCCGTGGCGGCGACGAGGACGGCGACGACCTGGGCGAGGGCGTCGCGCAGGATGTAGCGGGTGGGGGCGCCGAGCGCCTTCAGCAGGGCGATCTCGGGCTTGCGCTGGACGGTCCACACGGTGAAGAACGCGCCGACGACCAGGGCGGAGATGGCGTACAGGAAGCCCTTGATCAGGGCCATGGTGCTGGACTCGGCCGTGTAGCCGGGGGACGCGCCGTAGCTGGTCTCCTTGCTGTCGGCGCGGGTGCCGGTGGCCTTCTCGACGGCGCTGACGTCGGCGCCGTCCTCCAGGGTGAGGGCGACGGCCGTGGCCTGCCGCAGCGCGGCCTCGGGCAGTTCGCCGGGCAGGCCGTAGTGCAGGTGGCGCCAGGTGTCGAGGTCGGCGTAGGCGACGCCGATGTGGCCGTAGGAGACGGTGTCGTCGACCAGGCCGACCACCTTCAGCGGGACCTCGCTCTTGTCGGCGGTCAGGACGTCCCCGATCCGCACGCCGAGGTCGGCGATCTCCTGGGTGATGACGATGCCGCCGCCCGCGTCCTTCAGGCCCTTGCCCTCGGTCGGCTCCGGGGCCAGGGGCGAGTCGGGTGCCATGCCGAAGACGGCGAGGTTGACCTGCTCGCCCTTCTCGGCGCCCTTGGTGATCTGGGCGTTGGTGAGGGTGTTGCCGAACGTCTCGGCGCGCTTCACCCCCGGTGCCTTGGACCACGCCTCCCAGTCCTCCTGCTCCACGGTGGATCGGGAGAACTGCTCGCTGGTCGCCTTCTCGTCGAAGGCGATGTGGGTCAGGGGCAGCGCGCGCAGCCCGGAGATGCCGGCGTCGGCCAGTCCGGAGGCCAGTCCGGACAGGAGGACGCCGAGGACGGCGATGAGGGCGACCACGGCGCCCATGAGGGCGAAGCGGCCGCGGGCGAAGCGCAGGTCGCGTAGGGCGAGGAACACGGGGACTCCGGGCGAGGGGACGGGAAGGGCACGTCGTCCGGCGCAGGGATCTTTACTCACACTTGACGACGCGAGTGTCGGCATCCTATCCGATGCCGACACTCGCGTCGGTATGAGGAGTCGCGTGCGCACGCCGGCCGCGACGGACCGCGTTGTGGGAAATGTCCTCCGACCCTTGACACCGCCTGCTGCGGATCGTCAATGTAATGACGATTCTAGAACGTAACTTCTAGATTTCGTCGATGGAACGCGACCCGGTGCGCGGTCCACCTCATCCCTGCGGGCCGCCGCCACGGCACAGGTCCGCTCTGTCCCGGAACAGGGAGAACTTCATGAGGATCACCGACCACATTCCGCAGCAGAAGATGAGCGGTCTGCAGGTCCGCGCCATCGTCATCGCGATCGCCCTGGTCGTGCTCGACGGCTACGACGTCTCGCTGACCTCGTTCTCCGCCCCGTACATCGAGAGGGGCTTCGGCGTCTCCAAGGCCGAACTCGGACTCGTGATGTCCGGCGCCCTGATCGGCATGCTCGTGGGGTCGATCATCGTCGCGCCGCTCGCCGACCGGATCGGCAGACGCAGGATGGGGGTCATGGCGACCGTGACCATCGCGGCCGGCATGTTCATCGGCCCGTTCGCGTCGCCGGACACCGGGACATGGCCCCTGGTCGTCAGCCGGATCGTCACCGGTGTCGGGGTCGGCTGTCTGGTGGCCGTGGTCGGCGTCATCCTCTCCGAGTACACGGGCAAGCGGGTGTACGCCCTGGTCATGGCGGTGTACGCCGCCGCGATCAACATCGGTGGACTGCTCGGCTCGATGATCGTCGGGCCGATGCTGGACACGCGCGGCTGGCAGTACGGCTGGTGGATCGGCTTCGCGCTGAGCGCGATCGCCGCCGTCGCCACGTACGCCCTGCTGCCCGAGTCGCTCGTCTGGCTCTCCGAGGGCCGCCGCACGGACTCCCTCCAGCGGCTCAACGCGCTGCTGGCCAAGATGCACCGCCCGGCGCTCGCCGCACTCCCGGAGACCGACTCGACGGGCGTCAGGGCGAAGGGCACCCTGCGCACCGTGTTCACCGGCCGGACCGGGTTCTACACGCTGCTCATGAGCGTCGGCTACATCGCCTACATGCTCAGCTTCTACTTCATGACGAACTGGGCGCCCAGCAGCGTGGCGTCCGCCAACGACAACCCGGCGCTGGCCCCGCAGCTCGTCACCGCGTTCAGCATCGGCGGCATCCTCGGCAACGTCCTCTTCGGTTTCCTCGGCGGCCGCGTCAACATCCGCTTCCTCGCCCCGGTCTTCCTGGTCCTGGCCACCGTCACCCTGTCGCTGTTCGGCATCGTGGGGTCGGGCATGCCGACCGCCTGGTGGACCCTCTTCCTCGCCTCCTTCTTCGTCTGCTCCGGCACCGCCGCCTTCTACGCGATCGTCCCCACGCTCTACCCGACGCTGGCCCGTTCGACCGGCTTCGGCGTGGTGATCGGCGTCGGCCGGTTCGGCGGCATCGCGGCGCCGGTCGTCGGCGGCGCCGCCTTCGACGCGGGCCTGGGGATGGGCACGGCCTTCACCGTCTTCTCGCTGCCGATGCTCCTCGCCGGCGCCAGCATCATCGTCCTCCACCTGAGCCGCCGGTCCGACACCTCGTCCGAGGCCCGGCCCGAGCCCGCACTCTCCGGCACGTCCGCGTAGCGGCCGTCCGCCCCCTTCCGAGAAAGGAACCGTTCCATGCCGCTGGCCGTCGCCGCGCTCTCCCACGCGCCGTCCTTCGGCAACGTCGACCCCGGAGGGGAGACGTTCGCCGAGATCAATGCCGCCATCGACGAGGTCAAGGAGTTCGTCGGGGCGTACGACCCCGACCTGGTCGTGGTGTTCGGCCCCGACCACTTCAACGGCCAGCTCTACTCCCTGATCACCCCCTGGGCGATCGGCGCGGTCGCCGAGGGCATCGGCGACTACGGCACCACCGCGGGCCCGCTCCCCGTCGACGCCGACGCCGCCCGGGCCCTGCACGCCGCCGTCCTGGCCGAGGGCATCGACATCGGCCGCAGCGAGCGGATGACCGTCGACCACGGGGTGGTGCAGCCGCTCGACTTCGTGTTCGGCAAGGACTTCACCCAGCCGATCGTGCCGGTGTTCGTGAACGCCATCGGTCTGCCGCTCACCCCCATGCGGCGGGTGCGCCTGATGGGCGAGGCGTTCGGCCGCGCCGCCCGCACGCTGGACAAGAAGGTGCTGTTCCTCGCCTCGGGCGGCATCTCCCACAACCCGCCGATCCCCCGCTGGGACGGCGCGCCCGGCACCGTGCGGGAACGTCTGGTCGCCTACGCCCCCTCCTCCGAGGAGCGGCGCGAGCGCGAGCAGGCGATCGTGCGGGGCATCCAGGCGATCGCCGACGGCAAGGCCCCCAGCGACCCGCTGAACGAGGAGTGGGACAAGCTCGTCCTCGACGCGTTCCGCTCCGGCGACCTCGGCGCGGTCGACGGCTGGGAGAACGGCTGGTTCATGGCGGAGGGCGGCTCGGCCGCACACGAGATGCGCAGCTGGATCGCGGCCTACGCGGCACTGTCGACCGCCGGTCCCTACCGCTTCGCCGTCGACCGCTACTGGGCCGTCGAGAAGTGGGGCGCCGGCTTCGCCGTCCAGGCGGCGGTGACCGCATGAGCCCCGACACGCGGCACAGGCACCTCGCCACCCTGTGGGAGGAGATCGCGGACCTGGAGCACACGCTGCGGTACGTGGACGCGGGCGGCTACCGCACCCGGGTCCTCGACATCGCGGGGGCGGCCCCGGACGCCCAGACGGTCGTCCTGGCCAGCGGCACCAGCGGGCACATCGAGGCCTGGACGCAGAACGTGCGGGCGCTCGCCGAGGCCGGTTTCCGGGTGGTCGGCTACGACTACCCGGGCCACGGCCACACCTCGCTCGCCGACCATCCGCTGGAGATCCGCGACTACGAGGAGCACCTGCTCGCCCTGCTCGACGCGCTGGAGCTGGACCGCGTGCACCTGGCCGGCGAGTCGCTCGGCGGCTGGCTCGCGCTGAAGTTCGCGCCGAAGCACCCCGAGCGGCTGCGCACGGTGATCCTGTCCGCGCCGGGCGGCCGGGTCGTCGGCGAACCCGGGCTGGACCGCACGCAGTCGGTGAGTGCCCGGGCGGTGAGCGAGCCGACCTTCGAGAACGTGCGCAAGCGCCTCCAGGTCGTCATCCACGACCCGGAGAACATCACCGACGAACTCGTCCGGGTCCGCCAGGCCGTCTACTCCCGCGACGGGTTCAGCATGGCGAACGTCTCCGCCCTGCGCGAGCCCGAGCGGCGGTGGCGCAACCGCGTCACGGACGACGACTTCGCCGCCGTGCCGGTCCCGGCGTTGATGGTGTGGACCGACAACGAGCCGACCGGCGACGAGGCCGAGGGGGCGCGCCTGTGCGCCCTCATCCCGGACGGCCAGTACCTGCTGATCCGCGGCGCCGCGCACTGGCCGCAGTGGGAGGGGGCCGCCGAGTTCAACGCCGCCGCGGTCGCCTTCCTCCACAAGCATGCCTGACGGACCGAAGCATGCCTGACGAAAGGACCGGAGTGAGCGTCACCCGGGAGACCATCAGCCAGATCGCCCGCGAGCTGTTCGAGGCCCAGCGCGGCGTGTACACGGTGCCGTACGTGAGCCCCCGGCTCCCGGAGCGCGACCTCGACACGGCCTACGCCATCTCCGCCGCCTTCGCCGCCCTGCGCGAGAGCGAGTTGGGGGTGAAGCGGGTGGGCCGCAAGGTCGGCCTGACCAACCCGCTCGTGCAGCAGCGCGTCGGCATCGACGAGCCCGACTACGGGATCATCCACGACGACATGGTGCACCCCTCGGGCACCCGCCTGCCGCTGTCCTCGTACAACCGGCTGCTCATCGAGGCCGAGGTCGCGTTCGTACTCAAGGACGACGTCCTGGACCCGTCCCGCGAGGCCGTCGAGGCCGCGATCGACTACGTGACCCCCGCGTTCGAGGCCGTCGACTTCCGCTACGGCGGCTCGGTCGGGCAGATCGTCGACACCATCGCGGACAACGCGGGCTGCAGCGGCGTCGTCCTCGGCGAGGAGCGGCACCCGTACGGCGAAGTCGACCTGCGGGACGTGGAGCTGGTCATCACGGGCGGCGGCACCGAGATCACGCGTGGCGTCGGCCGCAACGTGCTGGGCGACCCGGTCAACGCGGTGATCTGGCTCGCCGAGACCGCGATCCGCACCGGCGAACCGCTGCGGGCCGGCGAGGTGCTGCTGTCCGGGTCCATCGGCTACATCGAGCCGTGGCCCGCCGACGTCGAGTGCGTCGCCACCATCACCGGACTGGGTCGCGTGGTCGCGACCGCGGAAACGAAGGGCTGACCATGACCGACTACCGTCCCGTCGACGCGACCACCCGCGTCGAGATCGAGCAGCTCATCGCGGAGATGCTCCACCGCCTGGACCACAACCGGGCGGACACCACCTGGGAGTTGTATACGGAGGACGGCGTCTCCGTCGGCCCGATGGGCGACATGGACCGCGAGGCCATGAAGGCGTGGGGCGCCAAGCGGGCACTGCAGACCGACGTCGTGGGCCGGCACCACATCGGCGGGATCCGGCTGGTGTGGGCCGCTGACGGGGACGAGGTCGAGGGGACCGTGCAGTACCTCACCTTCCGCGACACCAACGAGCCGCAGACCCTGCCCGCCTCCGTCGGTGAGTTCCGCGAGCGCTACCGCAGGGTGGACGGCCGGTGGCTGTTCGCCCGCCGGGAGATCGTGCCGGTCTTCGGCGGCCGGGCGGCCGCGGCGCACGCCGCGCGCGTGGCCGGGCAGGAAGGAGCCGCCCGGTGAAGCGGGAGGCGCTCGGCGACCGGAAGCCGGTCCTGTACCACCAGACGGTGCCCGCGTTCTCCGTCCCGGAGTGGGCGGTGGCCGCCGGGTACGACGGTGTGATCCTGGACCTCCAGCACGGCGAGCTGGGGCTGGAGGCGGCCTGCGGCATCCTGCGCTCGATCCCTCGGGACAACGCCTACGCGTACGCCCGGGTGGGCTCGCTGGATCCCGCGCCGATCCTGCGGCTGCTCGACAGCGGGGCGCGCGGGATCGTCGCGCCGACCGTCGAGTCCCGGTCCCAGGCCGAGGCGCTGGTCGCCGCCACCAAGTACCCGCCGGCCGGCAACCGCAGCCTGGGCCCGTCCCGGCCCGCGCTGTACCGGGGCGACGCGTACACCGACGCGGGCAACCTGGCCGTGTCGGCCATCGCCCAGATCGAGACGGTGGCCGGCCTCGAACGCGCCGAGGAGATCGTCTCGGTGCCCGGACTGGACTCCGTCTACATCGGCCCCGCCGACCTGGCCGTCTCCTACGGGCTGCCGGGACGCGGCGACTGGGAGGACGGCCCCGTGCGCGAGGCGATCACCCACCTCCGGGAGGTGACGCGCGCGCACGGCGTCACCCTCGGCATCTACTCCGGCCGGCCCGAGTACGCGGCCGGCCTGTTCGCCGACGGCCTCGTCGACTACGTGGGCCTCGGCATCGATCTCGTCCTGCTGAACCGCGCGTTCGGCGACACCATCGCCGGGCTGGGCCCGGCACGATCCGCACGGAGCACCACATGAAGAAGGCCTGCGACGTCCTCGTCGTCGGGGCGGGTCCGGTCGGCCTGACCCTGGCCAATCTGCTCGGGCAGCAGGGCATCGACGTCCTCGTCGTCGAGCGGGAGCACGAACTGGTCGACTACCCGCGTGCCGTGGGCATCGACGACGAGGCGCTGCGCGCGATGCAGACCGCCGGCCTGGTGGAGGACGTGCTGCCGCACACCATCCCGGACCAGAAGATCTACATGATCAACGGTGAGGGGGCGATCCTCTCCGAAGTGAACCCCACGACACGGGAGTTCGGCTGGCCGCGCCGCAACGGCTTCGTGCAGCCGCTGGTCGACCGGGTGCTGCTCGCCGGCCTCGACCGCTTCCCCAACGCGGCCGCGCGCTTCGGCGCCGAGGTCGTGGATCTCGCCGAGGACGCCGACGGCGTGGTCGCCACGCTCGGGGACGGCGGCACGGTGCGCGCGCGGTACGTCGTCGCCGCCGAGGGCGGGTCCTCCCCCACCCGCAAGCGCCTCGGCATCTCCTTCGAGGGCGAGACACGGCCGACCGACGGCATCGTGATCGACGTGGCCAACGACCCGATCGGCACGCCCCACGCCGTCTTCGGCGGTGACCCGGCCCGCAGTTACGCCTCCATCGCGCTGCCGCACGGCATCCGGCGCTGGGAGTTCACCCTCTTCGAGCACGAGGGCGAGGCCGAGGTCGAGGACGACGCGTTCGTGTTCGGCCTGCTGGCGCCGCATGTGCCGGACCCGTCGAAGCTGGACATCATCCGCCGCCGCGTCTACCGGCACCACGCCCGGATCGCCGGGCGGTTCCGGCACGGGCGGATCTTCCTGGCCGGTGACGCCGCCCATGTCATGCCCGTCGTCGGCGGGCAGGGGTGGAACTCCGGTATCCGAGACGCGTTCAACCTCGGCTGGAAGCTGGCGGCCGTCGTCAAGGGCCTGGCGCACGACGGTCTGCTGGACACGTACGAGACCGAACGGCTCGGCCATGTCACGCAGATGGTGGCCGTCTCCCTGCGGATGGCCAAGGAGATGACGGACCACGATCCGGAGAAGGCCGCCGAACGCGACCGGATCGCCGCCTTCCGTACGCCCGAGGAGCGGGAGGCGCAGAAGCGGCAGGCGTTCAAGCCGCAGCCGAAGTTCGACCGCGGTGTCGTGGTGCACACCCCGCTGCCGGTGTCCAAGTCGCTGCCCGCCCGTGACGTGCCCCGGCTGGCGGGCACGATCTTCCCGCAGCCGACGGCCACCGACGCCGACGGCGTCGAGATGCTGCTGGACGACGCGACCGGTCAGGGCTGGCGGATCCTCACCTGGAACAACGACCCGGCGGTGTTCCTGTCGGCGGAGAGCCGTGCCGCGCTGGACCGGTTCGGCGCGCGTCTCGTGCAGGTGGTGCCGAAGGCGCAGCTCCCGTGGGCGCGCAAGCGGGCCACGGCCGGTGTCACCGTCGTCGGTGACCTCGGCGGCGAGGCGAGCCTGCAGGCGTGGTTCGACGCGCGGCCGGTGGGCGCGGTGGTCCTCCGCCCCGACCATGTGATCGCCGCCGAGTGCCTGACGCAGGAGCTCGACGACGTGGTGGCCCGGGTCCTGGAGGCCGCCTGCGCCGCGTGACGTGGTGAAGGCGGGCACCGGAGACCTCGGCGGGACCGGAGAGAGCCGTACCGTGCGGCCACTTCGGTCCCGCACCGGCCTGCTGCTAGTAGCGCCGTTCTAGAATGACGGCGCTGGTGACACGGTACGTATGACGGACGGCGACGGGGTGGCGGCATGACGCGGAGCACACGGCAGGGCGAGGGCACCAGGGGCACGCGGCAGGCCCGCTCGGACAGGAGCCGGGAGCAGATCCTGCTGGCGGCGCTGGACCTGGCACTGGAGCACGGCTACCAGGGCACGACCATGGCGGCGGTCAGCGCGTCCTCCGGTCTGCCGATCGGCTCGGTCTACTGGCACTTCAAGAGCAAGGAACAGCTCTTCGTCGCCCTGCTCGAGCACTGCTACAAGGCCTGGATGGAGCTCCACTCCGGCCCGGAGGGGCTGCGCCGCAAACTGTCCCGGGGCATCGCCGGCCTGTCCGGCGCCGACCCCGAGCACTACACCAAGGAGGAGGCGCTGCTCAAGGCCGCCGCGATCTGGGCGCTGAGCAGGCAGCTGGGCGGTCTGGGCGAGGACAACGAGGTCCGCGCGGCGTATCTGCGGATGCGGGTGGAGATGTTCAAGGTGGACGTCGAGCGGATCACCGAGTCCGTCCCCGTGGACGTCGTCGAGCGCTTCCCCGAACTGCCCACCCGGCTCACCGTGCTGAGCCTGGCGCTGACCGACGGCTTCTATGTGCACGCCAACTCCGACGTGCACCTGGAGCTGGACTTCGCCGGGTACGCGGACATGGCCGCGCGGGCCCTGGAGGGCCTGGTGGACGACTACGCCCGCCAGGCCGCCGAGGCGCGGTAGCGGCTCACACGCCGCGGGTGAGTCCGCCGTCGACGCGCAGGTTCTGCCCGGTGGTGTAGGTGGCGTCGCAGGCCACGAAGGCCACGGTCCGGGCGACCTCCTGGTAGGCGGCGGCCCGGCCGAGGGGGATCGCGGAGGTCCACGCGTCCGGAACGGTCTCCGGGTCGGCGACGGTGTATCCGGGCAGCACGTTGTTGACCCGGATGCCGTCCGCGGCCACCTCGTCCGCCCACAGCTTGGTCCAGGTCGTCATCGCGGCGCGGGCGACCATCGAGGTGGGGAAGCGGGGCGAGGGCTCGGCGGGGCTGGCCGAGGAGATGTTGACGATGCTGCCGCCGCCCTGGGCGCGCATCGGTGCCAGGGCTGCGCGGCAGGCCCGCACCACGTTGTAGAAGTACAGGTCGAAGCCGGTGGCCCAGTCGTCGTCGGTCAGCTCCTGGAGCTTTCCCTTCGGGCCGTGACCGGCGCTGTTGACCAGCACGTCCAGCCGTCCCCAGAGCGAGACCACCCGCTCGACGGCCTCCTCGACGACTCCGGCCTGCGTGTAGTCGCCCCGGATGGCGAGGCCGCCGAGCTCCTCGGCCAGCGCGACCGCTCCCTCGCCGCGCGCCAGCACCGCCACGCGGTGGCCGCGCGCGGCCAGTTCGCGCGCGGAGGCGGCGCCGATGCCGCTGCTTCCGGCGATCACGAGGGCGGTGGGAGGTGTTGCGGTCATGGTGCGCCACTCCTGGTACGGAGCCGTATCAGAACGACCCCTCTAGAATCTTCATTCCAATCGAACGTAACCGGCGCCCGGCCCGACCGTCAACCAGGCAGGACCGCCCCCGCGACCGCCACCGGTACGCGGATCGCGGGGCCCCGATGAAGTCCGATGGAAATCGCCGTAGTTGATCACTTCGATCACCACGTTGTGTGAAGCTGTCCCCATGGAATCCTCGGAATCTTCGCCCGCCGACATCGTGGCGAGGCTGCAGACCGATCGCCCCCATTCGGCGCGGGTCTGGAACTACCTGCTGGGCGGCAAGGACAACTACCCGGTCGACAGCGAGGTCGGCGACGCCATCCTGTCCACGTTCCCGGAGTTCGCCGCCGTCGCCCGGCTGCAGCGGCGGTTCCTCGCGCGTGCCGTGCGCTTCCTGGTGCGGGAGGCCGGCATCCGGCAGTTCCTGGACATCGGGACGGGCCTGCCGACGGCGGACAACACGCACGAGCTGGCCCAGCGCATCGCGCCCGAGAGCCGGATCGTGTACGTGGACAACGACCCGCTCGTGCTGGTGCACGCCGAGGCGCTGCTCACCAGCAGCGACGAGGGGGCCTGCGCCTATGTGGACGCGGACGTCCGCGATCCGGAGCGGATCCTGGCCCAGGCCGCCAAGACGCTCGACTTCAGCCGCCCCGTCGCCCTCACCATGCTCGGCATCATGGGGCAGATCTCGGACGACGACCGTCCCGCGGAGCTGGTGAGCGCCCTGCTCGCCGGGCTGCCCGCGGGCAGCTATCTGGCGCTCAGCGACGGCACGAACACCAACGAGGCGCTGAACGCGGCGGTCGCGGCCTACAACCAGCAGTCGGCCAACACCTACCACCTCCGATCGCCGCAGGACATCGCCTCCTACTTCACCGGCCTGGAGCTGGTCGAGCCCGGGGTCGTCGCCACGGCCTCCTGGCGTCCGGACCCCGACGCGCCGGACGCGGACGCGCCCGACGTCTCCGTCGCCGGGGTCGCGATCAAGAACTGACCGGACGGACAGCGGGACAGCGGGTCAGAAGAAGGGGGCACCGGCCACAGGCCGGCGCCCCCTTCGGCGCTTCTCCCCCCCGGTGGGATCAGCCGCCGCTCTTCCGGCGGAACGACCGCTGGCTCGCGGCCGGGCCGTGGGCCGAGCGCACCTTCGACCCGTTCGCGTGCCCGGCGACCTCGGCCGCGTCGGCCTGCGCGCCGTGCTTGCGGGCCAGGGCCTCACGGAACTTGCGCTTCAGGTCGTAGGCGCCGCCTTCGTCCGGCGTCAGGGACGACGTCTCGGCGTCGGCCGGTTCCGAACCTTCCGTGGCGGGCTGCTCTGCGGTCATGGTGACCTCCTGGGTTCGGGGGGACGGGTGAGCCCAGCTTGTCATGCCTGAACCCCCGTCAGGGCCGGCCGGACCGTCCCAGGACGCACCAGGTTGCCGCGTCCGGAGTATTGACGCCAGATGATACAAGTCAATAGCTTCAGTATCATCGACTCACACCCGGTGCTCCCCATGGCATCAGCCCGGCCGATGCCGCGATGCCGACAGGAGGGATCAGCCATGGGCCGCTACAGCCGGCTCGCCCGCATCCGGCAGATGGACCCGCAGCAGGACTTCGAGCAGATCTACCGCTGGATCACGCAGTACGAGTTCCCCCGCGACTATCTCCATGGCACGTCGATCGCGTTCCTGCGTGACTACGGCGTCCCGCGCATCTCCCAACTGCTCGACCGGACGCAGGAGTTCGAGCGTGCCGGGCAGAAGCGCTACGACGACACGGTGCTGATCGCGTACGAGATGGTGCGCGACGGGATGGACTCGGAGCACGGCCGTACCGCCGCCCGGCACCTCAGCCGTATCCACGGCCGGTACCGCATCCTCAACGACGACTACCTCTACGTCCTGGCCACCACGGTGGTGGGACCGAAGCGGTGGATCGACCGGTTCGGCTGGCGGCGCCTGTGCGAGCAGGAGACCGAGAGTCTGGCGCTGGTGGGCCGGCGGATGGGCGAGATGATGGGCATCTCCGGCGTGCCCGGCACCTACGCCGAGTTCGAGCGGCTGCATGACGCGTACGAGCGTGAGCAGTTCGCCTACGATCCCGCCAACCGCCGTGTCGCCGCGGCCACTTTGCGGGTGATGGCCGCCTGGTACCCGGGCCCGCTGCGGCGCGTGGCCACGCGGGTGGCGCTCGCCGTGCTGGACGAACCGCTGCTGACCGCGCTGGGCTTCCGGCCGCAGCCGCGCGGGCTGCGCACCGCCGCCCGCCGCGCGCTGCGCGTCCGGGCCGCGTGCATCCGGCTGTTGCCCGCCCGGCCCGAGAGGTTCCCGCGCGGCCCGAAGCCGCGCACCTACCCCTTCGGCTGGACCCTGGACGACCTGGGTCCGCACTGGGCGCACTCCCGTCCGCCCGCACCACTCCACGACGAGGAGTCGCCGCAGGGGGTTGCCACGCCCCCGGGGTCGTCCGCCGTCCCCGCCCACCGTCAGGAGAACCGATGACCGACACCACCCCGGCCGCCGCCCCGCAGACCGCGACCTTCAGCACGCACTCCCCCGCCACCGGCAAGCCGATCGCCGAGCACCCGGTGCACGGGCCCGCGGACGTCGACCGTGCGGTGGCGCGGGCCCGGGTGGTCCAGGCAAGGTGGGCCGCGCTGTCCGCGCCGCGGCGCCGGGACCATCTGCTGCGGTGGAAGAAGGCCATCGCCGCCGAACTGGACCGGGTGGCCGCCACGATCGCGGAGGAGACCGGCAAGCCGGCCGGTGACGCCGCGCTGGAGGTCGTGCTCACGCTGGAGCACCTGGCGTGGGCCGCCCGCAACGCCGGACGGGTCCTGAGCCGGCGGAGGGTGCGGACCGGGCTGTTCACCGTGCACCAGCGGGCCTCGCTGGTGCACCGGCCGCTCGGTGTCGTCGGGGTCATCGGCCCGTGGAACTACCCCCTCTACACCCCGATGGGGTCGATCGGCTACGCCCTGGCCGCCGGGAACGCGGTGGTTTTCAAGCCGTCCGAACTGACGCCGGGCACGGGGCTGTTGCTGGCGGAGCTGTTCGACACCGCCGTACCCGAGCACGCCGGGCTGCTGAGCACCGTCACCGGGGCGGCGTCCACGGGCGAGGCCCTGGCGCGGTCCGGTGTCGACAAGCTGGCGTTCACCGGGTCGCCGGGAACGGCCCGGGCGGTGATGGCGGTGTGCGCGGAGTCGCTGACGCCGTTCCTCGCCGAGTGCGGCGGCAAGGACGCGGTGATCGTCACCGCGGACGCCGACCTGGACGCCGCCGCCGACGCGATCGTCTGGGGCGCGCTGAGCAACGCGGGGCAGACGTGCGCGGGCGTGGAGCGCGTGTACGCGGTGCGGGAGGTGCACGAGGAGTTGTGCGCACGGGTGGTGAAGCTGGCCGGCGCGCTGCGCACCGGGGACGACGCGGAGTCCGTCTACGGCCCGATGACGCTGCCGACTCAGGTGTCCGTCGTCGAGCGGCATGTGAGCGGCGCCCTGTCGGCGGGCGCGCGGGCCGCGCTGGGCGGACCCGAGTCGGTACGCGCTCCGTATGTCGCCCCGGTCGTGCTGACCGAGGTGCCGGAGGACGCGGCGGCGATGACGGAGGAGACGTTCGGGCCGGTCGTCGCGGTCAACGCGGTGGCGGGCGTGGACGAGGCGGTGGAACGCGCCAACGCGTCCCGTTACGCGCTGGGGGCCGCGGTGTTCTGCGGCAGCGGGCGCGCGGGGGCGGTGATCGCGGCGCGGCTGCGCGCGGGCGCGGTGTCGGTGAACTCGGTGCTGGGCTTCGCTGCCGTTCCGTCGCTGCCGTTCGGCGGGTCGGGGGACTCCGGGTTCGGGCGGATCCACGGCGAGGAGGGGCTGCGGGCGTTCACGTCGGTGCAGTCGGTGACCGTGCAGCGGTTCGCCCCGGCGATCGCGCTGACCTCGTTCGCGGTCCCGGCGGCCACACGGGAGCGGGCGGTGCGGGTGGCCCGGGCGCTGCACCGGCGCCGCTGAGCGGCGCCGGCGGTCAGGCGTCCAGCAGGGGGGCCAGGTAGCGCCGGGCGAAGGCGCGGGCCTGGTCCTCGTCCTCCATCTCGATACAGCTGTTGGGGTTGAGCAGGAAGGACACGGCGACCCGCACCATGAGTTCCGCGACCGGTCGCGGGTCGTCGTCGGGACGGCCCTCGACCTGCTGCGCGCGCCGCAGATGGGCGGTCAGGTACTCGACGGTCGCCGAGAGCGAGGAGGCGCCCTGCACGGTCAGATAGGGCAGGACGACCTCGGGTTCGAGCCGCAGCATGCCGCCGAGGAGCGGGTGGGCGCGGCTGTGGCGCAGCGCGACCGCGAACCCCTCGACGACCCGCTCCCGCATGGTCGGCAGCCCGGCGACCGCCGCGTCGAGCCGCTCGAAGAACCGGCCCAGTTCACGCAGCAGGGTGTCTTCGACCAGCTTGTCCTTGGTCTGGAAGCGCCGGTAGACGGTGACCCGGGAGACCCCGGCCCGCTTGGCGACGTCGTCCACGGAGGAGCGGCGCACCCCGAGGAGCGTGAACTGCTCCAGGGCCGCGTCGAGGATGCGCCGTGCCGTGTCGTCCTCCGGCTCCGGCCGCGCCAGGGCCCGGGCGAGCCACGAGTCGTTCGTGTCAGTTCTCATGGTGCTCCTCACGATACCGGCGAACGACTCCCCCAGAAACGCTGACACAACTACCATATCTTTGTATCCCCTTCTTCGTATCTCACTGCGTGCCCCACCCGACCGAGCCACCGACCGGCACCCGGATCCCGGAGGACCTGATGGGCAGTCGACTCACCGAGGAGCAGGCCGCGTTCGCGGCGGCCGTACGAGACTTCGCCAAGCGCGAATGCGGTACCCGGGAACAGCGCGACGCGCTGACGGACGGCGGCCGCGAGGCTCACCATCCGGAGCTGTACCGCAGGCTCGCCGACCTCGGCTGGCTCGGGGTGTGTCTGCCCGAGGAGTACGGCGGCGCCGGCGGTGGCACGGCCGACGCCTGCCTCTTCCTGGAGGAGACGTCGTACGGCATGGTCCCGTGCGGCGGGTTCGTCACCACCGTCATCACCGCGAAGGCGTACGAACGGTTCGGCGGCGAACGGCAGCGGCGGGAGGTGCTGACCGGCGTGGCGCGCGGGGACGTGCTGGCCATCGCGATGTCGGAGCCGGGGGCCGGATCGGACGTGGGCGCGCTGCGCTGCCGGGCCCGGCAGGAGCGGGACGGCACCTGGGTGATCGACGGCCAGAAGACCTGGATCTCCAACGCGCACTGCGCCGAGAGCATCCTCCTCGTGGCCCGCACCGGCGAGGACAAGCACGGCGGCCTGACCATGTTCCATCTGCCCGCCGGCACCCCGGGCGTGGAGATCCGGGGCATCGAGACGATGCGGGGCCGCGAGGTCAACGACGTGTACCTCACCGGCGTACGGCTGCCCGCGGACTCCGTCGTCGGCGAGGTGAACGGCGGCTGGAAGCAGCTGATGGCCGGCCTGAACCACGAGCGGCTGTTCCTCGCCGCGAACATGCTGGGCCTGGCGCGCCGCGCCTTCGACGACGCCGTCACCTACGTCCGCGAGCGCGAGCAGTTCGGACGGCCCGTCGGCTCGTTCCAGGCGCTGCGGCACCGGATCGCGGACCTCGCCACCGAGATCGAGTGCACCCGGTTGCTGGTGCGCGAGGTGGCGCTGGACTGCGACGCGCAGCCGGACAAGCTGTTCTCGCGCGAGGCGTCCATGGCGAAGCTGAAGGCCACCGAGCTCGCCAAGCGCATGGCGCTGGAGGGCATGCAGATGATGGGCGGCTACGGCTACACCACGGAGTTCGACATGGAACGGCATCTGCGGGCCGCGGTCGTCTCCACGGTGTACGGCGGGACGAGCGAGATCCAACGCGACGTGATCGGCAGGACGTACGGGCTCTGAGGCGGACGGACGCGAACGGCCGCCCGCCCCCGGGAACGGGGCGGGCGGCCGTCGCCACGCGGGCGCTCAGTCGTCGTAGAGCGAGGTCAGGGCGTTGGCGTACTTGTCGCGGATGACCCGGCGCCGCATCTTCAGCGACGGCGTCAGCTCGCCGGTCGCCGGGCCCCACTCCTCGGCCAGCAGCTCGTACCGCTTCACCTGCTCGGTGCGGTTGAGCCGGGTGTTGGCGGCGGCCACGGCGCGGTCCACCTCGGCCCGGATCTCCGGATGCCGGACGAGTGCCGACAGACCCCCGTCCGTCCCGATGCCGTGCTGCGTGGCCCAGGCCGGGGCGGCCTCCGCGTCGAGGACCAGCAGGGCGACGAGGTAGGAGCGGTTGTCGCCGTGCACCATCGCCTGGCCGATCAGCGGGTGTTCCTTGAGGGCGTTCTCCACCAGGGCCGGCGAGACGTTCTTGCCGGTCGAGGTGATGATCATCTCCTTCTTGCGGTCGGTGAGCCAGAGATAGCCGTCCTCGTCGATCCGGCCGATGTCACCGGTGGCCAGCCAGCCGTCCGCGTCGAGTGCGGACCGCACCGAGCCGTCCGGCTGGAGGTAGCCGTCGAACACGGACGTGCCGCGCACCAGGATCTCGCCGTCGTCGGCGACGCGGATCTCCACGGACTCCACCGGCCGTCCCACCGAGCCCAGCCGGAAGCCGGTCCTCGGGCTGTTGCTGGTGGCCACGCCCGTCGTCTCGGTCAGCCCCCAGGCGTCCATGACGACGATGCCGAACCCGGCCCAGAACCGCACCACGTCGGCCGCCATCGGGGCCGACGCGCTGGCCGACCAGGTCACCCGGTCCAGGCCGCCCGCCGCCAGCATCGGCACCAGCACCTCCTTGCGGACGCGGGCGTAGCGCTCCTCCAGCTCCGGCGGCGGTGTCTCGCCGCGTTCGCGGTACCCGACGTGCTCGCGCCCCACCGCGAACGCCTCGTCGATGACGCCCCGTTGATCGTCCGGCATCAGCGAGAGCACGGCCCGCACGGCGGCCGACAGCTTCTCCCAGATCCTCGGCACCCCGAAGAACTGCGCGGGACGCACCTTGCGCACCACCTCGCCGACCTTCGTCGGATCGGCGCACAGATACACGTGCGAGGCCCGGTGACAGGGCAGGTAGATGCCCAGCATCCGCTCGGCGATGTGCGCGAACGGCAGGTAGCAGATGTGCTCGACGTGCGGCGGGAGTTCGACCACGGCGTCCAGCGCGAGCGCGTTGGAGAGCACCACCCGGTGGGTGAGGACGACGCCCTTGGGTTCACCGGTGGTGCCCGAGGTGTAGACGACGGTCAGCGGGTCCTCGGGGCGTGCGCTGTCCAGTTCCTTCGCGAACCGCTCCGGCACCGGCTCCCGGAGCAGCGACGCGTAGGGCAGGTGATCCCCCTCCGCACCCGCGTCGGCCACCACCAGCCGCTCCAGCGGGGTGCGGGAGTCGGCCAGCAGCGGCTCCCAGACGGGTAGTTGCTCCGCTCCTCCGACGACGGCGAGGCGGGCCCGGCAGTTGCGGGCGATGTGGGTGATCTGCTCGGGGGCGGAGGTGCCGTAGACGCTCACCGGGATCGCGCCGAGGCGGACCAGCGCCAGGTCCGACAGCCAGTGCTCGGGCCGGTTGGCCATCATCAGCAGCACATGGTCGCCCCGGCCGACGCCCAGCGCCCGGTAGCCGGCGGCGAGCGCGCGGGTGTGCTCGTGGATCTCGGCCCAGGTGAGGGTCGTCCAGTCGGTGTCGGGGTCCTCCGACTGCCAGGACAGACCGGGGAGTTCCGGGTATGCCTGGGCGTTGCGGGCCAGCAGCCGGGGCAGGGTGCGGGCGGCGGGGTCGTCGGGCAGGTCGCCTGCGGTGCGGGGTGCCGATGTCATCGGGGCCTCCTAGCGTTGCGGGTCGGGGAGGGAACGTCTGGGGAGACCGGGGCGGGGGGAAGCCCTGCGGGCGTACCCGGTGCCGGGGAACCGCTCAGGAGTCGGTGAAGGTCTCGCCCCGTTCGGCCTTGCGCAGCAGCAGCCCGGGCGGGGTGAAGCGGTCGCCGTGGCGGTCGGCGAGCGCGCGGGAGCGGGCCACGAAGCCGGGCAGTCCGCCGTCGTAGCCGTTGATGTACTGGAGCACGCCGCCCGTCCACGGCGGGAAGCCGATGCCGAGCAGCGAGCCCATGTTGGCGTCGGCCACCGAGACCAGGACGCCCTCCTCCAGGCAGCGGACCGCGTCCAGCGCCTCGACGAAGAGCATCCGCTCCTTCAGCTCGGTGAGGTCGGCGGGCTGCCGCGCGGGGTCGGTGAAGTGCTCGCGCAGTCCGGGCCACAGACCGACGCGCCCGCCCTGCTCGTCGTAGTCGTAGAACCCGGCGCCACCGGAGCGGCCGGGGCGGCCGAACGCGTCGATCATGCGGTCCACGACCGCGTCGGCGGGGTGCGGATCCCAGGTGCCGCCCGCCGCCTCGACCGCGCGCCGGTTCTCCTCGCGGATGCGGCGCGGCAGGGTGAGAGTGAGTTCGTCCATCAGGGAGAGGACCTTGGCGGGGTAGCCGGCCTGGGCGGCGGCCTGCTCGACGGAGGCGGGCTCGATGCCCTCGCCGACCATCGCGACGCCCTCGTCGATGAAGCGGCCGATGACGCGGGAGGTGAAGAAGCCGCGCGAGTCGTTCACGACGATCGGGGTCTTGCGGATCTGCCGCACCAGGTCGAAGGCCCGGGCCAGCGCCTCCTCGCCGGTCTTCTCGCCCTTGACGATCTCGACCAGCGGCATCCTGTCGACGGGTGAGAAGAAGTGCAGCCCGATGAAGTCGCGGGGCCGCTCGACCCCCTTGGCGAGGACGGTGATGGGCAGGGTGGAGGTATTGGAGCACAGCAGGGCGTCGGGGGCGACGACCTGCTGGATGTCCTGGAACACCCGGTGCTTGAGTGCGGTGTCCTCGAAGACGGCCTCGATCACCGCGTCGCAGCCCGCCAGATCCCGCGGGTCGGCCGTCGGGGTGATGCGGGCGAGCAGGGCATCCGCCTGCTCCCGCGTCGAACGGCCGCGCGCGACCGCCTTGGCAACCAGCTTCTCGGAGTAGCCCTTGCCCCGGGCCGCCGCGTCCGCGTGGACGTCCTTCAGTACGACGTCGATGCCCGCGCGGGCGCACGCGTAGGCGATGCCCGCGCCCATCATGCCCGCGCCGAGCACGGCCACCCTGGTCACCGTGCGGGCCGGGACGTCCTTGGGGCGCCCGGCCCCGGATTCGACCGCCTGGCGGTCGAAGAAGAACGCCTGGATCATGTTCTTGGTGATCTGCCCGGTGACCAGCTCCGTGAGGTACCGGGCCTCGATCGCGAAGGCCGTGTCGACGTCGACCTGGGCGCTCTCCACGGCCGCCGCGAGGATGTTGCGCTGCGCCGGGCAGGGGGCGCCCCCGGTCTTCTTCCTCAGCAGCGCGGGAAGGGCCGGGAGGTTCGCCGCGAACCCGGCGCTCGACGGGATGCGGTGGCCGGGGGCGTCCCAGGGCTGCGCGGACTCGGGGTGCGCGTCGATGAACGCGCGGGCCCGCGTGAGGAGTTCACCCGGGTCGGTGACGATCTCGTCGACCAGCCCGGCCTCCAGGGCGCGGGCCGGTCCGTACCGGGTGCCCTCCAGGAGGACCTTCCGCAGGGCTTCGGTGACGCCGAACATGCGGACCGTGCGGGTCACTCCGCCGCCGCCCGGGAGCAGGCCCAGGGTGACCTCGGGGCAGCCGACCTTGGTGCCGGGGGCGTCCAGGGCGATGCGGTGGTGGCAGGCGAGGGCGATCTCGTAACCGCCGCCCAGTGCGGCCCCGTCGATGGCGGCGACGACCGGCTTGCCCAGGGTCTCGAGGACGCGCAGCGAGCGCTTGACCCGCATGCCCGCCTCGTACGACGCCTCGGCGGTCCCGGGCGTGACGGAGATCAGGTCGCGCAGGTCGCCGCCGGCGAAGAAGCTCTTCTTGGCGGAGGCGACGATGACGCCCCGAACGCCGTCGCGCTGCTCCGCGAGCCGGGCGGCTACGGCGTCCAGCGAGTCGATGAACGCCGCGTTCATGGTGTTGACGGACTGGGACGGGTCGTCGAGGACGAGGGTGACGACACCGGTGTCGTCCTGCTCCCAGCGGATGGTCGTGGACTCGATGCTCATGCGGGTGCGCTCCTGGGGATCCGTGGGGAGGGGTCAGAGGCGTTCGACGACCGTGGCGATGCCCATGCCGCCGCCGACGCACAGGGTCGCCAGCCCGTAGCGCCTGCCCTGGCGTTCGAGTTCGTCGACGAGGGTGCCGAGGATCATGGCGCCGGTCGCGCCGAGCGGATGGCCGAGGGCGATCGCGCCGCCGTTGACGTTGACCTTGTCGAGCGACAGGCCCATGTCCTTCACGAAGCGCAGGACGACCGCGGCGAACGCCTCGTTGATCTCGACGAGGTCGATGTCGTCGATGGTCAGGCCGGCCTTGGCGAGCGCCTTGCGCGAGGCCGGCGCCGGACCGGTCAGCATGATCGTGGGGTCGGCGCCGGACACGGCGGCGGAGACGATCCGCGCGCGCGGGGTCAGCCCGTACCGCTCGCCGACCTCCTTGCCGCCGACGGCGACGAGCGCGGCGCCGTCCACGATGCCGGAGGAGTTCCCCGCGTGGTGGACGTGCTCGATCCGCTCCACCCAGTGGTACTTCTGCAGCGCCACCGCGTCGAAACCGCCGAGGTCGCCGATGTCCGCGAAGGACGGCTTGAGGCTGCCCAGGGAGTCGGCGGTGGTGCCGGGCCGCAGGTGCTCGTCCCGGTCGAGGACCACGAGGCCGTTGCGGTCCCGCACGGGGACGACCGAGCGGTCGAAGCGGCCCTCCTTCCAGGCCGCGGCCGCGCGCTCCTGGGACAGCGCCGCGTAGGAGTCGACGTCGTGCCGGGAGAAGCCCTCCAGGGTGGCGATCAGGTCGGCGCCGACGCCCTGCGGGACGAAACCCGTGTCGTGGTTGGTGCGCGGGTCCGCCGACCAGGCGCCGCCATCGCTGCCCATCGGGACGCGGGACATGGACTCCACACCGCCCGCGAGGACCAGGTCCTCCCAGCCCGAACGGACCTTCATGGCGGCCAGGTTGACGGCTTCGAGCCCGGAGGCGCAGAAGCGGTTCTCCTGGACGCCGGCCACCGTGTCCGGCAGCCCGGCGAGGACGGCGGCGGTGCGGGCGATGTCCGCGCCCTGGTCCCCCAGCGGGCTCACCACGCCGAGCACGATGTCGTCGACGGCGGCCGGGTCGAGGCCGGGGAGACGGTCGCGGATCTCGTGGATCAGGCCGACGACCAGGTCGACGGGCTTGGTGCCGTGCAGGGCGCCGTTCGCCTTGCCACGGCCGCGCGGGGTGCGGATCGCGTCGTACACATACGCTTCGGTGCTCACGGGGAGGCCTTTCGCCGGGAGTGGGCGGTGCCGGACCAGGGGTCAGCGCAGGAATGAGCGGCCGATGATCTCCTTCATGATCTCGGTGGTGCCGCCGTAGATGGTCTGGATACGGCTGTCGAGGAACGCCCTGGCCACCCGGTACTCGCTCATGTAGCCGTAGCCGCCGTGGAGTTGCAGACAGCGGTCGACCACGCGCTTGTTCAGCTCGGTGGCCCACCACTTGGCCATCGAGGCGCGCACGGCGTCGAGTTCGCCGGCGCTGTGCTCGGCGACGCAGCGGTCCAGGAAGGCGCGGGTGACGGCGTTCTCGGTGGCCATCTCGGCGATCTCGAACCGGATGTGCTGGAGCCGGGCGAGCGGTCCGCCGAACGCCTCGCGTTCCTTCACGTAACGGGTGGTGATGTCCAGGAGGTCCTCGGCGGCGGCGAGGGCGCCGACCGCGATGGCCAGCCGCTCCTGGGCGAGGTTGCCCATGAGGGAGGCGAAGGCGCCGTTCTCCTCCCCCAGCAGGTTCTCCTTGGGGACGCGGACGTCCTGGAAGAACAGCTCGGCGGTGTCCTGGGCCTTCTGGCCGATCTTGTCGAGGTTGCGGCCCCGTTCGAAGCCCTCCATGCCGCGCTCCACGACCAGCAGCGACAGCCCGTGCGCGCCGCCCTCGGGGGTGGTGCGGGCGACCACGATCACCAGGTCGGCGAGGATGCCGTTGGAGATGAACGTCTTGGTGCCGTTGAGCACGTAGTGGTCGCCCTGGTCGGTGGCGGTGGCGCGGATGCCCTGCAGGTCGGAGCCGGCGCCGGGTTCGGTCATGGCGATGGCGGTGATGAGGTCGCCGGAGGTGAAACCGGGCAGCCAGCGGCGCTTCTGCTCGTCGTTCGCGAGCCGGGTGAGGTACGGGCCGACGATGTCGTTGTGCAGGCTGAGGGCGAGCCCGGAGGCGCCGGCACGGGCGAACTCCTCGATGAGGACGGCGCTGTAGCGGAAGTCGCCGGTCCCTCCCCCGCCGTACTCCTCGTCGACGGCCAGGCCGAGCAGGCCCTGGCGGCCGGCCGAGCGCCACACCTCGCGGTCGACGACCCCGTCCTTCTCCCAGCGTTCGTGGTGCGGGACGACCTCCTTGGCGAGGAAGGTGCGCACCGTCTCGCGGAAGGCCTCGTGGTCGGGGCCGTACAGGGAGCCTCCGGAGGTCACAGCCAGCTCCTCACGTGCTCGATCAGTCGGGCGGGGTCGGGGCCTACGGGGGTGACGTTGAGCATGGTCACGCCCGCCTCGCGGAACACCTCGACGCGGTCGCGGACGTAGCCCTCGGGTCCGGCCAGGCAGAGCTGCTCCAGCAGTTCGGCCGGTACGGCGGCCTCGGCGTCCTTCCTGCGTCCGGCGAGGTAGTGCTCCTGGACGGCGGAAGCGGCGGCCTCGTAGCCGTAGGAGCAGACGAGGTCGTAGTAGAAGTTGCGGCCGGGCGCGCCCATGCCGCCGACGTAGAGGGCGACCGTGGGGCGCATCAGGTCGCGTACGGCTTCGGCGTCGTCGCCGATGGCGAGCAGGCCGCCCGCGACGACGGTGAGGGGGCCGAGCGCGGGGTCGCGCCGAGCGGTGCCCTCGGCCAGGGACGGGCCCCACACCTTGGCGGCGTGCTCGGGGGCGTACAGGAACGGCAGCCAGCCGTCGGCGATCTCGGCGGCCGTGCGGACACCGGCCGGGCCGAGGGCGGCGAGGTAGACCGGAATGGCGTCGCGGACCGGGTGGTTCAGGAGTTTGAGGGGTTTGCCGAGGGTGCCGCCCTTCTCGGGCGGGACGGGCAGGTCGGTGATGCCGTGGTGCTCGATGACCTCGCGGCGCCAGATCCGCCGGGACAGCTCGATCACCTCGCGGGCGCGGCCCAGCGGACGGTCGTAGCGGCGGCCGTGCCAACCCTCGACGACCTGGGGTCCGGAGGCACCGACGCCGAGGACGGCGCGTCCGCCGGTGAGGGCGTCGAGTCCGGCCGCGGTCTGGGCGATGAGCGCGGGGGTGCGGGAGTAGACGTTGAGGATGGCCGAGCCGATCCGCATCCGTTCGGTCTTCGCGGCGAGGTAGCCCATCACGGTCGGGGAGTCGAAGCCGTACGCCTCGGCGACCCAGACGGCGTCGAGTCCGGCGGCCTCCAGGGTGGCGGCCCGGTCGGCGGCGGTGCGCGGGTCCTCCGCGTAGGCCAGGGGTGAGGACAGTTCCATCAGCTGTGGTCCTTCAGCAGGTCGGGCACGTCCCAGTCGCGGGCCACGTCGGAGGTGTGGGCGCCGGGGACGGCCGGGGGGAGCCTGAGGGTGCCGGGTGTGTGGGAGAAGCGAGGTGCGGGGGCGGGCTGGGTGACGCCGTGCGCGTCGGTGTAGGTGCCGCGCGCGGTGAGGTGCCGGTGCTCGGCGGCCTCGCGCAGGGAGAGCACGGGGGCGACGCAGGCGTCGGTGCCCTCGAAGACGGCCGTCCAGCGGGCGCGGCCGGCGGTCCGGAAGCGGGCGGCGAACTCGGCGCGCAGAGCGGGCCAGTTGCGCGGGTCGTCGCGGTCGGGCAGCGCGTCGGCGTCGAGGCCGAGCAGGGAGACGTACGTCCGGTAGAACTCCGGTTCCAGGGCGCCGACCGCCATCCAGCCACCGTCGGACGTCTCGTACACGCCGTAGTAGGGGCAGCCGCCGTCGAGCAGGTTGTGGCCGCGGGCGTCGCGCCAGGTGCCCTCGGCGAGCATGCCCCAGAAGAGGCTCGTCAGGTGCGCGGTGCCGTCCACGATGGCGCAGTCCACGACCTGACCGCGTCCGGTGGCGCGGGCGGTGACCAGCGCGGCGAGGACGCCGGTGGTCAGGTAGAGGGAGCCGCCCGCGTAGTCGCCGAGCAGGTTGGCGGGAAGGACGGGCGGTCCGTCCGGGGCTCCGATCATGGAGAGGGCGCCGGCGGTGGCGATGTAGCCGATGTCGTGCCCGGCGAGGGAGGCGAGCGGGCCGTCCTGCCCCCAGCCGGTCATCCGGCCGTACACCAGGGCGGGCCGGCCGGCCATGCAGTCCTCGGGGCCGACGCCGAGTCGTTCCGCGACGCCGGGCCGGTATCCCTCCAGCAGGATGTCGGCGCGCGCCGCCAACGCCCGTACGGCGGCCGGTCCTTCGGGCGACTTGAGGTCGACGACGACGGAGCGCTTGTTCCGGTTGGTCAGGTCGTGTGCGGGGTCGCCGCCGAGCGGGGTGCGGCCGGGGCGGTCCACGCGGACCACGTCGGCACCCAGGTCGGCGAGCAGCATCGCGGCGAACGGTCCGGGGCCGATCCCCGCCAACTCGACCACGCGCACACCGTCCAGCGGGCCCGTGACCGCGCGGCCGGGAGGGTCGGTGCAGTTCGAGCTCATGGGTTCCTCTCTCGGCGCACGGCGGACCCGCCGCCGACGATCGGGGACTTACTGAGCGTTCGCTAAAACGTAGGAGCGGCACGCCGGACGGTCAACTCCCCGTGCGCCACTTGTTTTTACGGATCGAGGCGAGGAAAGTGGGGCCCGTTCGACACCCGTACAGGGCTTGCATGCAAGGATTCACTGAACGATCGCTAAGCAACAGGAAGGGAGTGGGCCGTCCACCCAGCCGTACGATGTCGCCGATCGCCGTCCGCCCCGGAGGAGAGCCGTTGAACACCGCGCCCAGCCAGGAGACCACGCCACCGGCCGGACACTGGCGCTCCTACGCCCCGCTCGACCTGCACCCGATCCTGATGCACGCCATGCGGGCCTTCAACGAGCAGGGTTATCACGGCACTTCGGTGCGGGACATCGCCGGCCGGGTCGGCGTCACCGTGCCCGCGCTGTACTACCACTACGAGAACAAGCAGGCCCTGCTGGCGACCCTCCTGGAGACGTCCATCAAGGACGTCCTGGACCGCTGCCGGGCGGCGGCCGGGGAGGCCGGGGACGATCCGCTGGCCCGCTTCTGCGGCATGGTCGAGTCGATCGTGCTGTACATGGCCCACCGCCGCCAACTGGCCTTCCTGGACACGGAGATCCGCAGCCTGGAGCCGCAGAACCGGGCCCGGTACGTCGCCCTGCGCGACTACCTGGAGCACATGCTCCTGGACACGGTCGAGGAGGGCCGCGCCCAGGGCGCGTTCACCACACCCATCCCCGCCGACGCGGTGCGCTCGGTGCTGGTGATGTGCCAGGGCGTCGCCAACTGGTTCCGCGAGGACGGCCCGCTCACCGCGGAGGAGGTCGCCGAGCGGCACGTGCTGCTGAGCCTCGGCACCGTGGGGCACCCCGGCGCCGTCGCCGGCGACATCGCCCTGATCCGCCCGCGGACCCCCGCGGCCCGCGGAGCGGCGCCGCGCCCGGCCGGCTGACCGGCTGCGGCCTCCGCGTCCGGCACGGCCGACCGCACCCCACGCGTCAGCACCGACCGACGAGAGGACACCCCATGGACGTGCACGAGGCCCGCACCCTGTTCCGCCGGCTCCAGGAGCAGGACGGCACGGTCGACTCCGCCGAACTCGACGCCGTCTGGGCGGTGTTGCCCACCGTCCGCGCCGAGGACATCCTCGGTGAGTGGAAAGGCGGCGAGTTCGACACCGGCCACCCGCTCAACGGCATGCTGGAGAAGGCGGGTTGGTACGGCAAGACGTTCCACTCGCTGCACGACGCCAAGCCGCTGATGTGCCGGAACGAGGCGGGTGAGCTGTACTCGAACGTCGAGCTGGGGCAGGGCGAGGCGAGCCTGTGGACGGTGGAGTTCCGGGGCGAGTCGACGGCCACGATGGTGTACGACGGGCGGCCGGTGTTCGACCACTTCAAGTGGGTGGACGAGGCCACGCTGCTCGGCATCATGAACGGCAAGGACGTGCCGCCCGAGGGGCCGTACTACTACTTCTACCTGGAGCGTGCGCCCGAGGCCGGCGCGTGAGGCGGATCCGCGCGGCGGTCGTCGAGGCGCCGGGCGCCCCGTTCACCGTGCGGGATCTCGACCTGGGCGAGCCACGCCCGGACGAGGTGCTGGTGCGGATGACCGCGGCCGGGGTCTGCCACACCGACCTGGCCATGCGGGACATCTGGCCGCGCCGGCTCACCCCGACGGTCTTCGGCCATGAGGGCGCGGGGCGGGTCGAGGCGGTCGGCGCGGAGGTGCGGGGCGTGGCCCCCGGCGACCGGGTCTGCCTCACCTTCGCGAGCTGCGGGACGTGCGACCAGTGCGCGACGGGCCGTCCCGCGTACTGTCTCCACGCGCCGGCCCTGAACTTCTCTGGCGGGCGCGCCGACGGCACCAGCCCCCTCTCCCGCGACGGCACGCCCGTGTACGGCGCCTTCTTCGGCCAGTCCAGCTTCGCCACGTACGCCGTGGTGCGGGAGCGGGGTGTGGTCCCGGTGCCGGCGGATCTGCCGGACGAGGTCGCGGCGCCGCTCGGATGCAGCGGGCAGACGGGGGCGGGCACGGTACTGAACAGGCTGCGACCGGAGCGGGGCGCGTCCCTGGTCGTGATGGGGGCGGGTGGGGTCGGCCTGAGCGCGGTCATGGCGGCGGTGGCTGTGGGCTGCGACCCGGTGGTGGCGGTCGACCCCGTCCCAGCACGCCGCACCCTGGCCGTCGAGCTGGGCGCGAAGGCGGCGCTGCCTCCCGGGGACGGCCTGGTGGGGGCCCTGCGGGACCTCACGGGGGGCGGGGCGCACCATGTCGTGGAGACGACGGGACGTCCGGAGGTGGCCCGGCAGGCGGTGGCCGCGCTCTCCCCGCGCGGGGAGCTGGCCCTGCTGGGTCTGGGCGGCGAGGTGACGTTCGACGTGATGCCGTTGCTGGCCAAGGGGGTGCGGGTGCACGGGGTGATCGAGGGGGACTCCGATCCGGCCCGGTTCCTGCCGGAGCTGATCGGTCTGTGGCGCCGGGGCCGGTTCCCGGTGGAGAGGCTGGTCGCGGCGTTCCCGTTCGAGGAGATCGGCGCGGCGGTGGCGGCGATGGAGGACGGCAGTGCGGTGAAGCCGGTGCTCACCTTCGACTGACGCGCCGTCCCATGCCCCGTCCGCGCGGACGGCGGGAAACGGAGGGCCCCCGGCCGCCTGACCGGGTGTGATTGACTAATCGCCATGGCTCCCGCCTCCTCGTCCGCCCGTTCGACCGCGCCCGCGGAACCGGCTCCGGCCACGCGGCCCCGCAACCGCAGACAGCTGATCGTCGAGGCGGCCGGGCGGATCTTCAGCGAGCGCGGCTACCACACGGCCTCCATGGAGGAGGTCGCCGCGCAGGTGGGCATCTCGGCGGCCGCGCTGTACCGGCACTTCCCCAACAAGTACGCGCTGTTCGCGGAGTGCGCCGACGTCATGGTGGACGGGCTGGTCTCCGCGCTGGACGAGGTGCCGGCCGGGGCGAGTCTGACGGACGTCCTCACCGCGCTCACCCGGATCACCGTCTCCCATCGCGCGTCGGGCGGCGTGTATCGCTGGGAGGCGCGTTACCTCAACCGTGAGGACCGCAGGCGCCTGCGGGTGAAGTTCCAGCGCCTGGTCGACCGGGTCGACGAGGCGGTGCGGCGCGAGCATCCCTCGCCGTCCGACGAGCATGCCCTGCCGTCCGACGAGCGTCTACGGGCCGTGGCGGCCCTCGGTGCGATCGGGTCCATCACGATGCACCACACCTCCATCGCCCAACGCCGCGCCGAGGACCTGCTGGTGGCGTCGGCGCGGGGCGTGGCCGCGAGCGATCCGGCGGCGGGCCGGACGCGGGCGCGCCCCGTCGAACTGCCCGCCCGGCCGGTGCCGCGCACCCGGCGGGCGGAGATCCTCGCGGCGTCCGTCCCGCTGTTCGCCCGCAACGGGTTCGCCAGTGTCACCAACGGGCAGATCGCGGAGGCGGTGGGACTGACGCCGTCGGCGCTGTACCGCCACTACCCGGGCAAGATCGACATCCTGGCGGCGGCCTGTCTCCAGGCGGCGGCGCTGCTGTCGCAGGGCGTGGAGCGGAGCCTGGCCGGGGTGGCTGACCCTCGGGAGGCCGTCGTCGCGCTGGCGTCGACGTATGTGGCGTACGGCTTCGAGCACACCGAGCTCAACAGCGTCGCCGAGGCCGAGCTCGGCGGGCTGCCCGATCATCTGCGGCGGCCGGTGATGCTGGCGCAGCGCGAACACATCGCCGTCTGGGAGCAGCAGTTGCGGCTGGTCCGCCCGGAGCTGGACCCCCGGCAGACCAGGGTGCTGGTGCACGCGGGGTTCGGTGTGGTGGTCGAGGCGGGACGGGCCCTGCGGTGGCAGGACGGCGCCGCGAACCGTGAGGCCGTGACCGCGCTGATCCTGGGCGCGCTGGGCGTGTGAGCCCGACCGGTGTCCGCCCCTGGGCCCGGGTGGCCGCGGGGCGGACACACATGTGCTCGGCCCCTGTGCTCAGGACGGCCGGTTGCCGGTGGGGATGGTGATGGGCGTGGTGGTCCCCGAGGAGCCCTTGTTGAGGAACAGCATGGCCAGCGCGCGGATGAACTGGTCGAGCGTGTAGAACGCGCCGGGCATGACGGGCGACAGCCCCTCGCGGAAGAGGATGAACGCCGGCCACGCCGTACGGACCAGGACCGCGGCCGCGTAGTCGCGCTTGAGGCCCAGCCAGTCGCCGACCTGGTCGCTGAGGACGTAACGCACGAACTCGTTGAGGAAACCGCGGGTGACGCCGAGGTCGATCTGCGCGGTCAGGCCGAGCAGGTCCTCGGCCAGCTCGATGCCCTCCTTCGAGGGCGTGAGGATCGGGGTGAGCACCCGCGCCGACTGCGCGCGGGCCTCCGCCCACGTCTTGGGGATGTGCTCGTAGGGCACGCCGAGCAGGCTGATGGCGACCTGCCACATGTGCAGGAAGGCCTCCTGGTCGGCGGCCGGGTACGGGATCTTCCACTCGAGCAGCTTCTGGTGGACGTAGGTGCCGAGGCTGTGGAAGGTGACCAGGATGTCGGCGGCGCTGATCGGGATCGACTCGTCGGCGACCGCCTTCCAGTGCGGCGACTGCGGCAGCAGATGCCGTACGGCGGCGTGCACGACACGGGTCTTGTTGGCGGTGACGACGAACTGCCCCGTCGGCTTGAAGGCGCCGAGCTGGGACAGGTCGTAGCCGAAGGTGAACGTCTTGGCCGCGCGGTCCTGCATGTCGGCGCCGCCCGCGGACCAGTACACGCTCTTGGCCTCGCGCGGGATGACGGTGCTCATGATGCCGCTGCCGAGCCCGTACAGCATGAACAGGTACGTGTCCTTGCGCCGGTTGAAGTCGGCGGCACGGGCGAGTTTCGCGGGGTCGGCCCAGGAGGGCAGCCGGTTGACCTGCGCCAGGTAGGCCGCGAAGTCGGAGGGGACACCGGTGGGCAGCGGGTCGTTGTTGTCGACCCAGGACTCCCACGCCCGGTTGATCGCCGGCACATGTCCGTTGTCGATCATCCGGGCCATCAGCGGGTCCGCGAGCTCGTCCCAGATCCACTCGGGTCCGGTCCCCGCGGCGGCTCCCGCACCGGCGGCGGCCGAGCCGGGTGACGCCCACGCCTGCACGGGGTTGGCGACGCCGACGAGGCCCAGCGCGACACCGAGTGACAGGGCCCTTCTCCTGCTGAGGTTCTCCATTGACTTACCTGCTTCCCTGATGAGCCATACCGGTTCCGGGTGCCTGTGCAGACTTGCCAGTTGCGCGACAGATACGTGCCGAACCTCGTCGCACGGATGTGATTTTCGATTAACATAGCGAGGTGCGTCCCCCCGGGCAATGGTCATGACACGACGGTCGTCCGGGCAGCGCCCCGCCACGTTTCACCCACCGTCCGCCGGGTCACCCGGCGCTGGCGGGCGCCCCGTCCGGGAACCCCGTCGGCCCGCCCCCGACGACGGAGGGAGCACACGCATGACCTCGCACGACGCACCCGGCACGGCCCTCGTGACGGGGGCCTCGTCCGGCATCGGATGGGAGTACGCGACCCGGCTGGCCGGACGCGGCCGGAACCTGGTCCTGGTCGCCCGGCGGGCCGAGCGCCTGGAGGCCCTGGCGCGGGAACTGCGCGCCGACGGCGTGAACGGCGTCGAGTCGCTGGTGGCGGATCTCGCCGACCCGGACGACCTGGCCCGCGTCGCGGAACGGGTGTCCGGCGACGACGTGGACCTGCTGGTGAACAACGCCGGCATCAACGGCTACGGGCCGTTCGCCGAGGTCGACGCCGGCCTTCTCGGCAAGGTCCTGAGCGTGAACGTCGTGGCGCTGACGACGCTCACCCGTGCCGCGGTGCCGGGCATGCTGGCGCGCGGCCGGGGCGCCGTGATCAACGTGGCGTCCCTCCTGGCGTTCGCCGGCGACCTGCCGCCCGACCCGCTCCCCCGACGGGCGGTCTACGCGGGCTCCAAGGGCTACACGGTCACGTTCACCCGCACCCTCGCCGCGGAACTGGCCGGCACGCCGGTCCGCCTCCAGGTCGTCTGCCCCGGCCTCACAGCGACCGAGTTCCACCTGGGCGCCGGGGCCACCCCGGTGCCCGGCGAACGCCGCACCCACGACGAGGGCGGCATGCCGCCGGAGGACGTGGTGACGGCGTCGCTCGCCGCCCTGGAGACCGGCGAGGTCGTCTGCGTCCCCGGCCTGACGGACCCGGAGGCGGTGTCCCGCCTGGCCGCCACGGAACTGGAACTCCGCAGGGGGTCGGGCGGGCGGGTGGCGGAGCGTTATCGGCGCGGGGCCGCGTAGCTCGCGCCCCGGCCGGTCAGGTCCGCGGGACCGAGTCCTCCGCCGCGACCGCTCCCCAGGCAGGGAGCGTCTCACCTTTGCCCGCGCTGATCCGGGTCACCTCGCACCGCATCCTCCGGACAGCGGCGAAGAGCCGCCGCCCGACCCGCGGACCGTCCTCCGGGGGGAACGAGATCCGGATCTGGTGCGGGCGGGCCATGTCGTACGTGAGCAGCCAGTCCGTACCGACGGTGGCGAAGTGATCCTGGCCCGCGTCGCCCTGGTCCGATCGCCAGGTGCCCCGGTCCGCGGTCGGGGCCAGTGCGTCCCGCAGGATCGCCGAGCGCCGCTCATGGGCGAAGGGCCCCTCCGTGAGCCACAGGCATCGGTGAAGACGCGGCCGGAACGTGGTGAACCAGGGAGCCGGCCCCGGCTCCATGTCCGCGAGCAGACGGGAGCCCACACGTCCCCTGGCCCACGCCTCGATGAACGCGGCGGCGCCCATGGGATGCGTCTCGTACCGGCCGTCCCCGCTCCACACCACGACGGGCCAGCGGTCGGGGGTGCCGGAGGTGAGCCAGCAGAGCCGGTCGGTGTCGATCGTGCCGCCCCAGATCAGCAGTCCGCCCGGAGCGGGGTGGAGAGGGTACGGGTAGCGTCCCCGGTCCGCCTCCGCCCTGCCCGACGGCCTGCCGGTCTGCCACGCCAGGCCGTTGTGCCGGCTGGTGCCGAACGGGGTGTGGAGGCGGAGGTAGTCGCAGAACTCGCCCCAGCCGTAGGCCGCGACGAGGTGTTCGTAGTCGCCGGGCAGCGGCCGTCCGAGCGTGGCCTCCGCGGCCGGCCAGTCTCCCCGTGCGTCGACGGGTACCGCGGGTGGGGGCACGAAGCGGGTCAGGCTCGCGGCGGTCTCCGTCATGGCACGTCGTAGCGCACGAGCGCCCGGGCGAAGGGCACCCCTGCGCGGCGGGCGTACGTCAGCCGTTCGCGTACCTCCCTCAGCGTGCGCGGCCGGAACCCGGGTCCGCCGCAGCAGCTCTTGTGGAAGCGGACACCCGCGTTGAGCAGGACGCCGAGCACGCGCCATGCGTCGCGGTCCCGGCGCGGTGGCGCGGCGAAGGCCGATCCCGCGTGGATCAGCGGTCGCGCACAGCGCGGGCAGATCCGCCGGGGCCGGTCCTTGTCGTAGGGCTGCTTGTACGAGGCCCTGCAGGGGAGGCAGACGTAGGCGGTTTTGCCATGGGACATGCCGTCAGGGTAGGTGCCCCCACCGGACCCGCTCGACAGGTTTTCGGGACAGCCCGCAGCACGGCCCCCAACTCCCCTGCCCCTGGTGCAAGTTCTTTCATCCACCTTGCAACGGTGTTACGTTCTACGACACTTCCGGTCCGGCGGGCCGGAGGGGCGCGGCCTCCCCGCACCCTCACGCGCCCGGCCCGCCGGACCGGTTGCCATCGCGGTGACCTCGACGGCGGCAGCCCGCGTGCCGGATCCCTTTACGACTATGTCATGCACAGGTAATCTCCGAGCGCCTGCAAGACGTTTCTGAAGCTTTCAGGCGTCTTCTGGGCACGTAGGTACGGATGCATCGGGATCCCGAGGCGCGTCGGGTCTGCGGTGTGCGTCCACGAGGAGCCCTCCCGGCTCCCCTCACCCCACTGGAGACGCACATGAGACGACGTCACCGGCCCTGGATGCGCGGCTGGACCGCCGGGACCCTGTCGGCCGGACTCCTCGGCCTGGCCGCGGTCACCGGCCAGCCCTCCCCCGGCACCCATCCGGAGGCCACGGCCCTCGCGAACACGGCCGCCACCGCCAACTCCGCGACCGTCTATTACTCCACCAAGACCCGCGACTGGTCCACGACCTACCTCCACTACGCCCCCGACGGCGGTTCCTGGACGACCGTGCCCGGCACCCGGATGCAGGCCGCCTGTACGGACTGGGTGAAGCTGACCGTCGGTCTCGGGGCGGCCACCGGGCTGCAGGCCACCTTCAACGACGGCTCCGGCACCTGGGACAACAACTCCGGCCGGAACTACGCCCTCGGCACGGGGAACATCACCGTCAAGGACGGTGTGATCGCCCACTCCGACCCCTGCGCCGGCGGCGGCGGGGGGCCGGGTGACGGCAACCGGGCGACCGTCTACTACTCCACCCGCACCCTCGGCTGGACCACCGCCAACCTCCACTACCAGCCGGCCGGCGGTTCGTGGACGACCGTCCCCGGCGTCGGTATGCGGGCCGCGTGCACGGGCTGGTGGCGGAAGGACGTCGACCTCGGGACGGCCACCTCCATGAAGGCGGCGTTCAACAACGGCAACGGCGTCTGGGACAACAACGGCGGCGCCGACTACACCCTGCCCACCGGAGTCACCACGGTCGCCGAGAACAAGGTCACCCCGGACGCGGACGACCCCTGTGCCGACGAGGCGCCCGATACGCGGGCCCCGACCGCGCCCACCGGCGTGACCGCCCGTGCCGACGGCGTCTCCGTCGTCCTCACCTGGGAGCCGTCCACCGACGACACGGGTGTCACCGGGTACCAGGTCACCCGTACCGGCGGCACCCGGGGCGAGGTCGTGTCCGACGTCGGGTCCACCGTCTTCTCCGACACAGGGCTGGAGGAGAACACCGCCTACTCCTACACCGTCCGGGCCGTCGACGCCGCCGGCAACGTCTCCGCGGCCTCGGCCGCCGCGACGGCCACCACCGGCACCAAGCCCTCGACTCCCACGACCGGTAAGCCCCTCGGCACCGACCCGCGCAAGGACCCCATCTACTTCGTCCTCACCGCCCGCTTCAACGACGGCGACCCCGCCAACAACCGCGGCGGCAGCCAGCACGAGAAGTCCGGCAACGCGGCCAACGACGACCCGATGTTCCGCGGTGACTTCAAGGGACTGGTCGAGAAGCTCGACTACATCAAGGGGCTCGGCTTCTCCGCCGTCTGGATCACCCCGGTCGTCCTCAACCGCTCCGACTACGACTACCACGGGTACCACGGCTGGGACTTCTACAAGGTCGACCCGCGCCTGGAGTCCGCCGGGGCCTCGTACCAGGACCTCATCGACGCGGCGCACGCCAAGGGCATGAAGATCTACCAGGACGTCGTCTACAACCACTCTTCCCGCTGGGGCGCCAAGGGCCTCTTCACACCGACCGTGTACGGGGTGCGCGACGCGCAGTGGAGCTGGTACTACGACGCGAAGCAGGCCGGGTTCGAGTACGACGGGGTCACCGTCGAACCCAAGAGCGGCAAGTCGTACTACAACGGCGACCTGTGGTCGACCACCGAGCCGTCCGGCAACACCTGCCTCAACTGGGGCGTCCCCACGGGCGGCAAGAGCCCCGAGGGCTACACCCTCTACAACTGCCAGTGGCCCAGCCCCACCTCCGGCATGTTCCCCAAGGCGCTCTACCACCAGTGCTGGATCGGCAACTGGGAGGGCGAGGACTCCCGTTCCTGCTGGCTGCACGAGGACCTGGCCGACTTCAACACCGAGAACGCGCAGGTGCAGAACTACCTCATCGGCGCCTACGACAAGTACATCGACATGGGCGTCGACGGCTTCCGTGCGGACACCGCCGTCCACATCCCGCGCACCACCTGGAACCGCCGCTTCCTGCCCGCCATCCAGGAACGCGTCACCCAGCGGCACGGCGCCGAGGCCGCCCGCAATTTCTTCGTCTTCGGCGAGGTCGCCGCGTTCGTGAACGACAAGTGGAACCGCGGCTCGGTCAACCACTCCGCGCAGTTCTACACGTGGAAGGAGCGCAAGGAGTACAGCGCCGACGACGCGAAGGCCGCGCTGGAGATGTACGACTACGAACAGCAGCAGGGCACCGGCAACCAGCCGACGTCCACGAACGCGTTCCTGGACGGCAACAGCTACCACGCCCCCGACCACAGCCGCGCCTCCGGCATGAACGTCATCGACATGCGGATGCACATGAACTTCGGCGACGCGAGCAACGCCTTCCACAACGGAAAGGATTCGGACGACAGTTACAACGACGCCACGTACAACGTCGTCTACGTCGACAGCCACGACTACGGGCCCAACAAGAGCAGCGAGCGCTACACGGGCGGCACCGACGCCTGGGCCGAGAACATGTCCCTGATGTGGACCTTCCGGGGCATCCCCACCCTCTACTACGGCTCGGAGATCGAGTTCCAGAAGGGGAAGAAGATCGACTGCGGCCCCAGCTGCCCGCTGGCCACGACCGGCCGGGCGTACTACGGCGCCCACCTCGCCGGCACGGTGAAGGCCTCCGGCTTCTCGCAGGTCGAGTCCGCCTCCGGGGCCGTCGCCACCACGCTGCAACAGCCGCTGGTGAAGCACGTCCAGCGCCTCAATCAGATCCGCCGGGCCGTCCCAGCGCTCCAGACGGGCCAGTACTCCACCGCCGGCATCAGCGGTGACATGGCCTTCAAGCGCCGGTACACGGGCGGTGGCACGGACAGCTTCGCTCTGGTGACCGTCTCGGGCGGCGCCACGTTCACCGCCATCCCGAACGGCACCTACCGCGACGCGATCACCGGCGACACCCGCACGGTGACCACCGGCACCCTCACCGTGCCCGCCCCGGGCAAAGGCAATCTCCGCGTCTACGTCCTTGACGGCCCGGGCAAGATCGGAGTCGACGGGCCCTACCTGAAGTGAGCCGGGTGGCCGGCGGGGGTCTGCCGCCGGCCACACCGCTCCGTCACTCCAGCCCGGTCGGCCGACGGGACGCCCTCATCGCCTCCGACGCGTCCCGCAGCGGGCGCAGGCGGTACGTGTAGGAGTAGTCCCGGTCGGCGAACAGCTTGTACTCGTCGTGCGTGTGGGCGCCCCAGCTGTTGTCGCCGCCGACGCCCATCTGGTGGTGGGCGACGCGCAGGACGACCTCCTCGCGCGGGGTCAGCTGGTAGGCGTGACGGGCGCCGGTCGACAGGTCCTCGGGGGTGAAGTGCGAGGCGTTGACCTCGACGAGGGGTTCGCCGGTGACGAGGAGGCCCGGGCCGTGGCCGCCGGTGAGGGCGAACCAGCGGACGTCGGTCCGGTTGCCGTTCTCCTGCGGGCGCAGATAGGGGGTGCCCAGGCCGGAGACGGTGCCCGAGTGGAGGCCGACGTCGGTGGCGTGGTTGCGGTCCCAGTGGTTCTCCTCGGGGCCGCGGCCGTAGTAGCGCAGCTTCTCCAGCCGGGCCGGCAGGAGGAGAAGGGTGCCCACCTCCGGGATGTACGGGAGCGAGGCCGCGCCCGGGTGGAGGGTGTTGTCGACCTTGATCTCGCCGTTGCCGAAGACGGTGTACGTGGTCGTGTACGTCGAGGGGGTGGTCGTGGGCAGGGTGCCGGTCACCTTGATCTGCACCGCCCGGTCCCGCACCGTGCGCACGGCCACGTCCGTGACCTCGCGGCGGGCGCCCGCGTCGCGCCAGGTCTCGTTGCGGGTGTGCTGGCCGTTGCCCCGGTCGTTGTCGGTGGGGGCCCGCCAGAAGTTCGGGGCGGGGCCGGAGACGATCAGCGGGGCGCCGTCCGCCTCGTAGGAGGTGATGACCCCGGTCGACTTGTCGATGGTCACCGAGAAGCTCCGGCCCTTGACCGTGACGGCTTTCTCGCTGTCCGTGTGGCGCAGGGCGGGGACGCTCGCGAGCGGGGCCGGGGTCACCGCGGGAGCGTCCGCGTCGACGGGGATCTGCTTCCCAGCGACCTCGAAGCCCGGCTCGGCCCACTTCGTGCGTTCCCGGGTGGTGAACGACAGCCGTAGGAAGTGCTCCGTTCCTGGTGCCGGGTTTCGCGGTACGTCGAAGGGGACGGTGATCCGCTTGCCGGACAGCGGGGCCACGTCCAGCTGGGCCCGGCTGAGGCGGCCGTGCCGGACGACCTCGCCGTCGGCCAGCAGCTCCCACCGCCCGTCGAAGGCACGGAGGTTGGTGAACAGGTACTCGTTGGTGAGGGTGAGCGCGGCGCCGGGCGCGAGCGCCTCGCCGTCGGCGGGGGCGACGTCGATCGCCTGGTAGACCCGCTTGACCTCGGCGGACTTGCCGGTCAGCTGCCGGTCGGCGGTGACGATGCCGTCCCCGGAGAACGCCCCGTCGTTGGGGATGTCGCCCCAGTCGCCGCCGTACGCGTAGAACGTCCTGTCACGGGGCCGGCGTTGGGTGACGTGGACCGTGGCCGCGTCGAACCAGAACCGTACGCCAGCGTCGCCGCTCCCCCGCCCCTCGTCGGCCAGTTCGGCGGTGCTCAGGGCGCGGGCGTACACGCGGGCCCGGCGTACCGTGCCGCTGAACTCGCGGGTCGGGTTGTCGACGTCGGTGCACAGGGCCAGTGGCGCGGTGTTGTTCGCGGGGCGGCGGGTGGTCGTGCGGGTGGCGCGGACCTGTCCGTCGACGTACAGGGTGAGGGTGCCGGCGGTCGCGTCGAAGACGCCCGCGACGTGGTGTTCGCGGCCGGTCCAGTCGTCCGGCAGTCCCCAGTTCACCGCGGTCCACTGGCCGTCGGAGTACAGGAAGAACTCCAGGGCGCGGTCGCTCTGTTTGAGGGCGTACTGGGTGTCGCCCTTGGCGATGACCGGCTGGTGGCCGCCGGTGAGGCGGGGGGTGATCCAGGCCTCCAGGGTGAGGGAGCCGGTGAGGTCGAGGCCCTTGTCGCGGGCGAAGACCGTGCCGCCGGAGACGCCCTCGGCGCGGGTGAACGTGCCGGCGGGGGCGACGGTCTCGCCGCGCAGGGAGGCCGGGCCGGACTCGGTGAACAGCGTGCGCGCGGGGGTGGGCCACTCGAGGGCCTGGTCGGCGAAGTCCCAGATCCAGCCGCCCTGGAGGACGTCGTGGCGGCGGACGACGTCCCAGTACTTCTTGAAGTTGCCGTTGGAGTTGCCCATGGCGTGCGAGTACTCGATCATCACGTACGGCCGCCGGTCGGCGGTGTCCGCGGCGCGGGCCTCGACGCGTGCGGGGCTCTCGTACATCGCGGAGCGGATGTCGCTGACGCCGGGCCGGTCGTCGCCCTCGTACTGGATGACCCGGGTGGGGTCGTAGGAGCGGATCCAGTCGTGCATGGCGCGGAAGGTGCTGCCGCCGCCGGCCTCGTTGCCGAGCGACCAGATGACGACACTGGCGTGGTTCTTGTCGCGGTGGACCATGGCGCGGGCCCGGGCCACGCACGCCGTGGTCCACTCGGGCTGGTCCCCGGGGTAGCGGTCGCGGATGCCGTGGGTCTCCAGGTTGGTCTCGCCGACGAGGTACAGGCCGTACTCGTCGGCGAGTTCGAGCCATTGCGGGTTGTTGGGGTAGTGCGAGGTGCGGACGCTGTTGATGTTGAGGCGCTTGATGACCTCGATGTCCTTGACCATGTCGGCGCGGGTGAGGGCCGAGCCGTGGACCGGGTGCATCTCGTGGCGGTTGGTGCCGCGGAACGACACCGGCTTGCCGTTGACGCGCATCAGGCCGTCCTTGAGGGCGAACTCCCGTACGCCGACCCGATGGGAGAGGGTCTCCACCACCTGGCCCGACGGGTCGCGCAGGCGGAGCACGGCCGTGTAGAGGTACGGGTCCTCGGCGGACCACAGGCGCGGGCGGGGCACGGACTTCGCGGCCTCCACGGTCTTCTCGCCGCCGGCGTCGAGGGTGGCCGTCTGCCGCAGCGGCCGGGACCACACCGGGTGCCCGTCCGCGTCGTACAGCTGGGTCTCCACGGTGTACTCGCCGGCGCCCCGGCCGCCGTAGTCCCGGACGCTCGCGGTCACCGCCAGCTCGGCCGGCGTGTAGCCGTCGCTCAGCGGGGTCGTGAGGCGGAAGTCGCGCAGGTGCACGGGCGGGGTCGAGTACAGGTACACGGACCGGAAGATGCCGCTGAGGCGGATCATGTCCTGGTCCTCCAGCCAGTCGCCGTCGGAGTAGCGGTAGACCTCGACGGCGATCTGGTTGGTGCCCGGCCTCAGGTACGGGGTGATGTCGTACTCGGCGGGGTCGTAGGAGTCCTCGTGGTAGCCGGCGAGCTTGCCGTTGATCCACACGTAGTGGGCGGACTTGACGCCCTCGAAGTGCAGGAACGTCCGGCGTCCCGCCCAGTCGCGGGGGACGGTGAAGGTGCGCCGGTACTGGCCGACCGGGTTGTACCGGGTGGGGGCGGCGGGCGGCTGCGCGTCCTCGCCGAGGCCGTTGGGACCCCACCAGGGGTAGGTGATGTTGACGTAGATCGGCCGGTCGTGGCCGTGCAGTTGCCAGGCCGACGGGACGGGGATCGTGTCCCAGTCGTGGTCGTCGAGGTCGGTGCGGTGGAAGTCGGTGTCCCGGTCCTCGGGCCGGTCGGCGTACGCGAACTTCCAGGTGCCGTCGAGGCTCAGCCGGTACGGCGAACGGGTGCGGTCGGCGGCGAGGGCCTGCCGGACGTCGGCGTACGGCATGAGCGTGGTGTGCGGGGGCTCGGCGCCGACCTGGAAGAGGCCCATGGCGCCGTTCCACTCGGGCGGTCCGGCCTCCGCGCCGCTCGCGTCGGCCGCGTAGGCCGCGTAGGCCGCGCCGGACGTGCCGGACACGGCGAGCGCGCCGAGCAGGGCCGCGCCGCCCTCCAGGAGACGCCGGCGGCTGACCGGGACGCGGGGCAGGGGCGACGGGCCGGCGGGAGTGGGGGGAGTGATCGGCATCGACGGCGGCCTTCCTCTGGACGACGGTGCGGCGCTGCACGGTGGTGAGGGAGCGTCAGATCATGTGCGGTGCTGTGGGGAAACCGAACGCACCCTAGGTCGCCGACCCCGTGGAAGCAATGAAGCTGTCGTTGTCTGTTGGTTCCTGAGGGGTGTGGGGGCCGACCTTGGCCGAAAGCGGTTGCTGGAACTGGGTGCGGTACAGCTCGGCGTAGCGCCCGCCGGCCGCCAACAGCTCGTCGTGCGTGCCGCGTTCGGCGATCCGGCCGTCCTCGACGACGAGGATGAGGTCCGCCGTGCGCACGGTGGACAGCCGGTGCGCGATGACGAGTGCGGTGCGTCCCTGCAGCGCCTCGGCGAGGGCTTCCTGGACGGCCGCCTCGGAGGTGTTGTCGAGGTGGGCGGTGGCCTCGTCGAGGACGACGACGCGCTGGCCCGCCAGCAGCAGCCGGGCGATCGTCATGCGCTGCCGTTCGCCGCCGGAGAGGCGGTAGCCGCGCTCGCCGACGACGGTGTCGAGGCCGTCGGGCAGGGAGCGGACGAGGGTGTCGAGCCGGGCGCGGCGCAGCGCGTCCCAGAGCGCGGAGTCGTCCGCGGCGGGGCGGGCCAGCAGCAGGTTGGCGCGGACGGTGTCGTGGAAGAGATGCCCGTCCTGCGTGACCATGCCGAGCGTGGCCCGCAGCGACGCGGCGCTCAGGTCGCGCACGTCGACCCCGCCGAGGCGGACGGCGCCCTCGTCGACGTCGTACAGGCGCGGGAGGAGCTGGGCGATGGTGGACTTGCCGGCGCCGGACGAGCCGACCAGGGCGACGGTCTGTCCCGGTTCGGCGCGGAAGGAGACGCCGTGCAGGACCTCGTCGCCGCCGCGGGTGTCGAGGGTCGCGACCTCTTCCAGGGAGGCGAGGGAGACCTTGTCGGCGGACGGGTAGCCGAAGCGCACGCCGTCGAACTCGACGGACACCGGTCCTTCGGGGATCTCCCGGGCGTCCGGCTTCTCCTCGATGAGCGGCCGCAGGTCGAGGACCTCGAAGACGCGCTCGAAGCTGACGAGGGCGCTCATGACCTCGACGCGGGCGCCGGCGAGCGCGGTGAGCGGCGCGTACATCCGGGTCAGCAGGAGCGCGAGGGAGACGACGGCGCCGGCCTCCAGGGTGCCGCGCAGCGCGAACCAGCCGCCGAGCCCGTAGACGAGGGCGAGGGCCAGGGCGGAGACCAGGGTGAGCGCGGTGATGAACACGGACTGGGCGGTGGCGGTGCGCACCCCGATCTCGGCGACGCGGCGGGCGCGGGCGGCGAACTCCTCCGACTCCTGTTCCGGGCGCCCGAACAGCTTGACCAGGGTGGCGCCGGGCGCCGAGAAGCGTTCGGTCATCCGGGTGCCCATGGCCGCGTTGAGCGTGGCGGCCTCGCGCTGCATCCGGGCCATGCGGTGGCCCATGCGCCGGGCCGGGACGACGAAGACCGGGAGGAGGACGAGGGAGAGCAGGGTGATCTGCCAGGACAGGGTGAGCATGACGGCGAGGGTGAGGACCAGGGTGACGAGGTTGCTCACCACGCCGGACAGGGTGTTGCTGAACGCGCGCTGGGCGCCGATGACGTCGTTGTTGAGGCGGGAGACCAGCGCTCCGGTGCGGGTGCGGGTGAAGAAGGCGACGGGCATGCGCTGTACGTGGTCGAAGACGGCCGTGCGCAGATCGAGGATGAGTCCTTCGCCCAGCCGGGCCGACAGGCGTCTGCCGAGGATGCCGAGGGCCGCCTCGGCGACCGCGATGAGGGCGATGAGGAGGGCGAGTCGGACGACGGTGCCCTCGTCGCCGCCGCGGACGATGGTGTCGACGACGTCTCCGGCGAGGACGGGGGTGGCGACGGCGAGCAGCGCGGTCAGCACTCCCAGCACGACGAACAGGGCGATACGGCGACGGTGGGGGCGGGCGAAGGCGGCGATACGGCGCAGCGTGACGCGGCTGAACGGGCGGCGTTCCCGTTCGGCGCTCATGACGCTGTGCAGCTGGGTCCAGGCGGTCGTTTCCATGCTCATGCGGGAAACCTAGGACCTCGAGCAATGTTGAGGTCAAGGGGGGCACGATCCGGGCAGGTGTGCGAACCCCCGGTCGAACCCCCGGTGGAAGGCGGCCGGGCCGCTCAGTACCGTACGAGATCCGTCCAGGGACAGCGAAAGGACCCCGCCATGCCGGTCCGCGTCGAGCGTCAGGGGCACGTCACCACGGTCGTCCTCTCCCGTCCGGAGGTGCGCAACGCCGTGGACGGGCCCACGGCGGCCGCGCTCGCCGCGGCCTTCCGGGAGTTCGAGGCGGACGACGGGGCGCGGGTGGCGGTGCTGTGGGGCGAGGGCGGCACGTTCTGCGCGGGCGCGGACCTCAAGGCGATGGGCGCCGGGCGCGGCAACCGGGTCGCCGAGGACGGTGACGGGCCGATGGGGCCGACGCGGCTGCGGCTGTCGAAGCCGGTGATCGCGGCGGTCGCCGGGCACGCCGTGGCGGGCGGGCTCGAACTGGCCCTGTGGTGCGATCTGCGGGTCGCCGAGGAGGACGCGGTGTTCGGTGTCTTCTGCCGACGCTGGGGTGTGCCGCTGATCGACGGCGGCACGGTACGGCTGCCCCGGCTGATCGGTACGAGCCGCGCGATGGACCTGATCCTGACCGGACGGCCGGTGCCGGCGGCGGAGGCGCACGCCATCGGGCTGGCCAACCGGGTCGTGCCGACCGGGCGTGCCCGCGCCGAGGCGGAGCAACTGGCCGCCGTCCTGGCCGAGTTCCCGCAGGACTGCCTGCGCTCCGACCGGGCCTCGGTGCTCGACCAGGAGGGGCTCGACGAGACGGCCGCGATGCGCGGTGAACTCCGGTACGGCATGGGCGTGCTGGCGGAGGGCATGGAGGGTGCGGCCCGCTTCGCGGCGGGCGCCGGGCGGCACGGGTCGTTCACGGACCGCTGAGGATCGCTGACGAACCTCTGGCGAACCGCTGACGGGCCTCCGGCAGGACAGGCACGGGCGCCGGGCGCGCGCCCCGGCCGTGCCTCCGTACGACGCCGGTGCCCCGGTCGCCCCTCGAAGGTGGCGGGCGTTCCGGGGAGAATGCCCGGAAGCGGACGGTGCGGCCGTCGCCGGGGACGAACTGGTGTGCGCCGTACGGCAGGATGAGCCCGCGCGCCAGGCACGGGGGACGGGACGGGCGGCGCGACGGCACATCGCGGAATCGAGCAGGGGACAACGTGACGACACCTCATATCGCGCCGTCGGCGACGGCGCCGGGCGGCGGCTTCCACCCCGGGGGTGACCGGTGAAGCGGGCGCTCACGGTGGACGACCTGGTGATGGGCGGGATCGCGCTCGCGGCGGGCCTGCTGGCGGCGCTCGCGCTGCGCGTCCTGTTCCGCTGGCTGCGCAAGCACGCCGACCGCACCCGCTGGAGCGGTGACGACCTGATCGTGGACGTGCTGCGGACCGTGGTGCCGTGGGCGGCGTTCCTCGGCGGCGCGGCCTCGGCGGGCGCGGCGCTGCCGCTCACCCGGACGGTGCAGCGGCATGTGAACCAGTCGCTGACGGTGGTGCTCATCTTCGTGGTGACGCTGGCGGCGGCGCGCGGGATCGCCGGGGTGATGCGGTCGGTGACGCAGTCCCGGCCGGGGGTCGCCGGCTCCGCGACGATCTTCGTCAACATCACCCGGGTGCTGGTGCTGGCCATCGGGTTCCTGGTGGTGCTGCAGACGCTGGGCATCTCCATAGCGCCGATGCTGACCGCGCTGGGCGTCGGTGGTCTCGCGGTGGCGCTGGCCCTCCAGGACACCCTGGCGAACCTCTTCGCGGGCATCCACATCCTGGCCTCGAAGACGGTCCAGCCCGGCGACTACATCCGGCTCGCCAGCGGCGAGGAGGGCTACGTCGAGGACATCAACTGGCGCCAGACGACGGTCCGGGCGCTCTCCAACAACCTGATCGTCATCCCCAACGGGGCGCTCGCGAAGACGAACATGACCAACTTCATGCGTCCCGAGCAGCAGTTGACGATCCTGGTGCAGGTCGGTGTGGCCTACGACAGCGATCTCGACCTGGTGGAGCGGGTGACGGCCGAGGTCGTCGCCGAGGTGATGAAGGACGTCGACGGGGCGCTGCCGGAGCACGAGCCGGTGATCCGCTTCCACACGTTCGGCGACTCCCGGATCGGCTTCACCGTGATCCTCGGCGTCGGCGAGTTCAGCGACCAGTACCGGATCAAGCACGAGTTCATCAAGCGGCTGCACCGGCGCTACCGCCGGGAGGGCATCCGCATCCCGGCGCCGACCCGCACGGTGGCGATCCAGCAGGGCGCGGTGGCCATCCCGCAGCAGCGCCTCGCCGGGGAGGCGGACGAGACCGTTCCCGTCCGCCTCGACTGACCGACGCTAGAGCGTGGCGGAGTTGTCGTGGCTCCGGGCCGGCGTACGGCGGCCCGGGGCGAGCGAGGCGCTCACCGGGGTGACCGTCCAGTCCGGGTGGCCGGGCATCCGCGGCGTCTTCGTGCCGTACAGCCAGTCCCGGAGGAATCCGCCGAGGTCCTGGCCCGCGACCTCGGACGCGACGGCTATGTAGTCCTCCGTCGACGCCGAGGCGTTGCGGTGGCGGGCGAGGAAGGTGCGCTCCAGGGCGTTGAAGGTGGCCTCGCCGACGAGGTTGCGCAGCGCGTACAGCACGAGGACGCCGCCGAGGTAGCGCTGGCTGTCGAACAGGTTGGCGGCGTTCGGGGCGGCGACCGGTCCGGAGGTGCGGCGCCACTGGTCGCCCTGGGCGTAGGTGTTCTTCATCCGGGCCTCCATGGTGGAGAGCCCCAGGGAGTCGGTCCAGCCGCGCTCGTAGCGGTAGAGCAGGCCGTAGAAGTCGGCGTGCCCCTCGTTGATCCACAGGTCGGCCCAGTCGGCGGGGCTGACGCTGTTGCCGAAGTAGGAGTGGACCAGCTCGTGCATCATGTGCGAGCCGATCTTGGACTCCTCCTGGAGGAGGTAGTTCGGCTTGTACAGGGTGAGGGTCTGGGTCTCCAGGCCGGTGAAGTCGAAGGCGTTCGGGGCGTCGGAGTTGCAGGGCAGCAGGCCGTACGTCTCGAACGGGTAGGCGCCGAGGCGCGCCTCCAGCCACTCCACCAGGCCGGGCGTCAGCGCGAGGGCCGGCTCCAGCGCGGCGGCGCGGGCGGCGGGGACGACGTCGCGCAGGGGCAGCCCGTGCGGGCCCCGCCGCTCCTTGATCACGTAGTCGCCGACGGTGATCTGCACCAGCTCGGTGGCCATGGGCTCGCGCGAGCGGTAGGTGTACGCCGTACGGCCGCCGGAGAGGGTCTCGGTGCGCACGAGCAGGCCGCTCGCGACGCCGCGCAGTCCGGCCGGGACGGTGAGGCGGAAGGTGAAGTCGGCCTTGTCGGTCGGGTGGTCGTTGCAGGGGAAGACGGTGTGGGCCAGGTTCGGCTGGCCGCAGACCGCGAACCCGTCGAGGGTGTCGACCCAGCCGGTGAGCGGCTGCGGGATGCGGCGCGGGTCGGCCGAGTACTCCACGCACACGGTCGTCGAGGACTTCCCGGGCAGCGTCCGCGCGGGCGTGACGCGCAGCTTCTCGTCCACCTGCTCGAAGGTCGCGGCGCGGCCGCCGACGCGGACGGAGCGGATGTCGAGGCCGAGGCAGTCCAGGGAGAGGCGGGACAGCGCCTGGGTGGTGCGGATCCGCAGGGTGACCTTCGCGTCGACCAGGCGGGTCGCGGGGTCGTAGGAGAAGTCGAGGTCGTACGCGTCGACGCGGTAGCCGTCGTTGCCGAGGGCCGGGTAGACGCGGTCGCCGAGGGTCTCCGCCCCCGGGGTGCCGGACTTCCTCGTGGCCGCCGGCTCCCCCGCCGTCGGTGCGGCCTGGGCCGAGGGGGCGCCGGCCAGGGCCGCCGCGGTGCCGATGAGGGCGACCGCCGGGGCCGTCACTCGGGTGCGATATCTCATGGTCCGCCTTCGCTGGGGCGGCCGGGTGGTCAGGACCGGCCGCCGGTCGGTGATCTCCCTACATGACTGCCGGACCACGCGATCAGGTTGCACGGAGGCCATCCGTCCGTTTGCGTGGATCCGGACGGGGACCGATCGGGCCCCGCGCGGCATCCGGCGCCCGTGGCCGGACCCCTGTCGAGGACGGGTCGGTCACGAGATATCTTGATGTCGAGCAATGTTGCAGACGTGGAGCGGAGCACCCGGTGACTGACTCGACCATCATCTATACGCACACTGACGAGGCCCCGGCCCTGGCGACGTATTCCTTCCTGCCGGTGGTCCAGGCGTACGCCTCGCAGGCGGGCGTGCCCGTGGAGACGCGGGACATCTCGCTGGCCGGACGCATCATCGCGGTGTTCCCGGAGTACCTGACCGAGGACCAGCGCATCCCGGACGCCCTCGCCGAGCTCGGTGAGCTCGCCAAGACGCCGGCGGCCAACATCATCAAGCTGCCGAACATCTCGGCGTCGATCCCGCAGCTCAAGGCCGCCATCGCCGAGCTGCAGGGCCAGGGCTACGCGCTCCCGAACTACCCGGACGACCCCAAGACCGACGAGGAGCGGGAGATCCAGGCCCGCTACGACAAGGTCAAGGGCTCCGCGGTGAACCCGGTGCTGCGCGAGGGCAACTCCGACCGCCGCGCCCCCGCCTCGGTGAAGAACTACGCCAAGACCCACCCGCACCGCATGGGCGCCTGGACCCCCGAGTCCAAGACCAACGTGGCCACCATGGGCGAGAACGACTTCCGCTCCACCGAGAAGTCCGTCGTGATCTCCGAGGCCGGCGCGCTGCGCATCGAGCACGTCGCCGAGGACGGCGCCACCACCGTCCTGCGCGAGTCGGTGCCCGTCCTGGAGGGCGAGGTCGTCGACGCGTCCGTGCTGCGCGTCGCCGCGCTGCGCGAGTTCCTCACCGCGCAGATCGCCGAGGCCAAGGCCCAGGGCGTGCTGTTCTCCGTGCACCTGAAGGCCACGATGATGAAGGTCTCCGACCCGATCATCTTCGGTCACGTGGTGCGCGCCTTCTTCCCGAAGACCTTCGAGCGCTTCGGCGCCGACCTCGCCGCCGCGGGCCTGTCCCCGAACGACGGTCTGGGCGGCATCTACAAGGGCCTGGAGTCGCTGGCCAACGGCGCCGAGATCAAGGCGTCCTTCGACGCCGAGCTGGCCGAGGGCCCGGACCTGGCGATGGTCGACTCCGACAAGGGCATCACCAACCTGCACGTGCCGTCCGACGTCATCGTCGACGCCTCGATGCCGGCCATGATCCGCACCTCCGGCCACATGTGGGGCCCGGACGGCCAGGAGGCCGACACCCTCGCGGTGCTGCCCGACTCGTCGTACGCCGGTGTGTACCAGGCCGTGATCGACGACTGCCGCGCCCACGGCGCCTACGACCCGTCGACCATGGGCTCCGTCCCGAACGTCGGCCTCATGGCGCAGAAGGCCGAGGAGTACGGCTCCCACGACAAGACCTTCGAGGTCAAGGCCGCCGGCACGGTCCGCCTGGTCGACCAGGGCGGCAACGTGCTGATCGAGCAGCCGGTCGCCGCCGGTGACATCTTCCGCGCCTGCCAGACCAAGGACGCGCCGATCAAGGACTGGGTGAAGCTGGCCGTCACCCGTGCCCGCGCCACCGGCGACCCGGCCGTCTTCTGGCTGGACGAGACCCGCGCGCACGACGCCAATCTGATCGCCAAGGTGAAGCAGTACCTGCCGGAGCACGACACCGAGGGCCTGGACATCCGGATCCTCAACCCGGTCGAGGCGACCAAGCTGTCGGTGGAGCGCATCCGCCGCGGCGAGAACACCATCTCGGTCACCGGCAACGTGCTCCGCGACTACCTGACCGACCTCTTCCCCATCCTGGAGCTGGGCACCAGCGCCAAGATGCTGTCGGTCGTCCCGCTGATGGCGGGCGGCGGCCTGTTCGAGACGGGCGCCGGCGGCTCCGCCCCGAAGCACGTCCAGCAGCTCGTCAAGGAGAACTACCTGCGCTGGGACTCCCTCGGTGAGTTCTTCGCGCTGGTGCCGTCCCTGGAGCAGTTCGCGACGGCGACGAACACCCCGAAGGCGAAGGTCCTCGCCGACACCCTCGACCGCGCCACGGCGACCTTCCTCAACGAGGACAAGTCCCCGACCCGTCGCGTCGGCGGCATCGACAACCGCGGCAGCCACTTCTACCTGTCCCTGTACTGGGCGCAGGAGCTGGCGGCCCAGACCGACGACGCCGACCTCGCCAAGGCGTTCGCCCCGCTCGCCGAGACCCTCGCGGCGAACGAGCAGAAGATCGTCGAGGAGCTGAACTCGGTCCAGGGCGAGCCGGTCGACATCGGCGGCTACTACCAGCCCGACCCGGCCAAGGCCGCCGCGGTCATGCGCCCGTCCGCCACGTGGAACGAGGCGCTGGCGTCCCTCAGCTGACGCCTCCGTCGCACGATTCCGCCCCGGCCGGTCCTTCCGGCCGGGGCGGAGCCGTGTCCGGACCCCCGGGCGCGGGCCCGTTGTCAGTGGCGTGTGGCACCTTGATCGTCGTACTTCACCGACAGCACCTTTGGAGCAGCGCATGAGCGTCGTGCCGCCCTCGTTCGACCACCTTCCCGGCGACCCCGCGTCCCCGGTGATCCTGCACGTGCCGCACTCGTCGCGGGAGATACCGGCCGGCGTGCGGTCCGGGATCGTCCTGGACGACGCCGCCCTGGAGCGCGAGCTGGACCACATCACCGACGCGCACACCGCGTCGATCGCCGAGGAGGCGGCCCGAGCCGCCGAGCTCACCCCGTGGCGGTTCGTGAACCGGCTGTCCCGGCTCGTCGTCGATCCCGAGCGGTTCCCGGACGACCGGGAGGAGATGCTGGCCGTCGGGATGGGCGCCGTGTACACGCGGACCACGCACCGCGAGCCGCTGCGACCGGACGGCACCGACCCCGGGCCGTTGGTCGAGCGCTACTTCCGGCCGTACGCGCAGGCCATGACGGAGGCCGTCGCGGACCGGCTGACCGCCACGGGACGGGCCGTGATCATCGACGTGCACTCCTATCCGGCCGACCCGCTGCCCTACGAGCTGCACGCCGACGGGCCCCGGCCGCCGGTGTGCCTGGGCACCGACTCCTTCCACACGCCGCCCGGGCTGCTCGCCGCCGCGCGGGAGGCGTTCGCGCCCTGCGGGCAGACCGGGCTGGACAGCCCGTTCGCGGGGACGTACGTGCCGCTGGAGTTCTACGGCGAGGATCCGCGGGTGTCCGCCCTGATGGTCGAGATCCGGCGGGACACGTACATGACGGAGCCGGGCGGTCCGGCAGGTCCCGGACTCACCCGGCTCGCGGGCGCGCTGGCGGCACTGGTGGACGCCGTCACCCGCTGATCCCCCGGCTCAGGCCCGCGTCCACTCCGTGACGACGACCTCCGCGCCGGTCCGCAGCCTCAGGGCGAACGGGCCGGTGAGGGGGGCGTCGCTGGAGAAGCGGCCCAGGGCGTCGGTGTCGACCGTCACCGCCGGCTGCGGCCCGCCCAGCACCTCGACACGGGCCGGCCGCGGCGGCAGCACCTGTCCCATGAGGCCCTGCGCGGTGACCTCCACGTCGACGGTCACCTCGCCCGCCTGGAAGGTCAGCATCCGCGGGACGTCCGCGGCCCCCCTCACCGGGATGGCGTCGACCACCGAGTCGAACGTCAACTCGGCGATCCTGGCGTCCAGATCGCGCAGCGCGAAGGCGGCGACGGCGATCTCCCGCAGCTGCGCCGGGACGGGGTCGAGGATGGCGGCCGCCTGGCGCAGCTCGGCCTCCAGAAGGTCCCCGTCGAACCCGTCGTCCTCGAAGGGCTCCCGGCCCTCCGGCATCTCGTCGTGCCGATCGTCGGTCACAGCGCCCCCCGTGCGTCGAGCCGCGCCCGCAGCCGGCGCAGGCAGCGCTGGCGCAGCGGTCCGATACTGCCGACGGCGATGCCCAGCGCGGCCGACACCTCCTGGTAGCTCGGCGGCGGCGACGCCATCAGCACCCGCAGCAACTGGCGGCAGCGCTCGCCGAGTTTCTCGAACTCCTGCCACATCCAGCGGATCCGTTCGCTCTCGGCGGCCGCCTCCTCCGAGTCGAGGACCGACTGCTCGGGCGTGCGCTCCTCGCTGACCCGGTCCAGCAGCTGCGGATCGCTCGTCACGGTCAGCCGCCGCAGACTCTTGAGGACCTTCAGGCTCTCGTGCCGCGCGGTGCTGGCGAGCCAGGAGCCGGCCTTGTCCGGTTCCCGGATCCGCCCCAGGTTCTGGGCGAAGCGGAACCACACGGTCTGGTACACCTCGTGGGCGTCGGCCTCCCCCAGACGGTGGGCGCGCACCACCGACCACACCAGGGGGCTGAGCCCTTCCACGAGCGCCTTCCAGGCCGCCGCGTCGCCGTCCACGGCGGACCGGACCAACGCGCCGACGTCTGCACGGTCCACAACCCCACCCCTCGTGTACGACACGTCATCGTACGCCGTGGAGGGGGCCGTTCCGACCGTCATGACCCGGCGGCCGGCGGGCCGACGGGCACCGGGCGCCAGGTCGTGGGGCGCAGGGCCGGCACATGCGCCCCGCGCACCTCCGCGAAGCCCGACGCGGCGGCGAGCATCTTGTACCGGGCGACGCGCGGGTCGTTCTCCGCCTGCGCGGACATGTGCGCGGAGATCATCCCGGCGACCAGCGGGGTGGCGAACGAGGTGCCGCTCCAGTGCGCGTGGCCGTCGAACGTCACCTGGTCCGGCTTGGCGCCGGGGTCCTGCTCGCTGAGCACACCGGTGTGGCGCGGGGACTGGCAGGTGCAGGAGTAGCCGAAGCCGTAGCGGCAGGCGTCGTACGTGGAGTGCTGGTAGACGTACGGCACGGGCCGTTCGAAGCCGGTGAGGACGCTGGTGAGGCGCTCGCCGGGGGCGTACACCTTCACCCAGGCGCCGTGGTTGCTGAAGCAGGCGCCGTACTCGCCGTCGGCGCGCAGCGCGCCGACCGACAGCACCGAATCCTGGTAGTCGGGCAGGTCGGCGTAGGCGGCGGGCCAGAAGGGCGTGGCGCTGCCGTTGTTGCCGGCGGCGGCCACCAACAGGGTGCGCTGCTCACGCAGTTCGCGCATGAACGCCTCGATGCCGAGCAGTCCGTCGGTGCGGCCGTTGGAGGTGCCGGCGGAGAGGCTGAGGATGTCGGGCCAGCCGCCCTCGTCGACGGCCTCGAAGAGCTTCTCGCCGAACTCGGACTCCAGGATGGCGCCGGCGTCGTTGAGGGTGTTGCGCACGGTGATGGAGGTGTTGGGTGCCACGGCGGCGACGAGTCCGGCGATGAACGTGCCGTGTCCGACGTACTGCTGGAGGACGCCGTCGTCGTCGCACTCCTGGAGCTGGAGGTCGCCGTCGGTGTGGGCGAGCAGCGGGGAGGACCGGAAGTCGTTCATGAGCCCGGTGTCGACGACGAGGACGCCGACGGCGCTGTCCGCGTCCCAGGTCCCCTCGACGGGGGCGGGGTTGAGCCCTTCGCCCTGGCCGACGGGGACGGGTTCGTCGCCGGGGCAGGAGTTGACGGCGATCGACACCAGGTGGTTGCGGCTGACGAGCCGGCGCCCGGCCCGTCCCTCGACCTCCCGCAGGGCGCGCAGGGCGTGCGCCACGGGCCGGTCGCCGCCGCGGTCGCCCTCCCCGGGGTCGCCGACCTGGATGCGGGTGATGCCGGAGCGGTTGGTGCGGGGGCTCGCGCGGCGCACGTGGTCCTGCACCAGTTCGGGCTGGGCGGTGAAGTGGGCGCGGACGGTGTCCTCGACGAGGGCGGCGTCCTCGCCGTCCCGGACGAGCACATGGCCCTTCTCGTAGATGAACTCGGCCGAGTCGTCCGGTCCCATCGCGAGGGGGACGTCGGGCATGGAGCGCTGGATCTGCTCGAACTGCTCGTGGAATCGCCGTGGTGCCATGGATGTCCTCCCGATGGGGCGACGGTCGTCAATCAGAGCCGTGGGACGCCTGATTGATACAGCGACAAACCGTGTGGCACGGTTCCGGGGCAACTACCATCCGTGGAGTGACAGCGGGAAGCGACTCGGTTCTCGAACTGCTGCCGATGGTGTTCGCCGCCCCGAACGACGCGCTGGCGAGGGCGGAGGGTGTGCTCGACGCCGATCCGTCGCCGTTGCGCGCCTCCGTGGCCCATCAGGTGATCGGCATCTGGCAGCGCGACTGGGGCGACATACGGATCGCCCTGCACCATCTGCGGCGTGCCCGGGATCTCGCGGCCCGCGCGGAGTCGGCCGAGCGGGAGGCCGACGTCCTGGCGACGCTCGGGGTGGCGTTGGTGCACGCGGGGCGCACGCAGCAGGGGCTGGCCGCGCTGGAGCGCGGGGTGGAGCGCGTCAGCGGGCATCCGCGCGCCCGCGTGCTGTTCCGGCGTGCCTACGCCCGCTGGGTGCTGGGGCACCACCGGGAGGCGCTGGAGGACGTCCGCCGGGCGATCCCGGTGCTGCGGCAGGCCGACGACGTCATCTGGACGGCGCGGGCCCTGACGCTGCGGGCGACCGTGCATCTGGCGCTCGGCGCGGTGGACCGCGCGGACGCCGACTTCACGGCGGCCGAGACACTGTGGGACACCACCGGCCAGGAGCACGACAAGGCGGACGCCGTGGAGAGCCGGGGGCTCGCCGCGTTCCGGTCCGGCGACATACCGGCGGCGCTGCGCCTCCTCGACGAGGCCGAGGAGCGCTACGCCAAGCTAGGCACCCCGACGTTCATGCTCAGCATCCGGCGCTGCGAGGTGCTGATGGCAGCCGGTCTGGCACCGGAGGCGCTCGCCGAGGCGGACGCGGCGATCGCCGTCCTCGACCGCATCGGCGGCCAGTCCACCCGCAAGGCCGAACTGCTGCTCGCGGCGGCGACGGCGGCCCGGCTCGCGGGCGACGCGCACACCGCGATCGCGCGCGCCGACATGGCCGTACGGCTGTTCACGGGACAGCGGCGGCCCTGGTGGGAGGCGCACGCCCGGCTGGTGCTCATCGAGGCGCGGGTGGCCGCCGGGCGCGGCTCGGGCCGGCTGGTCGCCGACACGGCCGCGGTCGCCGAGCGGCTGGCCTCCTTCGGCGCGCCCGCCGCACCGGAGGCGTCGCTGCTCGCGGGCCGGATCGCGCTCGGTCTCGGCTGGCGCGCCGACGCCGAACGGCATCTGGCGCTGGCCGCCCGCAGCAGGCGCAGCGGGCCGCCGCTGGCCCGGATGACGGGCTGGGCGGCGCAGGCGCTGCGGGCCCGGGCGGCCGGGTCGGGGCGCGGGGTGCTGGAGGCGTGCCGGCGGGGCCTGGACGTGCTGGACGCGCACCGGATGACGCTGGGCGCGTCCGAGCTGCGGGCGCGGGCGAGCGCGCAGGGCGCGGAGCTGGCGGCGCTGGCGCAGCAGGCGAGCCTGGAGAGCGGGGGGCCGCGGCGGCTGCTGGTGTGGAGCGAGCGCTGGCGGGCGACGGCCCTGTCGGCGCCCCCGACCAGACCACCGGCCGACCCGCAGCTGCAGAGCGACCTCACGGCGTTCCGGGAGATCGCGGCACGGGCCGAGGCGGCCCGGATGGACGCCCGTCCGGTACCGGCGCTGGAACGCGAACAGCGGCGCCTGGAACGGGAGATCCGCGCCCGGACCCTGCACATGCGGGGTGACGCCCCGGGCGACGGGCACCGCTTCGACCCGGGCCGGCTGCTGGACCGGCTCGCGGACGACGTACGGCTGGTGGAGCTCGCCGTGCTGGACGGGCGGGTCCAGGTGCTGCTGTGCGGGCAGGGGCGGGTGCGCCGGTACGAGGCCGGGCTGCTGGCGGAGGCGGAGGTGGAGGCCGAGCACGTCCAGGCCGGGCTGCGCCGGCTCGCGCATCCGGGGGCGGAGGCGCGGCTGCCGGTGGTGGAGGCGGCCGGGCGGCGTCTGGAGGAACTGCTGCTGGGGCCCGCGGCGGCACAGCTGGGCGACGGACCGGTGGTGGTCGTGCCGCCGGCCCGGCTGCACCGGGTGCCGTGGGCGCTGCTGCCGTCGCTGCGGGAGCGGGTGGTGAGCGTGTCGCCGTCGGCGAGCAGCTGGCTGCGGGCCCGCGAGACGGAGCCGCCGCCGCGGGGCCGGCATGTGCTGGTGCGCGGGCCGGGGCTGGCGACGGGCGGCGCCGAGGTGCCGCACCTGGCCGTCCGGTACGGCGGCGCGGTCGTCCTCGAACACGCCGACGCGCGGGTGCCGCGGGTGCTGGAGGAGCTGGACGGCGCCGAGTTGGCGCACATCGCGGCGCACGGCGCGTTCCGGGCCGACAGCCCGCTGTTCTCGTCGTTGCGGATGGCGGACGGCCCGATCGTCGTCCACGACTTCGAACGGCTGGCCCGTTCCCCGTACCGGATCATCCTGTCCTGCTGCGACACGGCCCGTTTCGCGTCGGTCGGCGCGGACGAACTGCTGGGCCTGGTCACGGCGTTGCTGCCGCTGGGCACGGCGGGCGTGGTGGCGTGCAGCGCACCCGTGAACGACGCGGCGGTGGTGCCCCTGATGCTGGCCCTCCACAAGGGCCTGGACGCGGGCCTGTCCCTGGCGGAGGCGCTGAGGGACGCGAGGTCCGCCCTCCCGGCCGACGCCCTGCACCGGGCGACGGGGTGGGCGTTCACGGCGTTCGGGGCGGCTTGAGGGACAGAGCGGAGTCTTGAGGGACGGAGCGGAGCGCGGTCGAGGGGTGCCGTTGGGGTGGCGACAGCCACGGCCGGACGGTACGGACTTCAGGCCGGGCGCGCGGCGTTGGGCTCCGCCAGCACGGGTCACGGCGACGCGGGCGAGGGGCCGGCACGCGCCGAGCAGGCGCCTGGGCCGGCGTTCACGGCTCCGGGGCGCCTGAAGGGCGGGTGCCCGGCTCGGGTTCAGATCGAGCGCTGCCACCTCGGGGCGGTACGGATCACCAGCCACCGCGCGGACGACGGGGCCGGACGCGCCCCACCCCGGGCACCGGGCCGGGCGTTCGCTGCGGTCGGGTGGCCGGGGCGGTCCCGGCGTGCGGTCCCACTCAGGCCGAGCACGCCCCCTGGGCCGACAGCAGCCAGGGCAAGGCGCCCCGGTCGGGCGCGCCGAGGCGGGCGTAGGCGCTGTACAGGTGGTTGCCGACGGTCCGGACGGACAGGGTGAGCTTCTCGGCGATCTCCCGGTTGGTGAGGCCGACGGCCGCCAGGTCGACGATCTGCCGTTGCCGGGCGGTGAGTTCGCCGAGGGCCAGACCGGACAGCGCGGGCGTCCGCGCGCCCTGGCAGCGGCGGGCCAGCGCGACCGCGCGGGTGCGGGAGGTGCGGGCGGCGCGCGGGTCGCGGTGTGCGCGGGCCGCTTGCGCGTGCGCCTCGGCGGCGAACAGCAGGAAGCCGCGCGCCCCGAGTTGTTCGGCCACCCGGTCCAGGGCGTCGCCGTCGCCGCGTGCCAGGGCGTCGGCGTGCGCGGCGAAGACCCCGGTGAGGCGGCCGGCGGCCCGCCCGGGGTGCCCGAGGCGGACGGCGTCGTACGCGTCGTCCTCCGCCGCCGTCGGCCGGGTGACCGCCCCACCCCCGTGAGGGCGGCCACCCGTGATCGTGGGCACGGCCGGGGCGTCGCCCGACTGTGCTGTGGCGAGGGCCAGTTCGCGGTGGCAGGCGGCGTCGCCGGTGCCGTCGCGCAGCCCCTCCCTCGCCCAGGCCGCGGCCTCCCGCAGCTCACCCCGCAGACGGGCGTAGCGGGCCCGTACGGCCGCGTATCCTGCGGGCAACGGTGCGCCCTGCGCGACCAGCCACTCCCCCACCGGCGCGGCCACGGTCCGGACGTCCGCGCGTTCGATCCGGCCGAGGAGCGCGGCCCGCTCGGCCTCCAGGGCGGGGCCGCAGCGGTCCGGCGCACGGGTCAGGCGGCGCGCCCGCAGCCGGCCCGCAGTCGCCCGCAGGACCGGGCCGTGCAGGGGGTGCGCGAGCCGGACGGCGCCCCGGTCGTCGACGCGGACCAGGCCGTCGGCCTCCAGGTGCTCCAGCGCGCGCAGATCGAGCGCGTCCCGTTCCGGGTCGACGGGCAACGGCTCGGCGAACGCGAGGCGTTGCAGCGTCTCGCGCTCCGCGGGGCAGGACCGGTCCAGGAGCCGGGCGGTGCGTTCGCGTACGGTCGCGGTGACCGGCAGCGGGCCGCGCCACGCCCAGCCGTCGGTGCCGTCGACGCGGCTGAGCAGTCCGCGCTCGCGCACGGCGTCGACCAGGTCGCGCAGCAGCCGCAGGTCGCCCTGGCACAGGTGGTGCAGCCGGTTCACGGTGAGGGGCTCCAGGCCGGGGGCGCCGGGCGCGCCGGCCAGCAGGCGCGCGGTGTCCTCCCGGGACAGCTGCCCCAGGGTGAGGCGGGGCAGCAGGTCGCCGGTCCAGAGGCGGGAGATGGCGGCCGGTGCGGGCGCGGCCTCGGCGGTGACGACGACGAGGCGAGTCCGGCCGTGCACGGCCAGTTGGTGGACGAGCGCGGCGGAGGCGTCGTCGAGCAGATGCGCGTCGTCGACCACGAGCAGCCGTACGTCGGACAGGTGCCGGCAGGCGTCGTGCAGGGAGGCCGTCCCGGGAACGAGGTGGGCGAACGCGGCGAAGCGGATGTGCCGGGTCTCGGGAGTGCCGGCCACCCGGGCGCACCCGGTCCCGCGCGTGGCCTCGGCGACGAGCCGGGACTTGCCGCAGCCGACCGGCCCGGTGACGACGACGCCGTCCCGGCCGGCGCCCAAGGAGGCGCGCACGACGTCGAGTTCGCTCTCCCTGCCGGTGAACGGCCAGGGCGGATCCAGGGTCCTGGCCGCGCGTTCGTAGCTCGTCACGGCATTAGGAGCACGGTGACTCAGATCTGATACACCGGTACTTGAGTAGCCCCCGACTCAGGCGTCCGGGGTGCCGCGACGGCACCCTTGGGGGCATGACCGCTCGCTACTGCTCCCTCGCGCAGCAGTCGGCGCCGGCCTTCCCACCGGGGCTGGCCGCCGGGCGGCTCCACGCGCTGGTCTCCGGGCACCGTATGTGGGTGAACGGCACCGTCCTGCACTACCACTTCTTCGACCGGGACACCGACACGTCCGTGATCGCCGACCGTGGCACGGGCCGGACGCGGGCGGTGTCGTGGGTGGGCGGCAAGGAGCAGCGGGACGTCGTGCGCGAGTGCTTCCAGGAGTGGGGCGGCCTCGGGATCGGCCTGTCGTTCGTGGAGGTGGACGACCGATCGGAGGCGGAGCTGCGGATCGGCTTCCAGAGCGGCGACGGCTCCTGGTCCGCCGTCGGCCGGGACGCGCTGCGGGTCGGCTCCGACGAGCGCACCATGAACTTCGGCTGGGACCTGACCGCGCCGGGCGAACGCGGGACGGCCCTGCACGAGATCGGGCACGCGCTGGGCATGCTGCACGAGCACCAGAGCCCGTTCGCCGGGATCCACTGGGACGACGAGGCGGTGTACACGGACCTGGCGGGGCCACCGAACTTCTGGAGCCGGGACACGACGTGGTTCAACGTCCTGCGCAAGCTGGACGCGCACGAGGTCAACGGCTCCGTCTGGGACCCTCATTCGATCATGGAGTACCCCTTCCCGGCGGGACTGATCCTGGAGCCCGAGCAGTTCCGCGCGGGCCTCACCCCGCCGGGTGTGCTGTCGTCCGCCGACAAGGACTTCGTCCGCCGCTGGTATCCGCCGGACCCGGTACGCGAGCCCCGCGTACTGGTGCCGTTCCGCTCGGCGCCCCTGCGGCTCGCACCCGGCACCCAGGCGGACTTCACCATCGAGCCCCCGGAGACGCGCACGTACACGGTGGGCACCTTCGGGGACGCCGACACCCTCGTCGTGCTCTTCGAGGAACGCGACGGCCGCCCCCGCTATCTCGCGGGCACCGACGACGGCGGCACCCCACACAACGCCACGGTGCGGACCCGTCTGGTCAAGGGCCGCCACTATGTGGTCCGGGTCCGTATGTACTCCACCTGGGGATCCGGCGAGACGGCCGTCATGTGCTGGTGACCCATAGGTGAACCACCCACAGTCCAGCGCCGGGGGATGGGGGCCGGACGCCGCCTTCGGGGGACAGTGTCGCTTAGGCACTCCCCGGGGGGTGGTGTCCGGCCATAGGAAAGGGCCGGGTCCGCTGCACGGGGGTGGCGGCGGACCCGGCCCTGTCGGGTGGCTACTCGGGGATGACCTCTTCGACGAGGGAGAGGATGTCGTCGAGGCGGGTGCGGAGCCGTTCGATCTGGAAGATGAGTCCGGCCGGCGCAAGTCCCGCGAGGTCGGCGGCGCGGGCGGCTTCGAGTTCTTGGCGGGCGAACTGGATGCGGGCTCGGTGCGAGTCGGTGAGGGGTTCCGCGTGGGGGCGGGACGGCTCGTTGGTCATGTAGTGCCACCTGCTGGATGTGCGCCGGGCTGGACGTGTGGGGGATGCAAGTATCGTTGACTGGTGAACTGCTATTAGGCAATGCGTCAAAACGGGGATCACTCGAACGAGCGTTTTATTCGACACTCTCTTGCGGTCAGGCTAGTGATCGGCATCGAGATGTACCACAGACGGTACAGACAAAGATCAACGAGGCGGCCAGCGTGTACGCGTGCCATCCGATCCCCTGCCCGAGTGGGTACTCACCCGCCGTCGCGAGATCGGAGACCACATCCGCGCCGCCCGGACCGCCGCGAAGCTGAGCCAGGAACAGCTCGCCGAACGCGTCGACCTCGACCGGAAGACCATCAACCGGATCGAGCAGGGCACCCACAGCACGGGCGTCGACCACCTCATCCGTATCGCGCATGCGCTCGACGTCCCCCTCGCTGACCTGGTCCGCTGACCCGTAGATGATCAACCCCGTCGGGTCGCTCTGAACAGGCTTATGCGTGGCGTCTTTACGCCAGGCGCACACACGCCACGCGGTAGGCCCGCTGCCGCGCCGCAGGGGAACAGCAACGGCAGCGGGCCCCAGGGCCGCCCCTACCTGACGGAGGGGAACAGGGGCAGCCCCGCTCACACCTCCCGTATCGACTGCACGGGAGAACCCTCAGGCTCGGCATCCAGAACATGCCGGCCCGCCGCGATGAACCGGGCCACCACCAGCCGGTCGCACAGAGCGCCGGGCGAGTCCATGGGCACCGACCAGTACGACGAGACCGCAGGGCCGGGCTCGGTCGCGTCCAGGCGCGGTACGCCGAGGAGGGTGTCGCGGCCGAGGACGGCGACGTCGACCTCATCCCACTCGGTGGCGGCGTCCCGCCAGGTACGCGGCATCGACGCGGGAACGAGCGCGTAGTAGGAGCGGCGGTGCGGGTCGCAGATGACCGGGCCGCCGCGCAGCGCCTCCGCGAGGACCGCGTCCGTCTCAGGCAGGCTCAACGGCCCGGTGAGGGCGCGGACGAGGCGGCCGGGGATACGGACGGCGGAGAAGAGTGTGCCGAGCGGGAGGAGGGCGACGCCGGTGTCCTCCCACTCCGTGCGCGCCCGGTCCCGGCCGGCCGCGGGGAGCGTCGACAGCAGCCAGTGTGTGGCGGCGAGCCGCCGGTCTGCGGCCGGGTGGACGATGACCTTCGGCGTGCTGGCGGGTAAGGCGTCGTTGCGGTCGTCGTTCACGTCCTGCTCCCCTGTGTGCGTGCTCCGTCTCACACACGCGACCGTAGGGGCGGCTCGAGCAGGGCGAGGACCGGAATCCGGTCCCCTCCCCTCACGCGGCCAGGATGCCGATCTGCACCGCCAGCTCCGACGCACGCCGGCGACGCTGCGCCTGCTTCGACTCGACCTCCTCGAGGATGATGCGCCGCGCGTACCCGTTGTAGGCGATCGTCTCCGGCGCCGCCCGGGCGGCCTTCTCGAGCGTGGCGATAGCCACGTCCGGTTGCCCGTCCAGCTGGTAGCCGCGCGCCTCCTCGATGCGGTGCCGGGCCCGGCGGGGTCTCGAGGGGATGACGACCTCGTCGGCGCGGGCGGCCTGGCGCACGGACTCCCCGCCCTGGTGGAGTTCGACGGCGACGGTTACGGCGTGGGCGCCCATGATGGCCTGCGAGAACGAGGTGATGGGGTGGTAGTAGTCGCCGGGGAGTCTCGAGGCCATGTCGTTGGCCTTGTCCCAGTGCCGCCAGGCGGTGCCGGTCTCGCGGCGGCGGGCCGCGGTGTAACCCAGTTCGAACTCGAGGGCCCCGGCGATAGCGAGGACGTCGTCGCCGGCGTCGGGGAGGAGTGGCTCGAGGAAGCGGACGGCCTCGAGGTTGATGGCGTCGGCGGCGTCGAAGTGCCGGGGCCCGGTGTCGCGGTGGGCCTGCGCGAGCAGCCACGCGGCGACGCCGATGGCATGCGGGTCGCCGGAGTCCTGGGCGGCGACCATGCCGCGCTCCGCGACGCGCCACAGCAGGGCGGCGTCGGGCTGGTAGGCGATGAAGAACTGGCTGAGGCTGTACGCCTCGGCGAGGAGCGCCTGCGCGCGGCGGCGTTCGCTGCTCGAGTCCGCGGCCCGCACGAGGGCCTGGGCGTCGCGGATCAGGTCCGGGAGGAGCCGGCCGATGACCTCGCGGTGGTTCGGTGCGGAGTGGCGGGCGGCCCATGCTCGAGCGAGGCGGGCCTCGAGGTGTGCGACCGGGGGTGGCTCGAGGCTGGTGGTGAGCGCGAAGCTGTCGACGGCGGCCTTCACTGCGGCGAGGCGCGGGTGGCCGGGGCCGACGAAGAGGTCGACGTGTGCGTCGGGTTGGCCGGTGAGGTCGGCGAGGTCGCGGACGCGGAGGGCTTCGGCGATACGCATGACGGTCTCGAGGCCCGGTGCCTGCTGCTGCCCGTTCTCGATCTTCTTGAGGGTGTGGGGTGAGACGCCGATGAAGTCGGCGAGTTGGGCGCGGGTCATGCCGCGGCGTTCGCGGAGGATCTGTACGCGCTGGCCGAAGCGCAGTGGGTCAGCGTATGGGTCCGGGGTAGCATCGGATGGCACGGTCTCGCCCCTCTCTGTACAGCTCGTCACTGTCAGGGTATGGGGCGGGACCATTCTCGTGTGAGGGTCTGGGATTGGACTATGCCCGCGCGGGTGATCCGGGGTGCCGGTCGATACGCTTGTCGCATGTCCCCCTCCACTTCCCGCCCTGGGATCGTGCGCTCTGCTGCGGTCGTGAACGAGGACATTCGCGCCCTGGTCAGGACGGCCGGCGGCTACCTGTATGGGGAGACCCGGGAGCGGTACGAGGAGCTCGTCGCGGAGTGGGCGGAGGCGGTGCGCGCCGAGGTCGTCGAGGCTGCGTGAACCTCACGCCCCGGTCCGGTTGTACTCCTCGACCAGCGGGTGCGGCGGTTCGGGTTCGATACCCGCCCGGTTCATCTGGCGGGCCCACCGGTCCGTCGTCGCAGCGAACGCGCGGACGATCGCTTCGAGCCGTGACATCTTCCCCCGTAGCTGGCCGTTCTCCTCGTCGACGCGGCGCACCGTCGCCTCCAGCACCGCCAGGTTCGCGGCCTGCTGCGCGGGCGCCGCGTTGGCGCGGGCGGCTGCCTCTTGTGCGGCGGCGGTTGCGCGGGCGGCCTTGAGAGTGGCACGGGCAACGAACCATCCGCCCCCTCCGAGGATGCTGCCCAAGGCGCCGATGACGGCTACCCAGTCGCCGGCGTTCATGCGGCCTTGCCTCTCCGGGGCAGCCTCGGCGTAGGGGGGACCGAGTGCTCGGGCACCGTGCTTGCCCACCAGATGACCCCGACGTGCGAGGTGAGATACCAGAGTGCGACGTAGGCGCCGCGCGAGTAGTCGCCGACGATGACGGCGTAGGTGTAAGCGATGGCCCACACCGTGGGGGGTATGAACGCGGTGAGGAATCCGAACCAGTCGCGGCCGATCTTCAGGAATGCGCTGGTGAAGGTGACGAGTCCGCACACGATCCACAGCCATGACCAGTGCCGTAGTCCGCACACTTCGGTGAGGAGTTGCAGGCCGTGGTCGTTGGGTGGATCGGCGAGGAAGGACACGCCCCAGCAGGTCTTGCCGACGCCGAGGATGGCGAGGAAGGTGCCGCGTCGGCCGAGCCGTTGACGTATTCGTCTGCCTGGCATGGGCGGCCCCTTCCGCTGATCCTCGATCGGCAGTGTGGCATTGCCCGGTGGCACTTTCGTTCCGGTCTCATCTGTCACAGCATCATCGCTGCATAATGAATTTCAGCCGCCCGGCTAACTGAATGCGAGGGCATCATGCAGGAGACCGTGCGCCGCCCCGGCCGCCCGAGAGACCCGCGGGTCATAGCCCGCGACGAGACCATCTACCAGCTCATCGCGGACGGCCGCCGTACCCGCAGTGAGCTTGCCGCCTGCACCGGACTCGACCGCACCGCGGTGCAGTTGTCGTGTCAGCGGCTGCATCGTGCGGGCCGGATCCGGCAGTGCCTGGTCAACGGGTCGGTGTCGTGGTCCGTTGCCGACGGCACCCCCTGCCCCTGAACCCGGGAGGCTGACTGTGGAGACCGTCGAGTTCTTCTCCGCCGAGGATGTCGCCTGGCAGGCAGACGCGCCGTGCGCGGTCGCCGACTTCGACTTCGTCCCGGACGTCGAGACCGACGCAGGAGCGGACGAGGCGCAGGCCTGGTGCCGGGCATGCCCGGTGCGCACGCAGTGTCTGGCGTGGGCGATGCTGCACGGCGCCGAAGGGTACTGGGGTGGGACGACCACCTATCAGCGGAACCAGTTGAAGCGGGTGCGGACCCGAGCGAAGTGCCCGCTGTGCACATCGACCGAGCTCGCCTACACCGACCCGCACGAGCTGTGTCTGGCGTGCGGGGTGTCCTGGATCCGGGATGTGCGCGAGCAGCCGATCGCCGCTACACCGCTACCGCAGACGGCCGCGTAGCCCGGTCCAGTTCGACCGCCCTGGTCCAGGCATCCATCCACCGCCACGCATGCTGAGACAGGCGAAGCTGCGCGGCCACCTCCCGGCCCGCCGCCGACAACTCCTCCCGCATCGCCGCCGACTCCCTCAGCAGCTTCAGCTCCCGGTACCAAGTCCGCGGCCGGTCCGCCAACACCCCGGCGCCCATCTCGTGCAGACGCCGGTACTCGGCACGCGGTGACGCCACCCACGGCACCCCCGTCGCGCTCATCTCCAGCGGCTTCAGCCAGGACTTCGCGGCGTTGAACTTCGTGTCTGCAAGCGGGGCGATCCCCACCCCCAGCGACGCCACCGCGCGCGGCCACAACGCCACCGACACCGGGCGGCCCGGCGGATCGGCGGCCAACCCGAACGCCCGGCCCGCACCCGAAGGATCGCCGCGCATCACGAACCCGGCGCCCTCCTCGACAAGCCGGGCGACCGCGCCGCCCACCACCTCCGGATCGTTGGGGTGGGAATGGAACGAGCCCGGCCAGCCCACCACATCCGAATCGACACGCGGCAGCCCGTAGTACATGTCGGGCAGATAGTTCGGCAGGACATGGCCGCGCCCATGGCGGGCGTACACGTCCAGCAGCGCCGGGGTGGACACCGTGACGAGGGAGGCGTTGCGGCAGGCGAGGGCGAGGTTGTGCCAGGAGTGCGGGCCCCGGCCGGGCCGGTGCACCTGCCAGGCCGGGTTCGACGGGTGGATGGACGACAGGTCGTCGTCGACGTCGACGACCACGGTGATGCCCTTCGCGCGCATCACGGCGACGGCCTGCGCCATCCGCTCGTGCGTGACGCGCTGAAGGACGATCACGTCCGCGTCGACGTCGATGACATCGACGACTTCGTCGCCCTGCACGATGGCCTTCAGGCGGCGGTCCGCCGGGGCGACGACGTGGACGTCGAAGCCCGCGGCGGCGCAGGCTTCGCCGGGCCACCGCATCCGGAAGCTGCCGCAGCCGAAGTTGTCGGACGGGTAGACGTGGACTTTCACTCGTCGGCGTCCGTCGTCTTCCGGGCGGCTCGCCGCGCGGGCGTGGCGGTGCTGCGCTTCTCCAGCTCGTCGACGCGGCCGGTGAGCGTGGCGACCTGCTCCTCCAGTTGGGCCAGCCGGTCCTCACGTCCGGCCGGCGTACCGCTGGTGGCATCGTCGGGCGCGGGGTGTCCGGCTTCGGCGAGTACCTCGCGGGCGATGTGGCGGATCCGCCCGTCCAGGGGACTGCTCATGCCTCGACTCCCTTCGGGGACACCTGGCCGCGCGCCAGCAGGCCCAGCACGGCGAGGACGACAGCGTTGGTGGCACCGACCGTCTCAGCGGACACGTTCAGCCCGTAGGCGGCCAGCAGCGCGGCCCCGGCGGCGACGACCGCGGTGAACGCGGACGGCGCGATGGGCCGGGTCAGGGCGGCAGTGATCGCACCGAACACGGCCGTGATGACGGCGACGATCGCGCCGGCCTGCTCGCCGGACATGCCGACGTTGAAGGTGACGATGAGGGAGAGGACGGCGCTGATCGTGGAGATGATGAGCGCGGGCTCCCGGCCGAAGATCTTCATGGTGGGTTCCTCCTAGTTGGCCAGCCGTGCGGCCAGCAGATCGGCGACCTTGGTGGCGAGCAGGTCGAGGTCGACGCCGCCCACTTGCAGTGAGGTGACCTTCTCCTCGATGGTCTTCACGCGGGCGAGGGTCTCGCGGCTCGTGGCGGCGATGGTGCCGACGGCGTACTTCGCGGTCCAGGTGGTGTTGCCGTCCGCCCAGTCGGCGTTGTTGTACGGGGGCGGCACGGCGGGGATGTGGTCGGCGTACCAGAACTTCTTGGCGTCCGCGTCCGTCATTGCCACGTCGGTCTCCTTCGAGGGCTGTCCGGCCGCGCGGGCGACGATGCCCGGGAACACGACCTCCTTGAACTGCTTGATGCGCGCCGCCCCGGGACACGCGGTGCCGCTCGTGGACCACTGCGGGAACATCGAGTGGTAGCCGAACCCGGGGTCGTCGTGGGTGCGGCAGACCCGCAGCGGGATGCCGTGCTTCTGGTGCAGCCACACGCCGAGATCGATGAGTTCTTCGATCTGGTCGGCGGTCCACGGGTCGGTGCCGCTGGTGTTCGATGCGGTCTCGATCGATACCGCGCCGGTGCCGTCGGCGCGGCGGTTCGCTCCAGCGTTGGCGTCGGCGCGGGTCTCGGTGCCGATGTACTGGCCGAGGTCACCCGCGTAGCCGAGACCGAAGTGGGCTTCGAGGTTGGTGGAGTCGCGCCAGTATTCGTAGATGCGGCGCGCGGTCCATGGCGCGATGACGGAGTGGACGATGAACTGGGTCGGTCGGATCGCCGGCTGCGCGTCCGACTCAGGCTGCAGTTCCATCTTCACGGCGCCGGGGTACCAGGCCATGGGGGCACGCTCCTTACAGGGGGAAGACGACGATGCGGCGGGACAGGAACGTGCCCGTACCGGACGCCACCCGGTACTTCGCCGTGAACGTGTTGGAACCCGGAGTCAGGTCCGTGTGCAACGCCACCCCCGACGCGACCACCCCCGCACCCGCCACACCGAACACGCCGATGCCCCGGTTGTCCGCCGGAGCGATCGACGACGCGCCCGACACCTCATACGCCATACGCGACGACCCGGCACCCGAGTTCTCCAGCGAGCCGTGCACCAGCACCAGCGCGAACGGACCCGTCTCCACGGTCACCTCGGGGCCCAGCGTGGTGAGGTCGGTGTAGCTCGTCGACGTCGTCGTCTCCGACACCAGGGTGCTCGCGGAGGCAGGCACGCGTTCGGTGATCTCGTTGGTGCCCGACACCGTGAAGTAGGCGCCGGACGTGGTGGCCTTCGCCGGTGAGGTCTCGTTCAGGTTGTCCCGCACGAACGTGTTGAACTGGGCTGCGGTGAAGACGCTGCCGGAGACTGCCGTCATCGGCGCGGACCAGGCCATCGGGCACTCCCCTTCAGAACGGCATGACGATGATGCGGCGGGACAGGAAGGTGCCGGTGCCCGAGCTCACCCGGTACTTCGCGGTGAACGTGTTGGAGCCCGGGTTGAGCGCTGTCCACAGGGACACGTCGGAGGCGTTGACGTTGCCGCCCGCGACGCCGAAGAAGCCGACACCGCGGTTGTCGGCAGCGGCCAGGCTGGTCGCGCCGGAGATGTTGTAGGCCATGCGGGCCGAGCCACCCCCGGAGTTCTCGGCGGAGCAGCGGACGATGACCAGTGCGGCAGGCCCGGTGTTGACCGTGACGGTCGGCCCGATGTTCGCGCCGACGCCGGTCAGGTCCGTGTACGTGGTCGAGGTGGTGGTGCCGGTGCCGAGTTCGAGGGCGGTGACGGCGCGGCGTTCGGCGATGGAGTTGATGCCGTCGGCGGCGAAGTACGAGCCAGCCGCCGTGGCCAGGGCGGGTGCGGTCTCGTTGAGGTTGTCCCGGACGTACTGGTTGAACTGGGCCGCAGTGAATGTCGAGTTCGCGACCGCTGTCATGGGGGCGGACCAGGCCATCAGAGGGCCGCCTCGTACTCGCGCTGTTCGGCACGGAGCTCGGCAGGGGTCTGTCCGTGCGGCAGGCCCAGCCGCACCGCCTCGACGTGCCCGTCCGGGTACCAGTTGCGGGTGCCCGGCACGGGCCGTTCCAGGAGCGCCTCCCAGATCCCGTCGGGGTCCGCCGGCCACTCGACGGGGGCGACCATCTGGCAGCCTCCGTCGCCGGCGCAGTGGAAGGTGCCCTGCCCGGGGTTGAGCCTGACCGCGTTCGCGCAGTAGCGGCGGGGGCAGTCGGCGATCCACCTGCCGTGGTTGACGCGCGCCCTGGCGCGGGCCGTGATGAGTTGGGCCATGCGTGGGACGGTAGACACCGCCCCGCGAAGATCATTCCGGGGTGGTCAGGTGCCGAACCGGCCCAGGTCGAACTGTCCTTGTGTGGCGTGGTCGAAGATGAAGACCGCGTCGGGGTCGTCGGCGGCGGTCGGGTCGAACACGCCGTCGTTGAAGCCGAGCCCCGACGCGTCGAAGGTGAACGGGTTCGCCGGGACGATCAGCCCGGTGCGTTCACAGCCGAGCGTGGCGTAGTGGACGCGCTGCTCGCAGCCCGTGTCGCTGTCCTCGCTGGGCATGCGGGCGATGGTGTGCTCGATGCTCTCGATATGGAAGGACGCATCGAGTCCTAGTTCCCCGTGCTGAATGGTGATCATGTCGGAGATCGTGCGGGACAGGATCTGCAGCAGGTGCTCATGATCGGACGACACCAGCCGCATCGTCACTGTCGGCCGGCGTTGCGAGTAGTGGGCGAGGAGCAGCTGCGCGATGGCGTAGGCGTCGTTGGCGTTCGCCCATGGGGCGTCGCCCGGATTGGAGCGGCGGCCGTGCCGGCCCACGCTGACAGAGTCGGCCGAGGACACCTTGACGGTGCGGTCGGTCGGGACCGGGCGGCCGCGGACTTGCAGGCGGGTGATGGTGACGGCGCCGCCGACGGCGGTGACGCTGATGGTGGTGGACTGGCCGGAGCGGCGTGAGATCGACGCGAGGACGGTGCCCGGGCCGGAGAAGATGATGTCGGTTCCGTTGACGGGGTCGAGGGCGTCACGGAACGGGTCGGATGCCTTGGCCTGCACCTGGATGGTTTGGCCGAGCGCGAGGGCGATCGTCTCGTCGCTGGACCAGACGGGTGTGTAGGTGTCTTGGGGGCGGCGGACGTCGACGTCGAAGGACACGTCGTTGATGATGTCGCGCCAGCCGTGGGAGTAGCCGAACGGTTCGAGGAAGGACAGAGACATGGGCGGTCCCTAGCTGAGGGCGGCCCAGTGGGCGCGGGTGTTGGGGGTCTGGCTGGCGAGTGTGATCGAGGATGGCAGGGAGGTCTGGCTGCCCGGTCCGGTGAGGAAGCGGGCGGTGGACGTGGTCAGGCCGGGATTGACGCTCATGGCGCCGCCTGCGCCCATGGAGAACTGCGGTGGCGTTGTGCCGACGGCGAGGATCGCGATGTAGTAGTAGCCGACCGCGAGGGTTTGCGGGCTGGTCAGGGCGATGGTTTTCCCGCCGGTGCTGGTCCAGTTGCTGGCTTGGTCGGCGCTGACGGCGAGGCGGGTGCCGCTGCTGTCGTAGAGGCCGACGAAGCATTGTCCGGAGGTGAGTCCGCTTCCGGCGGATTCGATACCGAGGTGGATATTGCTGACGACCGTCGACCGATTGACGATCTTCACCTTGTGCAGGTAGACGGTCCCGGACGTGATCGTGTTGGACGTGGAGCGCAGGGTTGCCGGATCGCTGGTCCACGCGATCAGGTTGTGATCGGCAGGAGTGAACGACGAGTCGTTGACCGTGGTCAGCGGGTAGGACAGCAGCCCGGCTTGGATGGTGCCGCCGCCGAGGAACGCGGTGATGTCCCGGAAGACAGTGGAGGCCACCTTGCTGTAGGTGGTGGTGGTGCCCGAGTTCGCTTCGATACGGATGCGTTCGAAGATGTTCGGGCAGGCCGCGGACGTGTTGGCGTCCTGCACAGCGACCAGGGAGTCTCCAGTGTGGACGTTCAGATAGTTCGCGGAGAACCGGTTGTTCCACGCTCCGGTGCCGCACACGAAAGCTTTGTTGCTGGAGCCGCCGTCGCGGCAGGTCACGTAGTTGAGGTCGAAGCTGTTCGACTCGCCGGATGCGACGTTGACGAGGGTCTGAAACTGTTCCAGGTTGCTACCGATGAACCGGTTGTGTGATCCGGCGATGTAGATACCGGTGGAGGTAGCGCCGTTGGCGTAGGCCTCGCACATCGTCCACACCGTTTGGTTCATGGTGCCAGCGGGTGAGTCGATGCGATAGGCGGTGCCGCCTGCGCCGGACAGATCGACGAACGACCGGGTGACGGTGAGGTCGCCCGGGTTGAAGTCGGCGTGTTCGGAGAACATGCGCCACCCGTTGCCGACGCCACCGATCTCGATGTTCTCGAACACGCTGCGGAACGGGCTTCCGAGGTGGAGGGCGTAGCCGGTGTGGGTGCCGTCCCATGGGCCGTGGATCTGCAGGCTGCGGAAGCTGGACTGCCAGAAGGAGCGGTGTCCGCTGTCGGCTCCGTTGGTGGTGTTCGACGAGATGCCGTGGCTGGCGCCGCTGATGGTGATGCCGAAGTCGGCGAGGTGCGCCCGGATGACCTCGGTGAGGTGGATGGCGGAGTCGAGTCCGCTGCCTGCGGCGAGGGTCGTGACTTTGGGGCCTTGCCCGGTCAGGGTGAGGTCGATTTCGGTTTCGACATCGTCGGCGCCTGCGAGGACGAGTTGCGCGGCAAGGTTAAAGGTGCCTGCGGACAGAACGATCCGCCCGCCGCCCTCGGCCAGGGCAGAGTCGATGGCGGCCTGGATCTGCACGTCGTCGGCGGTGCCGTCGCACACGTACTGCGCCCTCGACCGCACACTCGCCGGCGCATCGGACGCCGCCACCAACTGGTAGAACGTGGCGGCGGCGAGCTCCGTCCACACATCCTCAAACGCCTGGTTTACGGGCACATCCCAGTTCAGGGTGCCGTGCTCGATGGGTGAGAAGGGCATCGCTCTATCCTCCGAATCCGCCTTCGCCGAAACCGCACTCGCCGAACCCCAAGCAGTCCCCGCTGTGCCCGGTGTCGCAGTCGGCCGGCCGTACTGCGGTGAACGTGGCCTGTGGTGTGAGCGACGCGGCGCGCAGAAGCCGGTGGTGCCGGTCGCGGAAGATGAAGGTGCCGTCGGGGCCGACGTAGGCGATCGACGGCGGGCCTTCCGAGGAGACGAGGTCGGTGACCGCGGTGAACGCGTCGACTTCTTCAAGCCACCACCAGGGCACGAACGTGGCCCCGAGATCGAGGTCGCGGGGGCCGGTCCAGCCGACAGCGTCGAGGACGACACCGATGAGGGTGCCGGTGCGCTGCGCCTCGAACAGCTCCGTCGAGATGGTGTTGCCCTGCAGCAGCGACAGCAGGTCCAGGCAGGTGATGTCCACGCTGCGGTCGCCGCGGTCCGGGTGCACCTCGAAGTCTTCGATGCGGCCGGTGAACAGCGGGTACAGGGTGTCCTGGTAGACGGTCTCCGCTTTCACGGGGGCGGCTGGTGACATGTCGTCGGCGATCGGCGAGTCCGGGTTCTCCGGGCTGTAGATGCGGTCGGCGTTGCACAGGATCATCGACAGGGTGCCCACCCGTGGCGGCGACAGCTGGCGGGCCTGGTCACGGCCGTAGGCGAAGGTGACCGGGCCGCGTTGCAGCACGGCATCGGTGACGTCGTCGTACCCTCCGTCGAAGCCGCCGTCGCCGGTCCAGTCCACGGCGACGGTGTACCCGTCGGTCATGACCGGGGTGGTGTTCACGTTGTCGAAGAAGGCGTAGTCGTTGGCGCCGTCGTCCCGGTAGGCCAGCAGCTGTGCCTGCAGGTCGGTGTCGCTAACCCAGGCGGGGGCAGTCTCCGTATGTTGTGCTGTCCAGACGCGGCCGTCTGGAGAGGTCTCCCAGGACAGGGTGCCGTCGGCTTCGCTGATGCGGAGCCACGCGTGCTGGACGGGGTCGTAGGGGACAACGCCGGGGTCCTCGTCGGTGTAGTCGACGTGGACGGCCATCAGCAGCAGGTTCGTGGATACGTCGATCTCGAAGACGATCTGTGTGCCGACCACGCTGGAGACGACGAGGAGTTGACAGAACACGCTGCCCGTCGCGCCACCCACTGAGGGCGGGATTACTTCGACGCCGACGTGTGAGGAGGCCAGTGTGTACGCGGGCTGGGATGCGTAGGCCGCGTAGCCCTGATTGCAGGGCACTCTCGCCCGGCCGGCGGGCTGGTCGGGTAGCGCACCGCCGATGGCCTCGTTGTAGTTGTCTGGCCATTTGACTGTGTCGACGGTGGGGGCGGTGAAGTCATCGGTGAGCGTCTCGAAGGCGGCCATGTCACATCCCCGCTGTCGAGGGCAGACGCCGCTGCGTCTTCAGCCGGGCGAGGGACTTCGCGAGCCAGTTGTCGAGTTCCATCTGCGACCCGATGACGCCGCGGTTGTCGAGGGTGACGTGGTAGTGGTGATGGATGTCCCCGCTGCTCGCACCGTCGCCGCCACGCACCGGCATCGAGGCCAGGGCGCCACGCGGGATCCGCATCGAGTTCAGGGCGGCCATGGTCGGCCGGCCGTAGTAGCGGACCGCGGCCGCGCGCATCATGAACTCGTCGCGGGAGGCGAGGATGGGGATGCTGTCGGAGGTGCTGGTACCAGGGCCGACGATGGGGCCGCCGCGCGCGTACTTGCCGTACTGGCCGTAGGTGCCGAACTTGCCCCAGTTCCCGAAGGTGCGGCTGTAGGGGTTGCCCTTCCAGATCTGGGCGATCATGTCGTGGAAGCGTCGGACGTTCGCGGACATGCCCTTGAACGTCATGTCTTCGAAGACGTTCTTCCCCGAGCGCACGGCTTTCTTGATCTCGGAGACGGCCGCCCAGAATCCATCGGCGACCTTCATCTGCTCACGCTGGTAGTTCTTCGACATGCCCTGGAAGCTGACGTCCTCGAAGAGGCGTCCGCCCCACTTGCCGCTGTCGACGAGGCGCTGCAGTTCGGCGACCGCAGCCGCGTACCCCGAGCGGGGGCGGCTGGCCTTCGCTGTGGCGCGGGCGGAGATGGTGCGGGCGTTGCCCGCGGCCGCCGCGCCGATCCTCTTCGCGGCCTCGGACACCTTCGGGTGGGAGGCGGCCATTCCGGAGACGAGACCGTCGCCGATGTTCCGTCCGATCGCCGCGAACACGGTTGAGGGGCTCTTGATGCCGAGGGCTTTCTTGATGGCCTTCTGCATGCCCTTGGCGATGGACAGCATGAGCTTCTCGATGTCTTTCTGCTGGGCTTTCAGCCCGGTGAGGAAGCCCTTCCCGGCGTGCTTCCCGGAGTCGTAGAGCAGGTCGGCGCCGAGCTTGCCGAGCTTGCTGGACTCCTTGTTGATGTTGGCGTTGAGGCTGTTGTACTGCTTGATCGTGGCCTTGTCCGCTCCGGCGAGGGACTTCGCGAACGCGCCGCCCTGCTCGGGTCCCATCTCCAGGATCTGCCGGATGAGGTCCTTGTTGACGCCCTTGGCCTGCAGCTTCTTCACGCTGGCGGTGAAGGCTTTGATCTGATTGAGGGACGCCTGCATCTGCCCCTTCACGTACTTCGGGGAGTAGGCGTCCTCCTGCACGATGGAGGCGAGGCTGCCGGTCGCGCGGGCTTTGCTGGCGGTGTCGGTGGCGAACTTGTTGGCGTCGGCGATCTTCTTCGAGATCGCGTCGCGTTTCCCGGCGAGGGTCAGGAGATCCTTCGTTTCCCGGTTGACCATCTTCAGCAGGTTGGATTCCTTGCGGCCGGAGAACGCGGCACGGATGTCCTTGGCGAGGTCGGCCGACACCGACTTGATCTTCGCTTTGGATCCGGTCAGGCCGCTGATGAACCCGGCACCCACGTCCTTCGCGAGGGCCCTCGTCTTCCTCGACGGCGAGGAGATCTGCAGCTCCGTGCGCACCGCCGTGACCACAGCCGCCGCCATCGCGCGGGCCGCCGCCTCCACCCCGCGGGTCGCCGCGCCGATCCCCGCCGCCAGCCCGTCGCCCGCTGCCGCGCCCGCGCCGGCCAGTCCCCCGCCTGCCATCCCCGCGGCGGCGGAGAACTTGCCGGAGTTGATGGCTTCCAGTAGCGGCAGGTGCTGCGCGGTCGCCTTGGCGTTGACGACGAACTCGCCGTTGGAGACACGGGCAAGGATGCTGTCGGACGTGCCCGTGCCGGGCCCGGTGATAGGGCCCCCGGAGGGGAAGCCGGGGATGCGGCCGCCGCGCGCGTAGCGGACCAGACCGCCCGTGGCGAGGCGACCGCTCGCGCCCAGGAACGTCAGACCATCGGACCGTTTTGCCGGCGTGTAGTGGGCCGTGATCGTGACGGACTTGCTGCGGACGGTAGCAAGATCTTCCTTGGCCTTCCTGACCTTCCGCTGCAGATCCTGGATGTTCGCGGTGAGTGTGGCCTTCTTGCTGCCCTTGGCCGTCTTGAGCTGGGTCTCGGCCTGCTTGACCTTCGCCTGCCACACGCCGATGTCCGCGGTCAGCTTGGCTTGCTTGCTCGCCTTCGCACCCAGCAGTTGACGTTCGGCCAGCGCGACCTTCAGCCGCCAGTCGGCGACGTCCGCGGTCAGCTTGGCTTTCTTCTCACCCTTCGCCGACTTGAGCTGCTTGTCCGCCTCGGAGATCTTCGACTTCCAGTCGGTGATGTCCGCCTTCAGCATCGCCGTCTTGTTCGGCGTCTTCAGGATCTGCGAGGCGAGCTGCTCGGCTTCCGTCTTCGTCAGGCCCATCTGCTGGGCAGTCGAGACGAGCTGCTGACGGCCCCGCTCATAGATCTGGATCGCACCCGACCAGGAGCCCGTCGACTCCCGGTTCGCGGCCGCCGCCTCGTCCGTCTTCTGCGCCAGGTTCGACAGCGCGGTCGCAGCGGCCTGCGCCTTCGGACTGTTCAGGTCGAGGACGCCGTTGACCACGTTCAGCGAGCCGGCGTTCTCCTTCGCGGCCTTCGCTGCCGCGTCGATGGACGCCTCGAACCCGATCATCCCGCCGAGCGCGGCCCGGTTCACGTCGTTCAGTGCCTGGATGCTTTGCCGCAGTCCGTCGGCGCTCATCTTCTGCTCGGCGAGCTTCGCCGACGTGTCCTGCGCCTGCTGCCCGAACAGGCCCATCGCATCCGCCGCAAGCTGCTGCTCGAACTTGGCGTCTGCGAGGGCCTCCTTGTAGCCGTCGAGGCGGCTGGTGAACTCCTCGGTGTCCCGGCCGCCCTTGCCGTACTCGGCGGTCAGCCGCTTCAACGCGTTCGCCGCGAGGTCGGCCTGCCCGTTCTTGACGAGCCCGGCGAGGGCGTCGTCGATCGCGTTCAGGTTCTCCTTCGCATCCTTGACCGGCGTGGAGTCCCAGCTACCCAGGCCGCCGAGGGTGACGATGAACTGCTGAATGTTGTCGGTCGTCGACGGGTCGGTCAACGAGCGGACCTTGCCGTACAGGCCGTCGAGATCCTTACCGAAGTGCTTGGCCGCCTCCCCGGTCGCCTTGCCCTCGGCGCCCAGCCGCTTCAACGACGAGGTCAGCTTGTCGACGTCCGGCGGTGCCGCCTTGCTGCCCTGCGACAACTCCGACAGGGCGACCACGAGGAGGCCGATCCCCGTACCCGCCACCGCGATCTTCGTGGCGCGGGAGAGGCTGCCGATCGCGGCAGCCAGCCGCGGCAGGATGCCCGTCGCTCCCGCGGCGGCCGCCTGCATCCCGGACACCGCGGCGGTGAACGCGGCCACCCCGCCGGAGATCGCGGCCATGCCTGCAGCGGCGAGGCGGACCGCCTTCAGGGCGAGGGCCATCTGCAGGAGGCTGGTGATGACGTCGGGTGGCAGGGACGCGGCGATCCCGGCGAGGGCGTTGACCACGGTGAGGAGGCCCGGGCCCACGTTGGATGCGGCGACGAGGATGTTCGACAGGGCCTCCGCGACCCGGGACAGGGTCTCGCGGACGAGGGGTGCGTTGGCGCGCGCGTACTCCATGAACTCGCTGACGCCGCCGGACACCTTGCCGGTGTTCAAGGTGCGGGTGAAGCGGACAAGGGCGTCGTTGGCTTTCGCCAGCGAGCCGACCGCGAAGTCGGAGAACGAGTTCATGAACCGGTCGAAGCCGGGTGACGCCAGCCCGCCGGCGGCGATCGTCACGAACCGGTTCAGCTCCGTCGACGTGCCCTTCACCAGCGGCGTCAGCTTCGGGAACACTGACGTGAACGCCTGGATGCCTTTCGTGGCGACGGGCATTGTGTTGCTGGCCAGCGCGTCCGACCACTCCTGGTAGCGGTCTTTGAGGACGCTGACGGCGGCTGCGGTGGTGCGGGTCGCGGCGGGCATCTGCGCGACCTGCTTGGCATAGGCGGCCTGCGCCTCGGCGGCTTTCGCGGAGGTGGCGCCGTGCTCGTCGACGGCTTCCTTGTACTTCTTCTCCGCCTCCCCGGCCTCGGTGATCGCGGACACCTGCCCGGCTGCGGCTGCCGCGAATGCGCCGACCGCGACGGCCGCGGCGCCGAGTCCGGCGGCGATGGGCGCGGCCTGCGCGGCGATCGGGATCAGTGCTGGGGACAGCAGCAGGGACGCGCCCCGCAGCCCCTCCACCGCATCGGAGAACCGGTTGGTGTTCGCGGTGACGGTGGTCAGGGTGCCGTTGATGAGGCGGCCCTCGGACGTGAACCGTCCGCGGATGTCACGCAGGCGGCCCTGTGCGTCGCGGGACAGGCCGTTCAGGGCGAGGAGGGCTGGGCTGGTGTTGGCGTTGACGGTGATCGTCGCGTCGCCGAGGTTGCCGCCGGTGGGGGTGCTCATTGCAGGGTCACTCCCATCGAGGCGAGGAAGCCTTGAGATGCGTCCTCGGCGCCTCGCCACCACCAGGGCGCGCCGGGGTCCTGCTGCGGTTCGATCTCGCGGCGTTCACGGCCGGGCAGTGCCCATGCCGAGACACCGAGGTCGGCGTCGAATCGGGCGCGCGCCTGTTCCTCGGTCTGTCCGTCGCGGACGTTCAGCCGCTGCAGCATTTCGTGGTAGATCGCGTTCAGGAAGCGGTCGGCTGGGAGGTCGGCGAAGTCGACGCCTCGGGCTGCGTACTCTCCGTCGAGGGCGTGCCAGATTCCGGGCTGGCAGACCCATCCGATGAGGACGGAGACGGCTGTGTAGGGCGCAGCCCGTACTCCTCCAGCAGCCACATGATGACGTCGGACAGCTGGTCGTCGTCGATCGGGTTGGTCTTGTCGGTGAGGCGGGCGGAGAAGCGTTGCCACGATTCGGGGAGCAGCGCGAGTTCGAGGGCCTGCTTGAGCATGCCGAGCTGCTCGACCATGGTGTCGACCTGGCCGCGGTCGTTGTACAGGGTGACGAACTGGGCGAACACGTCGGCGGGCAGGACCGGCGCGGCTTCGAAGGTGTCGTCGTCGATGGTGAAGGTGAGGCGCTTCCGCTTCCGCGTGAAGTCCTTCGGGCCGGCCGGGGGCGGGGGCGCGGCGGCCATGACGGGGGGCGTGGTGGTGGTCACGCCGGTCGGGGTTGTGAGCAGCTCGGTCATGCGGGTGACGGTAGGTTCACCCCGCGCATGATCATTCCGGGGTAAGGGCGCTTCCGGAACTGCACTTCCGGAAGTGCAGTCACATGGCTTTGCTCCAACTAGTCGCGCATGCCGAAAGACACAGCTACGCGCGCACAGGGAGCGCAAGACTAAAGTGCAGCCCTAAGTGCCTCTTTGAGAAAATTATTGGGTTTGTTCCCTGGATGATTGACGACGGTCGCGAACACGACCTGCCCGCCCACCGTGAATCGCAGGGCCTTCTTCGTGCGGGGCACGATCCGGTGCGGGCGGGTCCCGTTCAGTACGTAGATCGCGGCCGGGTGGTCGACCTTGATGATGCCCTGGAAGTCACCCGTCGGGCCGCGCCGGATCTGCGCCCGGATCCGCGCCTTCATCCCGCCCGGCGCCCGGCGGATCGCCTCCGCCTCCACCCTGCGGACGCGGCGCTCCATGTTGTTCCACACCATGCCGCCGGGCAGGCGCAGCATCCGCTCGATCCGGCCGCGGTGAAGGTCGAAGCTCGTCGACACCGAGAACACGGCTCACCCCCTCGGCAGGGAGACGATCGCCCGGACCTCGTTGCCGACGCAGCCGCCGGCCGGGCCCTGCGCGATCAGGGGGCGCAGGATGAAGTCGGCGATGTCCCGGTCGGCGTTCATCTGGCACAGGGTCACCGACAGGGCGCGCATCATCTCCTGCGCGTCGCGGAGCACCTCGCGGGCGGACGTATCGAGTTCCGTGGTGGTGGGTGCGGTCATCGGGTCGTCGGGGTTGGGGGCGCAGCGCACCACCTGCACGACGATCTCGGCGGCTTCCCACGGGGCGTCGCAGGCGTTGCCGACGCGGCGGGTCAGCGGGTCGGGGAACGTCTCGGTGGGGTAGATCTGGGCGACGGACACGGCGAGGAGTCCGCAGTCGCATTCGTCCCAGGCGATCGCGCCGGGCACGACACCGGACCTCTGCGGCGTGGTGGTGAGTTCGGCGTGCACCGCCTGCCGCAGCGTCTCGGCGACGGTGTACCACTTGTCCGCCCCGCTGATCATGTGCCGGGCTTTCGTACCGTCGGCGCGTCCACCCGGTACACGCGGGAGCGCTGCCGGAGCCCGGCCGGGTTCCACGTCGCGACGAACATGTCCACCAGGTACAGGCCGGTGCGGCCCTGCCGGAACAGCTCGCCCACATCGGGGTAGCTGATGGTGACGCCCTGCCGCACCAGCTGCTGAAGGCCGGCCGGGAGCTTGCAGTCCCCGCCGTCCGCGGCCTTCGCGATCTCGCAGGCGAGCTGGCCCATCGCGAGCGCGGTGCCTTCGGGCAAGGGTTCGCCGTAGCGGGCGGTCACCGACCAGGCGCCCGACCCCGAGTCCACGGCGAGGTTGTTGCTGCGCGGCCACATGCCGCCGTCCGTGCGGACGAGCAGGCGATGGTTGTCCAGGCGGTACGCCGACGGGGACAGCGCCGCCCCGTCGATGACGACCTCGGTGATGTCGTACACCGGTGCCGGCAGCCGCACCTCCGACACCTGCGCGCAGCCGCAGCCGGATGTGCAGGACCCGCAGGTCAGGTTGAACCAGAGGCCGCCGATCAGTGCGGGCTGCGGCCAGGCCTGCCCGGTCCATGGGGGGCCGAAGTCGTCGTAGAACCGGCCGTCGTTGCAGTCGTCGCGGCACGGGCGGAGCGTCACCTCGCACAGTCCGAACCGCATCCCGGACAGGGCGTACAGGGTTTCGGTGGCCGTCGTGACGGCGATCCCGGTGACGGCCGGGTTCAGCGTCGACAGCTCGCACGTCCACTGCACGGGCCAGTCCGAGCACGGGCCGCGCATGCCGCCGCTGCCGGACGGTGTGCTCAGGATCGGGTTGATGACGGGCATCGCGTACCCCCTCTCACGGCGTGGTGTTGTCGGTGATCAGACCCAGCAGGGCGAGGGCCGCGGCGAGGGACTCCCCGGCGGTGCCGTCCGCCCACGACCCGTCCACCGCGGGGCGGCTGACCGGGGCGGCGCCGAAGAACCCGGCCGTGTTGTTGGCGCCGTCCAGGGTGTGCCGGACGGTGCCGTACAGGGCGTCGACGAACTCGAACTTCCCAGCCCACTGCGTGTTCTGTGCGTCGGCGGACAGGCGGGCGTAGGAGCGCTGGGTGCCGTTGAAGCCGTCACCGCTCCAGTTGGAGACGATCAGGTCGGTGCCCGTGGCTTCGAGGTCGAGGGCTGAGCCGTCGACGCGGAACCGGTAGCCCTTCGTGAAATCCGTGACCGTCAAGTTGCCGCCCGAGACCTGCGCGGGCCCGGCGACGTTGAGGGCGGCGAGGAAAGCTGTGCCCTGCTCAATCGCGGCGACCCGGGTGAGTGCGTTCTGCACGAACCCGTCGAGGTTGCTGACCTGCCCGGACAGGGTGGTCACCGTGCCGGTCAGCGTGTTGACGACCGTAAGGGTGGCATACGTGGCGTCGGCGCGGGTGACCTCGCCGTCGATCGCCTCGTCCAGATCAGCGTGCGTCACAGGCTGCACGCCCGTGCCGACCGCGACCTCGAACGCCTCACTGTCGATGTGCACCCAGTACAGGCCCTCCTCCGCCCAGAACTCCAGGCGCCCCGTACCCGACGTGGACAGCGGGTTGGCGAGCGGCACCGTCCCGCCGGCGTCCGCCCACAGGGTGGCGAGGGTGTTCGAGTCGTGGACGAACACCCTCGCCGGAACCTGAGTGGCCAGCTCCCCGGAGGGGAACCAGAACAGCTCGCTGTACTGCGCCAGAGCCATCGGACCCCTCTCCTCGAACGGGACGGGCCCGGCCGCTCACCATCGACCGGGCCCGCGCGGTGGCGCGTGCTACGCGACGAGTGTCGTCGGGTTGCAGGCGATCGTCGGTGGCTCGGTCGTCGTCACGTTCCACAGCCAGTGCTCGTCGAGGTCCAGTTCCAGACCGGCGGGCAGGTAGTCCGCGCCGACCATGTCGAGCCACTGCGCTGTTGCGGCGCGGGACTCGCTGGTGGTCTCCAGCGTGGAGCGGCCGTTCTCCACCATGTACGAGCCGAGCTGTGTGGCGCCCACGTTGGGCCACGCGTTGTAGATGAACCGCTGCACACCGGACGGGTCGCAGGCGCCCGCGCCGGCGACCTCCTGCCACACCTCCAGGCTGTAGCGGCGGTCGGGGTTGCCTTCGGAGACGGCGAAGCCGGTGCCGGTTGTGGGGCTGCCGGTGGTGAGTTCCCGGGCGGAGATCATGAGGGCGACGGCGCTGGTGTTGATCTCACAGAACTGGCTGGTGAGGTTCATCCGCTTCAGCGTGGGGTCGTCCTTCTGGTTCACGCACGGGAGACCCGAGGCGGTCCGCTCGAAGAACTCGGTGCCGTCCTCGTACTGCGGTTCCATCTGGACCTGCACGAAGCCTCGGGTGACGACGACGAGACCGGACGTGCCGGTGATGGGGACACCGCAGGTGTCGAGTTCGATGACCCTCATGTGCGTGCCCTTGATCGGGGTGGCGCACGTGGAGACGGTTGCCATGGTGATCTATCTCCTACTCGGTGGGCACGCCCAGGACAGTGTGTGCGGCCAGGTGGCAGCACTCGAAGCCGATCAGGTAGGTCCGCTCGGCCTGCATGCGGAGGGTGTTGGTGGCCCGGTTCAAGCTGTCGCGGACCTGGGTGAAGTACACGTTCGACCGGTAGCCGAACGCCGCGCCGGTGGCGTACATCCACGTGGTGCCGGCCGCCGGGGTGGAGCCGTCCGGGCCGGTGCCCGGGTAGCCGCCCCCGGCGACGATGAGGTTGCCGCCCGGTGTGACGAGGCGGCCGTCGTCGTCGACGCGGGCCAGCTTCCACGCGGCCAGCGTCGGCAGCGCGGAGCGCGGGATGTGGATGAGGCCCTGGCCCTTGTAGCAGTCGGCGAGGTTCTGCTCCAGCGCGCCGAGCGCGGTCGCCACGTCGGCGCCGGTGACGACCGGGGATGCGGTCGTCTGCAGGACCACGTCCCCGTCGGTGACCTCAGTGCCGGCGGCCAGGTGCGGGAAGACGACGCTCTGGTCGGCGGCGAGGCCGGTCCAGAACGCGGTCTCCAGCTGGTGCTGCTCGACGCGGGCGAGGGCGTCCTGCGCCACCGTCTGCGCCTCACCGAGCCCGACCGGCCCGCACTGGAACTCGGCGATCACCGTGACCGGGGTCGCCCCCCGGAACTCCTGCTCGACGTTCGGGGTTTTCGCAGGTGGCGCCGGAGGACTGCCGGTCCCGGTCACGGACAGGCACTCGTCGTAGGTGGTGTCACCGGTCGGGCAGCGCTCGATCCAGGTGACCCCGTTCTGCCAGTGGACGCTGTCCGGGCTGGGAGTCTGGACGGTGTCCCACAGGCCGTGCGGCAGGGGGGTGAACACCGTCGGCAAGTCGATGAGTTGGCGTGCCATCGGCGCTCACCACCCTTCGTCAGGTCGCGTCACGGAATCAGGGGGTGTCAGACCCGGGCCTCGTCGCCGAGGAGCGCACCGGTGGCGCCCTTGACGTTGAACGGCACCGTGTAGCGGCGGGACTCGTGGCCGACGCGGGCGACGAGGTGCGCCTCCTCGGACCATGCGGCGGTGTGGTCGTTCGTCTCGTTCAGCACGCTGTCGCGGACGACACCGAGGTCGAGGCTCATGCCGTTGCCGTGGAGGAACGTGCCGGCCGCGTACAGCAGGAAGTCGACGGTGGTCGGCCAGGCGGTCATCTTGCTGCTGTTGCCGAACTGCGAGGCGCCGCGGACCTGCCAGTCGTCGACCCACTGCGGGCGGACGTTGCGGACGGTGAACTTGGCGTCGATGTCCGCGTTGGACACCTCGGTCAGGTCGACGCCTGCCTTCCAGGCCATGTCGGCGCGGACGGCCTCGCGGACCCAGGCGGGGAACACGATCTCCAGGACGTCTTCGAGGGCCATGCCGTAGCGGGCCCGGTAGTCGGTCGCGGCGAGCGCGGCCGCGTTGAAGATGCGCGGGGCGGCGGAGTCGTCGGTCTGGCCGCCGATGGTGGTGGCGTTGCTGGAGCGGGCGACCATCAGGGCGATGAGACGGGCGTTGATGGCGTGGTCGTGGGCGGCCATCAGCAGCTTCAGCATGTTCGCTGTGGCCTCGGGGTAGGCGGCGTCGGCGAGGTTGCCTGCGGTGAGGCAGATGCCGTATGCCTCCAGACGCTCCTCGTCGAAGTCGGGGCAGGGTACCCGGATGCACGGCTTGGTCGGGGAGCCGGTGGCGGCGGCGATGTCGTCGGCCTCGGTCCACAGCCAGGGATTCGAGGTGCCGTCGAAGGTCTCGGCGAACGGGGCGAACGCGCCGCCGTCGATGGCGTCCGCGAGGGACGGGGAGACGGGGAACTGGACGCCGCCGCGGGTGACGCCGAACGTGGGCAGGTCGATCAGGCCGGAGGATCCGGCGATGTTGAAGAAGTCGTAGCGGGTCTCGGACGGGGCGCACCAGCCGCCTGCCGCGACGAGGGCTTCGGCGGAGAGGCCGTCGCGCTTGGTGAGGAACCGGAAGAGTTCCTCGACCTCGGACGGCTTGGTGCGGTCGTCGATGGAGTGGGAGAACTCGTTCCTGATCGACGCGACCGTCTGGTAGTTGGGGTTGCCGCGGGTGACGGCCATGGACTTGGCCTTGCGGCCGACGACGTCGATGACGGCGTCGAGGCTGGTGAGGTCGCCGCCGTGGGCGACGCCGGGGATGTCCACGGACGCGGTGATCGCGAGGCGCTGGGTGGGCACGTTGGGCTTGGGTGCGTGCTGGGCGGTCTCCGCGAGGGACGCGGTGGCGCGGCGGGCGATCTCCTCGGGGCGGACGGTGCCGCCGCGGCGGTCCATCATGAACGCCGACAGTGCGGCGGTGACGCCCTGCGCGGTGGCCTCGGCGATCGCGCCGGCGTCGACGGCCGGGGGCTGCTCGGTGGTCTGCGCGGTGGCGGGGGCGCCGTGGACGCGGGACTGGAGCTGGGAGAGCTGGTCGGCTACGCGGGCCTGCTGGATCTGGGCCTGCTGTTCGGCGCGGACCTCGCGGACGCGGAGTTCGCCGCGGATGCGGTCGAGGTCGTCGGTGAGGCGCATCGCGTAGGTGAGGGTGTCGGGGTCGACGTTGTCGATGGCGCTGACGCGCTCGAACTCGGCGACCGCGCGGGTCTCCAGTTCGGCGAGGTCGGCGTCGCTGGAGAGGGTGAGGTCGGACGGGGCGCTGAACAGCTCGTCGGCCACGATGTCCTCCGTGATCGAAGGGTTGGTTGCGGGCTCATTCGCGCCCTTTGATCGTGGAGGTTAGCGCATAGCACACACACCGGTAAAGGTCAATTCCCTTTACCGGTGCGCATAAATGAACTGGTCAGGCTCCTGCCGGGGGCGGCGGAGGCGGCTTCGGCTTCCGCTTCTTATTGCAACTGCACACGTTTGCTCACCTCCCTCCGGGGTGGACGCGGCGCGACAGCATCCGCATCACGAGCCGCACAGCCTCACGCTCCTGCTCCGCCTGCGACCGACCCCACGCCACCGTCGGACGACCAGCCGCCACCAGCGCCTTCACCGTCTTGTCGGCCTCCCCCGGTGCAGCCGACGCCACCCGCGCCCGCATCTTCGGCACAGGGAACCCCGGCACGTTCACCGCCAGCAGACCCACCAGCCGCAACTGCCCGCCGATCCGCCGCCAGTCACCCGACACCTGACCGGCCGCCTGCAACTCGTACACCCGCAGCGGATCCACACCCGGCCGCACACACCCCGCGACCCAGATGCCGTTCTCGTCGTTGCCGACCGCCACATCCGCCACCGCGGCGCCGGTGTTGTCGTAGTGCTCCGCCGCCGGGACCGCCCCGTAGTGCAGCGGCGCATGCCCCGTACCCACCGTGATCTGACCGACCGCCACCCGGGAACCGTCCGCGCACACCACCTCACCGGTGCGGTAGTACGGGTGGTCGTCCTCGTGCGGCGGCTGCACGCACACCTCGTCCTGCCCGATGTGGCAGGCCCCCCACTGCGCGGCGTGCCCGTAGATCCGCCCGTCGTCCGTCACCGTGATCGGCGTCGGCAGGGACAGCTTCGGATCCGTGAACCACTCCGCCGGAGGCCGCCACACCTCCCCCGACGCGGTGACCGCGTGCAGGGCCCGGAACGGCTCCGGCTCCCGCCCGGCGTCGCGCAGGTGCGCGGCGACGTGGTCGTACACGCCGCGCCGGTCCGCCTCCGGAATGCTCGCGCCGCCGCGCGCCCCGTGCAGGGCGGCGATGACCGCAGAGCAGGCGGTGAGGTTCGCGGCCCCGGCCGTGCCGTCCTCGCTGATCTGGTGGTGCAAGAACTTCGCCGCGCTCTTCGGCATCTCACCGTCAGTGACAGCAGCCCCGTCGTACCAGGCGTAGGCGGCGCGCGCCTTGTCCACCGTCAGCTGGTCGATGCGCTTCTCGTTCGCCGGACCGTCCCACTCCCCATCCGCCGTCGCGGTGTCGTGGGTGCCGATCGCGCCCATCTCCTGCACCCGCAGCGTCGCCAGCTCTGCCTCGGTCACCGGCTGCCCGCCGGCCACGACCGCACCGGCCTCGTCGAGGAGGGCGATGTACGCCTCGGCGAACGCGGGGATGTCGACGAGGGTGGCTGCGCGGATGCGGCCGCCGTGGAAGATGACCTTCTCCGGCTGCGCGAACAGCATCTCGAACAGGTCGTCTTCCTCGCTGTCGCTGCTGCCCGCGTTGACGTCGTCGGGGAAGACGTACTCGACGTCGGCGTCGCCGATGCTGTCGGCGTCGATGCTGACGCCGCGCAGGAACTTCCCTTCGATCTTCGCGTGGACGCGGCGGCCGTCGTCGTCGGACAGGTCGAGGACGCCGGCGCCCATGATGCGGTTGCCGTCGCGCCAGATCTTGTCGATGCGGCCGACGTTGACGGCGATGGTGCGGGCTTCGCCGCCGTGGGAGTCTTCCTTGTTCCACCTGAGTGGGACGGGCAGGTCGGCCCAGGTGAGGGCGCCGGGGGCGAACTCGCGGCCGTCGCCGGTGACGATGCCCTCGACGGCGAGGGGTCCTTCCCACGGGGCGGTGTCGCCGCTGTAGTCCATGCTTTCGTCGCCGTCGTCACCGGGCTCGCTGGTGGTGTCGTCGGTGTCGCCGGTCATCTCGGCGCAGGCGGTGTCGGCTTCCTCGCGGCTGGCGAAGCAGCCTTGCAGTTTGTTGTCTTCGTCGACGACGGCCCACGGCGTGTCGGCACCGCAGTCCGGGTGGTCCTGCACAGTGCGGTACACGGTGCCTCCCTGCTCGTGATCGGTCGGGGGGATTGTGGCCGCAGCAAGAGCCATGATCGTTCCGGCTGTGGCTTGGTCGTTGTCCTGCGGCCAGACGGTGACGATGGTGCCTCGGCAGCGGGCGCCGCCCAGGCACTTGGTGTAGCCGCCCGTCGGGTAGGCGGCGCGCGCGTCGGGCAGGTTCGTGAACCGGGTGCCGTCGATCTCGCGGCAGGCTGGGCAGGAGTTCTTGTCGAGGATCTCCGTGGCCGTGTACTCGGCGGGCGGGGCGACAGCGAGGACGGCCATGCGGCCTTCGTTCTGTGCGGCGGTCATGGCCGCGCCGATCTGCTCCTCAACCGCTGCGCCGGACAGGGAGGCGAGGTGGTCGTCGACAGCAGTCGCGACCTGGGTGGCGCTGCCGGAGCCCCACACGCGCATGGCCTGGCGGACAGCGGACTGTACGAGCCCGGTGCCGAGGACGCGGGCTGCGGTCCGGCCGATCTGGCGGAGCCGGTCGCGGATCGCGGCGGCGGTGACGGCTTCGTCGTCGAGGGACCAGTCGGGGATGGTGATGCCTTGGGCTTCGGCCTCTTGCTGCTGGGCTTCGCCTGCCTCGCGGGCGTAGGAGATCATGCGGGCGATGAGGAGGGCGGCGCCGTCGCTGGTGTCGACGGTGAGCTGGTTGAGGCGGTCGAGGTCGTCGGCTTCGGCGGCGGCCTGTACGGCGGCGGTGATCTGTGCGCGCTGCGCCTCCTGGACGTCGGTCCATGAGGCGACGGCCGCGTCGACGGCCTCGTGCCACGCCCTGTCCATGGCGGCGAAGTCGACGTGGCTGCGCGTCTCCAGGTCGGTGGGCTGGCGGCGCAGCGGCCCGGCCGCGGTGAGGCTGGCGGCCAGCGGAACATCGGTGTAGTCCCCGGCGAACGCGACCCTCACCCGATCGAAGGTGACCGGGCCGAGGCGCTCTTCCATGGGGATGATGACGTCGAGTTCGTCCGAGTACGCCGCGCATACATGCGCGACCCATGGCGTGTGCTGGTCGGGCAGCGAGACGTCCGCGCCGCTCGACATGAGTGCCTCGGTGGCCAGCTCGTGCGCGGCCTCCAGGGAGGGCCCGTACTCCCGGTCGTCCCCGACGGACCACACCCATGAAGGCTCGTCCGAGTCGCCGTTCCAGTGGGCCGCACCGAACAGCCTCGCGTGCACCTGAGGAAGCCCTTCGGCGAGGCGGCGCACAGCGTCCACGATCAGCGCCCGGGCTTCGTCGTCGAAGTCCGCTCCCTTGCCGAGGTAGTAGAGCGTGCAGTGCAGCTGCTCCTCGGCCTCCCCGCCGTCGACCGCCAGCCGCGCCGCATCCTCCGGCGTCGGCATCAGCGCGATCATCGCGCCCTGCAGGTGCGAGCCGTCAGCGGCGGCTGTGAGCGTGGCCATGCGAGCTCCGAGTCGTCGAGAAGAACCCGCTCACGTCCATCAGCGGGGAGTGCTTGCCGATCGTGAACCGGCCGAACGCGTCCAACCTGGCCTCGTACACCCCGGACGCCCCGGGCCTGGGCAGGCTGTGCAGCTTCAGCGCGGCGTGCGTGAACGGACACGACCATGCGTGCTGCGAGCACAGCGCCGGGTGCAGTAGTTCGGGTGGCCGGCCGGTCGCGAACCGCACCGCGTGCAGGGCCTGTGCCTGCTGCACCATGCGTTCCTGCCGGGCGGCCGCAGCGGCCTGCCGCGCCTCCTGCCCGGGTGGCCCATCGGCCGACGTGGCGGGTGCGCCGCGCTCGGCTGGCTCCGGTTCGGGCTCGGGCGCCCGGCCGCGTGGGGCTTGGCCGGGTGCCTGTGCGGCGACGGGCTGGATCTCGACGGGTTCACCGATGAGGGTGGACAGGGCGGATCCGGCGCCGGACGGCAGGGTCTTGATGATGACCTTGAGTGCCTGCTCTTTGAGTTCGTCGTCGGTGGGCTTGTCGGCGTCTTCGAAGCCGGTCTCGCGGCGGAGCGCGTCCCCGTTGATCTCCATGCGGTCGTACAGCTGGATCGCGTTGTCGGAGCGGTCGGGGCGCAGCGTCAGCTCCGACATGTCGTACCAGACGACCCACTTCGCCCAGTCCTCGACGCGGGATGCCTTGAGTCGGGGCTGGAGGTAGTTGGTGGTGAGGGCGGCGGCGATGAGTTCGGCGTCGGGTGCGATGTTCACCTTCAGGGAGGTCTCGTCGACGGCCCAGGCGTTCCAGTGGTTGAGGTCGCCCATGCCGAGCAGCACCTCGGGTGGGACGTTGAGCTGGGACGCGAGACGCTTGATCGCGGAGTCCCGCTTCTCAATGATCTTGTCGTCGATCTTCAGGGTGAAGTCGAGATGCTTGATCCGGTCGACGTACTCGGCAGGCACCTTGATCGGGATCGGTACGACCGCCGACGCCGTGCCCGGAGTGCGGATCGCCTCCGCCGCGATCTCGATCCACTCCGCCATGAACGGATCCGGGGCGTCCGCGAACTCCTCCCGCACCGGGAAGGTGATCTCATCCGGGACGAGCCACACACCGGCCGACGCCAGCCGCGACAGGTACTGGGCGACGATGTGCCGGTTGACGAGCTCCAGCTCCCGCATCGTCGTCCGCGCCGCCCGGGCCGGGGAGTCGGCCAGGTGGTGGTAGCGCTTGTTCGGCCGCCACACCCGGATCGGCGCCATGCTGTCGGCCGCGAGCGGCCTCCAGATGTTGCCGGTCCGTGGGGAGTTCTCGTCGATGACCTCGTACTTGCCGCGCGCGGCCCGGACTTCGTCGATGGAGCGGACGGACCACTTCTCGACGCCGTTGACGTTCTCGACGATGAGGTAGCCCTCACCCGGGACCGACAGCTGCGTGCCGAGCCCGGCCATGATCTGCGCCTGCCCCGCCACCCCGCCCGCGAATTGGGTCATGAGGTCGACGGCGGTGCCGGCGTCGGCGCGGACGGGTTCGTCGGCGCCGGGCTCCAGCTTGGCCGCGTAGAACCGGACCCGGGACAGCATGTTGGATTCCCAGTCGGCGGCGTACCGGAATTCACCGAGGCTGTCGTAGTACGTCCACGCCTCGTCCTGCCAGACGTCGGTGCTGCGGATCAGCTCGGTGCGCGGACTGGCGACGGCAGCGGCGGCGGCGGTGAGGGAGGGGGGTTCGTCGGCGGGGGGCTGGCTGGGGGTGGGCAGGGGTCCGCGTCGGGTGAATGCGTGGTACCAGGCCACGGGGCGCCTCCTGCTCGCTGGTCTGCGCGGCAGAGTAGGCAGCACCCAGGAAAGATCATTCCGGGGTGGGGTGCGGGAGCCGCCCGCGGAACGCGCGAAACGCGGGCGGCTCACCCTTTCCCCACCAGTACGGGCCCGACGGATAGGCCGCGCACCTGCGCCGGTGACGCTACGCCCACCCGACGCGTGATCGTTCCGGAGGTGCTACGCCCACTCCTGCGCGGCGAGCAGCGCACCGGCCGCCCACACCGCGCCCCAGACCAGCAGCGGCACCGGCAACCCGACCACCGCCCACGTCCCGGCCGTCACCCCAGCCGCCACCCACCCGGACGCGCACCACGGGCACGACAGCAACTCGGCCAGCCAGTACGGCGACCAGCGGGCGCGGCGCACATGACGCTGCCCCAGCTCGTCGTCCGGGTCGTAGGACCACGCGTCCCGCATCACGGCCTGCGCCGACGGGGACGCCGCGGCGTAGCGCTCCAACTCGGCAAGGGTGAGTGCCCGCCACCCGCCGGCGAGCCGGTCCCGCAGCCACAGCACCGGCGGGAACGTGTCCTCCACCACGAGCTTCGTGCCCCGGTATGTCACCAACGCCATCACGATGAGCAGCAGCCAGGTCTCCATGCCGGTCACCGTAGCCGCGTCCCAGCGATCTGCTTTCTGGCCAGATCACCACCAAGCGAGCCCTGCCCGCGGGTCATCGTGCCGACCAGCTTCATCTGCCAGGCCGGCCACACCATCGCATCCAGGCGGTCCGGGGACCAGCCGAGTTCCTGATACCAGGTCGCCATCTGGTCCTCCAGCTCCGGGAACACACCGGCCATGTGCCAGCGGCCCTGCGCTGCCAGCGCCGCCACGGGCTGCGCGCGCACCGTCTTCCCCCGGGTCGCTGTCACGGTGCGGATCGGGATGTTCACGCCGAGCGCCTCGGACGCGGTGCGCAGTGTTGCCACACACATCGCCCCGCCGTAGTTGGTCTCGGCCACGATCTCATCGGCTTCCCAGTCGACGGCGGCCTGCACCGCCCGCCTGCCCCACTGGTCCGGGGACAGCTTGCACGAGCGGTCGTCGAGGACGTACCCGTGGTGCTGCGGTCGGCCACCGTCACCGGGGATCACCAGCCCGGACTTGCCGACGACGACGATGCCCTGCTCGCCGGCGCCGCCGGACGGGTCGATGCCGACGGAGACGCGCACGAGGTCGGGGACCTCGTCGGCGCGTACTCGGGTCTCCTCGATCGTGGCCCTGGTCCACAGGGCTTCGGCGACCTCGTCGATGAGACGGCCGTGCAACTCCTGCGCGCCGATGTCCGTGCCCGCGTAGGTCTCTTCGAGGGCGTCCTTGACGGACTGCTCCAGGTGCGGATTGTCGTACATGGTGGCGTGCGTGTGCACGACCCCGGAGATCTCCCCGGACAGCATCCGCTTCAGCAGCGGGCGCGGCTTCGGTGTGGTCGCGGCGATCCAGTGCGGGCGCGGCCCGGACCGCAGGCCGAAGCGGAGCTGGTCGTAGGTCTGCTCCATGTACCGCCACGTCGCGAACTCCTCCAACACGGCGAGGCAGGAGTTGCCGCCCGCGCGGAGACGCTCGACGTCCTCCGGGGTGTGCGATCCGAACAGCTTCGCCTGCGAGCCGTTGGGCCAGCGGATGACGGTACCGCCGGGGGCTTGGACGAGGCGCGCGCCGGGGTCGGCGTTGCGGATACCACCCGGGCCTTCGTACATGGAGGTGACGCCGTCACCCAACGTGGGGGCGATGATGGCGATCCAGTGCGGCACCGGGCCGGGCAGGCAGGGCGGGCCGTTGACGTGCTGGCGGACGTACTCGGCGCAGGCCTTCGACTTGCCCGCGCCTCGGCCGGCCATGAGCAGCCAGCCGGTCCAGTTCCCGGGGGGTGGGATCTGGTGGGGTTGTGGCTGCCAGCGGGGTTTGAGTTGGGCAGCGAGGAGGGCCGCGGCGCGTTGCGCGATGTGGGCCCGGTCCTCGGTGGTCATGGTCGGATTGTCAGGCGTTCAGCGGCCCGTGGATTCCGGAGGTTGGTACAGCTGTGACCACTGACGTTCGCTGACCTACCTGCGCAGGGCGTCACCGCGATTGGGTAGACCGGCGGAATTTCTTCCATGGTGGTGCCACGTCCAACTGATCCGCGGCAGGTGCACGATCTTCGCTCCGGCGGCGATGCAGCCGAGGGTGAAGGCGTAGTCCTCGCCGGACACGGCCACGTTGGGGTCGCGGGCGAAGCCGACCTGTTTGGCGAGTTCGGTCCGCACCAGGATCGTGATCGTCGTGCTGTTCGGGCAGGCCGGGTCGAAGGGGCGGCCGAAGAACATGGGGAACGGGTCGGTGCCGCCGACGACGCGGAACCACGGGTAGACGTAGTCGGCGCCGGTGTCCTGTGCGCAGGCGAGGAGGTGCTCGATGTGGTCGGGGTCGAGTTCGTCGTCGCTGTCGAGGAATGCGGTCCATTCCGTGTCGACGAGGTGGAGGCCGTGGGCGCGGGTGATGGCCGCGCCCTTGCGGTGGATGTCCTCGGCGAGGATGTGCTCGACGGGCACGCTCTGCGCGCGGACTGAGGCGGCGGCACGGTCGAGCATGCCGTTCGCGCGCCGCGCCTCGTGGAACGGCGTGACGACGGTGACGCTAGGGGTGGCCACGCTGTGGCTCCTCCCGCCCCGCATGTTCGTCGACATGCGCGCGGACTGCCGACAGGTCGAAGCCGACCTTTGCCGTCGTGCGGCCGGTTGTCCGGAGGCTGACGGACACAGTGACCAGTTCCTTGCATGCCGGGCACTGAACCTGAGCGCTGGCGCCGTCGGGCTTCATCGCGGTGTCCCCCTCCACAGGATCTCGTTGTCGCCCTGGATCAGCAGCTCCAACGTCGACCAGAACTTGATGCCGTAGTCCGCGTTCGCCGCGAACGACCCATCGAAGTAGTGGAACGACGGGATGCACCAGAAGCTCACGTGCGTCGGGTCCGCGAACGCATGCCACGTCCCCGACAGGCAGTTCGGCACCCGAATCTCGAACACCCCACCCGAGCGCAGGACGCGGTGCGCCTCGTTCATCACAGCGATCCGATCCGCGCCGGCGGGGATGTGCTCCATCACGTGGGATGCGCGGATCGCGTCCACGGTGTTGTCGCCGGTGGGCCAGGGGACTTGCTGTGCGGGGCGTTGCCAGTCGCCTTGCCCGTGGGTGGGGTCGAGGTTTGTCCATCCGGCTTGGACGAGGTGGCCGCCGCCGATCTCGATGCTCGTCATCCGTGCCTCGCGCTCCCTTCATAAGCCAGCCACCGTGTGGCCAGGTGACTGCCGGGCAGCGCCCACGGGCGCAGCCCGACCTCGCGCAGCACGAACGGCTGCGAGATCTGGTCCTGGAACGACCACCGGTCGGTCTCCTCCGACCAGCGCTCCCCCAACTCCCGCACCGCCGCCGTGTGACGGCGGGCCATCACCCCGGTCGCCCACAGCCCCCAGTGCTCCGGGTGCCCGGCCGCCCGATAGGCGGCGGCCTGCTCCAGCGACGGCTCACCCTCATACTTCGGCAGCGCCGCAGACTCGGCCGCCTCCGCGAACAGGCAGTCCCGCCACGGGTGCACGAACTGGCCGATGGGTTCCTCGTCCGTCAGCCGGGCCGTCGCTTCGATCGCGAACTGGGCTGAGACGACGCGGAAGCTAGCGTCCACCCACAGGGACACCTCCGCGTCCGTGTACTCCCACGGCCGGTACTTCGGTGCCTTCGCCGCACGGTTCGGGTGCACGCCCGGCCGCGGCTCGTGCACGACCGTCCAGCCAGCCGCCGCCACGGCATCCGGCACCGTGTCCGTCACCACGATCCACTCGACGTCCACCCCAGCCTGCGGCAGCACCGGCTTCAGCACGTCGTAGTCGTCGTAGATCGCCGTCACGATCGCGACCTGGCTCACGACGGGTTCCGATACCAGTCGACCACCTTGGCGATCCGCTGCCACGAATGCTCGGGCTTCCAGTCCAGCCGGTCCCAGCCCTCACCGCTCGCGACGATCCGGGTGGGTGTCTCACCCTTCCGCATCGGCAGATGCTCCACCCCCGCTGTGGACCCGGTCATGTCCAGGACGGCGGCGGCGAGTTCGTTCACGGTGACCGCGACACCGGTGCCCGCGTCGAAGGTGACGTCGTCCCCGTGGGCTGCGGCGTCGACGAGCATCCGGCCGACGTCGTCGGCGTGGACGAGGTCCATGGTCTGTTCGCCGTCGCCCCACACCGGCAGCGGGCGGCCCTCCCACGCGGCGCGCGCGAACGTGGGCAGGATCTTCTGCGGGTGCCCGGGCCCCCACTTCTGGCCGGGCCCGTAGGCGTTGTAGGCGCGGACGTGGGAGACGGGCAGGTCGTAGGCGGTGTGCCAGGCGGTCGCCAGGCGGTCGGCTGCGATCTTCGTGGCGGTGTACACGCTGGGGAAGACGGGCGGCATGGTGATGCCGACGTAGGCGGCGTCGTGGTCCTGGCACCAGCGCAGCACCCGCAGGGTGCCGATCACGTTGGCGTGGACGGCCGCTTCGGGCGCGTCGAACAGCTCCGACGTGCCGAGCATCCCGGCGAGATGGACGATCGTGTCCGCGCCCTTCAGTGCTGCGAGGTCACCGAGGACGTCGTTGCCGTGCGCGCGGTCGAACGACCACGCCTCATGGCCGGCGGCCTCAGCCGCGCGGATGGCGGCCTGCCCGAGGAAGCCGGAGCCTCCGGTCACTGCAATGCGCATGCTCCTGCTCCTGTTCACCATGGGGTGCGGCCCCACTTCTGCTGGAAGGTGGCCCGGTCGCGGCCTGCCTGCTCGCCGAGTTCGGGGCGCTCGTACATCGACCCGTTGGGGCAGCGGTGGTCCACGGTGAGCCCGGGCACCAGGAGCGCCCCGCCCTGCTCTCGCGCGCGCCAGTCGAGGTCGTCGTCGCTGTACCACCAGGCCATCGACTCATCGAGGCGCAGCCCTGCTTCGCCGCGCAGCATGTACGCGAACCCGGTGATCCGCTGCCGCAGGTCGACCGGCTCCGCCTTCGTGTGCAGCAGCTGCTCGGTGCCGCCGTGCTGGTCCGGGTAGGCGAGCACCGCTGTGGTGGCGCGCATCGCCGTCGACAGCGTGTGCACCCAGCCGGGCGGGACGACGACGTCGGAATTGAGGACAGCGATGTCCCACTGCTCCGAGCCAGCGCGACGGGCGGCAGCGTCTGCGAGTGCGAGCCCGATGTTCCACAGCTGGCTGATGTTCGGCGGGTCGATCGGCACTACGGCGGCGCCGACCTTGCCATGCCAGGGGCCCGGGTCGATGGGCGGTTCGGAGCCGTTGTCGATGACGAACACGTAGTCGACCTGGTCGACGATGGAGTTGATGCAGTCGGCGAGCAGGTCGTGCCGGTCCCGGGTCGGGATGACCGCGGCCCGGAACACGCCGGCGCTCACGCGTTCAGCCACTGCGGGTGCGCGGCGTACCACGCCACGATGTCCGCCAGGGTCTGCCCGAGCGGGCGCGGCCCGGGCCAGCCCAGCGAAGCGAGCTTGCTCCCGTCCAGCGCGTACCGGTGATCGTGGCCGGGGCGCTGAGAGTGGTAGTCGACCAGCTCGTAGTCCAGGGGGCGGCCCGCGATCTCCGCCATGCGCAGGGCCACATCGAGGTTGGAGGCTTCCTCACCGACGATGTTGTAGCGCAGTGGGCCGTCCGGGGTGGTCGGGTAGTAGGTGGCACGGTCGTCGCCGTCGAAGCGCTGCGTGAGCCACAGCCAGGCGGCGGCGAAGTCCCGGACGTCGACCCAGCAGCGCGACCCGGACACCCCGTCCGGGCTGGCGTGCACGGTCAGCTTCTCCCCGCGGAAGACGGCGCGGGCGACCTTCGGGATGAACTTCTCCGCGGCCTGCGGCGCGGGCGCCAGCAGGTTCATCGTGTTCGTCACGATCAGCGGCACACCGAGGCCACGCCAGTAGGAGTAGGCGATCGCCTCCTGCGCCGCCTTCGACGCGGCGTAGGGATTCGAGGGTCGGATGCTGTCCCACTCGTGGTGCCGGTAGCCGTCGCCGGCCGGGCCGAACACTTCGTCGGTGGACATCTGCAGGAACAGGCGGGGCTTCGCTGCGCGCGCGTACTCCAGCATGTTCAGGATGAGCTCGACGTTGTTCCGCACGAACGGCACCGGCTCGGTCAGGGAGCGGTCGACGTGGGATTCGGAGGCGATGTTCCACACGTAGTCGATCGCGCCGATCTGCTCGGCGAAAAGCGGGGTGATCGGCAGGGCCAGGTCGTGGGCGATGACATCCACGCGGTGCCGGTGCTCGGGTCGGGTGTCGAGGACGGCGTTGATGCGGGCGCCGTCACCGTGGTGCCGGTAGGAGACAGGGCATGTCACGTGCCAGCTGGTGTGGTCGAGTACGTGGGCGAGGACGGCGGAGCCGACGAAACCCGAGGCGCCGGTGAGCAGGAGTCTCATGGCGGGGACGGTAGAGACCCCACCGCGAAGATCATTCCGGCTGGTCGTTGCTGCCGGGCAGGGCGCCCGCGCCGAGGAGATGCTGCTGCGCCGCGCCCAGCGCCCGCATCCGCTGCTCCGCCCCGAGGTCCAGAGCGTCCAGGGCGGCGGCCAGCGCGGACGCCACGAGCTCGCCCTCCAGGTCGAGGCGGCGTTCGAGGGCGACCATGACGCCGGCGTCGACGGCCTGCTTCGCGGTGGCGGCGGCGAGCCGGCGTTCCTCGCGGGACTGCTTGAGCCACGTCATGAGTTCGCGTGGCGGGGTGAGGGGGTCGCCGCCGGATTCGACGTGGGCGCGTAGGCGTTCGCTGATGACGGTTTCGACGTAGGCGGCGCGGGCGGTGGCGGTGCGGACGAGTCCGAGGAGGGCTTCGTGGGGGGTGATGTTCTGTTCGCGGGCGATGTCTTGGGCCATGGCCCATGCCTCCTCGACGTGCGGGTGGACGCCTTTGTGCCAGGCGCAGGTGCCGTATCCGGGGTGGCCGGTGAGTTGTCCGGCGGGGGCGGAGCATCCTCGGCCGTTGCGGTTTCGGGCTGGGCAGCGGGCGGGGTAGGGCATGGGTGGATTGTGGCGTGTGTGGGGGTGGGGAGGTTCCGGGCGCAGGGGTTGGCCCCCTGGTCCGTGGGCGTTCGGATCAGGGGGCCTCGGCCATGCTCGGGTCAGAAGCCGCCGCCGGGGAAGATCCCGGCGCGGCCCGCGGCGGTGGGCGGCCGGACCATGTCGAGGTAGTGGTACAGCGCGCGGGTCGAAAGGCTGAGTGCGCCCCAGTCGGCGGCGTCGAGGTCGGCGACGACCTCGCGGATCTCGGCGAGGGACAGCTCGACGGTGGCTGTCCCTTCGTCTGTGACCTTGATGATCTGCATGGGTTCTCCTCTCAGGCCGCGAGCAACATGCGCGCGGCGAGCTGGTGGTAGCAGCGGGAGCCCTTCAGGCCGGCCTTGCAGGTGCAGGCGGTGGGGGCGGTGCGGTAGGTCTCGGTGCCGTCGGTGGAGACGGCGATGAAGACGACGGAGCGGAGGGGGATGATCGCGCCGTCTTCGATGAGTTCGCGGGCGGAGGTGACCTGGTGGGCCTTGTAGTCGGCGAGGTCGACGGCGGCCTTGCGGACCTTGGTGCGGCACTTGGGGCCGTAGCCGTCGGGGGTGGGGTTGCGGAGGGTGCGGCCGCAGCGGAGGCAGTTGGTGTGGGTGGTGGCTGCGGCGTTCATGGTGGCTCCCTCGTTCGCGGTTATGACTACAGAGTATGCCTACCCGCTTCTCATGTCAACGGAGTTGGCCCATTGAGTTCGCCTACAGGGATGGCATACTGGGGTCATGGCAGACACCGACGAGCAGAAGATCGAAGAGATCCGGGCGCTCACCGAACGCATGGCCAGCGATCGGGCCCGCATCTTCGAGTTGATCCCCCAGGTCTTCCCCGAGAAGCGCGGCGAAGAGCCCGTGCGCGGCCGGCTCACCGAGGTCGTGAAGGCCTCCGGGTTCACCCGCGAGTACGTCGCCCGCATCCGAGACGGGAAGGTCAAGCCCTCATGACCGTGCCCATCGCCGAGGAACGAGCAGCGGTCTACCGCTTCTACGCAGCCGATGACACGCTCCTGTACGTCGGCGTGACGCAGCGCTTCGGCACCCGGTGGAGCAACCACGCGAAGCAGAAGCCGTGGTGGTCACAGGTCGCCCGGCAGGCGGTCGTCTGGTACGAGACGCGGGCCGAGGCGCTGAAGGTCGAGGCTGAAGCGATCAAGACGGAGAAGCCGGTGCACAACGTGCTGCTCCAGCCGAAGCCTCCGAAGCCGCGCCGTCCCATGAGCGAGTTGGACCACACCTACTCGCCCAAGTTCCGCATCCCCCGCCGCATGTGGGACGCCTACGGAACAGCCGCCTCCCGCCGAGGCATCGACCGCAGCGCCGACCTCGTCGACCACGTCCGCGCCTTCATCAAGGAGCACGGCAACGAACACGAGCGAGCCGAACTCGCCGCCGCGGAGGAGGAACTCGCCGAACGCCGCGCACGCAAAGGCGGCCGGCCGAAGAAGGAGCCCTCTGCATGACGAAGGCCCCGCCCCCCGAACCCGGGAGCGGGGCCCCACCACGACGACAGCGCTAGTCGCCCAAGCTCTGCGCCATCTTCAGCTTGTCGAACTCCCCGTCCTCATTCGTCCACCCCAGACCGTTCATCGACTTCGCCACGAGCAGCACCGTGTAGTCGTCCTCCGACAGCGACTCACACGCCCCCGGCCGGCCCTTCCCGCCCTCCTCGGTCTTCCGCTCCAGCGTGTCGTGCGCATCCTCGGCGACGGTCTCGTACCCCATGCCGACCATGTCGGCGAGGGTCTTGTCGAGCGCGTCGACCCGCTCCTTCGCCTCGCCCACGGTCGGCTTGTCGTCGGCGTCACCGCCAGTCCACTTCGTGAGCGCCGTCGCGCAGTCCGCAGCAGTGTCGTCTGAGTCGGAACAGCCGACCGCGGCCCCGGCGAGCAGGAGCGTGGCGGCGAGCAGGGTGATGGTGCGGCGCATGATGTCCCCCCAGGCGCGTGCGTATTGGTGGGCGGGAGCGTAACGCTCGCCGCCGACATCCGCCCCGGGAACGGCGAAGCCCCACCTCGACGGGGGGGTAGCGAGGTGGGGCCTGCCAGGGTGTGCCGGGCTCGAACCGGCCCGCGCCTCAGTGTGGCACGCGGCTCACAGGTTCGTAGTCGACCGCCCGAAACCCCGCACGTGGTTGTGGACCTCGACCCGCGTCCCCGCCTGCCTGCCACCGGCGAGGAGGGTCCGGCCGCCGGCGAGCGCCAGGAAGAACAGCAGCGCCCCCACCCCCGACAGGCTGCTCAGCAGCTGGCCGGCGCCGATCAGGAACTGGCCGCCACCCCACAGCAGTACACCGCCACCAGCACCCGCGGCGACGAGGCGCTGCGCGACCGGGTCCAGCAGTGGCTGCGGCGTCAGGTCCCGCGGCTGAGTGCGCGCGGGCGCGTTCGGGAGTTGGGAGCGGCGCATCGGCACCATCTGCCCGTAGGCATCCGGCACGTACACGACCGGGTCCCGATCGGCGTGCAGCTCGACCGCGGCGTTGGCGGCGGGCTGCCCGGGCTGGGCGTACCGCTGGTAGGGCTCAGGCAGTCGGCGCGTCATCACGCCTCCTTCGGCAGGTAGTAGCGCTCCGAGCGGCCGTCACGGCGCGACAGCACCCCGTGCCGCCTCCACTCCTCGATCGCCCGCATCGCCGTGTCCCGCGACACCCCGGCGGTCTGGGCGAGTTCCTTCTTCGTCGCCCCGTCCGGCGACCCGGCGAACAGCCGGTACAGGTCCGGCCACTGGTCCCGGCCGACCTGGCTGCCGTCGGGAAAGCGGAGCGGGGCGAACTGCTCGACCCACGGCTCGTCGGTGAGCGCGGGCTGGGGCTCGGTGTCCCGGACGTCGGAGTAGTAGAAGCCGACCTCTTCCGCGATGTCGAGGTCGGTGACGTACTCGGCGCGGTAGACGCGCGGGGTGTCGTGCTCGGGGGTCTGCGCGAGGAACTTCCCCGGCAGGTCCAGGGCCTCGGGCCGCCAGCCCTTCGTCTGGCATCCGGCGCCGAAGATCAGCGGGGCGTGCCCGGACTCGCCGGCCCGCGTCGAGATGCGGTTGGCGTAGTTGCCGCGCGCGTCCGTGGACCCGCCGAACACCTTCCGAGAGGGCTGCTGCGTCGCGGACACGAACTGGATCGCGAGGAACCGGGCGATCGCCAGCAGACTCTCGTACAGGTCGGCGAGTTCCTTGTCCTGCCGCACCAGTTCGGCCAGCTCATCGGTCACCACGAAGATCGCGCTGCCGTGCTCGCCCGGCACCCACTTACGGACCGGGCCGCGCCCCTCCGCCATGCTCTTGCGGGACAGCTCGGCGAGGATCGCGCCGCGCCGGTCGCACTCGCTCCGTATCCACTCCAGCAGCCCGCGCGCCTGCTCCGCGTTCCGGGCGAGGGCCTTCATCCGCCCGGCCCACGGGCCCAACTCGGGGGCGCCGGGCTTCATGTCGATGCCGTACAGGTCGACGTCGGTGCACCGGTTGAGGCGCTTCAGGATCAGGTTGACGATGCCGGACTTCCCCCAGTCGGAGGCGCCGGCGACGAGGGTATGCCGGTACAGCAGGCGCAGCAGGAACTCTGCGCCGTCCTCGTCACGGCCGAGGAGGACGGGCTCGCGGCAGGTGGTGACGCCGGTGTCGGTGACGGTGAGGGTGCCCGCGAGCGCGTCCGACATGGCGACCTTCACGATCAGATCGTTCGGGCCGGGCCCGTCGGCGAGGGTGAGGCGGCCGGGGGTTCCCATGTTCGCCTGCAGCTGCGCGGCCCGCTTCACCAGCGCGGCGGGCGCGGTGTTCTTCCCGGGCGGGGTCTTCAGGATGCACGACCAGGAGCCGTCCGCGGTGCGGTGGAAGGCGTGTACGGCGAGCGGCACCGCCCCGGTGAGGGCGTGGAAGCCGCGCCGCAGCGCCGTCTCCTCCGGGCTCGCGCCGGTGAGTCCGGGGTCGGCGGCCTCCAGCCCGATCGCCGCAGGCACCGCGCCCTTCGCCTTCACGGTGTCGACGTGCAGCTTCATACGGGCGTTGCGCTGCCCGGCGAGCCACGGCCCGTACACCCCGTAGGCGACGCCGGTGGACAGCACCCACGCGGTCGCCGTCGGCCAGGAGAACCCGGCCGCGGCGGCGGTGGTGATGTCCGCGAGGGCGAGGAACCCGCCCGCGCCGACGTGCGTGACCGTGGGGTTTTTGTGCTTCAGGCCGAGGACCGCGGCGGCCCCGGCTCCGGCGGCGAGGGTGCCGTAGGCGAGGGCCGCACCAGGGCTGTCCTGGGCGAGGCCGAGGATCGTGAGGGCGGTGGTTCCGCCGGCGGGGGCGAGTTCGTAGCGGCGGCGGGCCATCCACTGGCCGACGCGGGTGGCGCAGTACAGGCAGCGCGTCCACACCCCGGGTGACGACGACGATGATGACGACGGCCGTGACCTGGGGATTTGGTAGGTCGGCGAGTGCGCGCCGTCCGTCGTCATCGTCATGGGGATCGGCGTGTACACCGGCGGCTGGGTGGTCATGAGTGGGCCTTCGCAGCGTGCAGGGCGCCCTGGGTGCTCGTGCCGAGGATCCACAGGGCGAGGTCGATGAGCTTGCGGACGGCGTGCAGTGTGAGGGTCAACGCCATGGCGATGACCAGCACGGATGCGCCGATGGTGCGGGCGACGGGGGCGCCGGTGCCGGAGGCGAGGCTGCCGACGACGACGGTGTAGCCGAGGAGGGCGGCGAGTCCGGGGTGGGTGGGGAACCAGGACGCGGCGACGATCGCGGCGAGTAGACCGGCCGCGGTGGCGAGGAGGAGCGTCGGCTTGTTCACAGGTACGGCCCTTCTCCGAGGCGCTTGGCGGTGCGGCGGATGCTGTCCGGGTTCATGTCGGGTCGGAGGCGGATGGCCTCGGCGACGATGTCCGTCTGGCGGACGCCGTGGGCGGACAGCGTCCGGACAAGGTCGGCGGGGCCGGACGCGGCGGCGGCAATCTGGTGGAGAGGGTCCGGGGTGTCCGGACGGGTGTCCTTGCTGGTGGGGGGTGGCGTGTCCGGTGCGGTGTCCGACTGGCTGTCCGAGTGTCCGGACGTGTCCGGACGCGTGTCCTGGGTGTCCGGGATGCCGGACATGGACAGTGCGAGCGGGGTGCGGCGCTGGATCTCTTCGCGCTTGCGGATGCGTCCCAGCTCGACTTGGAAGGTGACGTCGTCCCGCTCCATTGCGACCTTCCCCTGGGCGCGGATCAGGGCGACTTCCTCGGCCGCTTCGCGCTCGATCTCTGCGGCGCGGCGTCGGGAGATGTACTCGCTGTCCCGGATGACGGCGTTGATCTCCGCCTCCTGCTCGGCGGTGAGCGCGGTCGGGTCTCGGCGGAGCCTGATGTCTCCGGTCCAGGCGATCTTGGCGACGATCGGGGGGAGCGCACCGGCGAAGGCTGCAGCGGGGGTGATGGTCCAGCCGTGCCATCCGAGCAGGGCGCAGGCGACGCCGAGGGTGATCCACTCGACGGCTTCGACGAGCCGTCCGCCGATGCCCTTGTAGGACAGGTACTGCACGGTCCCCCACAGTCCGTCGACGCTGATCGCGGCGAGCAATCCCCATGCCCCGGAGTGGACCAGGTCGGTGATGCTCCATCCCGTCCAGGCGAGGGAGACGAACGTGAACAGGATGGCGAGGGGGGTGAGGGCGGTGAGGCGGGACTTGATGGCGGCGGTGGTCTTCACTTCGAACTCCTGGTGCGGTGTCGGCGGTGGGGGGTGCGCCAGGCGACGTATGCGGCGGCGGTGGTCGTGAGGGCGGGCCAGGGTTGGTGGGTGGTCCAGGCGAGGAGGGCGCATGCGGTGAATCCCCATCGGGCGAGTGGGCGGTGGATGGCGCGCCGCATGCGGGTCTCCTTTCGGGCGGTGTTGGCCGGATCTCCAGGGCGTCCGTGCGGGACGGGCGCCCTGGGCTACCGGTCATCGGGTGGTCAGGGGGTGAGGCCGCGGTCTGCCTCTCGGAGGGCGCGGCGCAGGCGATTCGTCGCGCGGCGGGCCATCCGTTCAGACCGGGACAGGCGCGGCTCTGGTCGCTGTTCGGATGTGGTGTGTCCCTGGATTGGCATGATGGTTCTCCTTGGGTTGGGTGCCGGCCGCGCGACGGGGGATGTGTGGCGCGGCCGACGGTCTGCGGGGGTTCAGCGGATGACGGTGGTGAGGGCTGCGGCGCTGAGGGTGGCGATGAAGGCGAGGCCGGCCCAGAACCGGACGCCCATCAGGCGGTCACCAGTCCTCGCCGGGGATTCGGCCGTCGCGGAGAGCGGCGGCTTCCTCCCGGTAGTCGCGGGCGTGGTTCTCGGCGATCCGGATGGTGGCTGCGGCCTGGCGGCGCGTGGTGTCGGAGTTCGCCGGGTTGGCGGCGGCCTCGCGCGCTGACTGCGCGGCACGCTGCGATCGGGCCGCGCACTTCTCGCGGTCGGCGGCGAGTTCGAGCATCTCGGCGCGGCTGGGGCGGCGGCTCATGCGGCGGCCGGGGCGTTGTAGTGCAGGGCGGTGGTGCGGCGGCCGGTGATGCGTCCGGCGGCGACGAGGCGGCGCTCGGGGCGGGGGTGGGGGATCTTCGGGATGACGGGTTTGTTGTCGTCGTTGCCGGGGGTGTGCGCCGGGCTGTGCTGCGCCTGGGTCTGATCGGTACGATCCACGGTGTCACTCCTGGTTAGGTCAGGCGGTGGCTGGCCCGGACGGGAGTTGCACCTCCCGTCCGGGCATTTCTCATTGGCGAGCAGCGTGGGCTGCGTCTACCTCTGAGCGTATGCCATGGCATACACTTAGGCAAGCGGCCCACCCAGGAAGGGACGGGCATGGCCGAAGACCACACCGAGGAGGCGCGCAGAGTGAGCGATGCCCTGGATCAGGTCGAGGAGATCGCCGACCCGGTCGAGCGTGCCGTGGCGATCAGCGAGGTACTGAAGGACTACGAGACGCGCGCGCCGAAGTTGCGGGATCTGAGGCGTGAGGCCGTGCTTGCGATGCGCGCGGATGGGGTCTCGTACCGGAAGATCGCCGCCAAGTTGGGCGTGTCGCTCGGCACGGTGCAGAACATCGAGCGTGGTCATGGCAGCGGGTGGGGCACGAAGTCCCGGAGCAAGGAGACGCAGGATGGATGAGCTGGTGCGGTGGCTGGGCGAGCAGCTCGACGTCGACGCTGCGCGGTCCACGGCGGCGGCCGAGGAACTCGGGGCCGACTGGTACTACGACGACGGTTTCGTACTCGCGCGTCGTGAAGACGACATGGTGGCCACCGGGTCTCAGGACTTCCTGGAGCGGGAGCGTGGCGAGCACGTTGCGACCCACGATCCGGCGCGGGTGCTGCGCGAGATCGACGCCAAGCGGCAGATCCTGGAGATCCACCACGTCATCGGCGGCTGGGAGGACGAGGACGGCCAGGACATCGGCTTGGGCTGCAACGAGTGCGGCTACTCGGCCGAGTACAGCGACCGCGGCGGTTGGTGCGACACGGTCCGCCTGCTCGCCCTGCCCTACGCGGACCGGCCCGGATTCCGCGAGAAGTGGCGGCCGTAGCCAAGCCCGCACAGCCCCCGTCTCGTGTCGAGGCGGGGGCTTCGTCATGGAGTAGCCCAGCGCGCGCCGGCCGCGCAGCTGCGCGAGGCTGGAGCCATGGCCGACGACCGCCCGGTGACCGTGTACCCGCCCGACGAGCAAGGCGGCCGCAGGGTGCGCGTCGACGGCACCATCCTCGGCCGCGCCTACAGCGTCCGGGACATCGCCGCCTTCATGCAGGAGGCCGGCCTCCAGGAGTTCGATGAGATGGACGTGGTGCGTAGCGGGCTGATCGAGTGGCGGGGCGGCGGTCCCGACGTCTGGACGCATTGACGGGGCGGGGCGTAGCGTCTTGTCCACCACCGAGGGGGGGCGCCCTCGTCGGCCCGCCGTACCCAGTAGGGGCGGCGGGCCGCGTGCTGTCCCGGGTCAGTTGTCCTTGTTGGCCATGGGCATGTAGTCGCGGTGGGCGGTGAGCGCCTTCACCGCTCCGCGCGCGGCGAGCCGGGCGATCTCTTCGGTGACGCCGCCGGTCTCCTCCCACAGCATGGTGCGCTCGCGGTACGCGTACACCTCGGACTCGATGGCCTCGCGGAGCTGCTCGCGGAGGTGCTCGGGCAGGAGTGCGGCGTCCCCGTTTCCGCGGGCGCGGAGGGCGGTGAGTTCGGTCTCCGCTCTGCCGAGCGCTGTGAGGGCGACGTCGGGGGTGGGCGGGTTGAGGGCCTCGTTCCATCGGTAGTCGCAGCGGTTGCATTTTCGTTCGAGGCGTTCGGGGAACTTGTCGGGGGTGCCGACTTGGCCGTGGCCGGGTTCACCGAACTCTTTGTATGTGGTGCGGGCGCCGACGTCGCCGCACTTGATACACGTGGCGTCGTCGCCGCTGTAGGGCGGCAGGGTGATGCTCATGCTGCGTTCGGTCATGAAGGCGTGTGCCCAGTCCTGCCGGTACACGCACTGCGGGTCCGGGCACACCCACCCGCCGTTCGTGGCGACGAGGACGGGGCTCTGCCCGGTGGCGTGCTCGGCGCCGCACGTGAACGGGTGCATGCCGCCCTCGCGCTGGAACCGGTTCAGAGCGGCTACCTGCTCGGGCGTCCACGGGGCGCGGGTCTTCTCGGTCATCGTTGCTTCTTTCGTGCTGCGCGCTGTATGGCGCGGCGGGTGGCTCGGTTCGGTCGGGGGTCGGGTGTGTCGTCGTCGACGTGCTGCTCGGTGCGGACGAGTTCGGTCTGCCAGGTGATGCCGGGCTTCGGCGTGTGCTCGCCGCGGGGTGTGCTGGACGGCCCGGTCATCGGCGTCTCCTTGTGGTGAGGCGTGCGATGCGGTGGACGAGGTGGCGGAAGAGGACGGCGGCGGAGGCGAGGCCGAGGGTGGCGATGGCCGCGTTCATGGGGTGCTCCGCGGGTCTTGTGTGGCGGCCTCGTGTGCTTCCCGCCGGTAGGAGGCGGCGACCATCGCGAAGATCGCGGCCGATACCAGGCCGGGGATGGCGAAGTACGGGTGGTAGGTGGCGGGGTAGATGCCGGACGCCGCGGCGAGGATGACGCCGGCGGTGCAGCCGCGGGCTTTGGCGCGGGCGGGGTGCTGGGCGCCGGTCATGGGTGCCTCTGGTTGTTGTGGGCGTCTCGTGTGGGTGGTGGGGTGTCGTGGAGTGCGGTTTCGGCGAGCTGGCGGAGGGTGTGGAGGAACAGGGCGAACACGGCGACCACCGCGGTGACGGCGAGGGCGAGGATGAGGATCACCAGCCCTCCTTGAAGTGCGGGGCGCGGGCGCTGAGGTAGCGGTTGTCGTCGGCGGAGCGGGCGCGTACCGGGCTGGTGCGGGGGTGCAGGCTGCGGGGCGCGTAGCAGTGGCGACAGAGCCACCAGCGCCAGCCCAGGCGGGCGTATTGGTGGGGTGCGACGTCGGCGGGGCGGTGGGGGTGGATGTGCATGCGAGGCTCCTCGGGTGGGGGTCCGGCCCGGTGGGGGCGGGCCGGACGACGGGGCGGGGTCAGGCGGTCTGCTTGCGGTTGCGGCGGCCGCTGTACCAGGGCAGGGCGAGGCCGTCGTTCTCGGCGCGGGGCACGAGGTGCAGGTGCAGGTGGAACACGGACTGCGTGGCCGGGCGGCCCTTGCTAGTGATCAGGTTGTACGAGCCCAGCCCGGCGACGAGTTCGGCGGCGCACTGCATCGTGGCGGCCGACACCTTGGGGTAGGCGGCGAAGTCCGGGACGTGCTCGCGCGGGATGACGAGCAGGTGGCCGTCGACGACGGGGTTGAGCGGGACGATCGCGAGGGCCTCGGGCCATTCGTGGACGATGGTGGCGGGGGCGCGGCCCGTGACGATCTCGCAGAAGGGGCAGGGCTGGTCGGTCATGCGTGCTCCTTGTCGGCTGGTTGTGTGTGGACCCAGGCGGGGGTGCGGCGGGCTGTGCGGGCGTGTGGCGGGTGTTGGAGGGCCTGACCCTCCCGGACTGCCCGCGCGGCTCGTTCGGCCGTCACGCGGGCGCGCAGGTACCGCCACGCGCCTCGTACAGCCCGCGCGCCGGTGACGGTGGCGGCGAGGGTGAGGATCGCGGCGACGACCGCGAAGAAGATCACCCACCCGGCGAGGGCCTCAGCGACCGTGGTGAACGTGGTGATCGCCTCGATGAACAGCTCGGCGTCGCTCACTGCTGCTCCCCGTCCTGTCGGGTCTTCGTCGCCTCGCGGTGGTTCTCGTTGGCGGGGGTGCCGTAGCCGGGCTGGATACCGAGCGCGTGGCAGCAGGGGGTGCAGCGGCGGCGACCGAGGCGGGAGAACACGCCGGGCATCCACCAGCGGCGGCGCAGTCCACAGGCGGCGCGCTCGGGGATGGGCCGGTTGTCGTCGATGGCGTTCCGCATCTGGTCGGCTGTGATCGCCGCGCTGTGGATGGCATGCAGGCGTCGCCACTTCCCGCACACCAGCCACCAGTGCCCGGCGTTCTCGGGGATCGGGTGCGCGGTCACTGCTGCGCCCCGTCCTGCCGCGCGTCGACGGCGGGCTGGCCCTGCGGGCAGGTGTCCAGTGCTGCGCCGCAGTTGACGCAGCGGGTGTGCATGGCCCCGCAGGGCTCGGCACAGACGGTGCGGTCGAACCATGTGTCGAACTCGGTGCAGCGGTGGACGATCCCCCGCTCGCCGTCGGCACACTGGTCGTGTCCGTCGTGGAGGCCGGCGAGGTGGGCGACGGACTCACCGTGCACCGGCGGCTCCGACTGCGCGTCGGCGGCGGGCCGGGTGAGCGTGTAGTCGGTGGTGCCGGGCCGGGCGTCGGGGACGTCCCATGCCTCGGTGTCGGGCTGCTGGGGCGCCTCGTCGACGGGCGCGAGTAGGCGGCGTCCGCAGGGGTGCTCTGGGTGGGGGTGGTCGAAGTCGCAGACGATCTGCTGCTTGGCCACGTCGGCGAGTGCGGCGAGGGCTTCAGCGGCTGCAGGGCTGAGGTCGGGCGCGGCGTGCACGGTGACGACGGGCTCCGGCGGCTGCGTCTCGTCGGCCAGGCGGCGCAGCTCGTCAGCCTCGCGGTCGAGGATCTCGGCCTCGCGTAGCCGGTCCTTCGCCACGAAATGCGCCAGGTCGTGCAGACCTTCGGTGAGCGCCGACGCCTTCTTCGACATACGGTCGGCGGCTTCGCGGAGGACGGCGGCCCGGTCGGCGGGCGGCGGCAGCACCGCCAGCACCGCGTCGGCGAGCGTGGTGACGTCACCGGTGCAGAGGGCGCACGAGATCGAGTAGGTGTGTCCGGGGCGGTCGCCGTGCTTGTGGTGGTCCCACTTCTCCCGGCCGGTCTCGTAGGTCCAGCCCTCGCGGGGCGTGGCGAGGAGGGCCTCGGCAATGCTCTCGCGGAGCGCGGCCTGGTCGGTGTGGCTGGGTGTGGCAGACACGCCAAGCCCGGCAGACGCGGCTTGCTGAGCGTCGTACTCAGCCAGCACCTCCCGCGCCCGGGCATGCGGGCAGCGGCCCTCGCACAGCCAGCTGTGGGCCTGGCAGTAGCCGTGATGGTCGAGGGCGCACGGGTCGGGGTCGAGGAAGTCGCGGACGAGGGCGGCGAGCTGCTCGCTGGTCGGGTCGGTGGTCATGGTGTGCGTGTTCCTTCCGGGTGGGATGCTTCGGGGACGGCCGGCCGCCGTGGCTCCAACACGGCGGCCGGTCTTCTCGTGGGTCACGGGGTGGGCTGGCCTGTGGCGCGATCCGGCGTGCCCCATCGGGTGCAGAAGTGTTTGTGCTTGCCGTCATGTCCGGCATCGAGTTCGCAACGCAGCGGACCCTCGCCGGGGATGTCGATGTGCTCGGGGCAGATCTCGGCTGAGTTGCGGAGGTGGCGGCGGGCGGTCACTGTGCGCCGTCCTTGGTGGTGGTCGGCACGGCCGGAACAGCAGCAGCGGCGGCGGGGTGCGTGCGCCGGTACGCGTCGACCGCCGTGTGGCCGTTGACCACGATCCGGGGGGCCGCCCACTGGGCGAGCTCCAGCGCGGTCGCCCGGTTGAACCGGTGCTCGGCCAGCCAGTCGTCCTCGCGCTCGGACGGCACGCGCTCCCAGGACCATTCGCCCTTGGCGTTCATGCACTGCTGGTTGCGGACGACGGCCCACCGGTCGTTGCCGCGGTGCTCGACGTAGACGGTGAACACGGGGCGGTTGATGTCGTCCTCGGGGAGGACGGACACCTCGTAGCGGGTGATCTGGACGGTGGCCTTGGGGTCGGTCATGGGTGGTGTCTCCTCGGTCGGTGGTGCGGGGGCGGGGTACGCCCGGGCGGGCGGGGTGACGGTCAGGCGGCGGCGAGCTGGCTGTTGGCGAGCTCCAGCAGCACGTCGGCGTGGCACGGGAGTTCGGGCGGGCACCAGCACATGAGGTCTCGGGCGGCGAGGTCGCGGCGGATTCGGTCCGGCAGGGTCGGGTGCGCGTGGACCCAGATCTCGTACAGCTCGACGGCGAGGGTGTGCGCGTCGTGCTGGCCGTTGGCGGGGACGAAGTCCTTCAGGCCGGGCGGGCGGTGCTGGTTGGTGTGGCCGGCCCATTGGACGGCCCAGCCGGTCCCGGTGTTGGTCTGCACGACGGCCCAGGGGTTGCCGAAGGGGGTGCCGCGGCCGACGTAGCGGGCGCCTTCAGGTGCGCGCCAGCCCTTGGTGCGGCGGCGTTGGATGCGGCGGGGTGTGGTGGTCATGGCTGCCTTTCGTGGGTGTGGTGTGGGGTGGGTGTCGCGTGTGGGGGTGATCGACTAGGCGGGGGCCGGCGGAGATTGTTTACGGGTAAAGGAGGTGGACAGGTGGACAAAAGGTGGACGTGTCCACCACCCCCTGTCTCGCGTAGCGCGTGAGTGAGAGTAAATGTCCTTTTTGTGTATGTATGTGGGGGCAGAATGGGGGCCGTTTTTCTCGCGACAGGGGGTGGTGGACAAATGTCCACCTGTCCACCTCGGCCGAAGGTGGACGGATGTCCACCCCTCATGTCCACCTCGATTAGTCCGCTTTGACACAGATCCGGTCCCCCTCCTCGAACACCCAGTCCCGAGCCACCGCGAGAGCGACCGCCTTCTCCGCGATGGCGCGATCCCGGGACGCGAGCGACTTCTTCAGGCCGCCGTAGGTGATCCCGCCGACCTGCGAGGCGTGACGGTGGACGAGGCGGGCGACGCGCTCCAGGGCGAGGTCGGCGCCCTTCTTCGCGACGTGGGTGCGCAGTTCGAGTTCGACCTTGGCGTCGGTCTGCTGCTGCTTGGCGAGTGCGGCCTCACGCTCGGCCCTGCGGACGAGGGAGTCCCGCACCGCGCAGGAGGCCTTCCAGACGACGCCGGCCAGCTCCCAGTCCTCTTCGGTGGCGTTGAGGCGGCCGCCGTCGAGGAGGGCGAACAGGGCGGCGAGCTTGACCTTCATCAGGTTGGCGTGGCCGTCGAGTTCGGGCACTTCGAGTTCGCCGCGTCCGCGGGCGACGCGCTCGCGCCACAGCATCTGCTTGATGGACACGGGGAAGTCGATGTCGACCGGGGCGTCGGGGCGGATACGGCCGGGGTGCGGCTCGATGGGGCCGGGCCACGGCGGCGGGTTGTCGGGGATGGTGGGGTCGTCGGCCCAGCCCCAGAAGAATCGCTGCGGTGTTCCGGTGTGGGCGTCGGCGAGGAGGACGGTGGCGATGGACGGCTGGAAGCCGGCGAGGAGGCCGAGGCTGTAGGAGCCGGGCGCGATGTAGCGGGTGCGTTCTTCGGAGGCGTTGGTCTGGCCGAGGGCTTCGCCGATGGCGGCGCGCCGCAGGGTCTCTCCGAGGATGGAGCCGGAGCGTTCGCCGAGCTTGGCCATGGTCTGACCTTCGTCGACGTAGAAGAACGCGTTGTGCCGGACCTGCTTGCGGACCTTCGCCATGACGGGGTCGCCCTTGTAGGGGCCCTTCTGGTGGATCTCGCCGGTGGGTTCTTCGACGGCGCCCATGAAGGTTTCGGCGATGCCTTCGCCGGAGCCGATGGGCAGGCCGTCGCGGAAGTCGTCGTCGGCGGGGTGCATGAGGTCGCGGACGCATCCGGCGGAGATGGACTTGCCGGCGCCGGAGGTGCCGACCATGGCGGCGAAGATGTTGAGGCTGGCCCGGCCGCCGATGCCGGTGACGGCCCGGATGTGGTGGGAGATCATCCCGGAGAGTCGGGCCAGGGTGGAGTAGAGGACGGTGTCGCCGGAGCAGCCTTGGGAGTGGGCGGCTTGCCGGATGTGCTGGAAGACCGGGCGTGCGTTCCAGAACGTTTCGGGCAGAAGGCCGGGCCGCTGCGTCGAGGTGGTGTCGTCGGGGTCGTCTTCTTCGGCGGGGGCCTCGGTGGGCCAGTACTCGTCGTCGTGCGGTGTGTCGTCTCGGGGCGCGGCGGGCGGGCGGCAGTGGCGGCGGATCTCGGCGAGGGCTGGGGCCGGCAGTCGTCGGGCGGCCGGGCTGGCGTCCTGGTCGAAGGCTGCGCGGAGGATGTCGAGGGTGGCTTCGCGTTCGTTGCCGCCGTGGTGGATGTGCGCCCACAGGGTGGGGATGGTGAGCTTCTTTCCTCCCGGCTGCTGGCCGACGGGGAGGCCGGAGCGCTCGCTCCAGTTGACGGCGACGTGGTCGTCGCAGACGAGGCTGTAGTCGCTGTCGGGTGAGCCTTCGCTGCCGCTGGGGCGCAGCCACTTCTCGCGGCCGTCGGCGGCGGTGCCGCGGTAGGTCCAGCCCTCGGGTTCGAGGATGTCGCGGAAGGTGAGCTGGCTCGCGAGGATGTCGAAGACGCCGGTGCCGCTGGTGGAGCGGGGGAAGGTTGCGGGCCGGGCGGGTCGTGCAGGGGTGGTGCGGCCTGTGCGTTCGTCTTGCCGGGCCCGCTTCTCGACGGCGGCCTTCTCCAGGATGCGGCGTGCCTCGGGAGCCAGGCGGGTGATGGCTTCGCGCATGGTGGCGAGGTCGACGGGTGCGCCGGTGCCGGCGTGGCTGCTGGAAGGGCGGGCGGGTTCGGTCTTGCGGTTGACGGTGCCGGGCACGCGCATGAGCCGGTCGAGGTTGCCGACCTGGGTGTCCCAGGCGCACCCGTGCTGGTAGGCGGCGGCGCCGAGGATGGCCTGTAGGGCTGAGGTCATCTCCTCGACGGCGACCCGGTTGTCGTCGGTGATGATGTGCGTTTCGGTGAGCGCCCATACGGGGTTGCAGCCGCCGCCGGTGTCGACCCAGCCGGACGGCTCGGGCAGTCCGGTGGAGGTGACGATCTCGCGGACGTGGTCGGCGTCGATGGGGTGGGGCATCTCGTCGGGGCCGGGCTTGTGGCCGAGGGTGCCGTAGTCGCCGTCGGCCCACAGCCAGGTGAGGGCGTGGGCGAGGTCCTTTCCTCCGCGGCCCTTGGCGGGGTGTTCGCGCAGGGTGGTGACCTGGGCGTAGATCCCTTTCGGGGTGCGGGTGTCGAGTTCGGCGATGTAGCGGACGGCGGCGGCGATGCCGACTTCGTCGGTGGTGAAGCGGCGTCCGACCCAGCGGTCTGCGTCGGAGCAGATGCTGAGCAGGCCGGGCGCGTCTTGGTACTGGTAGGCCAGGGATGCTCTGACGAGTTCGATGTCTGCGGCCACGTGTGTGGGCGCCTGGTGTGCGGTTGTCACTGGTCCACCGCCGGGAAGTAGTAGGCGCCGCCGGGCTGGCCGATGCAGCGGGCGTTGCGCGGGCAGAGCCGGGGCTCGCCTGTGTGGCCGGCGGGGTGGATGTGCTGGTGCTCGCAGTACGGGCAGCAGGTGACGACGAGGTAGAGCAAGGGTCGGCCTTCGTGGTCGTGGATGTCGGCGTCGTGTGCGGCGATGAGCCGAGCGGGCGCGGGCCGTAGGCCGTGGATGGGTTCGGGCTGGTCGCGCGCGGTGGGGTGCGGGGGCTCGGGGGTGTCGTCGCCGAAGAGCATGAGGGGAGCGGCGGTTGTCATCGGTCGCCCTCCTTGAGGACTGTGTCGAGCTGGGCGAGGACGCCGCGGATCCACCAGCGGGCGCGGTTGCGTGCGCACTTCGCGTTGGGCTGGTTGGCGAGGTCGATGCGGATGTTGTCGAGAACCAGTTCGTTCCAGGCGATGGCGGCGTAGAGGCGGGCGTGCTGCTCGCCGTGTTCCTGCTCGGCCTGCCGCTCGGCGGTGGTGGCCTGGACCGCGTCGAGGTCGACGGGTTCCGTGGGCCAGGCGCCGGTGCGCTGTGGCGGCTGCTGGTTCTCGGTCACTTGGTGGTGCTCCTTGCGTGAAGGTGCGGGGCGGGCAGCGCGCGTTAGCGGGTCGCAGCGCTGTGGCTGTGGGGCTCACCTGCCTCGGCCTCAGTGAGCAGCTGGACCAAGCGGCCGATCTGCTCGGGCGTGAGGTGCTTGCGAATCGCTCGGGCGATCTGCTTCGGGCCGTGGTTCAGGTGGACGCGCGGCGAGTGCTTTCGGCGTGGCGTTCTCGGCAGCGGCGGCCGGTTGCGGACGGAGTACGGCGTGCGTGCCGCGATGACCTCGTCTGCGCGACGCAGTTCATCGGCCGTGGGCTGGCTGAATGCGTTGAGGTGGTAGGCGCGGGCCTTCTCCTTCCAAGGCAGAGAGGAGGGGCCCCATTCGGCAGTGCGATCGTGGCGAGACATGACCGAGTTGCATCGGTCGCAGAGGAGCCCGCGCACGATGAACAGTCCCTCGCCCTGGAAGTGGTCGATGACGAGCTGGCCGCGGGTCGTGTCACGCTCGGCGGTCTCACAGATCTCGCACGCCTCGCGTGCCCGGGCCCGCATTGCGTCGTAGTCGCCGCAGCTCAATCCGTACAACTCGTGGTTGCACGTGAGGTCTGCGCGATGGCTGTGGCCTGAGCCGATGTTCACCATGAGACGAGAATACCGTTCGCGACCGCAGTTCGCGACCGTATAGCGCGGACGCGTAGCGCGACCGTGACAACCTGTGTCACCATGAGGGCCATGACCAGCGAAGCCGAGGCCCAGATCCGGGACGCCGCCCGTAAGCGCGAGAAGTCGAAGGCCGCCTTTGAGCGGGACGACGCCGCGCTGCGAGAGCTGTTCGTGGCCTGGCGTGCCCAAGGTGTCGGCCCTTCCGACATGGCCCGCTGGTCCGGCATGACCCGCGAGTGGGTGGCGAAGATCGCCCCCAAGCCCAAGCCCTGATCGCTTCACCACAGCCCCCCTTCTGGTTTCGCTCCGAACTGCCTGGCCTCCGGGGGGCACCGGTGCTCGATGACCGCCTGGTGCCGGCACGTCTCCCCGCTGCGGCACCGCCACCTCAGATCCGGTTCACCGCTGCGCAGCCGGGCCAGGCACCACACGAGCCGGTTCGGTTCCCGCAGTGCGAGCGCCTCGTCGAGCGGTATGGGCGCGGCGTCCGCGGTGACCTTCAGTGCGGCGCGGTGGCCGACGAGCTGGCGTAGCACCGGCTGTCCGCAGTGCTCGCAGGGGCGGGGCCCGGCCGCGGGGCGGCGGGAGTTGTCGCCTCCCCACGGCCGGGCGGCCATCAGGCGACCTCGTCCGTGTCGTGCTCGAAGAGGGTGCCGCCGGAGGTGCGGCGGTCGTACATCTCGCGCTGCACGCTGCGGAGTCGGCCGCGGGTGACTTCGTCGGCGGCGACTTCGATCGAGGTGACGCGGATCTTGACGGTGGGGTTCTTGTCCTCGTCGGGTCCGGGTTCGGTGCGCTCGACGTGGCCGAACTCGACGACGGCCATCCACCGGCCGGCGCGCTGCTTGAACATTTCGGTGGCGTGGGGTTCGAGGGCTTCGGCTACGTCGGTGAGGACCTTGCTGTCGAACTTGACGTCGGCGTCGATGTTGGGTGTCACGGTGTGCCTTTCTGGTTGTGGAGCTGGCTTGTGGATCTGTGGATCTGGGTGGGCCCGCCCTCCGTTTGGGGGGAGGTGGAGGGCGGGCCCGGGTGGCGGCCGCGGCGCTGTGCGCCTGGGGGCCGGCCGCCGGAGGATGGTCAGCTGGCCGGGGCGAGCGGGAAGGAGTGGATGGTGTGGCCGTCCGGCAGGTCGACGGTCCAGGGGCCGCCGAACAGGCCGTAGGCGGCCCAGTCGCAGCCGCGTCCGCTGTACGTCTGGCGCTTGTCGAGGGCGCCGAGGGTGCGGCCGATGCACTCCTGGCCGAGAACGTCGGAGGCGGCGACGTCGGTCCCGTTGGGGTGCTTGCGCGGGTGGCTGGTGAGGGCTTCGCGGAAGTCGGCTCCGGTCGCGGTGTCGCCGCATGTGGGGCAGAGGAACGCCCACTTCATCGGGTCGTTGCCGAACCGTTCGGTGGCTTCGGTGACGAGTTCGGCCTGCGTGAGCCTGCGGTGGGTGGTCATCGTGTTCTCCTTGGGGTTGGTGGCCCCGCCGGTTCGGTCGGCGGGGCCGCTGTCACGTGGTCTTGCGGACGGCGGTGAGGGGACGGCGGCCGCGCGCCGTCGGGGCCCGGTACGTGGGCGGTGCCGCCCAGGTCCGCGGTGCACCCGGCCCGGGCGGGATCTCCGGCAGGCCCTTCAGCGCGTTCGGCGTGTGCGCCGGGCAACGCAGCCCGATCAGGAACGCGCGAACCCCGTCCACCTGCCTGCAGTGCCGGCGCTCCGGGCCGATCCAGTGACCGCACTCGCGGACCCGCTCCCCGCTCACGACGCGGCCCTGTCACCGCGGAGCACCGCGTCCGCCAGATGCTCCGCCAGCACGCACTCCCGGTCGCAGGTCCGCGTCACCGGACCGACCGGAGCACGCCCGTGCCCGGCGATGAACGCCGCCTGCCACGACGTGTACGCACGGCCGGCGAACTGCACAGTCGCGCCCCCCTGCCACTGCAGGTGACCGTCGCCGGTCGCGATGGTGCGCCGCTCGACCGCTTCCCGGATCGACGTCGGCCTCGGCATGGGAGGCTTGGCCGTCTTCGGCGGGGCGACGGTCACCCGGATGCCCACGGCCATCTGCTTGGCGACCGCGCGGCGTTCACCTGGGGTCATGCCGCCGCGGATGCCGTACTCGTTGTCGCCGACGGCGAGCGCGTCACGCAGGCACTGCCGCCACACGGGGCAGCTGCGGCAGACCTGCCTGGCCTGGTCGATACCGGCGGAGTTGTTGTCGGGGAACATGCGGTCGGGGTCCGTCTTGCAGGCGGCCCGGTCGCGCCAGTCGGTGGCGCGGTCGTGCATGGGTACGGATCCGGTGTAGTGGCTCATGCCGCCCTCCCGAAGATCGCCGCGTACTGCTGGTTGAGGTGGTCACGCATGGGCTGGTCGGTGGTGTGGTCGGGTGCGATGCAGCCGGGGTAGGTGCAGCTGGGCAGGACACGCCCTTCGGGCTCGCGGCCGTGCCGGATACGGAAGGCGATACGGCGGGCCGCGTAGTCGATGCCGCGGTGCTTGAGGACGGGGCAGGTCTTCTCGCGGAGGTAGCCGGTCCAGCGCATGTGTCCGCCGTCGACGGCCTCGGTCTGCGCTTGCCAGGCTTGTTCGAGGGTGAGGGTGGTGTGCCGGCTGGCTGGGGGAAGGTCGAGTTCGCGGCGGATCCGGCCGACGCGTTTCGGGTTGGTGTGGAGGAGGCGGCCGATGCTGCGGTCGGAGTGGCCTTCGGCGAGGAGGCGGATGATGTCGGCGCGGGGCACGCCCTGCGGGCCGGGCATCAGCGGGCCACCGCCGGGAGGTTGTGCCACTCCACGCCGCGCAGCGCGTTCTGCGCCCACGCCTCGGGTACCTCGGCGAGGACGTGCCCGAGAGAGTGGAGGCCCAGCGCGAGGATCATGTACGCGTCGCTTTGGTCGTAGCGGTGCTTGCCTTCGGTGAGCAGCCCGTACCGCTGGTGGACGGCGTCGCGGATCATGGCCTTGCCGACCTCGTACCGCTTCTTCGGTGGGACCGTGCCGGGGACCGGGCGCTTCTTCCCGGTGGCGTACTCGTTGCGGGCCTGCGGGTTGATCACGGCGTAGGGGATGCCGCGCTTCCACAGGTCCTGCCGGAGGAACCAGCGCAGTGCGGAGAGCGCGTCGGCGCCGTTGTTGTTCTTCGAGTAGGCGGGGCCTTCGATGACGACGTAGTCGGCGTGGCGGTAGAAGGAGGCGCAGCCGTCGAGCTGCTGCTGGAAGCGTTCGTGGAGGCCCTTCGCGGGGGCGTGGACGTAGTCGGTCCAGCCGACGCCGGCGACTCCGGTGACGATGGTGGCGGCGTCGAGTGCGATGACGAGGGGCCGGGGCCCGGCCGCTGCGGGTGCGGCCGGGGCCTCGACGTCGAAGAGGGCGGTCATTGGTTTCCCCCCGGGGTGGTGTCGTACAGGTCGGCGATGCGGGTGGCGTAGGCCTTGAGGCGGGCTTCGATGTCGTCCGTCTGCTGCTCGGCGGCCTCGGTGGGGGTGAGTCGCGGCTTGCGGCACAGCAGCCAGAACGCGAGGGCGAAGCCCGCCAGGAACAGGACATAGAGCCCGGTGATGATCGGCTCGGCCATCAGTGATCCACCTCCGTCTTGCGGAAGCCGGGCTGCCACGGGCCCGAGTTGGCGATCCGGCCGCCCTGCGGCATGCCGACGGCGTCGTCGAGACGGGCCTGCAGCCGGTCGGCGCGGCGCGTCTCGCTGGCCGCCTCCGCGCGGGCCCGGGCCACACCGCGCACCAGGCGCTCGATCCGGGCGGCGGCGTGACGGGCCTTGTCGCCGTCGAACCGGGCGGGCCGGGCGGCGAGACGGGCGTGGTCGCGGGTGAGCTGCTCGTGCTCGTCGAACAGGTCGCTGAACTTCTCAGCAGCGGTCCGGCGCGCGGCCACCTCGGCACGGAGCTGCGACTCGGCGGTCTCCGCGCGGCCGCGCCAGTAGGCGGCCCGGTCCTTCCACATGCACACGTTGGCTTCGGCGGTGCGCCGCCACACGAAGGGAACCCTCACGACGTCTCACCCCGGACCGCGTCGAACACGTCGCGCGCCCAGCGGGCGTCACCCAGCGCCGTGTGCGCCACCCCCGGGCCGGGCGGTTCGACGCCGGCCCAGCGGGACAAATCCCGCGACGAGAAAGGGAACGGCACCTCGTCGGAGGGCTGCGCCGTACCGCCGACCCTCCGGACCATCTCGGTCATGCCCAGCTTCCGGCCGGCTGCGAGGGTGGCGATACACACCGGCCGGTAGTGCCAGGGCGTCGCGCCGGTCTGGAGCATCCGATGCAGGAACGAGGCGTCGAAGTGGGGGTTCGAGCCGACCATGACCGCGCCTGTCAGGGCCTTGAAGATCCGCCCTGCTACGTCGAGGTAGTCGAGGGGAACGACGGGCACGGCGAGCATGTCGGCTGCCGCCGCCCCATCAGGGACGGCGAACCGCTCCGCGTAGCCGCCGATGCGCAGTGCTTCCGGCTGCGCGGCAGCAAGCTCTGCGCGAGTGGGCCGGATCTGCCACAGGTACTCGGTCTCGGTACCGTCCGGTTCGCGGCGGATGATGGCGACCTCCCACGGCATGTGCCTGATCGGGTCCAGCCCCGTGGTCTCGCAGTCGACGAAGGCGATCGGAGCGCTCATCGGCGGGCCCCCTGCCCGGGCTGGGCGGCGGCCGGCCAGTCGGTGCCGGTGGGCTCGTCGTCGACGAACTCGCCCTCGATCGGCCCCTCCTCCTCGCCGCTACCGGCGTCGTCCGGGAGATCCGCCGACGGCTGCGGCAGCGGCGGCGCGAACCCCGACGGCAGTTCCTTGGCGACCTCGGCCTGCGCCCGCAGTTGCTCGCGCATGTACTCCGCGCTGGTGGGCACCCACTTGGCGAGGCGGCGAGCGGCGGTCTTCAGCCACATCGCCTCCTCGTTGGTGTTCCACGGGGAGTAGTCCGCGCCCTTCCCGGACGCGCTGTCGGACTTGGCCTTGGCGTCCATGACCTGTTGACGGTTGAGGATGACGACCTTGGAGGTGGCGCCGTCTTTCATGACCGCGTAGGCGTATACGCCGACGAGTTCACCGCGGTCGCCGCCGAACCAGTCGACGTCGTGGACGGGGCGCTCGTCGCGGCCGATGACGTACCGGAAGGAGTCGTTGGCGCGGACGGTCTCGACGACGACCGAGGACACGGCGCCGGCCCGGTAGATGAGTTCGACGATGCCCTGGTAGCCGACGATCCCCTTGATGATGAAGTTCCAGTTGTGGTCCTTCGACTTGCGGGGGGTGAGGTAGAACTGCTCGGTGCCGGGTTCCAGGCCGAGGCGGGCGGCGGTCTTCAGCTCCCGCAGGAACACGCCGACGTCGTTCTTCGCGGCCCGCTCCAGCATCTGGTTACCGCGGATCGCCCCGACGGCGAGGCGCACCCACTGGTCGGCGTTGACGTGGGACGGCAGGAGAGCGGCGTACTCCTCCTGGTACTGGGTGACCATGGCGCCGGGGCCCTCGTCGCGGGTGGCGATGGCGGTGGAGACGGTGTTGTCGGTCATCGGGCGTTCCTTCGGGTGCGTGCAGGCATGAGGGAGTAGGTGTGGCCGTCGCGGACGGTGCGGGTGGCGATGCGCTGGCGTTCGCAGACGGCGCGCTGGCCGGTGCCGATCGCGTCGAGGAGCTCGCCCTTGCAGGCGGTCAGCTCGTCCTCGGCCGCCCAGTAGGCGTCCTGCGCGGCGTAGAACCGGTCCCGCAGAGCGGTGCCGATCTCGATGTCGACGGGGTCCAGGCCCTCGGGGATCTCACGGATCGCCTGGTAGGTGGCAGAGTGTCCGTCGATGTCAGGCCGGTTGTCGCGGGCGAGGTCGTCCATGAAGCGGGCGCCGGCCTCGCGGAGGATGCGGGCCTCGTCCTCGTCGTAGTCGACGACGTACTCGCGGTAGTCCGCCCCAGCGATCAGGACGGCGAGGTGGCAGACGGGCAGACCGAGGACGTCGAGGTACCACAGGCACTGGGCTCGGTAGTGCACCGGGATCTCGGCGGTGCCTTCCTTGCCCCAGCCCTCGTCGTCCCGGGCGGTCTTCGCCTCCAGCAGCGCGAACGGCTCGTCTGTCTCCGGCAGGTATAGAAGCCGGTCCGGGTTGGCGATCTGCCACCGCCTGCCGGTGGCCGCGTAGGTGCCGGAGGTGTGGACGATCCACTCGGGGTGGAGCTCTGCGAACTCGGCGCAGATGGTGGGCTCGTGCTTCTTTCCCCACCGCATCTGGGGGTTCTCCTCGACGGGGCCGACCAATCCCTTCTTGCGGTGCCAGAGGGAGAACCGGGACTCGTGCGGGGAGAGGCCGACGACCGCGGCGATCTCACTGCCGCCGATCCCGTTCGCGCGGGCGGCGTGCCACTCGGGTGTGCCGGCCTCGAACCATCCGAGGAGGGTGGGCCCGGCGGCCGGGGCCTGAGCCCCGGCCTGCGCGGTGGACGTCATCAGGCGTCCGCCTTCCTGCTCTGGCAGTTGTGGCTGCTGGCGAGTGCGTTGATGTCGAGGAGCGTCTTCACGCCGACGGCCTGGACGAGGTGGCCGCAGGGGATGCAGCGGAGTTCGGTCGCGGGGACGTCGCTGCCGTCACTGCGGGTCCACACGGGGGTGAAGTCGCGGAGGCGGCCGATGGTGGTGGCCTCGTAGTCGGCGAGCACGTTGACGGCGGCGGCGGTCGGGTCGACCTCGCGGCGGAAGTGGGCTTTGAGGGCGAAGAGGATCGTGTCGACGGCGCTCACTCCGACTCACCGCCCTGGGTGACGTCGACCCAGCCGCCGAAGTCGTCCGAGTCGGTCGGCGACCACGTGACGTCGCCGTCCTCGACGCGCCAGCCGAACGCGACCTTGTAGGTGCCGCAGGGCGACCAGTCGACGTGCTGGACGAGGAAGCGGATGGTGGACGCGTGGTGCTGCCGGGTGTAGGTGTGGCCGGGCTCGAAGAAGTCGGCGGGCAGCATCCGCAGGTTGTCCGGGCGGACCGCGCCCCGCTCGACCTTCGACGCGAGCACCTCGACCGGCGTGCCCTCGCGGGCCTTCTTCGTCAGCCAGGCCACGACGTCCGCCTTCGGCAGCAGGTCTGCCTCGGCCAGCACCTCGTCGCGGTAGTTGTGCGCGAGGCGGTACGCCTCCTTGGCGTCCAGCCGCAGCGACAGGGCGACGTGCAGTTCCATGCGGGCGCTCATGCCGCACCCGCCTCACGCTGCCCCGGCACGGACGGCCGGCGGAACCGCAGCACCCGACGCGCGACCGCGGTCAGCTCAACCAGCAGACGCCGCACGTCCACCATCGACACCTCGACCTGCGCGGTGTCCATAGCCGCAACGTCCTCAACCTGCTCGACCGCCGCGTCCAGCTCGCCCTCGCGGGCCACGCCGTGCACCACGTCGGACAGCTCGTCGAGCGCCGTGATGATCGCGTCCCGGTCGTCCGGGTTGGACCAGTGCTGCACCAGCTGGACGAGGGTGTCGGTGCGGATCTGGTCGACACGCAGGACGCCGTGGAGGTGGTTGGCGCCGACCTCGAAGGAGAGGCCCGGCTTGGAGGAGTGGTTCATCGGGTGCCTCCGGTGGCGGGAAGGAGAAGAGCGAGAGCGGCGGCCGTCGTGATCGCGGCGTGGACGGCGGCACGCTCGGCGTGCGCCCGGGCCCGGTTGAGGTCGTGGCCGGCGTGCACGACGCCCTGGTGCAGGGCGGCTGTGGCGCGGCGTGCGGCGGGGCGCGGGTCGAAGTCAGCGAGGTCGGCGTCGACGAGGAGGAAGTAGAAGACGCTGCCCGTCCCCCAGATCCCGAACGCGAGGGCGACCATCTCGGCCCACTCGGCCGGCGAGTGCGTGCTCACGAGCGGTCACCCGCCTTGGTCGCGCTACGAAGACGGCGGCACTCTCGGCAGATACGGCTGTTGCGCCACCGATACGTGTTGGCGGCGTCGAAGAGGTGTCCCCGCTTGCAATGCGTCTTGGCCGCGTTGATGGCAACCAAGTTCTCGCCGCGTAGCGTGTTCTCACGGCTCGTCACCGGCTCCAGATGAGCCGGATTAACGCAGTGCCGGACGCGGCAGAGGTGGTCGAGTTGAAGGCCTTCGGGGATCGGGCCAACAATCTCCTGATACGCCACCCGGTGCGCCATCTGATACCGGCCACCGAGCTTCATCTCGGCGTATCCCGAGCCGTTCAGGCGGCCGGTCCACAGCCAGCACTCCCCAGTGCGGTCCGTGCGGATTTCCAGCCGTTCCAAGGCCGGACCTCGGAGTTGCCGGCACCCGCACGAGGATGTTCTGCCATTCCGCAGGTTCGACGCAGACACGTGGGCCTGGCCGCCACAGGCGCACTCACAGAACCAGAGCGTCTCGCGACGCTCATTGGCTCCGCTGATCTTGATGACCTTGAGTCGACCGAAAGTCTGGCCAGTCAGGTCAAAGCGCGGGCTCATCGAGTCCCCCCCGTCTCGGGCAGGTCGTGACCCAGCCGGTAGTCGTGGTGCACGACCGCGTAGTGCTCGCCGTCCGTCGCGTCGGCGTGGAGCATGCGGTAGGCGGTGCGTTCCGCAGGGGTGCCGTGGCGGGCGCGCTCGGCGTACACCTCGGCTACCGGACGGGCCCGCAGCGCCTCGGCTGCGGCGTCGAGGGTCTCGTTGTCGACCTCGCTCGCGGCCTCCAACTCGGCGACCCGGGCCCGGAGCCGCTCCAACTCAGCCGCGGTCTCCGGGGACTGCAGCAGCTGGGCGGAGTCCAGCGCGAGCGCGATACTGATCGCCCTGCGGTTCTGGGTGAGCGCGGCGTGGATCACGTCCGCGGCGGAGTTCACGGCCTTCGTGTTCATCGCCGCACCGCCAGACGAACCTCTTCCATCACCGGCTCGTCCGACGCCACCGTCACCGACACATGCACCGGCACCGACGGGAACCTCTCCGAGTCCGACCACGACCGGGTGTGCAACGTCCACACCGTCTGCCCCCACGGCAGCACCGTCGTCGTGATCTGGCCGCCCATCACGAACAGCCACTCCGCCAGCACGTCCATCTGCGTGGACGCCACCAGCACCCGGTCGTGCAGCGCCTCCCACGCGATGTGCTGCTGCGGGAGTTCCTTCTCGGTGACGGTCGTCTCGTAGGCGACCTCGTTGCGGCGGCGCGCGGCCTGCGCGTCGGCGAACGACGGCTGCGCCTTCGGCAGCGTCAGCACGAGGGTGCTGCGGCCGGGGAGGTCAGTAGGATTGATACTCAAGGTGATCCACTCCTTCAAGGGGTTCAGGTGGATTGCCGAGTCGTGGGGCCTGCCGGACCTGGCAGTTGGGCGGGCCCTTCGGCGTGTACTGAGGTCAGGCGGCGTCAGCCGGCCTGTGCTCGGCCGCCTGGTGCTGCGGCACCTCGCCCGCGGGGCGGGTCATGATGCGGCGGAGGTCTTCGACGAGTTCGTCGCTGGGATCCGGGGCCTGCGCGACGCGGGCGCGGATGCGTGCGGCGGTGTCGGGGCCGAGGAGTGCGATGCACTCGGCGCGGGTCATGCCGCGGCCTTGACGGGGACGCGCTTGATGACGGTGCGCAGGTCGATGTCGTAGGTCTCGGCGATGCGCATGGCCGAGTTCAGGTCAGGCTGGGCCTGGCCCCTGAGGTAGCGATACACGGACGATTCGGGGATTCCGGTTCGTCGGCTGATCGCATAGCCGCTGTCGTCGCCGTGGCACTTGGCGATGTACTGCAGCTTGGTGATGTTGAGGCGGAACACGTATTCACTCCTCTCTTGGGCAGGATCGGCGCTGGTGGGCGGGGGTTCCTTGCTCACGAGGGAGACTCTTCCACAATCCTTCCTCCCTCGCAAGGGTGCACGCTTGTAAGGGAAGGGTGAAATTGCACGCGAACGCTTGTTCGAGCGGACGCGCGACCAGCAACAATGCAGGTCAGTGACCTGATCACAACTCTTGCGAGCGAGGGATTTTCTAGCTACTCCCTAACTAGGGAGGTAGTGTTTGTCGACATGACGGATGGGACCCCCACACGCGCACGACGATTCGCCGACATCGTCGTGCCCGCCGCCGAACGCGCCGGCTACACCGGCCACGGGGCCAAGGCCCGCTTCGCACGCGACACCGGGATGACCGAGAGCAGCGTCACCCGACTCTGGCAAGGCAAAGCCCTGCCCGAGGCCCGCTTCTACGAGGCCATCGCCCAGGTGACGGGCATCCCACTGGGCACCCTCCTCGTTCAGGGCGGAGTTCTCTCACACGAAGCTCTTCAGTCACTGTCCGAAACCGATCGAACGCAGGTAGGCTCTGGTCTCACTCCGGAGCAAGCGGCCGACCGGCTGGGGCTGAAGGACGAGGTGGGACGCCAGATGTTCTACGCAACCTTCGAGCGTCTCAAGCGTCTAGAAGACAACCCCTCCGCCCGCGCCGACGCTGACCACGGAGGGACGGCAGCTCAACTGTGATGCGGGGGTACGCATGGAACGAACGGGCCGCACTAGGGTCGCCGCCATCGCATCAGCGGTCACGCTGATCCTCGTAGGCTTCGCTCTCCTGCTGCACGGCATAGCCTTCGAGAACCTGCCCAGAGCCGTCGGCGGCCTCGGCATCAACCTCGTCGGCGACACCGCCATCGTCCTCTTCATGATCCGCGCCTGGATCACCGACACCAACGCGCAACGCCGCGAGCTCACGGCAGCACAGCACGTCGCCCTCGCCCAACGCGACCACTACTTCGCTGCCCAGGCCGCCGTCGAATGCGAACGCAGCCGCGTCACCCGAGACGCCGCCGCCGAGCGCGCCGCGAACGCCGCCCGCCTCCGGGCCGAACGTGACTCCCTGGCCGCCGAGTTCGAGGAGCGCCGCGCCGAACTCATCGCAGAGACGATGGAAGCCACCTTCCTCATGATGCGCAGCGGCAAGCTCACCGCAGACGAGCAGTCCGCCGGGAAGCTCATCCCCTTCCCCGCCCAGCTCCTCCCCCACCGCCAGGCCGAGCAGGCGCGGTCTCGGGAGCACGGAGTGGTCGGTCCCTGAACCCCGGCTCCCCGGCGAACGCCAGCGTGACCCGGCCGTCCTCCACGCCCCGCACACCCGGCGCGGCCGCCGGCCACAACCGCACGGTGACCACCTTCCGGATGACGGCCCGCTTCTGATCGAGCGACAGTCCAGGCTCCGTCACCTGCCCGTCCGCCCCGGTCGCCCCGTTCCACCTGACGTCCGGGTCCGGTGCGTGGATCAGCGACAGCAGCACCGGGTCGACGCCGGTGACCTCCCGCAGTGTCTTGCGTTCCGCTTCCAGCTTCGGCAGCAGGCGCTGCTCCATCGACGCCAGCGACGCGGCCGACAGCCGGAACTGGCCCGTGGTTTCGTCGAACTCCTCGGCCAGGGCGCGCGCCTCGCGGAGCTGTTCCTCGAATGCGTTGATGCGGCGCTGCGCTGCGGTCATCGTCGCCTCCACGTCGCCGCTGCTCGGCACCAGCGCGGCGAGGGCCGTGGCCTTGTCGGTGAACCAGTCCAGGATGGCGAGCTCGACGTAGGCGTCCAGCCAGTCCTCGCGGATCGACACGTCCTGCCGCTCCGAGCAGTGCAGTCCCGGCCTACGGCGGCGTCCCTTTCCGGTCTTGGTGAAGCCGCGGAGCACCGCGTGGTCGCCGCACGGCCCGCACAGGCCGATCCCGGACAGCAGGTGCACCGGCTCCGAACCGCGCTGCGTGCGGCGGTCCGTGTCCGTGAGGATGGCAGTGACCCGGTTGAACATGGCCCGACCCTCCGGGCTGTCGAGCCCTTTGATGGCGGGCCATGTCGCGGGCGTCCACTGGCCGCCGTTCTTCCGCTCCCCCAGGTAGGCCCGGTTCAGCAGCATCAGGCGGGCGTTGCGTGTCGTCCACAGGAAGCCGTCCGGGCGGCGGGCATCCGGATCGGCGTTCAGCCAGCGCAGCAGCGACGCCATCGACCGGCCCCGGTCGATGTGGACCATGGCCCGGTACACGTACTGGCCGGTCGTCGGGTGTTCGCGCTGGGCGACGCAGCGCAGTTGCCCGCCGACGGTCTCGTAGTCGCGGACGTACCCGAAGAGGAGCCGGCCGTGCGGGTCGCCGGCCGCGGCGGTGCGGGCGGCGGTGCGTAGGTTGCGGTCGCGGATGTCGTCGGCTTCGGCCTCGGCGTCGATGGCGTGCTGGGCGGTGGCTTTGCGGTCGTCGCTGCGGGAGAGGTCGTAGACGGTGCCCTTGTAGCAGAGGAGGACCCCGGCGCCGAGGCAGGCCGCGCGGAGGCGGACGTAGGCTTCGAGGTCGCGGTAGTAGCGGGATGCTTCGTAGGCGACGACGATGCGGATGACGCCGGGTTTGGGTGGGGTGTTCTCGATGGTGTCGAGGAGGTCTTCGAAGTCGTCGCGTGCGCGAGTGGCGTGGCGGGACGCGGACAGCCCTGGGTCTTTGAACTCTTCGGCGATGCTCCAGTTGTAGTCGCGGCACAGGGTGCGGCCGGCGCCGAGCTGGTCTTCGACGCTTTCGCCTCGCTTGTTGGGGTCGCGGGAGGCGCGGCCGTAGAGCCACGCCTCGAATCGCGTGTCGGGGAAGACGAGGTGCAGGTATGACGGGTCGAAGGCCATGGTGGAACGGTACCGGTGTGGGCCGGTGTTAGCTACGTCTTCGGGGGAGGGCGACGTCCGGCCCGCGACGTGCGGATCAGTGCGTGGACCGTTCAGAACGGCGGTCGGCAGGAGCCGGGCGGGGGTGTGGGGTTGAGCCGGTTCCCGGCGCGCATGTGCGGTGGCCAGCGCTCGTCGATGACGGACGCGGTCTTCTTGCAGGCCCCGCACGCGTCGTCCCAGTCCGGCACCCACAGGTACGGAGAGGGCGAGATGCTCGGATGCACGATGCCGCACAGGGTCGCGCCGGACGCCGTGTAGGCGTAGGCCGTGTCATAGGCGTGCCCCACTCCCCCGAAGAGGACCGGTGACTCCGCCCGCTCCCATCGTCCGTACATGGGCTGGTACTGGGGGCGTGACACCTCATCCGGGCCGTCTCCGAGTTCCCTCCACGCGCGACACCAGGAGCAGAACCACCGCTCCCTGACCCAGGGGTCCGCTTCCTCTCGCGGTTCCGGCACCGGCCTCCGGGCCATGGCGTGCCCGCACACGTCGCACGTCATGGGCCGGCCGGGGTTCGACGGCTCACCAGCATCTCCCTCGCACCGGTGCCTGTGGAGATCCAATACTTTACGGACCGGTCAGGACGCCATTCAACGCTCCCCCACCGCATCCGGGTGGGCCAGGCCCAGGTGGTCGCGGAGGGTCGGGCCCTCGTAGTCGGTGCGGAAGACGCCCTGTTCCTGGAGGAGCGGGACCACCTTGTCGGCGAACTCGTCCAGGCCCGTCGGGGTGAGGTGGGGGACGAGGATAAAGCCGTCGCTCGCGTCGGACTGGACGTACTCGTTGATCGTGCGGGCGAGTGTCTCCGGGGAGCCGACGAAGTTCTGCCGGTTGCCGGTGTGGATGACCAGGTCGCGGATGGACCAGTTGTTCGCCTCGGCCAGGGCGCGCCACTCGCGGGCGGTGGCGATCGGGTCCCGGTACATGCGGACCTGGGCGCGGCCCTGTGCGATGTGGCTCTCGCTGACGTCCGGGTCGACGTCGGGCAGCGGGCCGTCGGGGTCGTAGGCGGAGAGGTCGCGGTTCCAGACGAACTCCAGGTGCCGCAGGGCGGTGGCTCCGCTGACCTGCCGGCGGCGTACCTCGCGGGCGAGTTCCTCCGCCTCGGCGTCGGTGTCGGCGAGGGCGAAGGTGGCCGCGGGCAGGATGAGCAACTGGTCGTCGCGGCGGCCGTACTTGGCGAGGCGGGACTTGACGTCCGTGTAGAAGGCGCGGCCCGCCTCCAGGGTGCCGTGCCGGCTGAAGATGGCGTCCGCCTCGGCGGCGGCGAACTCGCGGCCCTCGTCGGAGTCGCCGGCCTGGAAGATGACCGGCCGGCCCTGCGGCGGGCGCGAGACGTTGAACTGCCCGTGGATGGCGAAGTGCTGCCCGGTGTGGGTGAAGGAGCCGGCCTTGGCGTCCTTGAGGAACGTCCCGGTGGCCTGGTCGGCGACGATCTCGTCGCCGTGCCAGGAGTCGAGGAGTTCCTTGACGGTGGCGAGGAACTCCTTGGCACGGGAGTACCGCTCCTCCTGCGGCAGGAAGCCGCCGCGCCGGAAGTTCTCGCCGGTGAAGGCGTCCCAGGAGGTGACGACGTTCCAGGCGGACCGTCCGCCGGAGAGGTGGTCCAGGCCGGCGAACTGGCGGGCGACCTCGTACGGCTCGTTGAAGGTGGAGTTGATGGTGCCGGTCAGCCCGATGTGATCCGTGACGGCGGCGAGCGCGGTGAGCACCGTGAAGGTGTCGGGGCGGCCCACGACGTCCAGGTCGTAGATCTTCCCGCCCTGTTCGCGCAGCCGGAGGCCCTCGGCGAGGAACAGGAAGTCGAATTTGGCGCGTTCGGCGGTCCGCGCGAAGTGCGCGAACGAGCTGAACTCGATGTGGCTGCCGGCCCGGGGGTCGCTCCACACGGTGGTGTTGTTGACGCCGGGGAAGTGGGCCGCCAGATGGATCTGCTTCAGGGGCTTCGAGGAGGTGGTCATGGCGAGCGTCCTTCCGGCTCAGGCGGCGGCGTAGCGGTTGGCGGGCCGGGCGAGGCCGAGCAGGCCGCGCAGGGTGCCGGCCTCGTAGGCGCGGCGGAAGACACCCCGGCGCTGGAGTTCGGGTACGAGGCCGCGGGTGATCGCCGGCAGGTCGTGGCCGGCGACGGCGGGGCGCAGCCGGAAGCCGGTGAGGCCGGCGGTCTGAAACTCCTGCAGGAGGTCGGCGAGTTCAGCGGGGCTTCCGGCGAAGATCAGGGCGTCGCTGGTGTACGCCTCCCCGGCGAGCGCGTCGAGCCGTTCCCGGCGGGCCCGCGCGGCGCCCGGATCGTCGTCGAGGAACACGACGAGGTCACCGAAGACGTGCAGGGGCTCGTCGGCGCGGCCCGCCGCCCGCTGCTCGGCGCGGATCACGGCGGCCACGGCCCGTGCCTCGTCGGCGTCGTGCGGGGTGACGTAGCCGATGTCGGCGGAGCGGGCGACGAGCCGGTAGGGCACGGTGTCGTGGGCGAGGGCGCTGACGATCGGCTGGCCCTGGGGCGGCCGGGGCGTGATGGAGGGACCCTTGACGCTGAAGTGGCGGCCTTCGAAGTGGATGTGGTGGAGCTTGTCCCGGTCGATGAAGCGCCCGGTGGCGGTGTCGCGGATCTCGGCGTCGTCCTCCCAGCTGTCCCACAGCCGGCGGACGACCTCGACATAGTCTGCGGCCTCGTCGAAGAGCTCGTGGACGGAGGGGGTGTCGTACCGGTCGATGCGTTCGATCGTGCGACGGCCGAAGCGGGCGGCCTCGTTGGGGCGCGCGGAGATCTGGACGCGCAGGCCCGCCCGGCCGGAGCTCACATAGTCGAGGGTGGCGATGGCCTTGGATATGTGGAACGGCTCCGTGTGCGTGGCCACCACGGTCGGCACCAGTCCTATGTGGTGGGTCAGGGGGGCGACGCGGGACGCGATGAGGACGGCGTCGAGCCGGCCGCGGACCTGGTCGGTGCGCCCGTCGGGGTCGAGGAAGTGCGAGGACTGCGGGCCGAGGCCGTCCTCGAGGGTGACGAGGTCGAGCAGGCCCCGCTCGGCCTCGGTGATCAGGTCGGTCCAGTAGGCGGCGGTGAACAGGTCCCGGGGCCGGGACACCGGCTCCCGCCAGGAGGCGGGGTGCCAGCCGGTGCCGTCCAGGGCGACGGCGAGATGCAGGGGTGTGGGGTTCGCGGACACGGTCGGTGCCTTCCTGGTGGTCCGTACGACGGCGCCGGGCCCTCCGCCGGAGGAGGGGAGGGCCCGGACGCCCCGGTAATGGGTCGTCAGGAGTTGTCGAGCGGCAGGCCCGGCGGGTTCACCTCCGCCTTCTTCACGGCCTCGCCGGAGAGGTTCCACGCGGCGAGCCACTTCGCGTACTGGCCGTTGTCGATGAGGTGGTTGATCGCTTCGGCGAGGGGCTCGGCGAGTCCGCTGTCCTTCTTCGCGGTCGCGGCGATCAGTCCCTGCAAGGTCGCCCCGGCGCCGGAGAACCGCCCGGCGATCCTGGTCGCCTGCGGTGTGCCGCTGGTCTGCGTGACGTGGTACGCCAGGTTGGGGCTGGGCCCGAAGTAGGCGTCGATCTTGCCGCTGTTCAGGGCCAGATAGGTGCTGTTGTTGTCCTGGAAGTACTTGACGGTCAGTTCCTTGCCCTCCTTCTCCAGGCGGCTCTTCCACTCGAGCAGGATGCGTTCCTGGTTGGTGCCGGCGCCGACGGAGACGGTGGTGCCGGCGAGGGTCCGGTAGTCGCCGTCGAAGCGGAACCCGGAGTCCTTCGGCGCCTCGAACGCCAGGTCGTCCTTGCGGTAGGAGGCGAACTCGTACTTGCGCTTGCGCTCCTCGGTGTCGGTGATGTTCGAGAAGCCGACGTCCACCTTGCCGCTGTCGATGCCGACGAAGAGGTTCTCCCAGGTGAACCGCTTGACCTCGGGTTTCAGCCCGAGGACGGCGGCGACCAGGCGCGCGAGGTCGATCTCGGAGCCGGTGAGGGTCTTCTGGTCGCTGCCCACGAAGCCCAGGGGCGGCGCCCCGGAGGGCAGCGTGCCGGAGCCGACGACGAGCCGTCCGCTCTTCTTCAGGCCGGCGGGCAGCTTGGCGCTGATGGACTTCACCTCGGACACCTTCAGGGTGGTCTCCTTGGCGGCGCCGTTGGAGAGCCGGCCGACGGTGACCGTGCCGGCGCTGTCCTGCGTCGAGGTGGCGGCGTCGCTCTCACCGCCGCAGGCGGTGAGCCCGGTGGCGAGGGTGGCGGCGGCGGTCGCGGCGGTGATGCCGCGGAGCAGGGCACGTCGGGTGATGTGGGTGGGCATGGCCGTCCTTGGGTGTGCGGGGCGGGTCGTGGGCGGGCGTGGGGGGAAGCGAAAGGGGGGGTGGGGTCACAGGACCTTGCTGAGGAAGTCCCTGGTCCGTTCGTGCCGGGGGGCGTCGAGGACCTCGGAGGGCGGGCCCTGTTCGACGATCCGGCCGCCGTCCATGAAGACGACGCGGTCGGCGATCTCGCGGGCGAAGCCGATCTCGTGGGTGACGATGACGAGGGTGGTGCCGCTGGTCGCCAGGTCCTTGATGACGGCGAGGACCTCGCCGACGAGTTCCGGGTCGAGGGCGGAGGTCGGCTCGTCGAAGAGGATGACGCCGGGGCGCAGCGCGAGGGCGCGGGCGATGGCCACGCGCTGCTGCTGCCCGCCGGACAACTGGCGTGGGTAGGCGCCGGCCTTGTCGGCGAGACCGACGCGGGCGAGCAGGTCGCGGGCGAGTTCGAGAGCGGCGGGCTTGGCGAGCCGGCGGGCGGCCACGGGGGCGGCGGCGACGTTGTCGAGGACCGTCAGGTGCGGGAACAGGTTGAAGTTCTGGAAGACGAAGCCGATCCTGCCGCGCTGGGCGAGGATGGCCCGCTCGCCGAGTTCCTTGAGGCGCCCACCGTGCCGGCGTACGCCGATCGGTTCGCCGTTGAGGCTGACGTACCCGATCTCGGGTTTCTCCAGGTGGTTGACGACCCGGAGCAGCGTGGACTTGCCGGAGCCGGACGGGCCGAGGATCACGGTGACCTCGCCGGGCCGCACGGTCAGGTCGACCCCGTTGAGCACCCGGTGGGTGCCGTACCACTTGTGCACGTCGTGCACCTGGACGGTGGCGGGCGGGTGGTTGTCGACGGCGGTGCTCATACGGCGGCCTCCCGGCGTGCGCGGGCCCTCAGCTCGGTGACGGAGGCCCGCAGTCTCTGGAGCGGGGTCGGCGGCAGGGAGCGGGTGGCGCCCCGGGCGTAGTACCGCTCGACGTAGAACTGGACGACGGAGACGACGCTGGTCAGGACGAGGTACCAGACGGTGGCGACCATGAGCAGCGGCACGATGTCGCCGGGGTAGGTGGAGCCCATGGACTGCGCGGCGCCGAACAGGTCGAGCAGGGACACGTAGAACACCAGCGAGGTGCCCTTGATCAGGCCGATGAGCTGGTTGACGTAGTTCGGCACGATGGACCGCAGGGCCTGCGGGAACACGATCCGGCGGAACTGGTAGCCCTTGGGCAGTCCGAGCGCGGCGGCGGCCTCGTGCTGGCCCTGGTCGACGGAGAGGATGCCGCCCCGGACGACTTCGGCGGCGTACGCCGACTCGTGGAGGCTGATGCCGACGACGGCGATGACGAGGTCGGTGGCGAGCTCGGACTCGTCGAAGGTGAGGAAGGCGGGCCCGAAGGGGACGCCGAGGCTGAGCGTCCTGTAGAGGGCGCTGAAGTTGTACAGGAACAGCAGGACGACGATGAGCGGGATGGAGCGGAACGCCCACACGTACACCCAGCTGACGGCGCGCAGGACGGGGCTGCGGGAGAGCCGGGCGAGGGCGAGCAGGACGCCGCCGAGCAGGCCCAGGACGGCGCTGTAGGCGGTGACTTCGAGGGTGACGAGGAGGCCGTCGACGATGGTGGGCCGCAGGAACCAGTAGCCGAAGCGGTCCCACTGGTAGAAGGGGTTGGTGACCAGGCCGTGGACGAACTGGGTGGTGAGGACCAGCACGGCGGCGGTGGCGATCCAGCGGCCGGGGCGCCTGAGCGGCAGCACGCGCTGGGCGGTGAGCGGTCCGGACGGGGTGGCGGCGGGCGGCGGCGCCTCGGCCAGGGAGACGGCGGCGCCTGGGGGTTCACTCATGGTGGGCTCCGGCTGGAGTCGGACGGGCCCGGGGGACGTGGACACCTCGGCCGCGGGCACGGCCGGTCGACGGCGGGGCCGGGGAGGTGGGGACGCACGGTCACCGGGGCGGGGCGGGGGACGGCACACCGCTGCGGCGGTGGGCGTCGGGGGTGCGGTGCCGCGGCGAAGAGGTCAGCCGCGGCGGCGGGCGCAGCCCGGTGCGGTACACAGTGCGCTGTTCACGCGGAGCAGATCGACGGCCCGGTCGGCGGCGAACAGCGTGGCGTACGCGTGGACGCGGCCGCGAGGGCGGCCGGTGGCCGTCCTGGGGGCTGCGTCCATGGCGTCACTCACTTTTCCGGCCGCTCGGGCCCGCGCGCTTACCGAAGTCATCCGGTCCGGTCGTCACCTGGGGCACCCCACCGCGATGCGAGGGTTGCCGGCCAGCGAGCCAGGGCTTGTCGCTGACACTCATGACCGATCTGGGTCGTAGTCAAGCCAGTTGAACGGGTAAATGTCAACGGTGGTCCACGGAGCGGGACGGCTCCGGGGCGGTCCGGGCGGTGTGCGCCGCCCAGTCCAGGATCTGCACGGCGGCGCCGGCGGCCTCCAGGCCCCGGCAACGGGCGTGGTGGCGGTGGGAGATGGCGTCCAGGTCGAGGTGTGCGCCGAACGCCGGGTGGGCGGCGAGCCGGCGGGCGTACTGCCACAGGGCGGTGTGGGCGGCGATCCGCTCGACGGCGGCGGCGTCCAGGTGGTGCCGGTGCACGGTGTCGAGTTGGACGAGGGTGACCCACAACTCGACGTCGGCGGCGGTGATCTGATCGCGGATCATGTAGTCCCGGCCGGTCAGCCAGCGGTCGAGCGCGCCGAGGGAGCGCAGCAGGGTCTCCAGGGCCGCCTCGCGCTCCGCCCGTCCGGCGCCGGCGGTGCCCGCGTTCTGCGCGGCGTCCTCGATGTCCTCGGCGCACATCCGCTCGACGGCCTCGATCTCGGACTCGGCGCCACAGGGGTAGAGGGACGCGTGACAGCCGCCGAAGTGCCGGTCGAGGTCGCGCATGATGTCGGGGGCGTGCGTGCTGACGATGCGCCCGGACCAGTCGTCGCTGAGGACCGGGCCGAGGGCCGGGCCGGGGTAGCGGTGGGCGCTGGCCTCGTACAGGGGGCGCAGCGCGGTGTGTCCGCTGTCGGGGCAGTCGGGGACGGCGGGCAGGAAGGTGGCCGGGCAGACGCCGCCGAGCTGGAGCAGGCTGTGGGCGACGGCGATGCGCAGGCCGTCGGGGCAGGCGGTGGAGAGGTGGAGGCGGTAGCGGCGCGGCACGGCGTAGTGGCCGCTGCGCGCGTCGCTGCCGATACGGCCGCGGAAGGCGGGGGTGGTCCGGGTGGACGGGTGTGCGGCCGACGGTGCGACGGTCATGGCTCTCCCCTGGGCAGGCGTGTGGGCATACGGCGGGGCCGGCGGGTGGCGTCCGGCGGGCGTGGGCATGTGGCGGAGTGGGGTGTGCGGGCATGCCGGTGGGCATGCGGACCAACGCGTGGCGGGGGGGGGTGGCGGGGCCGCGCTCGGAGGTCGGGGCGCGAGAGCCGCGCTCCGAGGTCAGATCGCGCTGCAGACGCGCTGCAGGTCGATGTGGCGGCGGGAGGTGAGGAGGGGCGTACGGGTCACTCGTCCGGTGACCGTCCCTGCGCGCCCCATGCTTCCCTACCTTTTCACTAGGAAACCTATGGTGAGTGTCGGTCCCCGCGCGCCCGTCGTCAAGAGGGCGTCCGCGGATCGGTCGCCGCGCCCGCTCCCCCCTGGAAAACCGTGTGCCCTGCGGCGGTGGCCGGCAGTACCGTGCCCGCCGTGATCGATGACGACGGATACTTCGGAGAGCCCATCGCGGCCCGCTACGACACCACGTCGGCGGACATGTTCCGTCCGGAGGCGGTGGACCCGGCGGTCGGCCTGCTGGCGGAGCTGGCCGGCGACGGCGCGGCGCTGGAACTCGGCGTCGGCACCGGCCGGATCGCCCTGCCTCTCTCGGCGCGGGGCGTGCCCGTGCACGGCGTCGACATGTCCCGGGCGATGGTGGCGCGGCTGCGGGCCAAGCCCGGCGGCGACGCGGTGGGGGTGACGATCGGGGACTTCGCGACGACCCGGGTGCCGGGCGATTTCGCCGTCGCCTACCTCGTGTACAACACCATCAACAATCTGACGACGCAGGACGCGCAGGTCGACTGCTTCGTGAACGTGGCCGCGCATCTGCGTCCGGGCGGCTGCTTCGTCGTCGAGGTGGGCGTGCCCGAGCTGCGGCTGCTGCCGCCGGGACAGAACGCGGTGCCGTTCCGCATCAGCGACTCCGGCTGGGCGTTCGACGTCCTCGACCCCGCCACGCAGGCCATGAGCTCGAACTACGTGACGATCGTCGACGGCCGGGCGGAGCACCGCTCCATCCCCTTCCGGTACGTCTGGCCGGCGGAGCTGGACCTGATGGCACGGATCGCCGGGCTCCGGCTGCGGGACCGGTGGGAGGACTGGAACCGGACGCCGTTCACAGGCGAGAGCCGCACCCACGTGTCGGTCTGGGAGAAGCCGGCCGCGTGAGCTACGGGTTGGTCCACGCCTCCGGGTCGTCCGCGAGGTGCAGGACGTCGTCGGGGAGCTTCGCCGCGGCCACGTCGGCCAGGGTGACCTCGCCGAGGATCTTGCGGACGTTGGCGCGGACGGCGATCCACAGCGGCAGGAGCGATTCGGCGGGGCCGATGTAGGAGAGGTCGGGCGGGCGGACGCCGCGCACGGAGACCAGGGGGCCGTCCGCCACCCGGATGACCTCGGCGATGGCGATGGCGTCCGCCGGGCGGGCGAGCCGGTAGCCGCCCTTGCCGCCGCGCTGGCTGACGACGAGGCCGCCGCGGCGCATGTCGCCGAGGATGCCCTCGAGGAACTTGTGCGGGATGCCCTGGGCGTCGGCGATCGCCTCGGCCTTCAGGGAGGTGTCGTCGCCGGCCGCGGCCAGCTCCAGCGCCGCCCGCACCGCATAGTCCGCCCTGGCCGAGATCCGCATGCGCTGATTATCCCTCACGCGCTTCCCGCGCTCACCCACCGGTCCGGGGTGCCGTGAGCGGGGGCGGGAGGTCAGGCCGGCAGGTGGAACGGCGGGTGGGCGCCGTTGAGGAAGTAGTCCCCGATCTCGCGCAGCCGGTGGGCGACCGGCTCGCGCAGGGTGTGGGTGCGGGTGTCCCGCCAGAACCGGTCGAGGCCGTGCCGGGTGAACGCGGCGGGGGCGCCGATCGTCTCCAGGGCGCGACTGGTGATGTCCTGCGCGGCCCGGGAGGCCGCGGCCTCGGCGGCGCCGGCGAGGACGGCGATCTCCGCGCACTCCTCGTCGTCGAGGTCCTCGCCCCGGTCGAGGCCGCCGACCAGGGCGTCCACCGCCTGGTCGGCGAGGGCGGACGCGGCCCGCGCGGCGACCGTGAGCTCGCCGTAGGCGGCGAGCGCGTACGGGTCCTGGGGCGGGCCGCCCGGCCATGGCTGGGCCGAGAAGGGCTGCCAGGGCGTCCGGACGACCCGTCCGTGCTCCCGGACCTCGCCGAGCAGCCCTTCGGCGACGCCGAGACAGAACTGGGCGGAGACCAGGCGGGCGGCCGGCACGGACAGGCCGGCGAACGGCGACAGCGCCCCGTCGTCCGGGGAGAGCGACCCGAGGATGTCGTCCGCCCCGACGGGGACCGCGTCGAAGCCGACGCCGCCGCCCGCGGCGAGCCGCTGCCCGAAGGTGTCCCCGGCGCCCGCGCCGAGCACGCCGGGGTGGGCGGGGTCGACCAGGACGGCGACCGGTTCACCGGTGCCGGGCACGGCGGCGCGGACGACCAGCCGGTCGGCGACGCCGACTCCGGTGTCGTAGCGCTGGTGGCCGTCCAGCAGATGCCCGTGCGTGGCCGGGGTGAGCATCAGCGGGGGTTCCTGGGAGGCGATGCCGCCGCCCCAGCACCACTGCCCGTCCGCGAAGGCCCGCTCGATCCGGGCGGCCCGCTCGGGTCCGCCGAAGAAGCGGGCGGTGGAGGACAGGAAGTAGTGGTTGCCGAGGAGCCGGCCGATGGCCCCGTCGGCGGCGGAGACGGTCCGTACGACGGCGTACGCCGTGCGCCAGTCCGCTCCCCCGCCCCCGAGCGCGGCCGGGACGAGCAGGGTCAGCAGCCCCGACTCGCGCAGCCGGGCCACCTCGTCGTGCGGCGCCTTGCCCGCCTGCTCGCGCTCGGCCACGTCGGTGGCGAGGTCGTCGGCGAGGTCGCGAGCGATGTGCCGCCAGCCGGCGGGGGCCGGAGCCGGGGCCGGCGCGGAGGCGTCCCGCCCGGCGTGGCCGGACACGGCGGCCGGGTCCGGTGGGGCGATCGTCATGGCGTCATCCTCACTCGCTCCACGGACCAGGGTCAACACTTCCCTAGTAATTCGATAGGAATTCTAGGGAACGTGTCTCGATCCCGTCGCTCACCGCCCGGCGAAGGGGACTTGGGCGGCCGGCGCGGCGGCCGGGGTGCCGTGGAACGGGTGCGTCCACAGCCCGCGCGCCGCCAGCCGCGGCAGCACGTTCTCCCCGAACCAGTACGCCTCCTCCAGGTGCGGGTAGCCGGAGAGCACGAACTCGTCGATGCCGAGCCGGTGGTACTCCTCGATCCGCTCGACGACCTCGTCGTGACTGCCGACCAGCGCGGTGCCGGCGCCGCCCCGCACCAGCCCGATGCCCGCCCACAGGTTGGGGTGGATCTCCAGGCCGTCCGCACGGCCGCCGTGCAGGGCGAGCATCCGCCGCTGCCCCTCGGACTCGCTGCGGGCCAGCCCCGCCTGCACGGCCCGGACGGTCTCCGTGTCGAAGCCGTCGAGCAGCCGCCGTGCCTCGGCCCACGCCTGTTCGGCGGTGTCCCGGGTGATGACGTGCAGCCGGATGCCGAAGCGCGGCTCACGGCCCTGCGCGCGGGCCAGTCCCCGCACCCAGGCGATCTTCTCCGCGACGGCGGCGGGCGGTTCACCCCAGGTGAGGTAGACGTCCGCGTGCCGGGCGGCGACCTCCCCGGCGAGGGGCGAGGAACCGCCGAAGTACACCTCGGGCACCGGGTCCGGTACCCGCGCCAGCCTCGCGTCCTCGACCTGGAGGTGCTCGCCGACCAGGTCGACGCTCCTGCCCTCCCACAACTCCCGGACGATCTGCAGGAATTCGCCGGTACGGCGGTAGCGGTCGTCCTTGTCGAGGAAGTCACCGTAGGCGCGCTGCTCCTGGCTCTCGCCGCCGGTGACCACGTTGAGCAGGAGCCGGCCGCCGGTGTGCCGCTGGAAGGTGGACGCCATCTGCGCGGCGAGTGTCGGGGAGACGGCACCGGGCCGGAACGCGACCAGGAACTTCAGGCGTTCGGTGTGCCGGCTGACCATGGCGGTGGTCAGCCAGGCGTCCTCGCACCAGGCCCCCGTGGGGGTGAGGGCGCCGGTGAAGCCCAGGTCCTCGGCGGCGCCCGCGATCCGGCTGAGATAGGCGACGGACGGCGGCCGGTCGCGGCCCGAGGCCGTGGCGGGGCTGCCGTGGCCGCCGCCGACGACATGGCGGCTGTCGCCGTTGGTGGGCAGGAACCAGTGGAAGGTCAGGGGCGGCACGGGTTCTCCGTTCGGGGTGGGCAGGGCGGGCGGGGCGGCGGGTGGAGAGGTGGTCAGCCGGTGGCCGCCAGCACCACGGGGCGTCCGCCGAGTGCGAGCGAGAACTGGTCGGTGACCTGGGCCAGGGCCTCGGCGGAGGCCGGGGCGACGGTGAGCGTGCCGTCGTCGGCCGCGGTGATGTCCTTGTCGAGGGTGAACCAGCCGGGGGTGATGTGGGCGGGACCCATGGAGTTGAGGACGGGGCGCAGGGCGTAGTCGATCGCCAGCACATGTGCGGTGGTGCCACCGGTGGCGAGCGGGAGGACGGTCTTGCCCGCGAGGGCGTACTGCGGGAGCAGGTCCAGCAGGGCCTTCAGCAGACCGGAGTAGGCGGCCTTGTAGACGGGGGTGCCGATGACGACGCCGTCGGCCCGCTCGAACAGGGCGGTGGCCTCGACGATCGCCGGGTGCGCGAAGTCGGCGTGCAGCAGCGCCTCGGCGGGCAGGGTGCGCACGTCGAGCGGGATCACCTCGTGCCCCTGGGCCCGCAGCCGGTCGTCGAGCAGGCGCAGCAGCCGGGCGGTGCGGGAGGTGGCGGAGGGACTGCCGGAGACGGACAGGACGGTGGCCATGAGCGGACCTTTCGGAGGCGGGGCGGGTGTGCGGTCGGCGGTCCCGGGCCGGACGCGCCGGTCCGGGGCCGGGGCGGTCAGATCACGGTCACCGGGTGGCGCACCACGGCGTCGAACAGATAGCCCTGGGTGTTGGGCACGGACACGTCGGGCTGGCGCCGGCCGGCGGTGTCGGTGGCGCGGGCCAGCAGGTGGGTGGCGCCGCGGCCGGTGGGCCGCCAGGGGACGGACCAGCGGGTCCAGGTGCCGGCGCGGGGCCGGTCGTGGAGGTCGGCCCGCCGCCAGGTCGCCCCGCCGTCGGTGCTGACGTCGACGCGTGCCACGCCGTCGGCGCCCGACCAGGACCGGCCGTGCAGGACATGGCCGCGTCCGGCGGCGAAGGTGGCGCCGGACGCCAGCTCGAACGCGCTCTTCAGGGTCTGCCGGGTCAGCGGGGCGCTGCCCTGTGGCGGGTGGGCGGGCCCGAACAGCCGGTAGAAGGTGGTGTTCCAGGGCGAGTACAGCGGCTGCGCGGACACCTCGATGTCGCCGACCCACTTGATGGAGGCGATGCCCACCCAGGAGGGCACGAGGACCCGCACCGGATACCCGTGGTCGTGGGGCAGCGGCTCGCCGTTCATCTCGTAGGCGAGGAGGACGTCGTCGAGGGCCTTGGCGAGCGGCAGCGGCCGGCGGACCCGGCCGAGGCTCTCGCCTTCGCTGACGTACTCGGCGTCCAGGCCGCGCGGCTGCACGTCGACCGCGTGCCGGGACAGTCCGGCGCGGCGCAGGACGTCGGCGAGGCGGACCCCGCGCCAGCGGGCGACGCCGATCGCGCCGAGGGTCCAGGCGGTGCCGCTCACCGTCTCGCCCTGCTGGGTCGTGTAGTGGCTGCGGCCGTTGCCGGCGCACTCCACGAACGCGGTGCGGGTGACGGACGGCAGGGCGCGCAGGTCGTCGTAGCCGAACTCCACGGGCCGGTCCTCGGCGGGGGCGCCGCGCAGTCCGCCGCCCCACAGCCGCAGCCGCCAGTCGGCGGCGTCCAGGACGGGGGTGGCGGTGTGGTTGCGGACGAAGAACCGCTCGTTGGGGGTGTGGTGGCCGGTGCCGCGCAGCGCCTCCCAGCGGGTCTCGGCGTTGGTGCCGCGCTGGATGAACCACTCGGGCGGCAGCGGTTTGACGATGGGTCCGGCGGCGTGGGCGGTGCGCGGCGCGGGCAGGGTGGTCGCGGCGGCGGTGGCGGCGAGCAGGGTGAGCATGCGGCGCCTGCTGACGCCGTCCGCTCTGGCGTCACCGGCCAGCCACTGGCGCAGTCTGCGGCGGTCGTAGGCGGCCTCGTCGAGCCGGGCGGCGGGGGCGGTGCCGGGCGGGATCATGGCGGTCCTCCTCGAAAGGGCGCGAAGGGGCGCGAGGGGGTGCGAAGGGGCGGGGCGCACGGGTCAGAGGACCTTGGACAGGAAGGCCCGGGTGCGTTCCTGCCGGGGCGCGTCGAGGACGGCGGCGGGGGGCCCTTGTTCCACGACGAGTCCGTCGTCCATGAACACCACGGTGTCGGCGACCTCGCGGGCGAAGCCGATCTCATGGGTGACGACGACCATCGTGGTGCCCGTGCCGGCCAGGTCCTTGATGACGTCGAGGACCTCGCCGACGAGTTCCGGGTCGAGCGCGGAGGTCGGTTCGTCGAAGAGCAGCACCTTGGGTTCCAGGGCGAGCGCGCGGGCGATCGCCACGCGCTGCTGCTGTCCGCCGGAGAGCTGCCGGGGGTAGGCGCCGGCCTTGTCGGCGAGGCCGACCCGGTCGAGGAGCCGGCGGGCCGTCGCGACGGCCGTGGCCGGGGGTACGCGCCGCGCGGAGACGGGGGCCTCGACGAGGTTGTCCAGGACGGTCAGATGCGGGAACAGGTTGAAGTTCTGGAAGACGAACCCGATGCGGGTGCGCTGCCGCAGGACGTCCTTCTCCTTCAGTTCGTGCAGCTTGTCGCCGACGCGGCGGTGGCCGACGAGTTCGCCGTCGACGCTGATCCAGCCCCGGTCGACCTTCTCCAGGTGGTTGATGGTGCGCAGCAGCGTCGACTTGCCGGAGCCGGACGGGCCGAGGATCACGGTGACCTCGCCCTCCCGGACCCGCAGGTCGATCCCGCGCAGCACGTCCAGCGGACCGAAGCTCTTGTGGACGTGGTGGACATCGATCATGACGTCGCTCATGGGTCCTCCTCCCCTGTCCCCGTGGGCCGGTCAGGTGTGTTCGGGCGGGTTGATGCGCGACGCGTCGATCGCGGAGGCGGTGGTGCCCCACTTGGCGAGGATGCGCCGGTAGGTGCCGTCCTCGATGAGCCGGTCGACGGCGGCGCGGAACGCCTTGGTGAGCGGGGAGCCCTTCTTGAAGGCGAAGCCCACGTCGAGGCGGTGGTATTCGCCGAGGAAGCGGGTGTGGGAGGCGGGCTGGGCCGCCTGGTACCGCAGTCCGTTGATGGTGGACATGATGACGTCGATCCGGCCCTGCTGGAGCGCGGTGAGGGTCGCGGCGTTCTCCGAGTAGACCTTCACGTCGTACGGCTTCTTGCCGGCCTTGGCGCACACGTCCTTCTGGGCGGTGAGGGTGGCCTCGAAGGTGGTGCCGGCGCCGGTGCCGATGGTTAGCCCGCACAGCTGGGTCAGGTCGGTGACCTTCTTGATGCCGTCGTTGTCGTCCTTCACGGCGAAGCCCTGGCCGTCGTTGATGTAGGTGACGAAGTCGATCGTCTTCAGGCGTTCGGTCGTGACCCCGAAGTTGCCGGTGCCGACGTCGTACTTGCCGCTGCCGAGGGCGGGCAGGATCGTCTCGAAGGAGGCGTCCTGCCGCTCCAGCTTCAGGCCGAGGATCTTGGCGACGGCGTCGGCGAGGTCGATGTCCTGTCCCGCGGGCGCCTTGTCGGTGCCGTTCGGGTAGTACGCGCCGGGCGGGAAGCCTATGGAGCTGCCGATCTTGAGGGTGCCGGCCTTGCGGACGTCCGGGGGCAGCAGGGCGGCGACGGAGTCCACCTCGCGGACGGCGGCGACCGGGTCGTCGGTGGGCGCGGGCGAGCCCTGGGCGCCCACGGCCGCCGCGCCGGTGTCGCCGGAGCCGCAGGCCGTCAGCGCGAACAGGGGCAGCAGGGCGAGGGCGGCGGTGGCGCGCAGCCGTGTGCCGAGGGGGCGGAGTGTCACTGGTCCTGGGCCTTTCCGGGGTGTTCCGGCGCGGTGGGGTGTTCCTCGAAGGGCGCGGTGAGGTGTTCCTCGAAGGGCGCGGTGAGGTGCTTCTCGAAGGGCAGCGGGCCGATGGTCTCCGGGTCGGCCCGGGTGTCGAACAGCGGTGTGTAGCCGGTGGCGAGGTAGAGGCCGCGGGCCTCGGGCTGGCGGGGTCCGGTGGTCAGAAAGACCCGGCGGTACCCGCGCTCGCCCGCCTCGCGTTCCAGTTCGGCGACGACCCGGCGGGCGAGGCCGCGGCGGCGGTGCGCGGAGTGCGTCCAGATCCGTTTCAGCTCGGCCGTGGTGGCGTCGTAGCGGCGGAAGGCACCTCCGGCGACGGGTTCGCCGCGTTCGAGGAGCAGCAGGAGCAGGCCGCCGTGGGCGGGGGTGAACTCCTCGTCGGGGTAGCGGGAGATCTCGGCGTGCGCGTCCTTGCCGTAGCGCGTGGAGTACTCGTGGGCGAGTTCGCTCAGCAGGGGTCCGACGCGCGGGTCGGAGACGGGTACGTGGACGACGGTCAGTTCGGGGGCGGAGGTCATCCGGTCACCGCCGTGAGGGTGCGGGGTCCGCGGGCGGTGCGCTCGGCGTCGCGCTTGGCGACCTCCTCGCGGACGATCGGGATGACGTACCGGCCGAAGTCGATGGCGTCGTCGAGCAGGTCGTAGCCGCGGGCGGAGAGGATGTCGACGCCGAGGTCGTAGTAGTCGAGGAGGGCCTGCGCGACCGTCTCGGGCGTGCCGACCAGGGCGTTGGAGTTGCCCGCTCCCCCGGTGGCGGCGGCGGTCGGGGTCCACAGGGCGCGGTCGTAGCGCTCGCCGGCCTCGGCGATGGCGACGAGCCGCTGGGAGCCGGTGTTCTCGGGTGCCTCGCCGCGGTGGTGGCGGACGACTCCGGACGCGCGGCGCTCGCGGATGGCGCCGACGGTGCGGTGCGCCTTCTCCCAGGCGAGTTCCTCGGTGGGCGCGATGATCGGGCGGAAGGCGACCTGGAGGCGGGGGACGTCGGTGCGGCCCGCGGCCTTCGCGGCGGCCTTGACGTGCTCGATCTGCTCGGCGGTCTTCGCGAGGGGCTCGCCCCACAGGCAGTAGATGTCGGCCTCGGCGCCGCCGGCCGCGTACGCCGCCGGGGACGAGCCGCCGAAGGAGACGCCGGGGCGGGGCTGCTGGACGGGGAAGACGTCGCTGACGAAGTCGTGGAAGCGGTAGTGCTCGCCCTCGTGGTCGAAGGGGTCGCGGGTGGTCCAGATCTTCTTGACGATCCGGATGTACTCGCGGGTGCGGGCGTACCGCTCGTCCTTGGTGAGGGTGTCGCCCTCGCGGCCCTGCTCGTGGTCGTTGCCGCCGGTGATGAAGTGGACGGTGAGCCGGCCCTCGCTGATCTGGTCGAGGGTGGCGAACGTCTTGGCGGCGAAGGTCGGGTAGGAGACGTTGGGCCGGTGGGCGAGGAGGATCTGCAGACGCTCCAGGCGGCTCGCGATGAAGGCGGCGGCGGGCGCGGGGTCGGGCGACCCCGACCCGTAGGCGAACAGCACCCGGTCCCAGCCGTGCTCCTCGTGGGCGCGGGCGAGCCGGAGTGTGTAGTCCTTGTCGAACGCGGGGCCGGAGCGCGGTGTGGTTTCGGATCCGTCGTGGGTGGCGGCGATGCCGAGGAACTCCACGGGCATGGCGAGGGTGCCTTTCAGCGTGGGCGGCGGCCTGCGGGCATGCGGAACTGCCCTGCGGCGGCGCGCGGGTGAGGAGCCGTCAGATGGCGGCGGGGGTACGGGCGTGACGACGACGGACGTCGGTTCAGGAGGAGCTGCGGCAGCGCGCGTGAGAGAAGAGCTCGGCCCGCGACGGGGTCACCGAGGGAGGGAAGGGCCGGTCAGGCGGCCCGCTGCCGTGTCAGGCGCAACACGCCGCGGACCACACCCGACCGAAGTCGATGTGATCGCGCGTGACCAAGCGCTGCTGGGCAGTCATGGGGACCATTGAGCAGTACATCGTCCGGCCCGTCAAGCAGCGCCCGTATGCCGGACCGGGCCGGGCCCGTGCGTCGCCGCCCTGTTGACAGGGCGACGTCAGGGGCACATACGATCGACGGCGGACCGGCTGTGCGCTGTGCGGCAGCCTCTCCGGCCGCGTTGAGGGACGCGGCGAGCGTGACGACACCGGACGACCCCGGCACCCCGTGCGTGCCGCGGGGTCACCCACGCCCGCGTTCCCTCCTCCCGGAGAGCCCTCCCATGGTCACCTCGCCCGATGTCTCGTCCCTGCCCGTCACCAAGAGTCCCGGCGCGTCCGGTCCTCCACCGGGTGCCGAACCCCGGATCGTGCCGCGCCGGCACCCCGGCCGGTGGCTGACCGCCGCGGTCGCCCTGCTGCTGTTCGCGATGGTGGTGAACTCCGTCGTCCGCAACGAGGCCTTCCAATGGGGCGTGGTGGGGCGGTACTTCACCACGACCGCCGTGCTCGACGGTCTGCTGCTGTCGCTGTGGCTGACCGCCGCGGTCATGGTGCTGGGCTTTCTGCTCGGGACCGTGCTCGCCGTGATGCGGCTGTCGGCGAACCCGGTGCTGCGCACGCTGAGCTGGGGCTATGTGTGGATCTTCCGGTCCACGCCGCTGCTGGTGCAGCTGCTGTTCTGGTTCAACATCGGCGCGCTCTACCCGACGCTCGGCCTCGGCATCCCCTTCGGCCCGCAGTTCGTCACCGTGAAGACGGTCAACCTGCTCGGTCCCACGCTCACCGCCGTGATCGGCCTGACCCTGCACGAGTCCGCGTACGCGGCGGAGGTGGTGCGTGGCGGCATCCTGTCCGTGGACGCCGGGCAGACGGAGGCCGCGCAGGCGCTCGGGCTGAGCCGGGGCCGTACGCTGCGGCGGATCGTCGTCCCGCAGGCGATGCGTTCGATCGTGCCGACCGCCGGGAACATGCTGATCGGCACCTTGAAGGGCACCAGCATCGTCAGTGTGCTCGCCGTGCACGACCTGCTGTACTCGGTGCAGTTGATCTACAACCAGACGTACCAGATCATCCCGCTGCTCATGGTCGCCACGCTGTGGTACATCGCCGTCACGACGGTGCTCAGCGCCGGGCAGTTCTACGTCGAGCGGTACTACGCGCGCGGCAACTCCCGCGCTCTGCCGCCCACTCCGCTGCGGCGGGCGCGGGACCAGCTGCTCGTGCTGCGGCGCCGGCTGGGCGCGGCGGCCGCGTCCGACGCCCGTCCCGTGATCGGCGGTGACCGATGAGCGCGGACGCCTCCCCGCCGGTCCTGGTCGTCGTCGGCGCGGGGCCCCGCGCGACGGGACTGCTGGAGCGCATCGCCGCCAACGCGAGCGAACTGTGGGGCGGGGACGACCGGTTGCACGTCCATCTGATCGACCCGCACCCGCCGGGGCCGGGTCGTATCTGGCGCCAGGAGCAGTCCGCGCTGCTGCGGATGAACTCCATGGCGGAGGACGTCACCATGTTCACCGACGAGTCCTCCACCATCGAAGGGCCCGTGCGGCCGGGGCCCTCGCTCGCCGAGTGGGCCGCCCAGTTCTCCGGGCGGGGCCCGCGCCACGCGCCGTACGCCGAGCCCGCCGACCCGGACGTGCTGGCCGAGCTGAGGGAGCTGGCCGGCTCCGACTTCCCCACCCGGCGGGCCCAAAGCGCTTACCTGGACTGGGTGTTCCGCCGGGTGCTGACCGAACTGCCGCCGGGGATCACCGTCGAGTGGCACCGGACGACCGCGACCGCCGTCACCGGCCCGCCCGACGGGCCGCAGGAGGTGCGACTGGCCGGCCGCGCCGACCCGCTCGTCGCCGACCTGGTGGTGCTGGCGCAGGGCCACCTCGGCGCGGCACCGGACGCCGGGCACCGCGCGCACGTGGACTTCGCGCGCCGGCACGGGCTGTTCCATCTGCCGCCCGCGTTCTCCTCGGACGCCGACCTGTCCGCACTGCGGCCCGGCGAGGACGTGATCCTGCGCGGTTTCGGCCTGGCGTTCGTGGACCTGGTCTCGCTGCTCACCGAGGGCCGCGGGGGCGTCTTCCGCACCGGGGCCGACGGCACGCTCACCTATGTGCCGTCCGGCCGTGAGCCGGTCCTGCACGTCGGGTCGCGGCGCGGGGTGCCGTACCACTCGAAGACGCGCTACCGGCTCCAGGGTCCCCGGCCGCCGCTGCCCCGGCACTTCGGGCCCAAGGCCGTCGACGCGCTGCTCGCCCGGGGCCGCCCGCTGGAGCTGCGGCGCGACGTGTGGCCGCTGATGGCGAAGGAGATCGGGTTCGGCCACTACCACGAGCTGTTCCACGCCCACCCCGAGCGCACGGCGCTGCCCTGGACGGAGTTCTCCGCCGCGTACGACGAACTGGGTTGGTACGACGACGCCATGACCGCTCTCGTCGCACGGGCCGTGCCCGATCCCGCGGACCGGCTGGACTTCGAGGCGCTGGACCGCCCCCTGGACGGTCTGGCGTTCCCGACGGCCGAGGCGTTCCAGGAGCATCTGCGCGGCCATGTGGCCGCCGATGTCGCCCGCCGCGAGGACCCGGCGTTCAGCGCCGACCTCGGCGCGTTCTACGCCCTGCTGTCGGTGTACGGGCAGTTGCCGCGCCTGGTGGCCGCCGGACGGCTGACCGCGCGGTCCCTCGCCACGGAGCTGGACGGCTGGTGGCACGGGTTCTTCAGCTTCCTGGCCTCCGGGCCGCCCGGCTTCCGGCTGCGGCAGCTGCTGGCCCTCTCGCGGGCCGGGATCGTCCGCTTCCTGGGCGCGGGCGTCTCGGTCGGCACGGACGAGGAGACCGGCACGTTCACGGCGTCCAGTCCCACGGTGCCCGGTCATGTCGTGCACGCGAGCGCTCTGATCGAGGCGTATCTGCCGGGCCCCAGTCTGGAGCGGACCGAGGACGGGCTGCTGCGCGGGCTGTACCGGGCGGGCGCGCTGACCGAGGAGGTCGTCTCCGACGCCGGGCACCGGCACCGCTCGGGCCTGCTGGCGGTCGTCCCGGCGGACGGGCACGTCCTCGACCCGTCCCTGGGCGGCCCGCACCCGCGCCGGATCGCGCTGGGCGCCCCGACCAACAGCCGTGCCGTCGCCGCGTTCGCCCGCCCCCGCACGGACGCGCCCGGTTTCCGGCAGAACGACGCCGTCGCACGCGCCCTTCTGCGCGCCCTGCGCGCCGCCCCCGCGACCTGCGGTATCTCGGATGGCGAGAAGGAAGTGTCCATCATATGAAAAGCCTCTTGGGGTAGCGCCCACCTTCTGCCACGATCCCCATCAACCAGGTAGGAAAACTATGGATCTGCGGGGTGGGGTGGCCATGGGTGCGCGTGACCACGCAGACCTGTGCCGTCTGCTGCTGACCTCGCGTCGGCACATCGACTTCGCCCGCACGTCCAGCGCCATCTGTCGGGGCCGCTGACGCCCGCGCGGGACCTGTCCGCACCGATCCTGGGTCACCCCCGCCGGCACCGTCCGTGCCCGGCGCTCCGCCGCGGCGCGCATCTGCGCGCGCCGCCGCCCTTTCCTGCTCACTCATCCCTGAGAGGACACCTCCGTGTCTGCCGCTCGCCCGCTCACCGCCCTGCGCACCGTCGCCGTCCTCGCGGCGCTCCCCCTGCTGCTGACCGCCTGCGGCTACGGCGCCGACTCCTCCGACGACGACGGCAAGAAGGCCGAGGTCGCGGCGGGCGCCAAGAAGCTCTCCACCGACACGGTGAAGATCGGCTACTTCCCCAACCTCACGCACGCCACCGCCCTGGTCGGCGTCCAGGAGGGCCTGCTCCAGAAGGAGCTCGGCGGCACGAAGATCGCGCCGTCGACCTTCAACGCCGGCCCGTCCGAGATCGAGGCGCTCAACTCCGGCTCCATCGACATCGGCTGGATCGGCCCCTCCCCCTCCATCAACGGCTACACCAAGGCGCAGGGCAAGAACCTGCGGATCGTCTCCGGCTCGGCCTCCGGCGGCGTCAAGCTCGTCGTGAACCCGAAGAAGATCAAGTCCCTGAAGGACGTCAAGGGCAAGAAGATCGCCACCCCGCAGCTGGGCAACACCCAGGACGTGGCGCTGCTCAACTGGATCTCCGAGCAGGGCTGGAAGGTCGACGCCGAGAGCGGCAAGGGTGACGTGTCCGTCGTCCGCACCGACAACAAGATCACCCCGGACGCCTACAAGTCGGGTTCGATCGACGGGGCGTGGGTGCCCGAGCCGACCGCGTCCAAGCTGGTCGCCGACGGCGCCAAGGTGCTCCTGGACGAGTCCGACCTGTGGCCCGACAAGAAGTTCGTGATCACGAACATCATCGTGTCGCAGAGCTTCCTGAAGGAGCACCCGGACGTCGTCGAGGCCGTGCTGCGCGGTTCGGTGAAGACCAACGAGTGGATCAACGCCAACCCGGACCAGGCCAAGGCGTCCGCGAACAAGGCGCTGGAGACCCTGTCCGGCAAGGCCCTGCCCGCGAACGTGCTCGACCCGGCGTGGAAGTCGATCCAGTTCCTGGACGACCCGCTGGCGGCGACCCTCGACACCCAGGCCGAGCACTCGGTGGTGTCCGGTCTCCTGGACGAGACCGACCTCAAGGGCATCTACGACCTCCGTCCGCTGAACAAGGTCCTGAAGGCCGAGGGCAAGGACGCGGTCGACGACGCCGGTCTCGGCGTCAAGTAACCGCGTAACCGCATCCGTTCAGTCCCCAGGAGGTGACGACCATGGCCACCACGACGGCCACGACCGAGAAGGTCGCCGAGGACGCCGCGCCGGCGCCCCGGGCCACCCGGATCGAGCACGTCTCGAAGTCCTTCGCCGGCCCGGGCGGGCAGCAGCTCGTCCTCGACGACATCACCCTCGACGTCGCCCCCGGCGAGTTCGTCACCCTCCTGGGGGCTTCCGGCTGCGGCAAGTCCACCCTGCTCAACCTGGTCGCCGGGCTCGACCGGCCCAGCGCGGGCACCATCACCACCGACGGCCGCCCCGCCCTCATGTTCCAGGAACACGCCCTGTTCCCCTGGCTGACGGCGGGCAAGAACATCGAACTCGCCCTGAAACTCCGGGGCGTGGGCAAGGCCCAGCGGCGCGAGCGCGCCGAGGAACTGCTCGAACTCGTCCGTCTCAAGGGCGCGTACGGCAAGCGGGTGCACGAGCTGTCCGGCGGCATGCGCCAGCGCGTCGCCATGGCCCGGGCGCTCGCCCAGGACAGCCGGCTGCTGCTGATGGACGAGCCCTTCGCCGCCCTCGACGCCATCACCCGGGACGTGCTCCACGACGAACTGACCCGTATCTGGCGGGAGACCGGCGTGTCCGTCCTGTTCGTGACACACAACGTCCGCGAGGCCGTGAAGCTCGCCCAGCGGGTCGTCCTGCTGTCCTCACGCCCGGGCCGCGTCGCCCGGGAGTGGACCGTCGGCATCCCGCAGCCCCGCCGCCTCGAGGACACCGCGGTGGCCGAACTGTCCGCCGAGATCACCGAAGAACTGCGTGGGGAGATCCGCCGCCATGGCCGGCACTGACAACGGAGTCGACACCGAGGTCGACACCCGCAAGAGCGGCACCGAGGACCTGGCCGGGCTGGAGGCCGGGCTCGACGCCCTGGACTCGGTGCAGGTCCGCCGCACCCCGCTGCGCGAGACCCTGATCCGCAAGGTGCTGCCGCCGGTGACGGCGGTGGTGCTGGTGCTGGCGGTGTGGCAGGTGCTCGTCTGGGCGGAGGTCGTCCCCGCCTACAAGCTGCCCTCGCCGTCCGAGGTGTGGGGCGAGGTGCGCGACGCCTGGCTCAAGGGCACCCTGCTCGACTACATCTGGACATCGGTCTCGCGCGGTCTGCTCGGCTTCCTGCTGGCGCTCGCGATCGGCACCCCGCTCGGCCTGCTGGTCGCCCGGGTGCGGTTCGTGCGCGCGGCGATCGGCCCGATCCTGTCCGGGCTGCAGTCGCTGCCGTCGGTGGCCTGGGTGCCGCCCGCCGTGCTCTGGCTGGGCCTGAACAACTCGATGATGTACGCCGTGATCCTGCTGGGCGCGGTGCCCTCGATCGCCAACGGGCTCGTCGCCGGCATCGACCAGATCCCGCCGCTGTTCCTGCGGGCCGGGCGCACCCTGGGCGCCACCGGGCTGCGCGAGGCGCGGCACGTGGTGATGCCGGCCGCGCTGCCGGGTTACCTCGCCGGTCTGAAGCAGGGCTGGGCGTTCTCCTGGCGGTCGCTGATGGCCGCGGAGATCATCGCCTCCTCCCCCGACCTGGGCGTGGGCCTCGGCCAGCTCCTGGAGAACGGCCGCAACAACAGCAGCATGTCCCAAGTGTTCCTGGCGATCTTCCTGATCCTGCTCGTCGGGATCGCCATCGACCTGCTGATCTTCAGCCCGCTGGAGCGCCGGGTGCTGCGCGGCCGGGGCCTGCTGGTCAGCCGCTGACGACGGGGCGCGCGTCCCTCGGGCTCACGGGTGCCGGGGGGCGCGGACCCAGCCGAGCGACCGTTCGACGGCACGCTGCCAGGACTCGTACTCCCACTCCCGCCGCTGGGCGTCCATGTCGGGCAGCCACTGCGCGGCCCGGTGCCAGTTGCGGCGCAGCACCGCCAGGTCCGGCCAGTACCCGGCGGCGAGCCCGGCCGCGTAGGCGGCGCCCAGCGACACCGTCTCGGCGACCAGCGGGCGTACGACGGGGACGTCGAGGACGTCGGCGAGGATCTGCATGAGCAGGTGGTCGGAGGTCATGCCGCCGTCGACCTTGAGCTGTCTCAGGGCGAGGTCGGAGTCGGCGTTCATGGCGTCCACGACCTCGCGGGTCTGCCAGCCGGTGGCCTCCAGGACGGCCCGGGCGAGATGCCCCTTGGTGATGTACGAGGTGAGGCCGACGATGACGCCGCGGGCGTCGCTGCGCCAGTGCGGGGCGAACAGGCCGGAGAACGCGGGCACGATGTAGCAGCCGCCGTTGTCCTCGACCGTGCGGGCGAGCGTCTCGATCTCGGGGGCGCTGTGGATGAGGCCCAGCCGGTCGCGGAACCACTGCACCAGGGAGCCGGTGACCGCGATGGGGCCCTCCAGCGCGTACACGGTCGGCTGTTCGTCGATCTTGTACGCGACCGTGGTGAGCAGCCCGTGCTCGGAGCGCACGAGGTCGGTGCCGGTGTTCATGACCAGGAAGCTGCCGGTCCCGTACGTGCACTTCGCCTCGCCCGGCGCGAAGCAGGTCTGGCCGAACAGGGCCGCCTGCTGGTCGCCGAGGGCGGCCGTGATGGGGACGCCGGGCAGCACGGCGCGGGCCTCGCCGTAGCGCTCGGCGGAGGAGCGGATCTCGGGGAGCATGCCGGGCGGCACCCCGAAGAAGTCCATGAGCGCCGGGTCCCAGGTGAGCGTCCGGATGTCCATGAGCATGGTGCGGCTGGCGTTGGTGGCGTCGGTGATGTGCAGTCCCCCGTCCGGGCCGCCGGTGAGGTTCCAGATCAGCCAGCTCTCGATGGTGCCGAACAGCACCTCGCCGTCCCGGGCGCGCCGCTCCAGTCCGTCGACATGGTCGAACAGCCAGCGGATGCGGGGCGCGGAGAAGTAGGTGGACGGGGGCAGCAGGCAGTGGTCGAGGAAGAAGTCGTCGCCGGGGTCCCGGCGCAGCTCCTCGACGAACGGGGCGGTGCGGGTGTCCTGCCAGACGATCGCCCGGCCCAGCGGGACGCCGGTGCGCGGGTCCCACAGGACCGTCGTCTCACGCTGGTTGGCGATCCCGATGGCGGAGATCTGGTCCGGTGCCACCTGGGCGTTGGCCAGGGCCTCGGGGACGACGCGCTGGAGGTTGCGCCAGATCTCGACGGCGTCGTGCTCGACCCAGCCGGGCTGCGGGAAGAACTGCTGGTGCTCGCGCTGGGCGACGGACACCAGGCGTCCTCCGTGGTCGAACAGGATGCACCGGGTGGAGGTGGTGCCCTGGTCGATGGACATCACATACCGCTCCACCATGATCGGCCCTCCTTCCGGTGTGTCGTGGGCTGCCCGCCTACCAGCGGGCCGCGCCGAGGTCCCTGGAGATCGCGCGTGCCGCCTCGCGCAGCACGGTGATCAGCGCCGGCTGGGGCCGGCCTTTCGTGTCGCAGATCCGCTCGACGGCGCCGGACACGCCGATCGCTCCCACGACGAGCCCTCCCTGGCCCCGGATGGGGGCGGCGATCCCGGCCTCGCCCATGCTCATCTCCTGCACCTCGGCGCCCCACCCCAGGTCCCGTATCTCGGCGAGCGCGCGGTGCAGGTCGGCGAAGTGGACGAGGGTGTGCCGGGTGTAGGCCTCCGGGATGTCCTCGAGGAGCGGTTCGACGGGGGCCGCGCCGAAGGCCAGCAGGACCTTGCCGAGGGAGGAGGCGTGCAGCGGGAGCAGCGCGCCGACGTCCAGGGTCTGCAGGGTGTCGTCGGGCCGGAAGACATGGTGGATGACGAGCACCCTGCCCTCCAGGGGGGTGCCGAGCCGGACGGCCTCGCCGCTGCGGGCGGCGAGGGCGTCGGCCCAGTTGATCGAACGGGACCGCAGTTCGTTGACGTCGAGGTAGCTGGTACCGAGGTGCAGCAGGGCCGCCCCGAGCTGGTACTTGCCGGTCGCCGGGTCCTGTTCGACGAAGTCGACGTGCTGCAGGGTGCGCAGGATGCCGTGGGCGGTGCCCTTGGCGAGGCCCAGGGAGGAGGCGACCTCGCCGAGGCCGAGCCGCCGGGAGCCGCCGGCGAGCAGTCGGAGGATCGCCGCGGCCCGCTCGATGGACTGGACGGGGCCGGCCATGACACAAGCCTAGTCCGATTTACCCCTTTAGGGACTCTCGTTCGGTAATGCCGACCCGGGTTCGTTGACCGGCTTGGTCTGTCTTCCTACCGTTTCTCCTCCGGGCCCGGCCTTCCACCGGCAGGGCTCCCCCAGGAGGAGGACCGATGATCACTGCGCAGCTCCGTGCCGCGCCTCAGGGGGAAGTCGAGCACCTGTTCAGCCTGCCGCACGCACCGGAGGCGGCGGGCGGCGTACGCCGCCGGGTGCGCGGCGTGCTGGCCGAGTGGAACCTGACGGCGGAGGCCGCGGCGGACGTCCTGCTGGTGGTCTCCGAGCTGGTCACGAACGCCATCGTGCACGCCCTGCCGCCCGCGACCCTGCGGGTCTCCCGCGACCGGGGCGAGACGTGCGCGGCGGTCCGCGTCGAGGTGACCGACACCGGCCCCGCCGCCTCCCCATCCGCCGTCGACCCGGACGAACACGGCCGGGGCCTGGAGATCGTCAGCACCCTGTCCGAGCGCTGCGGGGTCCGGGTGCAGCCGGGCGGAACGTGCCGGTGGGCGGAGCTGCGGGTGGGGGAGGTCTGACGACGCGCCTCCGGTGCGCCTTCCCGGCCGGAGCACCGGCTAGGTGACATCGACGGCGGCCAGCACGGGGCCGGCGAACGCCAGGATGTACTGCGTCGCGACGGCTCCGCGTCACGCCGCGGGGCTCACCGCGGCGTCGGGCAGGCACAGCGCCAGAAGTCCCGCGATCGCGGACAGGCCCATCGACCACCGGGCCACACCCACCAGGGGCCCGCTTGTTCCGGCGCCGCTGTACGCCTGATCGAGCACGATGACGAGGAACGCCCCGTAGGCGAAGGCGAGCAGCAGGAGGCCGATGCCGGCGAACACGCGCACTGCCCGCGTGGACGGTGCGAACGGATCGGTCGCCGGCGCCTCGGGGGCGGAGGCGGAATGCGGGTCGGGTGCGGTCACGACCACCATCCTGGCCCCCGCACGCCCCCCGGCCATCGCCCCGCATACTCATGCGCGGAGCGAGTACGTACTCAGAGGTCCCCTGAGCACTCGGAAAAGATCAAAGGCCTCGGCTCACCTGAGTGAGCCGAGGCCCTTGTCTGCGACGATGGAGAAGACTCCCGTCGGGACGACAGGATTTGAACCTGCGACCCCTTGACCCCCAGTCAAGTGCGCTACCAAGCTGCGCCACGTCCCGGTGCCCGTCACACGGCGAACCGTGTGATCACGCAGGTCAACCCTACCTCATGGGCGGCGCCGCCCCGACGGGCGTCTCGGCCGGGGTCACGGCCGTATCCCGGTCGGCCATGGGGTGCGCGGGTCGGCGCGCCGGACCCCGGGCCGCCCCGCCGCTCTGCCCCCGTCCCGGACTCCAGGACATGCCCCCGACGAACCCGGCCAGCAACACGGTCACCAGCGCGACCACCCACCACGGCAGGCCCGCCGTCGCCGCGAAAGCGACCACCGCCATCAGCGCGAGAAGTGCCACCACGTCCCGCTCCCCCCTTCACCCCATACCTCATGAGCCCCCTGCATCACGGGAGCAGCCACGCGTCACAGCGGGCATATGACGCAACAATACGCGAGACCGTCGTACGACCCACTTCGGACCATCCGTACATATGACAGGACGGTTCATATGACGGGCTGCCCGACGGAGACGGAGTGTCCGTCCACCCCCTCCGCCACCCCACACTGTGTCCAGACCGGACGGCGACCGCCCCGGGCTAGGGTCGGCCGCATGACGCACAGCTTCGCTCTCCACATCCCCGACGCCGAGCTCGAACCCGAGCCCCTGGCCCCGGAGCAGATCGTCTCCGGGACGCCCGAGGTGACCGGCAAGGTGGTGTGGGAGTCCGCCGACGGACGTCAGGTGCGGGGCATCTGGCAGATCACGCCGGGCGTGGTCACCGACACCGAGGCCGACGAACTCTTCGTGGTGATCAGTGGTTCGGCGACCGTCGAGGTCGAGGGCGGCCCGACGCTGAAGGTGGGGCCGGGCGACATGGCCGTGCTGCGCGAGGGCGACCGTACGACGTGGACCGTGCACGAGACGCTGCGGAAGGCGTACGCGATCAATCTGTGAGCGGGCGGCCCGTCGTGCCCCGGATCTCCAGCGCGGGCGCGGCGAGCCGGACCCCGCCCGCTCCCCCGGTGCCGGCGAACCGGTCCAGCAGGCACCGGGCGGCACGCCGGCCGACCTCGTAGCCGGCGTTGTCGACGGTGGTCAGCCAGACGTGCCGCAGCCGGGCGATGCTGGTGTTGTCGTAGCCGACGACCGACAGGTCGTGCGGCACCCGCAGCCCCGACTCCTCGGCCGCCGACAGGGCACCGATGGCGCAGATGTCGTTGACCGCGAACACGGCCGTCGGCCGCCGCGCGCCGCTCAGCAGCCGGACCGTCGCCCGGTAGCCGCCCTCCTCGGTCATGTCGCCGCTCTCGACGAGCGCCCCGTCCGCCAGGCCGTGCTCGCGCATCACCGTCTCGAAGCTGCGCCGCCGCAGCTCGCCGACCGCCCCGTAGCCCGCGATGTGCGCGATGCGCCGGTGGCCGAGGCCGATGAGGTGCTCGGTGACGAGGCGGGCGCCGCGCTCGTCGTCGTTGGCGACCACGTCCACCCCGGCGGGCGCCGGTTCGCGCGCGCCGGCGACCACCACCGGCAGCCGCTCGGCCGCCTCGGCGAGCGCCGCCGGGTCGGGCAGGGTGCCGACCACGACCAGCCCGTCCACGCGCAGGTCCAGCAGGGGGCCCGCGGGGTCCTGGCCGGTACGGCGGTTGAGGCGGGCGTCGGCAAGGAGCATGTGCAGGCCGTTGTCGTGCAGCAGGGAGTTCAGGCCGTCGAGGAGGTCGACGAACCAGGGGTTGCGCAGGTCGTTCAGCAGGACGCCGACCGTGCGCGTGCGCTGTTCGCTGAGGCTGCGCGCCGCGGCGTTGGGCCGGTAGCCCAGCTCGCGCACGGCGCGCAGGACGGCCTCGCGCTTCTCGGGGCGCACCTGCTCGGAGCCCCGCAGCACCAGCGAGACCAGCGACTTCGAGACGCCGGCGCGGTCGGCCACGTCACGGATGGTCGGCTGTCTCATGGGTATGGACCGTTCCATGCGCTCAGGGCGCTTGTCAAAGGCAGGTGGCGTGCGGGACGGGGGTTGACACCGGTCGCGGCGGCGACCCAAGGTGGCCCGGACAGAAAATGGACCGGTCCAATGAGGGGCTGCAATGGTGGACACGCTCGGCGTCGCCGTCGTCGGATTCGGCTGGATGGGGCGCGTGCACACGCAGGCGTACGCCCGCCTCACGCACCACTACCCGGACCTGCCGCTGCGCCCGGAGCTGGTGACCGTCGCCGAGGAGGTGCCCGGCCGGGCCGAGGAGGCCGCCGCGCGCTACGGGTTCGCCTCGGCGACCCGGGACTGGCGCGAGGTCGCCGCCGACCCGCGTGTCCGAGCGGTCAGCGTCACGGCGCCGAACTTCCTGCACCGGGAGATCGGTGTGGCGATGGCCGAGGCCGGCAAGCACCTGTGGATCGAGAAGCCGGTCGGGCTGACCGCCGGGGACGCCCGGGCCGTGGCCGACGCGGCCGCGCGGGCCGGCGTGCGCTCCGCCGTCGGCTTCAACTACCGCAACGCGCCCGCCGTCGAGACCGCCCGCGACCTCATCGCGTCCGGTGACCTCGGCACCGTGACCCATGTGCGCATCCGTCTGTTCAGCGACTACGCCGCCCACCCGCAGGGTGCCCTGACCTGGCGTTACGAGCGTGAGCGCGGCGGCAGCGGAGTGCTGGGCGACCTCGCCTCGCACGGCGTGGACCTCGCGCGCTTCCTCCTCGGCGACATCGCCGCGCTGACCGCCGACACCGCGATCTTCGTCCCCGAGCGGGCTCGGCCGACCGCCGCCACCGCCGGGCACACCCTCGCGACCGGCGAGCTCGGTCCGGTCGAGAACGAGGACTACGTCTCCTGCCTGCTGCGGTTCGCCTCCGGGGCGCGCGGTGTGCTGGAGGCCTGCCGGGTCTCGGTGGGCGAGCAGAACAACTACGGCTTCGAGGTGCACGGCACCCGGGGCACGGTGTCCTGGGACTTCCGCCGGATGGGCGAGCTGAGGGTCGGCCGCGGCACCGCCTACCAGGACCAGCCGGTCGCCACCGTCCATGTGGGCCCCGGCGACGGGGAGTTCGGCGCCTTCCAGCCGGGCGCGGCGAACGCGATGGGCTACGACGACCTCAAGGTCGTCGAGGCGTACCGGTTCCTGCGGTCGATCGCCGAGGACACGCCCTACGGCGCCACGCTGGACGACGCGGTGCGCAGCGCGGCCGTCCTGGACGCGATGGTGCGCTCGGCGGCCGACGGCACGTGGGTGGACGTGGCGGCGCAGGGCTGAGGGCGCCCGCGTCAACGCATCCGCTGCCCCCGTCAGCGCGCCCGCTGCCCGCTTCAACGCACCCGCTGCCCCCGTCGTCAGCGCGCCCGCTGCGCGCGCCGGCCGATGGCCACCTTGAACGGGGCCATGACCAGCCAGAGCCACATGGCGGCCTGGCCGTACGCCAGGGCGAGGGGCACGCTGGCGGCGAACACCACCACCGTGACCGCGAGGTCGACGGCGAAGAGCCGGAAGCCCTCCGGCGGTCCCGCCGGGCCGCGCAGCCAGGAGCGCCGGGCCAGCAGGAGGACCACCGCGAGGTCGGCGGCGCCCAGCGCGGCGACCGTCGCCGCGTACGCGGCGACCGACTCGGGCTCCCTGCCGTACTCGGCGAGGAGCTTGGTGGGGAAGGGCAGCAGGGCCGCGACGCCCAGTCCCAGGATGGACAGCGTGATCAGCTGCCCGTCGACCTGCCGGACGTAGCCGAAGATCCGCCGGTGCTCCCGCCAGAACGCGCCGAGCACCAGCACGCTCAGCGCGTACGCCCCGAAGTTCGGCAGGAGTTCGCGCAGGGCGTCGTCGTAGTCGGCCGGGTCGAGGTTCTGGGGGACGGAGAAGTCCAGGACCAGCAGGGTGAGGGCGATGGCGAACACGCCGTCGGCGAGGGCCACCAGCCGGTCCGGTTCGCCGTCCGGGATCGATTTCCACATGCGCACGACGGTAGGGAGCCGCGGCCGGCCCGGGCGGCGTACACGCCCGGGCCGGCCGTCCGGCCGTCACCCGATGGGCGCCGGCATGTTGTACGGCGTCACCACCTGGATCGCCGACGGCACCGTCGGCCCGGCCGGGGGCAGCGCGCCGTGCGCCCGCATCACCACGTGGCACGCCTCGCGCAGGTCGTGCCGCAGGTCGTGGTGGAGCACGACGGACAGCCGGTGCTCGCGCAGCAGCCGGGTGTTGTCCCCGTCCAGGTCGTGGGCGACGAACACCGCGCACGCGCGACCGAGGTCCTCGAAGGCGCGCAGGGTGGCGATGTTGCCGCCGCCGATGGAGTAGACGGCGCGGATGTCCGGGTCGCGTTCCAGCGCGGCCCGCACCAGGTCGTACTGGGTGGCGTCCAGTCCCTGGCCCTCGGCGATCTCCACGAGGGTGCGCTCGGGGTGCAGGGTCCGCATGGCGCTGCGGAAGCCCATCTCGCGCTCCTCCTCGTTGCGGAAGAAGCCGCTGCTGAGGCTGGTCAGCACGTTGCCGGGCCGGTCCCCCAGCCACTGGCCCATGAGGTAGGCGGCGGTGGCGCCCGCGGCCCGGTTGTCGATGCCGACGTAGGCGAGGCGGGCCGTGGCGGGGAGGTCCGTGACCAGGGTGACGACCGGGATGCCGGCGTCCACGAGCCGGGCGACGGCGGCGGTGACCTCGGGGACGTCCGGGGCCTTGAGGATGACGCCCTGCGAGCCGCGGCGGGCGATGCGGTCGAGCGTGCCGGTCAGTTCCGCGACGGGCCCGGTCTCCCGGAAGTGGAAGCGGGAGCGCACCACGGCCGGGTGCAGCGCCGGCAGTTCGGCCTCCAGGGCGGCGCGGACGGCCGTGGTGAACCGCTGCGGGGCCTGCATGACGATGTCGACCATGAAGGTACGGCCCTGGAGGCGGACCTGGGTGCGCTGCCGGTCGAGGTCGGCGATGGCCTGGTGGACCTCGCGCGCGGTGCTCTCGCGCACCCCCTTGCGGCCGTTGAGGACCCGGTCGACGGTGGCCTCGCTCAGACCCGCCTGACGTGCGATCTCCCGGATCGGGAAGGGGTGGCCCATGCGACGGCTCCTGAGGGGTTTTTGATGGCTTCCTGCTGGTTGTTCGACGGGATTGTCAGGACAAGAATGGCATCACTGAGCCGCCCCTGTCATCGAGAGGACGACGATGTCTCTCACTTCCACGCACCGCCCGGTGTGGCTGTCCGAGCGCGACTGCGACCTCGCGGACTTCCGTGAGCTGGTCGAACGGACGACCGACCGCGCCGACTACCCGTACGCCCGTTCCGTGGAGCAGGGCGTCCTTCTGTACGACAGCGCCCGTCTGCGCGCGGCGGACGACCCGCGGGAGGTCCGGGCCGAGCTGGTGCGCGCCCTCGCGAACGGTCCCGGCATCGTGGTCCTGGAGGGCGCCTTCCCCGACCCGGCGGTCGTCGACCGGCTCACCGCCGTGTTCGACGCGCTGATCGCGGAGCAGCGCGCCGCGGGCACCGCCGCCGGCGACCACTTCGCCAAGCCGGGGGCCAACGACCGCGTGTGGAACGCCCTGGAGAAGGCCGCCCTGCACGACCCGGCCGCGTTCGCCGACTACTACGCGAACGACATGCTCGCCCTGGTGTCGACGGCCTGGCTGGGGCCGGGCTACCAGGTCACCTCGCAGGTGAACGTGGTCAACCCGGGCGGTGCCGCGCAGAGCGTGCACCGCGACTACCACCTGGGCTTCCTGTCGAACGAGGTGGCGGCCGCCTATCCGGCGCACGTGCACACGCTGTCCCCCGCGCTGACCCTCCAGGGCGCCGTCGCGCACTGCGACATGCCGGTGGAGTCCGGGCCGACGATGTACCTCCCCCACTCGCAGCGCTACACGCCGGGGTATCTCGCCTGGCGGCTGCCCGCGTTCCAGGACTACTTCGAGGCGCACCACGTGCAGCTCCCGCTCGCCAAGGGCGACGCGGTCTTCTTCAACCCCGCGCTGTTCCACGCCGCCGGCACCAACCGCTCGGCGGACATCCGGCGCACCGCCAACCTCCTGCAGGTGTCGTCGGCGTTCGGGCGGGCCATGGAGACGGTGGACCGCGAGGCCGTGGTGAACGCCGTCTACCCGGTGCTGCTGGACCGGGTCGCCGGGGGCGCCGGCGCCGCCTGGGCGGAGAACGTGATCGCCGCGAGCGCCGAGGGCTACCCGTTCCCCACGAACCTGGACGCCGACCCGCCGGTCGACGGACTGGCCCCGCCGTCCCAGGCGGAGACCGTGCGGCGGGCGCTCGCCGAGGGCCGGACCCCCGAGGCGCTGCGCGAGGACCTGCGGGCCGCCGCCGAGCGGCGCGAGAGCTGACGGAAAGGACCCGGAACACCCATGGGACTTCTCGACGACAAGGTCGTCCTCGTCAACGGCGGCAGTCAGGGCGTCGGTGCCGCCGTCGCCCGGGCCGCCGTGCGCGAGGGGGCGGTCGTGGCCGTCACCGGGCGCCGCGCGGAGCCCGGTGAGGCCCTGGTGGCCGGGCTGACGGCCGCCGGGGGCAAGGCGATGTTCGTCCAGGCCGACCTCGCGGACGCCGAGCGGGCGAGCTCCTCGGTCGCCGAGGTCGTGGCCGCGTACGGCCGGATCGACTGCCTGGTCAACTCGGCGGGTCTGACGTCCCGGGGCACGCTCCTGGACACCACGCCCGAGCTGTTCGACCAGCACATCGCGATCAACCTGAAGGCGCCGTTCTTCGCCATGCAGGCCGCCGTGGCCGACATGGTGACGCGCGGCGAGCCCGGCACGATCGTCAACATCATCACGTCCTCCGCGCACGGCGGGCAGCCGTTCCTGGCGCCGTACGTCGCCGCCAAGGCCGGTCTGGTGGGCCTCACCCGCAACGCCGCGCACGCGCACCGCTGGGACCGCGTCCGGATCAACGGCCTGAACATCGGCTGGACGGCGACCGAGGGCGAGGACGTCACCCAGAGGACGTTCCACGCGGCGTCCGACGACTGGCGGGAGCGGGCGGCCGCGAAGCTGCCCATGGGCAAGCTCGGACAGCCCGACGAGATCGCCGACTTCGTGGTGTTCCTGCTGTCCGAGCGGTCGGGTGTGGTCACCGGCTCGGTGATCGACTGGGACCAGAACGTCCTCGGCGGCCTCGACTAGCAGTCGCGCATCCCCTCCCCTCCCTCGTAATCCCCCTGCTCGACAAGGAAGTTGCAGCATGCGTATCGGAATCCTCGGCCTCGGCCGTATCGGCGCCTTCCACGCCGAGACCCTCGCCGGTCTCGACGTGGTGGACTCCCTCGTCGTCACCGACCCGTTCACGGACGCCGCCAAGGCCGCCGCGGAACGGTTCGGCGCCGAGGTCGTGGACTCGCCGCAGGCCCTGCTGTCGGCCGGTGTGGACGGCATCGTCGTCGCCGCCGCGACCGACGCCCACCCCGCGCTGATCCTGGCCGGCGTCGAGGCGGGCATCCCCGTCTTCTGTGAGAAGCCCGTCGCCCGCACCATGAGCGAGGGCGTCCAGGTCCTCAAGGCCGTCCAGGACAAGGACGTGCCCATCCAGATCGGCTACAACCGGCGCTTCGACGCCGGGTTCGTCGCCGCCCGGGACTCCGTGCGGAGCGGTGAGCTGGGCACGCTGCACACCGTGCGCTCGACCACGCTGGACCCGGCGCCGCCGCCGGCCGCGTACATCGCCGCGTCCGGCGGTATCTTCCGCGACTGCTCCGTGCACGACTTCGACATCATCCGCTGGGTGACCGGCCGCGAGGTCAGGGAGGTGTACGCGGTCGGCGGCAACAAGGGCGCCGACTACATCGCGGACGCGGGCGACGCGGACACCACCGGCGCGATCCTCACCCTGGACGACGGCACCATCGCCGTGGTCTCCAACTCGCGGCACAACGCGCGCGGTTACGACGTCCGCATGGAGATCCACGGCTTCCAGGACTCCATCGCGGTCGGCCTGGAGGACAAACTGCCGCTGCGCTCGGTGGAGCCCGGCGTGACGTTCCCGGCGGGCACCCCGCACGACTTCTTCATGGACCGCTTCACCGACGCCTACCGCGCCGAACTCACCGCGTTCACCGAGGTCGTGGCCGGCTCGCGGCCGTCCCCCTGCACGGTCGAGGACGCCTTGGAGGCGGGCTGGATCGCCGACGCGTGCACGCTGTCGCTGCGGGAGCACCGCCCGGTGACGATCGAGGAGGTGCGGCTGTCCTGAGAGGCAAGTTCGGCGAGAAGGACGTGCCCGCGCCGCTTTGGAAGGGTCGCGGGCCTGCCTTCAGCCGTCGAGGAATCCCCTCAACTCCGCGGTCAGGTCGCGTAGCCCAGGCACGACCGCCGTTTCCTCGCAGCGTTCCATCAGGCCATGCGCGTGGGCGAGGCGTCTGCGCGCCCAGCGGCGGGAGCCCGTGGAAGTGGTCGAGTCGGCCGCCGATTTCTCCGAAAGATGCTCCATCAGGAACAGCGCCCGGACCAGAGCGAAGGATTGGTAGGCAGGCAGCACTTCCGCATCGGTGACCGCTGCGGGATAGCCAAGGCTCTCCAGCTCGTCCAGGTAGAGCCTGCACAGAGCCTGGCGTTCCGGCCAGTCGCTGTCCTTGAGGTCGAGAGCGGCATGGTCCTCGACCAGTTGCACCACCTCGTAGAGCAGTGGGAGGTGTCCATGGGGCTCGAGATCGAGTGCGACCATCTTGCCGTTATCGGTGATCAGCCAGTTCTCCGCGTGCGCGTCGCGACCCGGCATGGCAGGCGATGTGAAGGAAGCGAGCGTTTTCCAGCGAGCAGCGAGGGTGTCCGCAAAGGGAACGCCGAGTCGGCCCGCGCGTTTGGCCAGGTCGCCCGCGACCCCCGAATAGGCGTCCGTGACCGTGGCTGAGGCCTGTCCATTCCGCAGTCCGGACTCCTCGGTCGCCCAGACGTGAATGCGCGCCAGATAGCGCACGGCACGAGAGACCGCTGCGAGCGGGTGCGCTTCGCGCCCTTCGTAGGCGTCCGCGATGACCGCCGCCAGACTGCGGCCCACCGCGCGACGGGACGCTAAGGCGGTGTCCGGAGCGGGGTCACGTGAGGTCGGCCAGTCTTCGGGAAGACCGACCATCGCCAGGGGGACAGGCAACAGCATCCAGTCCGGTGCCCGGGTGTTTCGCAGATACCGCCGCAGAGACGCCAGGCGATCGCGCTCCGCCTCGGCCTCGCCACGACTGGTCGGCTTAAGCACGAGTGTCGCCGACAGAAGACGCTGCGGGTCGTCGAGTACGAAGGTCTCCGATCGTCCCCCGAGGACCTCTTGCCTGAAGGGCTGGGCGTGGACGGCCGTCCACGCGGCCTCCTGATAGAGCCAGGCCTGATCTCCCTGGCGGACCGCGCGACGGATCTCCGATACCTTCGGGTCCGCGTGTTCGTCATCACCGAGTTCCGGTGTCTCGTTCTCCTGCTGATTCCCGTCCGCTCCATCGGCCGGCGTGCCCTTCCTCGCCCGGGCAGCCGCGAACTCTGCAAGCTGCATCAGCGGCCAGGGCCACTGCGGATCAAGTTGCCACGCCTGGACAGCGAGGTCGACGGCCGCGGCGAACTCCTCCGGCGCCCTGGTCAAACGCCACAGTTGGTGATGGCCGGCGGCCGAGACACTGTAGTTCCCGGGATTGAGGTCACCGATGTCCCGGGCTCGGGCCTTGTACTCGAGCGCGGTCCGGAGGTCCCTCTCGCTGCCCGTACGCGCCCGCCGCAGATAAGCCTCGCCCAGCAGGCCGTGCACGTTGTCCGGAGCCCGGTCATCCTGCGATGTCGTTTCGAACCACTCGATCGCCTCGGCGATGTGGTTCGGCGCGCGTGTGAGGGAGTGGAGCCGCAGGCAAACCTCGCCAAGCAAGCCGGTGACTCGCGCGGAGGGGAACTTCTCGCCGATCGCGTCGCCACCGCTGGCCGCCGCATTCTCTTCCAGGCAAGCGGTGAGCACGTCCTTCGCTTCGTGCAGGAGCATCACCGCCTCGTCGTCGGCACCGCCTGCGAGCTTCACGACCTTCGCGTAGTACAAGGCCGCCCGGCCCAGCGCCACCCGGGCTTCTCTGCTCTCCTCTCCGGCCAGCAGAAGATCGTTGCGCAACTGGCTGTACAAGGCGGAAGCCGATCGGACGTCCAGCCCGTCGACCGGCTCGGCGTGCGGAGACTGTGCCCTCTTGAGCCGGTACTCCCCCAGAGTGACCAGCCAGCGGGAAGAGCCCACGACGTGTGGCCCCGCTCGTTCGATCAGAGCATCGGCCACATCCCAGATCGCGGGAAGCTCCGCCGGATCGTCGGACAGCCGCGTGAGCACTTCGAGTAGAAATGTGAAGTGCCCCGCGCTGGTGTCCTTCTTCGCCTCGGCGTACTCCAGGTCCGCGCGGGCTCCCCGCAGGAGGCCGAAGGGCTGCCGGGTGTTCCGGGCCAGGTAAAGCCTGGTGACTCCGCGTTTCCCGCGCCAAATGCGTCGTGCCTTGCTCTCCGGGGCCAGCAATCGGTCCGCCTCGGGTTCGACCGTCTCCCAGCAGCGCATCGCCTCTTCGAGCATGGGACGGACCAGTCGGCTGCGGCCCTGGGACATTTGTTCCGTCGCGTAGTCCTGGAGCGACCCGGCTAGGTACAGCTGCACATGGAAGAACGTGGCATCCCAGCGCAGCCCGGCGAAACGCGTCCCGACCACGGCAGGTCCCGGTCGCAGGACATTCCGGACGGCGAGACAGACGAGGATGGCCCGCTCGGGGTCCAATTCGTTGTACGAAGCGCGCCAGACGACGGGCAGGGCTCGCAGGGCAGTCCGAGGGTCCAGCAGTTCTTGAAAGGTACGGTCCGGGCAGAAATCCGTGACCCGGTCCAGAAGGTCTGGGGTGAACGGGAAGTTCAGCGCGAGCGTCTGGCGGTACAGCAGCGTCAGAAGGTCCTCGCTCACCGGGTTTCCGCCTGCCCGGTGGTAGGCCGCCGCACCGGATGGATGTCCTCACGAAAGCGCTCGTCGCCGATCAGGAAGGCGGATTGCGGCAGCACCATGTGCGCGCCCTCTCGCCCCAAGGCGATGCCCTGCCGGCTCACCGCGATGATGTGCTCTTCCAAGGGGTCACGCGCGAGCACGAGCAACGCCGCACGGAGTTCGAGGGCTTCTGGTTTCTCAAGCATGAGGTCGTACACCTCGAAGAACCGGACCTGCCGGTACGGCGCTCCAGCGACCTTCATCGGACCGTCCACCACCCGGCGCACCAGGGTGAAGTTGATGGACGCGACCGAGGGAGCCAACTCTGGGTGACCGATCTCGGCCACCTCCTCAACGAGTTCACGGCGCAGGCAGTCCGACGCCGGCTCACGGCCGGACCCGCCATACAACCAACGTGCGAAGTCCGGCACCTTGACCGCTCGTACGAAGCCACGTAAGTCGCACCGCATCACCTCCTGGCTGCGCTCCTCACACTCGAAGCCCAGCTTGTCCAACTTGCGGCGACCCGACTCGTAATACTTGACCACTCCCCCGGGCGGGCCGAAGGTGGCCGGACGCGTGGGCGAGTCGAACAGGACGTAGCAGTCTTCGTCGTCGAGCCGCAGGAGCACGGCCACCGATAGGCGTACGCGCCGCCATGGTGTGAACAGGAGTACCAGCAGATGGAGATGCCGCCGGTTCTGCCAGAGCGTCTTGCCGATGTACATGACCAGTGCCGCGGCGACTGTGACGGCTACGCGAACGGCGATGTCCTCGAGCACAGGATCCCCCCTCTTCGAGACGGGGATCCTAGCGGGTGTTGTGTCACGTTGCGCACACTGCCGGTGATCAAGGGTGGCATTGAAGCAACAGGAGGGTCGGCTACGAACGGGCCGTGTTCGTCACCGGTACATGGCTGGCCGCTCCGGAAGCTCGACCACGGCCCGGCCGCCCCGCTCCAGGGCCCGTACGCCCGCCGCCGACACCGCCGCGACGGCGTAGCCGTCCCAGGCGCTCGGGCCCGTCACCTCGCCCCGGCGGGTGGCGTCGACCCATGCCTGGACCTCGCGGTCGTAGGCGTCGGCGAAGCGTTCCAGGTAGTCCTGGGCGATGGTGCCGCCCCAGTGGCCGGCGGTCTGGGTGACCAGGGCGTGGGCGTCGCCGACGCGGGCGGTGCCGCGTTCGCAGACGACCTCGGCCTGGACCTGGTAGCCGAAGCCGCAGTTGACGAAGATCTCGACGTCGGCGACCGCTCCGCCGTCCGTCTCGAAGACGACGAACTGGGGGTCGCGCAGGCCGGCGGGAGCATCGCCGGACGGTGTCGGGGTGAGCACGGTGACGGACGTGATCTCGTGGCCGAGGAGCCAGCGGGTCACGTCCATCTCGTGGGACACGGAGTCCTCGATCAGCATCGAGGAGGTCCAGCCGGACGGGCTCGCCACATTGCGGTGCCGGTGGTGCAGCAGCAGCGGGCGGCCCAGCCGGCCCGTGTCCAGCAGCGCCTTCAGCCGCGCGTACTCGGCGTCGTAGCGCCGCATGAAGCCGACCTGGACCCGGCGCCGGCCGAGCGCGCACTCGGCCTCGACGATCCGGAGCGCGGCGGCCGGGTCCGGGGTGAGCGGCTTCTCGCACAGGACCGGCAGACCGTGCTCGAACGCCGCCATGAGCGCCGCCTCGTGGGCGGGGCCGGGTGAGGCGACGATCACCGCGTCGACGTCGGGTGAGGCCATCGCGGCGGCCGGGTCGGTGTGCACGGCGCAGCCGCCGGCCCGGGACGCGACGGCCTCGGCGCGTCCCCGGTCGACGTCCACGACGGCGGTCACGCGGGCCCCGCTGACGGTCTGCCGGACGCGGCGCACATGGTCGGCGCCCATCCTGCCGGTGCCGATGACGGCGACGCCCAGGTCGTCCGGACGGTGGGGCATGGTGTTCGGCGTCCTCTCGGGGGCGTCAGGCGCCGCAGGACCGGAGGAACCTGCGGGTGCGGACCGCGATGGGCAGGGGCTTGTCCGGCTCGCAGGGGTACATGTCCTGCTCGACGATCGCGAACAGGTCGACGTCCAGCTTCTGCGCGGCCTGAAGGACCGGGCCGAGCTCCGGCACGCCGGCCGGGGGCTCGCACATGACGCCGCGGGCCACGGCGGGGCCGAAGGGGACCTCGTTCTTCACGACGTCCGCGAGGATGTCCGGGTCGACCTGCTTGAGGTGCAGATAGCCGATGCGCTCGCCGTAGGTCTCGATCAGCTTGACGCTGTCGCCGCCGCAGTAGGCGTAGTGCCCGGTGTCCAGGCACAGGTTGACCAGGTCGGAGTCGGTCGAGTCGAGGAAGCGCTCGACGTGGGCCTCGGTGTCGATGTGGGTGTCGGCGTGCGGGTGGACGACGATGTCCAGCCCGAACCGCTCGCGCACCTCGCGGCCGAGCCGTTCCATGCCCTGGGTGAGGTGCCCCCACTGCTCGGCGGTGAGCTCGGAGGGCTCCAGGATCTCGGCGGTCTTGTCGTCGCGCCAGAAGGACGGGATGACGACGAGGTGCTTGGCGCCCATGGCCTGGGTGAGCGAGGCGACCTCGCTGACGTGCTCCCAGGTGGAGTCCCAGACGCCGGGGCCGCGGTGCAGGCCGGTGAAGATGGTGCCGGCGGAGACCTTGAGGCCGCGCCGGGTGATCTCGTCGGTCAGCCGGGCCGGGTCGGTGGGCAGGTAGCCGTACGGGCCCAGCTCGATCCAGTCGTAGCCGGCCTCGGCGACCTCGTCGAGGAAGCGGTCCCAGGGCACCTGGGCCGGGTCGTCGGGGAACCAGACGCCCCAGGAGTCGGGGGCGGAGCCGACCCGGATACGGTCCAGCGCTGCGGGCATGTCAGGACTTCCCTTCCGAGGAGGCCACGGGTGCGGTGAGGGCGTCGGCTTCCGGGAGCTCCTCGACGTCGACGCCGCGGACCTGCGACAGTTCGTGCTTGAGCGCGGCGAGTTCGGTGCCGCCGGCCATGTGGTTGGTGAGCTCTTCGAGGCTGACCTCGTCGCGGGAGGCGTTGAGCTCCATGGTGCCGAGGCGCAGGACGCTGAAGTGGTCGCCGACCATGTAGGCGTGGTGCGGGTTGTGGGTGATGAAGATGACGCCGAGGCCGCGGTCGCGGGCGGCGGCGATGTATTTCAGGACGACGCCGGACTGCTTGACGCCGAGGGCGGCGGTGGGCTCGTCCAGGATGAGGACGCGGGCGCCGAAGTAGACGGCGCGGGCGATCGCCACGCACTGGCGCTGGCCGCCGGAGAGCGTGCCGATGGGCTGCTCCAGGTCGTCCAGGACGATGCCCATGTTGCGCAGTTCCTCGTCGGCGGTCTTCTTCATCCGCTGGATGTCGAGGCGGCGCAGGGGCCAGGGGCCCTTGGTCATCTCGGAGCCGAGGAAGAAGTTGCGCCAGACCGGCATCAGCGGGACGACGGCGAGGTCCTGGTAGACGGTGGCGATGCCCTTGTCGAGGGCCTCGCGCGGGGTGGAGAAGCGCACGGGGGTGCCGTCGACGAGGAACTCGCCCTCGGTGTGCTGGTGCAGCCCCGAGATGATCTTGATGAGGGTGGACTTGCCGGCGCCGTTGTCGCCCAGGACGCAGGTGACCTGGCTGGGGAAGACCTTCAGGTCGACGCCGTGCAGGGCGCGGATGTTGCCGTAGGACTTGCCCGCGCCGCGCAGTTCGACGAGCGGGGCTCCCCCCTCGGGGGTCCGGTCCTCGGAGGTCCGGTCCTCGGGGGCCTGGTCCTTCACCTCGGCACCCTGGGTGCCGTTTCCTTCGGTGGTCATGTCGGTCACCTCCTGGTCGCCGTGCGCTGGACCCACTGGTTGATGAGGACGGCGCCGAGGAGCATCACGCCGAGGAACGCCTTGAACCAGTCGGGGTTCCAGCCGGCGTAGACGATGCCCTGCTGGACCATGCCGAACATGAAGGCGCCGAAGACCGGGCCGATCGCCGAGCCGGCTCCGCCGGTGAGCAGACAGCCGCCGATGACCGCCGCCGCGATGTAGATGAGCTCCTGGCCGACGCCCTCACCGGACTGCACGGTGTTGAACGAGAACAGCTGGTGCATGCCGACGAACCAGGCGCCGAACCCGACCAGCATGAACAGCGAGATCTTGGTGAAGGTCACGGGGACACCGACGGCCCGCGCGCTGTCCTTGTTGCCGCCGACGGCGAAGATCCAGTTGCCGTACTTGGTGCGCAGCAGCACCCAGGTGGCGAGGGCGGCGAAGACCAGCCACCAGACGACGGTGATCTTCACGTTGACGCCGCCGACCTCGAAGGACGAGGCGAACAGCGCCTTGGCCTGGTCGAAGCCGTCCATGTCGCTGATGTCGTCCGTGGCGACGTTCCCGGTGACCAGCTTGGTCACGGCGAGGTTGACGCCCTGGAGGATCAGGAAGGTGCCCAGGGTGACCAGGAAGCTCGGCAGTCCGGTCTTGACCAGCATCCAGCCGTTGAACAGGCCGACGCCGAGCGAGACGACGAGGGCGACGATCACGCCGACCCAGACGTTCATCGTCAGCTGGTAGCTGACCATGCTCGCGGTCAGGGCGGAGGTGATGACGGCGACGCCGGCGGAGAGGTCGAACTCGCCGCCGATCATCAGCAGGGCCACGGGCAGCGCCATGATCCCGATGGTCGACGACTGGTACAGGATGTTCGCCATCGAGCTGCCGTCGCGCACGGCGGGCGCCGTGACGAGGAAGAAGACCAGCACCGCGACGGCGCCGAGGAAGACGCCCACCTCGGGCCGGGCCAGCAGACGCAGCGCCAGCGGGCGCCGGGCGGTCCGCCCGTCGGTCTCCTTGCCCGGGCCGGGGGCCGGCGGTGGGGTCACCGCCGGCTCAGCCTGTCGGGTCATGCTCATCACCGGGTGCCCTTCGCGGCGAACTTGTCGATGGTCTCGACGTTCGACTTGTCGACGAACGCCGGGCCGGTCAGCACCGGGGCCTCGCCGCCGCCCATGTAGTTGCCGTTGTTCTTGTACAGCCACAGGGAGTCGATGGCCAGGTAGCCCTGGAGGTAGGGCTGCTGGTCGACCGCGAACTCGATGTCGCCCTTGCTGATCGACTTGGTCAGGTCCTTGTTGAGGTCGAAGGTCGCGACCTTCGCCTTGCTGCCGGCCTCGGACACCGACTGCACCGACGTCAGCGCGAACGGGGCGCCGAGGGCGACGACGTAGTCGATGTCACTGTCCGTCTTCAGTTTGGCGGTGATCGTGGACTTCACGCTCGGCATGTCCGTGCCATTGACGTTCAGGGTCTCCAGGTCGCCCTCGAACGTCTTCTTCACACCGTCGCAGCGCTGGGTGAGGCCGATGTTGCCCTGCTCCTGGATGACACAGACGGCCTTCTTGGCGCCGGACTCGTTCAGCCGCTTGCCGAGGGCCTCGCCGGCCACCGTCTCGTCCTGCCCGAAGAACTCCGTCAGGCCGAGCTTCTGCCACTCGCTGACGCCGGAGTTCAGGCCGACGACGGGGATGTTCTGCGCCTTGGCCTTGCTCACGACGTCCTTGAGGGCGTCCGGCTTGGCCAGGGTGATCGCGATGCCGTCGACCTTCTGGTCGATCGCGTTCTGCACCAGGTTGGCCTGGCTGCCGGCGTTGGGGTCGGCGGAGTAGATCAGCTTGATGTTGTCCTTGGCGGCGGCCGCCTCGGCGCCCTTGCGGACGATGTCCCAGAAGGTGTCGCCGGGCGACTGGTGCGTCACCAGGGCGACCGTCATACGGGGCGTGTCGGCCTTGCCCGCAGAGGCGTTCGCCCCGCCCTCCTCGGCGTCCTTGCCGCCGGAGCTGCTGGAGCAGCCTGCGAGGGTGAGCGCGGCCGCGGCGGCCACGGCCACGACGGAGGCCAGCTTGCGCGAGCGGGGGTAAGAGCGGTCCATCTTTCCAGCACCTCACTGTGCGACGGGGTGTGCGACGGGGGGAAAGGGTGATCACCGGGTTACACGGTCCGGGCCTTGCCTGGGCCGGGCAGTGTGCCGTGGAACACGACGGTTGCGCTGGGACGGGATCAAATCCCTAGATGCGCCCGCTGTCAATACTTTGTTAAGACATCATTTCACGCTCAGGTCCGAATGTAAGTACAAAGTATTGACAGCGTCGGTCTCCGCGTCCTACACCTGGGAGGCGGCAGGCCCCTCGGGACCCGCACCCCCTGTCCAGCTCTAGGAGCGTCACGCATGGCCGAGACAGCCAAGCCCTTCGACTTGATCACGATGGGAAGAATAGGAGTCGACCTCTACCCCCTGCAGTCCGGCCTCCCTCTGGAGCGGGTGGAGACGTTCGGCAAGTTCCTCGGAGGCTCGGCCGCCAACGTCGCCGTCGCCGCCGCCCGGCTCGGCCGCGACACCGCCGTGATCACACGCACCGGCGCCGACCCGTTCGGCGCGTACCTGCACGAGGCGCTGAAGGACTTCGGCGTGGACGACCGCTGGGTGACCCCGGTCGCCGCCCACCCGACCCCCGTGACGTTCTGCGAGATCTTCCCGCCCGACGACTTCCCGCTGTACTTCTACCGGCAGCCCAAGGCGCCCGACCTGGAGATCCGCACCGACGAGCTGGACCTCGGCGCGATCGCCGCGGCCCGGGTCTTCTGGATCACCGGCACCGGCCTGAGCGAGGATCCGAGCCGGACGGCGACACTGGCCGCGCTCGCCCACCGCGCCAAGGCCGGCGTCACGGTCTTCGACCTCGACTGGCGCCCCATGTTCTGGCGCGACCCCGACCAGGCACGCCCGTACTACGCCGAGGCCCTGCGGCACGCCACGGTCGCCGTCGGCAATCTGGACGAGTGCGAGGTCGCCACCGGCGTCCGCGAGCCCGAGGCGTGCGCGGAGACCCTGCTCGCGGCCGGCGTGGAACTGGCGGTCGTCAAGCAGGGCCCCAAGGGCGTGCTGGCGGTCCACCGCGACGGCACCCGGGCCGAGGTGCCGCCGGTACCGGTCGAGGTCGCCAACGGGCTGGGGGCGGGCGACGCCTTCGGCGGCTCCCTCGTCCACGGGCTGCTGTCCGGCTGGGACCTGGAGACGGTCATGCGCCACGCCAACGCCGCCGGAGCGCTCGTCGCCTCCCGCCTCGCCTGCTCCTCCGCCATGCCCACCGGGTCCGAGGTCGCGGACCTCCTCGCCCGGGCGTCGTGAACGCCCGCCGAGCCACCCCTGAACGGAGCTTTCGTTGAGTCTCTCCATCCCCGACCTCACCGCGGTCAGAGCCCGGCACCCCGAGGCGATCGCGGAGGCCGCCGCCCGGCGGGTGCGCCGCCCGCTGATCGGCGAGAGCGGGCGCCTGATGATCGTGGCCGCCGACCACCCGGCCCGCGGCGCCCTCGGCGTGGGCGACCGGCGCCTCGCCATGGCCAACCGGGCCGAGCTGCTGGAACGTCTCTGCGTCGCGCTGTCCCGGCCCGGCGTCGACGGGGTCCTGGCCACCGCGGACATCCTGGAGGACCTGCTGCTCCTCGGCGTCCTCGACGGCAAGGTCGTCATGGGCTCCATGAACCGGGGCGGCCTCGCCGGCGCCTCCTTCGAGATGGACGACCGCTTCACCGGGCACCGCGCCGAGGACATCGAGCGCATGCGGTTCGACGCCGGCAAGCTGCTGGTCCGCATCGACCTCTCCGACCCCGGCTCCCTGGCCACCCTGGAGTCCTCGGCCCGCGCCGTCGACGCGATGGCCGCGCGCCGGCTGCCGCTGTTCGTCGAGCCCTTCGTCTCCCGGCGCGTCGACGGCAGAGTGCGCAACGACCTGTCCGCCGAGGCCGTCACCCGCTCCATCGCCATCGCCTCCGGCCTCGGCGGCACCTCCGCCTACACCTGGCTGAAGCTCCCGGTCACCGACGACCCCGACCGCATGGCCGAGGTCCTGGAGACCTCGACGCTGCCCGTGGTGCTGCTGGGCGGCGAGGTCGGCGGCGACCAGGAGGGGGCGTACGAGCGCTGGCGCAAGGCGCTGCGGCTGCCGACGGTGCAGGGGATGGTCGTCGGCCGCTCGCTGCTCTACCCGGCCGAGGGCACTGTGGAGACGGCGGTGGACACGGCCGTCGGCCTGTTGTGACACGCACGGCGACGCGGAGGAACGACTGTGACGCGGAGGAACGACTGTGGCGCGGAGGAACGACTGTGACGCTCGATGACGCGATGACGTACCACCTCCCGGCGGGGAAGGCGCCCGGCGGCCCGTACGTCGTGGACGTCACCCCGGAGACGGCCCGCTGGGGGTACTCCAGCCTGCGGGTGCTGGAGCTGCCGCCCGGCGGCACGCACAGCTTCGAGACCGGCGACAGCGAGTGGATCGTGCTGCCGCTGGCCGGCGGCTGCACGGTGACGGCCACCGACGACTTCGGCCACGACACCTTCCCGCTCACCGGCCGCGACGACGTGTTCAGCGCCGTCACCGACTTCGCCTACGTCCCGCGCGACGCCCGGGCGGCCGTCACCTCGCCGGGCGGCGGGCGGTTCGCGCTGACCGGGGCGCGCTGCACCCGGCGGCTGCCGGCCCGCTACGGACCGGCCTCCTCGGTGCCGGTGGAACTGCGCGGCACCGGGAACTCCTCCCGGCAGGTGAACAACTTCGGGGCGGCCGGGGTCTTCGAGTGCGACAAGCTGATCGCCGTCGAGGTGATCACGCCGGGCGGCAACTGGTCGTCGTTCCCGCCGCACAAGCACGACGAGCACCGGCCCGGCGAGGAGTCGGTCCTCGAGGAGATCTACTACTTCGAGTTCGCCGGCCACGAGGGCACACCCGGCCTCGGCTACCAGCGTGTCTCGCCGTCCGGCCACGGCCGCGGCACCGACGTCCTCGCGGAGGTGCGCGACGGCGACGTCGTCCTCATCCCCGACGGCTGGCACGGGCCGTCCATGGCGGTGCCCGGCCACCACATGTACTACCTCAACGTCATGGCGGGCCCCGAGGACGAGCGCGCCTGGCTGATCTGCGACCACCCCGACCACGCCTGGATCCGCGGCACCTGGCCGGACCAGCCCGTCGACCCCCGTCTGCCCCTCTACACCGCCCCGTCCCAGTGAGGTCACCGATGAGCCCATCCACCGTCCGTCTGACCGTCGCCCAGGCGCTGGTGCGGTTCCTGTCCGTCCAGTACACCGAGCGCGACGGTGTCCGGCACCGGCTGATCGCCGGCACCTGGGGCATCTTCGGGCACGGCAACGTGGCCGGCGTGGGCCAGGCGCTGCTGGAGGCGGGCGAGGAGGCCATGCCGTTCCACCAGGGCCGCAACGAGCAGTCCATGGTGCACGCTGCGGTCGGCCACGCCCGCCAGCTCAACCGGCTCTCCGCACAGGCCGTCACCACGTCGATCGGCCCCGGCGCGACCAACCTGGTCACCGGCGCGGCGCTCGCCACCATCAACCGTCTGCCGGTCCTGCTGCTGCCCGGCGACTACTTCGCCTCGCACGCCCCGGACCCGCTGCTCCAGCAGCTGGAGCACCCGACGGAGGCGGACGTGTCCGTCAACGACACGCTGCGCCCGGTCTCCCGGTACTTCGACCGGATCACCCGCCCCGAGGCGCTGATCCCGTCCGCGCTGCACGCCATGCGGGTCCTCGCCGACCCCGCCGAGACCGGCGCGGTGACGCTGGCCCTCCCCCAGGACGTGCAGGCGGAGGCGTACGACTGGCCGGAGGAGTTCTTCGCCGAGCGCGTCTGGCCCGTACGGCGTCCCGCGCCCGACCCGGCCGAACTGGCGGCGGCCGTCGAGGCGATCCGCTCGGCGCGGCGCCCCCTGCTCGTCGCGGGCGGCGGGGTGCACCACAGCGAGGCCGAGGACGCGCTGCGGGCGTTCGTCGAGGCGACCGGCATCCCGGTGGCGTCCACGCAGGCGGGCAAGGGCTCGCTGCGCTTCGACCACCCGGCCGACCTCGGCGCCATCGGGCACACCGGCACCTCGGCCAGCGACGACCTCGCCCGCACCGCGGACCTGGTGATCGGCGTCGGCACCCGGTACACCGACTTCACGACGGCGTCCGGAACCCTCTTCCAGCACCCGGACGTGCGCTTCCTGAACGTCAACATCACCGGCTTCGACGCGCACAAGCTGTCCGCGCGGACGCTGGTCTGCGACGCCCGCTCCGGGCTCACCGCCCTCACCGAGGCGCTGGCCGGGCACCGGGTGGACGCCGCCTACGAGGCGGAGTACCGGGCCGGCCGGGAGCGCTGGGACGCGGTGGTCGAGGCCGCGTTCCGGGCCGACGACACGGCCGTCCCGACGCAGACGCAGGTGCTGGGCGCGCTGGACGCGGTCGTCGGCGACGACGACGTGGTGATCAACGCGGCCGGTTCGCTCCCCGGCGACCTGCACAAGCTGTGGCGGGCCCGCTCGCCGCGCCAGTACCACCTGGAGTACGGCTACTCCTGCATGGGCTACGAGATCCCGGCCGCGATCGGCGTCCAGCAGGCCGCGCCGGGCACCCCGGTGTGGGCGCTGGTCGGCGACGGCACGTATCTGATGATGCCGACGGAGATCGTGACCGCCGTGCAGGAGGGCCTGCCGGTCAACGTCGTCCTGATCCAGAACCACGGCTACGCCTCCATCGGCGGTCTGTCCGCCGAGACCGGCGGCGAGCGGTTCGGCACCGCCTACCGCCACCGGGCCGCCGACGGGAGCTTCACCGGCGCCCCGCTGCCCGTGGACCTCGCCGCGAACGCGGCCAGCCTCGGCATGGAGGTGCTGCGCGCCAAGACCGTGGGCGAGCTGCGGGAGGCGCTGGCCGCGGCCCGCGCCTCGGACCGGCCGACCTGCGTGTACGTCGAGACGGACACCACCCGCTCGACGGCGCCGGGCGCCGAGGCGTGGTGGGACGTCCCCGTCGCCGAGGTCGCCGGCCGCGAGGCCGCCGTCGAGGCCCGCGAGCGCTACGACCGGCAGGTCACCGCCCGCCGCCACCACCTCTGAGCCCTCCTCTCCCGCTCCACCTCCGAGCCCGCGCTCCCCCGCTCTCCCCCCGCTCCCCCTGCCCCCTCGAAAGGCCCCGCATCGCCATGAAGACCCTGACCCACTGGATCGACGGCAAGCCCGTCGAGAGCACGTCCGGCCGCTACGGCCCCGTCCACAACCCCGCCACCGGCGCCCAGGAGAAGCAGGTCGGCTTCGCCACCGTGGAGGAGGTGGACGCCGCGGTCGCCTCGGCGAAGGCGGCGTTCGAGAGCTGGGGCCAGTCGTCGCTGGCCCGGCGCACCGCGATCCTGTTCAAGTACCGCGAGCTGCTGGACGCGCACCGCGACGAGCTGGCGCGGCTGATCACCGCCGAGCACGGCAAGGTGCACTCCGACGCCCTCGGCGAGGTCGCGCGCGGACTGGAGATCGTCGAGCTGGCCTGCGGGATCTCCGTGCAGCTGAAGGGCGAGCTGTCGACGCAGGTGTCGACCCGGGTGGACGTGGCGTCGATCCGGCAGCCGCTGGGCGTGGTCGCCGGCATCACGCCGTTCAACTTCCCGGCGATGGTGCCGATGTGGATGTTCCCGCTGGCGATCGCGTGCGGCAACACCTTCGTGCTGAAGCCCAGCGAGAAGGACCCGTCGGCGTCCCTGCTGCTGGCGGAACTGGCCGCCGAGGCGGGACTGCCGGAGGGCGTGCTGAACGTCGTACAGGGCGACAAGGTGGCCGTGGACCGGCTCCTGGAGCACCCCGACGTGGAGGCGGTGTCGTTCGTCGGCTCGACGCCGATCGCGAAGTACATCCAGCTCAAGGCCGTCGAGCACGGCAAGCGCGTACAGGCGCTCGGCGGCGCCAAGAACCACATGCTGGTGCTGCCCGACGCCGACCTGGACCTCGCGGCCGACCAGGCGATCAACGCGGCGTACGGCTCGGCGGGCGAGCGCTGCATGGCGGTCTCGGTGGTCGTCGCGGTCGGCGGCATCGGCGACGACCTGGTCGCCCGGATCGCCGAGCGGGCGCGGAACCTGCGCGTCGGCCCGGGCGACGACCCGGCGTCCGAGATGGGCCCGCTGATCACCCGGGAGCACCGCGACAAGGTGGCGTCGTACGTGGCGGGCGCGGCCGCGCAGGGCGCCGAGGTCGTGGTCGACGGCACGGGCCTCACGGTCGAGGGGCACGAGGACGGCTTCTTCCTCGGGGTCTCGCTGCTCGACCGGGTGCCGCTGACGGCGGACGCGTACCGGGACGAGATCTTCGGCCCGGTGCTGTGCGTGGTGCGCGCGGAGACGTACGAGGAGGCCCTGAAGCTGATCAACGACTCCCGCTGGGGCAACGGCACCGCGATCTTCACCCGCGACGGCGGCGCCGCCCGCCGCTTCCAGCTGGAGGTGAAGGCGGGCATGGTCGGCGTGAACGTGCCGATCCCGGTGCCGGTCGGCTACCACTCCTTCGGTGGCTGGAAGGACAGCCTCTTCGGGGACCACCACGTCTACGGCAACGACGGCGTCGCCTTCTACACCCAGGGAAAGGTGATCACCACCCGCTGGCCGGACCCGTCCGACGGCGGCATCAACCTCGGTTTCCCCAGCAACTCCTGACCCGGACAGGGAGGTTCGTCCGATGGCGAGGACCCGCGGCGCCGCCCGTGCCGGATCCGTCTGCGCGCTGGACCCGCTGCACTTCGCCCTGGACCGGGGCAGTCCGGTGCCGCTGTACCACCAGCTCGCGCAGCAGCTGGAGGCGGCGATCACCCGCGGGGCGCTCGCCCCGGGCGACCTGCTGGGCAACGAGGTCGACCTGTCGGTGCGGCTGGGCCTGTCCCGGCCCACCGTCCGGCAGGCCATCCAGTCGCTGGTCGACAAGGGCCTGCTGATCCGGCGGCGCGGGGTGGGCACGCAGGTGGTGCACAGCCAGGTGAAGCGGCCCCTGGAGCTGACCAGCCTCTACGACGACCTGGAGGCGGCCGGCCAGGGCCCGACGACCCGCGTCGTCCGCAACGGCCGTGTCCCGGCCCCGGCCGACGTGGCCGCCGCGCTCGGTGTCGCGGAGGGCACCGAGGTCACGGTCCTGGAGCGGCTGCGCTGCACGCACGGGCAGCCGGTGGCCATCCTGTGCAACCACCTCCCGGCGGACCTGCTCGACCCGGACACGGCCCGGCTGGAGGCGACGGGCCTGTACCGGATGATGCGGGCGGTCGGCATCACCCTGCACAGCGCCCACCAGACGGTCGGCGCCCGCCGCGCCACGGCCGAGGAGGCCACCCGCCTCGACGAACACGAGGGCGCGGCCCTGCTGACGATGCAGCGCACGGCGTACGACGACACGGGGCGGGCGGTGGAGTACGGGACGCACATCTATCGGGCGTCGCGGTACGCGTTCGACTTTCAGTTGATGGTCAGGGCCTGAGGCGTGTCCGCACGATCGGCACGGGGAGAGCACTCCCTGGCGCGTCATGCCGGAGTGCGGTCGCCGGCGTACCAGGCGACGGTGTGCCGGACGCCGTCCTCGAGGGAGACGGAGGGCTCGTAACCGGTGAGGGACCGCAGCAGGCGCAGGTCCGGGCAGCGGCGGGCCACCGACCCCGCGGGGGCCGGCGCATAGGTGATCTCGGGGTCGTGGCCGACGACGCGCAGCACCAGCTTGGTGAGGTCTGCGATGTTGGTCTCCTCGGCGTCGTTGCCGATGTGGACGATCCGGCCGTCGGCGACTTCGGGCACCATCAGCCGGCGGATCGCGTCCACGGCGTCGTCGACATGGCAGAAGGCGCGGGACTGTTCGGCGCCGTACACGCGGAACGGGTCCTCGCCACGCAGCGCCCGCAGGGCCACTTCCGGGATGACGTGGGACTCGCCCATGCGGGGTCCGTAGACGTTGTGGAAGCGCCCGATGACGCAGGGGATGCCGCGGGCGCGCGCGGTGTGCACGACGGCGGCCTCGCCGAGCATCTTGCTGACCCCGTAGGCGAAGCGCGGCGCGGTGATGTCCCGCAGGGTCAGCGGCACGTTCTCGGGGGTCGGCACCGGTACCGTGCCGGCGCTGACGCCGCCCGCGTACACCTCACTGGTGGAGGCGAAGAACAGGCGTTCGCCGGGCCGGATCCAGTCCAGCGTGTTCAGCACGACGAGGCTGTTGACGCGGACCACGCGCGCCGGGTCGCGTTCGACGTTGCGGACTCCGACGACGGCGGCGAGCAGGTACACCTGGTCCCAGCCGTGCGGGATGTCCCGGAAGCCGTCCGGCCGGGTGAGGTCGGCGTGCAGCACCTCGGCTTCGACGGAGGCGAGGGCGGGGTCGTCGCGTCCGCGGGAGAAGTCGTCCACGACGGTCACGCGATGGCCGTCGGCCACGAGAGCGCGGGCCAGGTGGAGGCCGATGAAGCCCGCGCCGCCCAGGATGAGTGTCTTCATGCCGCCACCACCGGGACCGGGGCGGCGGGGGCCGCCGAGGTGTAGCCGAGGCCCTCGTAGCGCACGCCCCGGGCGGTGATCCCGGCCTTGTCGAGGATCCGCCAGGAGTCGAACACCATGCGGGTGCGTGCGCCCTCCAGCGCGCGGTTCATGTCGAGGGCGCGGTAGTCGGGGTGGTCGGTGACGACGAGCACGGCGTCGGCCTCCCGGAAGCCCGTGAGGAGGTCGTCCACGGGTTCGCCGCCGCGGGCCCGGATCACCTCCGCCCCCACCAGCGGGTCGTGGCCGAGCACCCGCAGCCCGGCCTCCTCGAAGACCGGCATCATGGCGGCGATCGGGGTGCCCCGCATGTCGTCGGTGGGCGGCCAGCCCTTGTACGCCCAGCCGAGCACGTACAGGGTGGTGCCGCCGACCGCCCGCAGGGCGTCGGCCACGCGGGCCGCCACGTGCACCGGCAGGTCCTCGTTCAGCTTCCTCGCCGCCCCGATCAGTCCCGGCCGGTAGCCGGCCCGTTCACCGGCGAACGCCATGATGTACGGGTCCTTGGACAGGCAGCCGCCGCCCACGTACCCGGGCTTGGCGATGTCCGGGCGCGGATAGTCCAGGTTGGTCGCCCGGACCACCTCGAGCGGGTCCAGTCCGAAGCGTTCGCTGAGCATGGCGAGTTCGTTGCCGAAGGCGTAGATGACGTCGGTGTGGCAGTTGTTGGTGAGCTTGACCAGTTCGGCCGCCTCGAGGCTGGACACGGGCAGGACCTGCTCCGCGAGTCCGGCGAAGAGGCCGCGTCCGCGGTTCAGGCTGTCCTCGTCGAGGCCCCCACGACCTGGGGCAGGCCGGTCAGTTCCGTCAGGGCCCGCCCCTGGATGGTGCGTTCGGGGGCCATGACCAGGCGGGCCCGGCCCCAGGCGTCCAGCAGCCGCGGCAGGACCACCTCACGGGTGGTGCCGACCGGTACGGTGCTGCGGACGACCACCAGGGTCTCGGGCGTGCAGCGCCGGGCGACCTGCTCGGCCGCAGCGGCCAGGTTCTTCAGGTAGGGCTCGTGGGTCTCCTCGTCGACCGGGGTCGACACGCACAGGATGGCGGCGTCCACCGGTTCGGCGGGCAGCTCGGAGCCGATGAAGATCCTGCTGCCGATGTACTCGGCGAACGTCTCGTCGACACCGGGTTCGTAGACGTGGGGCCGGCCCCGCCCCAGGGACTCGAGGACGGCCGGCTGCACGTCGACCCCGTGGACCTCGAACCCCTTGCGGGCCAGGGCGGCGGTCAGGGTGAGGCCGACGTAGCCCATGCCGATCACGCCGATCCGGTGGAACGGGTGCGTCTGCTGCGTCATGGTGTGCTTCTCCTGTCGGTCAGGGACATGGCGGGGACACCATGTCCAGGTCACGCACGGTCACGTAGCCGGCGAAGCCCTCCTCCCGGTACCGGCGGCACGCGTCGGCGATGTTCTGCGGCCGGGTGGCGTAGTCGATGGCGACGACGACCTTGCCCGCCCGGCGCAGAGCCCTTGCCCCGGCCAGGTTGGGGGCGCAGTAGTCCAGGTCGCAGGGGACGTCGGTGGCCCGGTAGAACAGCTCCTCCATGCCGATGCCGTCGACGGCCTCCAGGTAGCCGGGGTGGCGCCGCAGTTCGGGCGCGTTCTGCGGGAAGACCCAGAACCCGGGATCGATCCGCTTGGCGTAGGCGCTGATCCGGCGGATCAGGTCGACCATGCGCGCGCCGCGTTCCTCCGTGCTCAGACCCGGCACCCGCTCCGGGGCGATCAACTCGTAGGCGACCACGGAGTCCAGGTAGACGCCGTCGAAGCCGGCGGCGAGCGCCCGGTCGACGCGTGGCCGGATCGCCTCCTGCCACCAGCGTTCCTGCCAGTACTTCACGAAGTACTCGCCAGGCCACTCGGGCCACTCGCCGAGGAACAGGTCGGGATGCCGTTCCCGCATGCCCGGGTAGTCCGGCCGGAACCATTCCAGGGACCCGATCTCGAAATAGGCGAGCACCTTCTTGCCGGACCGCTTCAGCCGTCCGATCTCGTCCGCGGAGAAGTAGGACGCCGACGCGTCCCGCGCCAGGTCGACGACGGCCAGCCGGTGTGTTCCGTCTGCCAGTTCGTCCAGCCCGCCGTCCCGGTAGCCCTGCAACTGGACCACCGCGCCGGTGATGCCGTCGACGTCGCCGCCGGCGGGCGCGCCGGCCGGTGTGGGGGTGTCGCTCCCCTGCCCGCCGGGGGTGACGCATCCGGCGAGTACGGCGAGGCAGCAGGCCAGGAGCGCTGTCCTCCACGGCATTCTCACGGCACCCTCAGCCCTCCCAGACGGCCCGCACCGAGTCGGCGAGGCCGTGCTCGGGTTTCCAGTCGAGGGCGGCGCGGATCCGGTCCACGTCCGCGGCGATCCACGGGACGTCACGGGACCTGGACGGCGCCCGGGCGGTCTCGACGATCCGGCCCGTGAACCCGGCGGTGCGGGCGAGCAGCGCGACGGCGTCGCGCACCGGGACGGCCTCGCCGCTGCCGACGTTGAGCACCGGGTCCGGAACGCGGTCGGCGAGGGCCGCCGCGACGATCGCCGCGGCCACGTCCCGGACGTCGACGAAGTCCCGGTGGGCGTCGAGCGGTCCGAGCGTGATGTGGTCCGCGCCGGTGCGGAAGGCCGCGCGCAGGGCCTGGGCGGCCCGGCCGAGCAGGTTCTCGGGCGGCTGGCCGGGGCCGGCCGGGTTGAACACCCGGAGGACCACCGCGTCCAGGGCGCCCTCGGCCGCGGTGAGTTCGACCAGCCGGGTGCTCGCCAGCCGGGTCACGCCGTACGCGCTCGACGGGGCGGTCGGCGCGTCCTCGCGGACGGGGACACCGGGCGTGGTCGCGCCGTACTCGGCGGCCGAGCCGAGCACCACGAGCCGGGCGGCGGGGGCCGCCACCCGCATCGCCTCCAGAAGCCGCGCGGTGACCAGGACGTTGGTCTCCACCAGCGCGACCGGGCCACCGGACAGGCGGCCCGCGCAGTTGACCACCACGTCGGGTCCGACCCGGTTCAGCAGCCGCCCCAGGGCGTCGGTGCCGTCCAGGACGAGGTCGTGCCGCTCGTGGCGGGTGTCCGGCCGGTGCCGCCGGCTGACGCGCACGAGGGTGCCGACGCGGTCGTCCCGCTCCAGGAGGCCGGCGACCGGCCTGCCGAGGAATCCGGACGCGCCGAACAGCACAACGGTGGAGGTCATCAGGCGACCACCTTCCGGGTGTCCCGGACGGCGGGCAGCAGCGTGGACCGCATGCCCGGGAAGGCGAGGTTGGCACGCTCGTAGTCCTCCGGGCTGCCGATGTCCATCCAGTAGCCGTCGAAGTCGTAGACCATCGGCTTCTCGTCGCGCGCCAGCAGGTCGAGCACGAGCTGGTCGAAGCCCAGGGCCGTGTTCTTCGGGTAGCGCGCGAGCGTGCGGCCGGAGACGGCGTACACGCCCATGCTGACGCCGTAGGACAGGGTGGGCTTCTCCGTGAAGGAGACGAGCCGGCCGCCGACCGTCTCCAGGGTGCCGAACTCGATCTTGACCTCGCGCCGGTGTCCGGCGATGGTCAGCGGCGCGCCCGACGCCTGGTGGGCGCGCAGGAGTGCGGCGTAGTCGAGGTCGGTGAGCACGTCGCCGTTCATGACGAGGAAGTGCTCGGGCAGCCGGTCCAGGAAGTTGAACAGCGGGCCGATGGTCGACAGCGGCCGGTCCTCCTCGGCGTAGTCGACCGTGAGGCCCCAGCGGGATCCGTCCCCGACGAAGGCCTTGACCAGGGAGCTGAGGTGCCCCACGGCGAGGGTCACCCGGGTGAAGCCCTGGGTGGCGAGCTGCTGGAGGATGATGTCGATGATGGCGTACTCCCCGCCGATGGGCATCAGCGGTTTGGGCAGGGCCGTGGTGTACGGCCGCAGCCGGACACCGCGTCCTCCGGCGAGTATGGCGACGTGCATGGCTTCGACTCCTTTGCGGGGGCGTCGGGTCATCGGTAGGGGGCGACCCGTCCGATGTTCTGCCGCAGCGCTGTCAGGAAGAGCGCGAGCAGGGTGAGGCAGCCCGTCAGGAAGACGGGGACCTCTCCGTACGGTGCGAAGCGGGACGAGAGCGAGAGTGTGGCGGCGATGTCGAGCACGGCCACCACGCCGACGACGGTCAGGGTCCAGCGGAACTCGCCGTGGTTCACCAGGATGTAGCCGGCGAAGTAGGCGCCGCCGAGCAGCAGGTACGCGCCGAGCAGCAGTACCGCCCTCGGGGTGAGGACCCCGGCCGCGGCGAGCACGGTCAGCAGGAGCACCCCGAGCACGGCCAGGACCAGCATGCTCGCGCCCAGTTCACGCAGCAGCAGACGCCAGGCGTGGCGGCGGAAGTCGGCGGTCGCCGCCGTCCGGCGCAGCAGGGCAAGGGCCTGGTCGTGGAAACGGTGCGAGCGCCATTCCAGGACGCCCATGCCGAGCACCAGGGGTGCGACCGTGATCGCGAGGTCCAGCGGCGCCGTGATGAAGCGGGCGCTGTTGAACATCAGGAAGAGCGCGGACAGTGCCGCGTACACGACGCACGGCAGGGTGCGGATGAGCGTGGGCCGTACCGTGTCCGGCCGGTTCGGGGCGGTCGACCCGCCGGGCGCCCGGGTGGCCCACCAGGCGGCGCCGAGGGCCAGGGCGCTCGTGACGGCTCCGGCGAGCAGGGTCGGGCTGGCCCGGTCCGGGTCGAACCCGAGCAGGAGGTAGGTCAGGCCGAGGCCGGCGGCGGGCAGGGCGATCAGGGCGAGGCGCCACTCCAGCCCGTAGAACACCATGGCTCCGGTGGCGAGTTGGTAGGCCACCTGTGCCACGACGAAGGCGACCATGCCCGCTCCGCCGTCCCCGGTGGTGGCGAGGAGGGCGGCGTCCGCGACCGCCACGCCCAGTCCCAGCAGGGTCAGTCGCCGCCACAGCCGTGCCGCGGCCCGCGGCCGGCCCTGTCCGAGCATCCGGTAGGCGGCCACGCTGGTGCCCATGCCCCAGACCCAGCCGAGCGAGGTGGCGAGCAGCATGCCCCGGACCAGGGCGGGCCCGCCGAGCGCGACGAGGACCGCCGGGTACACCAGGCTGGGCACCGCGTAGAGCGGGCCGTGGGCCAGCAGCCTCGTCGTGTGCGAGCGGGGAGTTCCGGTGCCGGGCGGCGGGCCGTGGACGGGCCGGGGCGGCAGGCGCCGGAACAGCTCACGGGACAGGGCGAACACGTCCCGGCCGTAGCGGGCCGTGGCCTCGTCGTCGGTCAGTCCGCGGCGTTCGAGGAGAGTGGCGATCTGCAGTTCGTCCGCCACGACCGGCAGGTCGGGTTCCAGGGTGGTGAGCAGTTCCGCCACCGCGTCGGGCCCGCGCGGCGGGTCGGCCCGGTCGACAGGGTTCATGGAGCCGTCACCCTTTCGAGCCCCGCGGCGCCGTGGACGGGTGCCGGCGACTGCGGCACCAGGTCGTCGTAGAGCGCGCGGTAGCCGTCGTTCCACTGGGTCAGGGTGAACCTCTCCAGGACCCGGGCCCGCGCGGCGTCGCCGAGGCGGCGGCGCAGTCCGGCGTCGCGCAGCAGCCGCACGCACGCCTCGGCCACCGCGCGGTGGTCACCGGGCGGGACGAGGATCCCGGCGTCGCCGACCGCCTCCGGCACCCCGCCGACCTTCGTGCAGACCTGGGGCCGCGCCGTGGACATGGACTCGACGACGGTGTAGGGGAACCCTTCCGAGACGCTGGTGAGCGCGGTGAGGTGGCCGGCCTGGTAGGCGTCCACCTGGCGCGGCACCCGGCCCTCGAAGACGGCGGCGCCCGTCAGGCCCAGTTCCTCGATCAGCGCGAGGCAACTCGCGTGATAGGCACGGTGACCGGCGGAGACGGGTCCGAACATGCGCAGCCGGGCGTCCGGGACCTCGTGGCGCACCAGGGCGAACGCCCGGATGAGCGTGTGCAGGTCCTTCAGCGGGTCGACCCGCCCGACGAACACGACGGTCGGGACCTCGGGTTCGCCGACGGCCACCGGGTAGTCGGCCGGATCGATCCCGTTGTACATGGTGCGGATCCGCGCCGGGTCGGCACCGCCGTAGAGCTGCCACCTGCGGTTGTGCCGGGAGTGCGGCGCGAGGAGGTCGGCGCTGTGGTAGGCGGCCTCGGTAAGCGCGCGGTGGAAGCGGAGCATGAGCAGGGTGCTCGGGGTCATGTGGCCCTGGCGGAGGACGTCCTGGTACCGCTCGCGCAGGTACACGCCGTGCTCGGAGATCACCAGGGGTGTGCCGTGGGCCCATTTGGCGGCCAGTCCGACGAGGACGCTCGGCCCGTTCATCGCGAGGTGGCACACGTCGGCGTCGACGGGCGGATGGGAGAGGGGGCGGAGCGTGTGCTCCATGAGGTCGGCCGCCGTGAACGCGTCGTGCAGGCCCAGCGGCCCGGTCCCGGCGGCCCCTTCGTCGCCGGCCTCCCGCCAGATGCGCGTCATCCGGTCCAGCGCCTCGTCGGAGGTGAGCGCGGCACGGAGGTCGCCGGTCTGCGCGTGGTCGTGGACGGCGCGCAGGGCGGGGACGAAGGACGCGGCGGCCCGGCGGGCGGCGGCGGGGTCCTGCCCCGGGGGATGCGCCAGGGCACGGAGGATGTGCTCGTGCGCCTCGGTGAACGTCTCGGGGGGCGGGGTGCGCCGCGCACGGCGGGGGCGCCGGGGCGGGTCGCCCCACAGCGGTACGTCGACGACCTCGGTCAGGTTGTCGGGGGCTGGCCAGACCATGGGTTCGGTGCCGTCGACGGTCAGCGCCACGACGGTGAAGGCGTGTTCCGGCATGCCGCGGATGATCTGGTCGCACCACAGGCTGACCCCGCCGGGGTGGAAGGGATAGGAGCCCTCGGCGACCAGCAGCACGCGGAGCGGCCTGCGCACGGCGGCCGGGACGACCTCGGGAGAGGGTCCGTCGGGGGGCGGTCCGTCGGGGCCCGGTATGCCGGTGGGCAGCCCGGTGGGGGGCAGCCGGCCGGGGGGCAGCTCATCGGGCCCCGTGACAGGCGGTCGTCCGTGGGCGCAGAGGCCCACCCGGCCGGTCATCGCGGCCTTGCCTTCAGGGTCACGGTCTCTCCCTCGGTCAGGCCGAGCCGGGACACGGTGTCGGAGCCGTACTTCTCCGCCTCGTCCGGCCCGCGCTGGTCGGCGGCGGTCGCCGGCCGGGTCTCGACCCCGGTGACGAAGAGCGAGTTGTCGCCGCCCGGGGTGTAGGTGACGGCGCCGGTGACCCGGTTCCACACGGCGTCCTTGTGGTGGTCGAGCTCGGCGAAGTGACGGGTGCGCTGGTCGGCGTAGGTGGCGAGGGTGAGCCAGTCGACGTTCCGCAGCGGCACGTCGTAGTAGCGGCTGTACCGGGCGAGCAGCGCGTTCAGCCAGTCGAAGGCGAGGCTGTGGCCGGGCGCGTAGGCGTGGGCGTTGCCCTGGTGCAGGGTGTGGCTGTAGACGGAGCCGCTCATCAGGTGGGCGAGGGCGACGTCGGCCTGTTCGTCGATGGTCCTGCGGTAGTCGGCGCGGACGGCCGGGCTGTCCTTCGGCAGGGCGGTGTTCCGGTAGAGCGCCACCTGCTCGGCCGGGTTGGTCGCCTGGAAGGCGATCATCGTCGGCCAGTCCGGCACCACCATCACGTCACGCTCCAGCGGGTGCCGGATGCCGCAGTTGAAGCACGAGGGCTGGTGGCCCGGGAAGTCGATGTTGCCGTGCATGTACTTGACGCCGAGGTCGGCGGCGGCGCGCAGCAGGTCCTTGTTGGAGGCCTCCAGGCCGTGGTCGACGGGTGGGTCGAGGCTGTCGGGCCGGTCGGCGTAGGCACCGAGCCCCGAGTACTCGGGCGTCTTGAGGACGGTCGCGGGGACCGGGAGGCCGACGGCCGCGGCCCGCGCGAGGTTGTCGTTGATCTCGTTGTAGTCGCGCTCGTACGGCGTCGTGTTCATCTGGGGGTGGGTCATGGTGTGGTTGATCCAGCGGAACTCGTCCTTGAGGCACAGGCTGTAGCTGCTGAGGTCGTCCGCCGTGCCGTCGGGGTCGCAGGTCGCGGGCGCGTCGGGGTCCAGCAGGCTGCCGTTGAAGGCGAGGTTGAGGCGGAAGTCCCCGGCCAGGGGGTACCGCTTGCGGAAGGCTTCCTGCTCACGGCTCAGCGACAGCATCTCGGGGCCGGTGGCGCGGTAGCTCCTGACCGGTCCGGACTCGGGGGCGGGTCCGCGGAGCGTGGTGAGGAACCAGTCGTCCACGTCGACGTTGAGCCAGTGCCGCTGCTCGCCCAGGAAGACGCCCCTGGTGGCCCATCGGACCAGTCCGAATCCGAGCAGCCTGTTCATCATGTCGTCGGGTCCCATGGAAAAGCCCACGGACAGTTCCTCCCGGCCGCCGCCCACGTCGCGGTCCACGTAACCGACCACGGACGAGCCGAGGGTCAGCAGGGGCCGGGCCCGGCATCCCGGCGCGGGCTGCGAGCGGTACACGTAGCTCTCCGACAGGGGGAGCTTCGCGCCGGGGGCGAGGTAGTCGAAGACCTTCCTGCCCTCGGCGGTCAGTCCGACGTCGACCGGCCGCTTGCCCACCGGTTCCTCGGACTCGGCGCGCAGACAGGGGAGCGTGTCCGGGGAGGCGTTCAGCGCCACCTGCCGCACCTTGTACGTGCGTTCGTACTGCCACAGCCGGTCCCACTCGGCGCTGCTGACCGAGTCCGACGACCCCGAGGCGTCGGTCAGGGTGTTGTTGGTGAGGAGGATCGCGTTGTACCTGCCCGTTCCGTCGTCACGTACCAGGGCGTCCTCGTCGATCGGATCGTCCTTGGTCAGCAGGACGTCGTAGGGCGTGCCGATCCGGTCCAGGACTGACCGCCAGGCCGCGAGGCCGAAGTCCCGCTCGTCCGTGGCGACGATCAGCTGGCGCAGTGCCACCTGCTCCCCCGGGGCCGCCGGGCGGTCCGGGGGAGCATCCCCGCGCACCGGCACGAGGTGTTTGGCCGGTACGTGCGGCTGGGGCGGCACCGCGCGGTCGGCGAGGGCCGCCTGGCGGCCCGTTCCCGGCGGTGCCACTCCCAGAGTGATCAGCAGCGGGACCAGTCCCACGACCACCAGGGCGAGAAGGGTCAGCGGGCCGCGAGGCTTCAGGGTCTGCGCGTTCGGCCTCATCGCATTCGTCCCGTGCGTCGTCGTGGGCGTGAAGCCCGTTCCGGGTGTTTCGTGGACGTAAACTTACGATGTATACGGACCACATTGCACCTGTATGTCCGGATGGTCAAGACGGGAAAGAAGGGTCCTGACGGAACGACCGCGACCCCGGCCGGAGCGGCCCACGAGGGCGCTCCGGCCGGGGTCGCACAGAGGACCGGACTGGATATTTACGATGTATACGTACATCGTTCCCCTGAGGGGCCGGCACGCAAGCGCGGTCAGCGCGCGAACGGCCCCTCCAAGGCCGCCCATTGCAACAGCATGATCGTCTTGGCGTCGGCGATCTCCCCCGTGCGGATCATCTCCAGGGCCCGCCGGAAGGGCAGTTCGACGATCTCGATGTCCTCGCCCTCCTCCTCCAGGCCCCCGCCCTCGTGGGTGCGGGTCGACGGGCCGTACTCGGCGGCGTAGAAGCTGACGCGTTCGGTGACCGAGCCGGGGCTCATGTAGACGTCGAAGACGTGCTGGACGGCGCCGATGGTGTGCCCGGTCTCCTCGACCACCTCGCGGCGCACGGCGATCTCCGGGTGCTCGTCGTCCTCGTCGAGCAGTCCGCCCGGGGTCTCTACCAGCATGCCGTCGGGGTGCCCGTTGACGTACACGGGGAAGCGGAACTGGCGGGTGAGCAGGACGGTCTCGCGCGCGGGGTCGTACAGCAGCATGGTGGCCCCGTTGCCCCGGTCGTGGGTCTCGCGCTGCTGGGTGGTCCAGGTGCCGTCGGCGTGCCGGAAGTCGAAGGTGGTGGTCCGCTCGACGTACCAGTGGCTGGACAGCAGCTGCACGTCGCGGACCCGGACCCGCGGGTTGCCGGTGAGGTCCCGGCCGGCCTGGTCGAGCCCGGTGCGGCCGCGGCGGTCGGGGGTGTCGATGCCGGCGGTCATCGGGCACCGGCGGGGTGGCTGAGCGAGTTGGTCATGGAGCGATTCCACCATCCCGGCCGGACCCGCGCGGCTCGTCCGACGCCGTCCACGCCCACCCATCCCGCGCAGGCCACCCGACGACATCCACACCCACCCGCCCCGCCCGGCTCACCCGACGACGTCCACGCCCTCCTGGCCCGGCTCGGTGCCCATGGGCGCGGTGGTCCCGGCGGCCCGGCGGCGGGCGTCCGGGTCGGTCCGGGCGTCGTAGCGGACCAGGCCCGGCAGGGCGGCGGCGAGCAGGCCGACGGCGGCGACGCAGACGAGTCCGCCGCTCCAGATCGCCGGGCGGGCGCCGGTCCAGCCGGCCATCGCGCCCGCGCGCACCTGGCCCAGCTGGGGGCCGACGCTGTACGAGAGGACCTCGATCCCGGCGAGGCGGCCGCGCAGCCGGTCGGGGATGGTCTGGTTCCAGATGGTCGAGCGGCCCAGTCCGCTGAGCATGTCGCCCGCGCCCGCGAGCGCCAGGAACACCAGGACCAGCCAGACGTTCGACGTCCAGCCGGCCGCCGCCATGGCCAGTCCCCAGCCTGCGGCGCCGAACACCACGAGCAGCCCGTGCCGGGAGCTGCGGGAGACCCAGCCGCTGGTCAGGCTGAGCAGCAGCGATCCGACGGCCCCCGCCGAGTACATCAGGCCCAGCGCCCACTCGGCGTGGAGCTCGTCGGCGAGGAAGGGGAAGATCGTGTTGGGGAAGGCGAACACCATCGCGGCCAGGTCCACCGTGTACGTGCCCAGCAGCACCGGCCGGGACCAGGCGTACCGCGCCCCTTCGGCAATGCCGCGCAGCGACGGCCGCGCCGCGTGCTCGGCCGGCGGCACCGGCGAGAGCAGACGGCACATCAGCACGGAGACCAGGAAGCAGCAGGCCGTCGTGGTGTACGCCGGGACGTTGCCCGCGTAGGCGACGACCAGGCCGGCCAGGGCGGGTCCGGCGATCGCGCCGGCCTGCCAGCGCAGGGCGTTCAGCGCGGCCGCGGCGGCGAGCTGGTCGTGCGGGACGATCCTGGCGAGCAGCGAGTCGAGTGCGGGGCGCTGGAGTCCGGCGAGGGCCGCCACTCCGGCGGCCACCAGGTACAGCGGCCAGAGCATGGGGTGCGGCAGCAGCGCGTTGGCCAGCAGCACGAGGGCCAGCACGCCGAGCCCCGCCTCGGTCAGCACGATGACCTTGCGACGGTCCACGGCGTCCGCGAGCGCGCCGCCGTACAGGCCGAACACGACCAGGGGCACGAGTTCGACGGCGCCCATCGCGCCCACGGCGAGCGGGGAGCCGGTCAGTTCCTTGATCTGGAGGGGCAGGGCGATCAGCGCCATCACGCTGCCGAGGTACGTGACCAGGCCCTGCACCCACAGCAGCCGGAAGTCCCGGGAGGAGCGCCAGGGCGCGAGGTCGGGCAGCACGGCGAGGAGTCTCGAGATCATGAGCGAATGCTCCAGGAATGCTCAAAGGCCGGTTTCGGACGACTCCGAAACCGGCCTTTGTCTGCGACTCTCACGAGTCGGGACGACAGGATTTGAACCTGCGACCCCTTGACCCCCAGTCAAGTGCGCTACCAAGCTGCGCCACGTCCCGGTGCCTGCCACGCGGAGCACCGCGCGCTCGGGCGGACAGCACTTTACCCCACTCCGTCCCCCGCGCCGAAGCGGGCGTCCGTGTCGGACGGGCGGGGAGGGACAATCGGGGGCATGGGCAGCACATCGCCGGAACGAGGACAGGCCGCGGCGCGGGATCGGGACGCCGAGGGCCGGGCACGCAACGCCCGGCCCCGGGACGGGCTGGGGCGGCCGCTGCCGTACGGCGCGGACGGGGTCGACCGGCAGCCGGAGGGGGTCGTGCGCACGCCCGCGGAGACGGTCGCCGAGGCGCAGGAGCTGCTGGACGCGGGGAAGCCGTTCCACGCGCACGAGGTGTTCGAGGACGCCTGGAAGTCGGGTCCCGAGGAGGAGCGGGCCCTGTGGCGGGGGCTGGCGCAGCTCGCCGTGGGGCTCACGCACGCGGCCCGCGGGAACGTGACCGGCGGGGCGCGGCTGCTGCGGCGCGGGGCCGGTGCCGTGCAGGAGTGGGTGGCGGGGGCCGGGGTGGAGCGGCCGTACGGGCTGGACCCGGAGGGCCTGGCGGCGTGGGCGCGGGAACTCGCGGACGACGTGGAGCGCGCCGGCGGCCGGCCCGTGGACGCGCGTGAGCGGGCACCGCGGCTTCGGGGAGCGGCGTAGAGGGATGTAGAGCGATGGAGGCCGGGACGGACGCGGTGTCGGGGGCGGCCGCGGGGTGCGGCAGACTCGGGGCGTGCGAACCATTCATGTGATCGGCATCGGCGCGGGCGATCCCGAGCAGTTGACGCTCCAGGCGGTCAGGGCGCTGCGGGACACGGACGTGTTCTTCCTCCTCGACAAGGGCGAGGTGAAGTCGGACCTCACCGGGCTGCGCCGGGACCTGCTGGACGCGCATGTGCCGGAGGGCACGTACCGGGTCGTCGAGGCACGGGACCCCGAGCGGGACCGCTCGGCCGGGGGTGCCGCGTACTCCCCGGCGGTCGGCGACTGGCGCAGCGCGCGGGCCGGGATCTACGCGCGGCTGATCGCCGGGGAGCTGGGCGAGGACGAGACGGGCGCCTTCCTGGTGTGGGGCGATCCCGCGCTGTACGACAGCACGCTCGCGATCCTGGAGGAGGTGCTGGCCTCGGGGACGGTCGCGTTCGCCTACGACGTCGTACCCGGCATCAGCAGCGTCTCGTCGCTGGCCGCCCGGCACCGCACGGGCCTGAACCGGGTCGCGCGGCCGGTGCAGATCACCACGGGACGGCGGCTGGCCGAGGGGTTCCCGGAGGGCGTGGACGACGTGGTGGTGATGCTCGACGCGCATCAGCGCTTCCGGCAGTACGCGGACGAGGACCTCGACATCTACTGGGGCGCCTATCTGGGGACGCCCGACGAGATCCTGGTCTCGGGCCCGATCGCCGAGGCGGCGCCCGAGATCGAGCGGGTGCGGGCAAAGGCCCGGGAGCGCAAGGGCTGGATCATGGACACCTATCTGCTGCGCAGGAATCCGCGGGAGCGGTAGGGGCTCCCCACGCGCACTGTCGGTCCCTTGATCGATACGCTCCCGTCGTCGGTTCGGGGAGGGGACGTCATGGAGCGCGGCAGCGGCAGCGGGCGCGGGCGAAGGGTCACGGGAGCGATGGCGGGGGTGGTGGCGGTCGCCGTCCTGATGGGCGGCTGTTCGTCCGGCGATTCCGACGGCTCCGGCGACTACGGCGGGTCCGGCGGGTCCGGCGGGTCCGGCGAGGCCGGCGGCTCCGAGTTCGACCGGGCGTGGCAGGAGAACTACTGCCGACAGCTGGGGGCCTGGCAGCGTGTCAGGAACTCCGCCGAGGACGGAGCCGGGTCCGACGCCGCCGAGGAGGCCGAGGCCGCGGGTGCGGTGGTCACCGCCGCGCGGCGGTTGTCCAGCGCCTCGTACGAGGGGGCGGGTGACGGCGCGACCATGCTCGACATCACCGTCGCGGCGATGCGCGGCGACGGCGCCGCCGAGGGCCAGGCGGTGGAGTACTGCGGCACGGCCGGCTTCGAGTCGCTGATGCGCTGACGGTCACATGGTCCGGCCGTCCAGGCCGAGCCGTTCCAGGACGCCCCGCACGTCCGGTACCGCCTCCACCCCGTCCGGGAGCGCGGGGCGGCGTACGACCACCACGGGGACGCCGAGCCGGCGGGCGGCCGTGAGCTTGGGCGCGGTCGCGGAGCCGCCGCTGTCCTTGGTGACGAGGACGTCGACGCGGTGGTCGCGCAGCAGGTCCGTCTCGCCGGGCACGGTGAACGGGCCGCGGGCCAGCAGCACGTCGGTGTGCGCGGGCATCGGCGGCTCGGGCGGTTCGACGCAGCGGACGACGAAGCGCAGGCCGTCCAGGTGCGCGAAGGCGGCCAGGCCGAGGCGGCCGGTGGTCAGCAGCACCCGCCGGCCGAGGCCGGGCAGGAGCGCGGCGGCGTCGGCGAGCGAGGCGGCGTCGTGCCAGCGGTCGCCGGGCTCCGGGCGCCAGCCGGGACGGCGCAGGACGACGGCCGGGACGCCCGTGGTGTGCGCGGCCCGCACCGCGTTCGCGGTGATCGACGCGGCGAAGGGGTGGGTGGCGTCGACGACGGTGTCCACGTGCTCGGCGCGCAGCCAGGCGGCCAGGCCCTCGGCGCCGCCGAAGCCCCCGACGCGTACGTCCCCCGCGACCGCGCCGGGGCGGGACACGCGTCCGGCGAGCGAGGTGGTGACGCGCACGCCGGCGTGCGCCGTGAGCGCGGCGGCGAGTTCGCGGGCCTCGGTGGTGCCGCCGAGGACCAGGATGTGGCGGGGGCACATGGGGCGAGCGTACGAGGTGGGTGTCCGGGGCCCTCCGGCGCCCTGACGTCGGACGAACACTATGAACACAACGACCGGACCATGGTGGGCGCGACCGCCCGCTCCCTAGCATCGCCGCGCACGGCTCGACGGGACATCGGCCCAGGACGAGGGCGAGGACGTCGAGGACGACAACGAGGGTGAGGGAGCGGCGTCGTGGACCGGACGAGAACCCAGGCAGTGATCCGAGGACCGGTCCCGGTGACGGCGGCCCGGCGCCCGATGCTCGCCGCCGTGCTGGCGGGGACGCTCGCCGCCGGGCTGCTGGCGGGCGCCTCCCAGGCGCGCGCGGAGACCGCCGGCCCGGTGCGCACCGCCTGCCCGGACCAACTCGCCGGGCGGGCCGACTGCTACACCGGCCGGGACGCGAACGGCGCCCACTACGCGCTCGCGGTGCCCACCGACTGGAACGGCTCGCTGGTGGTGCACGCGCACGGCGGGCCCGACCTCGGCGCGGAGTCCGACCCGGCGCGCAGCCTGGACGACCTGGGCCGCTGGTCGGTGATGGTGAAGGAGGGGTACGCCTGGGCGGGCTCGTCGTACCGGCGGGGCGGGTACGGCACGCGGATGGCGGCGGCCGACACGGAGAGCGCGCGCCGGGTCTTCGTCGGCGCGTTCGGCAGGCCCGAGCGCACCTTCGTGCACGGCCAGTCGTGGGGCGGTGACGTCGCGGCGAAGGTCGTGGAGACGTACGGCCGCCGGGGCGGGCCGTACGACGGGGCGCTGCTCACCAACGGGGTGCTCGGCGGCGGTTCGCGCGGCTACGACTACCGGGTCGACCTGCGCGTCGTCTACCAGTTCTACTGCGGCAACCACCCGCGTCCGAGCGAGCCGCAGTACCCGCTGTGGCAGGGGCTGCGGGCCGGCTCGACGATGACGTCGGCCGGGCTGCGCGCCCGGCTCCAGGAGTGCACCGGGTACGCCTCCGCGCCCGGCGACCGCACCGCGCTCCAGCAGCGCAACCTGGACGACATCCTGGCGGTCACCGGCATCCCGGAGCGCACGCTGGAGTCCCATCTGCGGTTCGCCACCTTCACGTTCCGCGACATCGTGCACGAACGCCTCGGCGGCCAAAACCCGTTCGGGAACCGCGGGGTGCGCTACTCCGGTTCGCACGACGACAAGGCGCTGAACGCCGGCGTCGCGCGTTTCTCCCCCGACCCGACGGCCGTGCGGGACCTGTCGTACGACAGCGATCTGACGGGACGCGTCGAGGTGCCGGTGCTGACGATGCACGCGATCGACGACCCGACGGCGTTCGTCGAGCACGAGGCCGCGTACCGCGACACCCTGCGGGGCGCCGGACGGGACCGGTACCTGGTGCAGTCGTTCACGCGGGAGCACGAGCACAGCGCGCTGAGCGACGCCGAGTACGCCACGTCCGTCACGGCGCTGGACACGTGGGTGCGCACGGGACGCAAGCCGACACCCCGGTCCCTGGCGGCGGCGTGCCCGGCGTTCGACCGGACGTACGGCACGGGCTGCTTCTACGATCCGGCGTTCCGGCCCGCGCCGTACGCCTCACGGGTGGAGCCGCGTCCGGGCGGTCTGCGGTGGCCGGCGATGACGTCGGCCCAGGAGCGGGCGTGGAGCAGGGTGGCGGGGGTCGGGATCGCGCCCTGAGCACCCTGGGCGCGGGGGCGGGCGTCAGCGCAGCAGCAGCTGGAGCCCGCCCACGACCGTCGCCGCGATCACCAGCTGCTCGAACAGCCGCTGGTTGATCCGGCTGACGGCCCAGGTGCCGAGCAGCGCGCCGGGCACGACGAACAGCACCAGGGCGGCGTCGAGCAGCAGCGAGTCGCCGTCGATCAGCCCGAGCCCGGCGCTGAACGGCAGCTTGGAGGTGTTGACGATGAGGAAGAAGAAGGCGGAGGTGCCGAGGAAGCCGAGCTTGCGGAAGCCGGCCGACAGCAGGTACATCGACATCACGGGGCCGCCCGCGTTGGCGACCATCGTGGTGAAGCCGCCGAGGACGCCGTAGGAGCGGGCCTTGAGGCGGCCGGAGCGGGTGGTGACGGCGTCGGGGTCGTCCTCCCGCTCGGCCGCCCGGCGCCGCCGGACCGTGACGGCGGCCATCATCAGCAGGATCGCGCCGATCGAGGTGCGGACGACGCCGTCGTCGGCCCACACGAGGAACAGCGTGCCGAGGACGACGCCGGCCGCGACCGCGGGGAACAGGCGCCAGAGCGTGGGCCAGTGGGCGTGCCGCCGGTAGGTGAGGACGGCGAGCACGTCCCCGGCGATCAGGATCGGGAGCAGGACCCCGGTGGAGGCGCGGGCGGGCAGTACGGCGGCGAAGACCGCCAGGCTGACCGTGTTGGCGCCGCTCACGGCGGTCTTGGAGAAGCCGACCAGGAGGGCCGCGCCGGCGAGTGCGGCGAACTCCCAGCCCGTTATGTGCCACAGCGTCATCGTGTCCATGCGGGGACCGATGCTATGTGCGGACATCAGGTCCTGGTAGGCCCGTCTCGTCTGCTGGGAGATCGCCGGCGGGTGCGCGCCGGGCGCGTGTCAGTGCCGTTCGACCAGCACCGCGCTGCCCTGGCCGACCCCGACGCACATGGTGGCGAGGCCGCGCTCGGCGCCCGTGCGGCGCATCCGGTGCAGCAGGGTGGTCAGGATGCGGGCCCCGGAGCAGCCCAGCGGGTGGCCGAGGGCGATGGCGCCGCCGCTCGCGTTGACCAGGTCCGGGTCGATGCCGAGGGCGTCGACGCTGGCGAGGGCCTGCGCGGCGAACGCCTCGTTGAACTCGGCCTCCTGGAGGTCGGCGACGGTCCAGCCGGCCCGGTCGAGGACCTTGCGGGTGGCGGGGACCGGTCCGATGCCCATCACGTCGGGGTGGACGCCGGCCGAGCCGCCCGCGACATAGCGGCCCAGGGACTCCAGGCCGAGGTCGTTCAGTGCCTCCTCGCTGACCAGGAGGAGACCGGCGGCGCCGTCGTTCATCGGGGAGGCGTTGCCCGCGGTGACGGAGCCGTCGGCGCGGAAGACGGGCTTGAGCCGGGACAGCTTCTCCAGGGAGGTGTCCTCGCGGATGCACTCGTCGCTGTCGACGAGCACGCCGTCGGGGCGCTCGACGGGGAGGATCTCGTCGTCGAAGTGCCCGTTCTTGCGGGCCTCGGCGGCCCGCTGGTGGCTGCGGAGCGCGAACGCGTCCTGCCGTTCGCGGGAGACGCCGTGCCGGCGGGCGACCTCCTCGGCGGTCTCGCCCATGGACAGCAGGCCGTGCAGGTCCTTCATGGCCGGGTTGACCAGCCGCCAGCCCAGGCGGGTGTCGACGGTCTCGATGCGGTGGGGCAGCGCCTCGTCGGGGCGGGGCAGGACGAAGGGGGCGCGGCTCATGGACTCGGAACCGCCGGCGAGCACGATGTCGGCCTCGCCCGCCGCGATGGCGCGGGCGGCCGTGGTCACCGCCTCCAGGCCGGAGGCGCACAGCCGGTTCACGGTGGCGCCCGGCACCGAGTCGGGCAGTCCGGCCAGCAGGGCCGCCATCCGGGCCACGTTGCGGTTGTCCTCGCCGGCCTGGTTGGCGGCGCCCCAGTAGACGTCGTCGACGCGTGCCGGGTCCAGTGCGGGGACGCCGGCGACGATCCCCCGGATCACGGCGGCGGCGAGGTCGTCCGGGCGGACGGACGACAGGGCTCCGCGCAGCTTGCCGATGGGGGTGCGGCGGGCGGCCGCGAAGTGGACGGGACGCACGACTGGACTCCTGACCGGGCGGGTGGATCGGCACGTTAATTAGCACCGCTAGTTTTGGACTATAGACCGACTGCCGCCCCGCTGGGAAGATACGCCGCCCCAGGGCCGGGGGACCACGGCGGCGACCGGCCCGGAGACGGGCCGCCGTACGTTTTGCACCGGTTCGCTCGGGGCACCCGCGCACGCATGGAGTGGCGCGGCACCGCTGTGACGGACGGGGCCGCACCGCTCCTCCCGGCCCTCGACCACGCCAGAAGGAGTTCGACATGACCGTGGTCTCCAGCACGCTTCCGGAGGCGGCCCGCAAGGTCGCCGGCGACGCCCTCCAGGACACCCTCGTCGATCTGCTCGGGCTGTCGCTGATCGGGAAGCAGGCGCACTGGGCCATCGTCGGCCCGCGCTTCCGCTCGATCCACCTCCAGCTCGACGAGGTGGTGACGCTGGCCCGGACACACGCCGACACGGTCGCCGAGCGGTGCGCCGCGATCGGGGTGGCCCCGGACGGCCGTCCGGAGACCATCGCGGCGGCCTTCGCGCTGCCCGGCCCGGAGGCGGGCTGGCTGCGCGACACCCGGGTCGTGCAGCTGGTCGTGGACGCCCTGGGCGCGGCCGTCACACGGCTGCGCGAGCGCGTCGCGGCGACCGCCGAGCCGGACCCGGTGACACAGGACCTGCTCATCACCATCACCAGCGACCTCGAGAAGGAGCGCTGGATGTTCGACGCCGAGAACTGGCCGAGCGACGGCTGAGACACCCGGCGGACACCGACGCGGAGGCAAGGAGACCCCGTGACCGACGCCCTCGAACTCGACGCGCTGTGGGAGGACTTCCACCGCGTGGTGAACATGACCTCCCAGGAGCTCGCCGCCTGGCTGCGGGTCGGCGAGGCGGGCGAGACGGCCGAGCCGCTGCCGGACCGGGCGGGCCCGCCGGCCGGGCAGCACGTCCTCGCGATCCTCCAAAAGCGCCGCACCGACCTCACGGACGACGACGTACGGCTCATGTACGACGTGGTGGACACCGTGTCCGTCCGCGCCGACCTGGAGAACGAGCCCGAACCGGAGCAGACCCGCCACCGGCACGAGCTGATGACGATCGGGCACGACCCGCTGAAGCCCTGAGCGAGCCGCGCCGGTCACCCGATCGGGCCGTGGCCGATGGTGGGGCCGGGGGGCCGGTGATGGGCTGAACGGGACACGCGTCCCTTCTCCAGGAGGCTCTCCCGATGACCCGTCGCACCGTCCGGCTCGCCCGCGTCCTGTCCACGGCCCTGACGGCGGGCACCCTGCTCGCCACCGCCGCCTGCGCCCAGGAAGGGGGCCGGGACACCGGGGCCTCCGGCGTCAGCGCGTCGCCCGCGGCGGCCCGGCAGCAGACGGAGTCCCCGACGGGATCGCCCACCGGCTCCCCCACCGGTTCACCGACCGGCTCCCCCACCGGATCGCCGTCGGGCACCCTGTCCGAGTCGGGCGCCGAGACCGCGCTGATCACGGCGGCGGACATCGAGGACGACTGGACTCAGGTGAAGGACACCGAGGCGGAGAACTGGCACGACGGTCTGCTGATCGGCAAGGTCGACGTCTCCGACTTCCTGTCCGCCAAGACCGACGCGGCCGACTGCCAGCGGCTGATGGACTCCCTGTTCGACGACGACCTGCTGGGCAAGCCGTCCGGGGCCAACGCGCTGCGCGGCTTCACGCAGGACGACTCGCGGCTGCTGTATCAGGTCGCCGCGTACGACCGGACGAACGTCCAGGACTCCCTGGAGTGGATGGCGAAACTCCCCCAGGAGTGCGGCCAGTTCACGATGACCGAGGACGGCGAGAAGCGGACCGTCCAGGTCACCCGGACCGATGTGCCCTCGGTGGGCGACGCCCGTGAGGCCGTGCGGATCTCGGTGAGCGGCCCCGTCGACGGCACGGAGGCGACGCTGACCCTGGACGTGGCCGCGGTCCGGGTGGGCGACAACGCGATCACCGTCACGGCGGGCGGTCTCGACGGCGACGAGCACGACTCGGTGGTGTCGGCGGTGAAGCTCGGCACCCAGCGGCTCCAGGACGTCCTGGCCGGCAAGTCCCCGGCGGCCTCGCCCAGCCAGTTCGACTGACGCTCGGGCGGCGCGCCGTCCGCACGCCGACGACCGTACCGGCTGTGCCGATTCCCGGGACAACGTGATCAACGGGGCGGCACAATGGCGGTGATGGCCGGTTTCGGTCGTGCGTGCGAGGAAGGGACGAGTCGTGAGCGATGGCCACACCCCGTCGGACGGGTCGGCGAGGCTGAACACCGGTGTGGCGCACAACGCGCGCGTGTGGAACTACTGGATCGGCGGCAAGGACAACTACGAGGTCGACCAGCAGGTGGGCGAGCACGTGGCCGGGATGTTCCCGGTCATCCGTGACATCGCGCGCGCGGACCGCGACTTCCTCGGCCGGGCGGTGCGCTTCGTGGCCGAGGAGCGCGGCGTACGGCAGTTCCTCGACATCGGCACCGGGCTGCCGACGGCCGACAACACCCACGAGATCGCCCAGCGCATAGCGCCCGAATCCCGGATCGTGTACGTCGACAACGACCCGATCGTGCTGGTGCACGCCCGGACCCTGCTGACCGGCACGAGGGACGGCGTCACCGCGTACATCGACGCCGACGTGCACGACCCGGACGCCATCGTCGAACGGGCCTCGCGGACACTGGACTTCGGCCGGCCGGTCGCCGTGATGATGCTGGGCATCCTCAACTTCGTACTGGACTACGACCAGGCCCGGGACATCGTGCGGCGCGTCATGGCCGCCACCCCCTCCGGCAGCCTGCTGGTGCTCACGCACCCCACCTTCGACGCGGAGCTCGGCGGCGAGGGCCAGATCCCGGCGATGAGGTTCTGGAACGAGAACGCCACCCCGCCGATCACCGCCCGCGGCGGCGAGGACATCGCCGCCTTCTTCGAGGGCCTGGAGCTGCTGGAGCCGGGCATGGTCTCCTGCGCCCAGTGGCGGGCCGACGGCTCCCCCGCCCCGGTGCCGCAGTACGGCGCGGTGGCCGTGAAGCCCTGACGCCCCCCACGCACCGCCCGCCCGGCGGCCGAGCTCGTCGAGGAGACCGTATGACCACCCTTGCCGACCCCGTCCCGGGAGGGCGTCCCGGGGAGGTCGAACGGGCCACCACGCTCGGCGGCGAGCTGGCCGGGCGGGGTGTGCACGGGATCGTGCTGGCGTACGTGGACACGGCCGGGATCGGCCGGGTGAAGACGGTCCCGACCGCCAAGCTGCCCTCGGCGGCGGCCTGGGGCGTCGGCATGTCCCCGGTGTTCGACACCTTCCTCGCGGACGACTCCATCGTGACCACCGACGTCCTCGGCTCCCCGGACGGCGATCTGCGCCTCTACCCGGACCTGACGGCCCTGGTGGAGCTCGCCGCCCAGCCCGGCTGGGCCTGGGCGCCGGTCGACCGGACGGCCCAGGAGGGCGCGCCGCATCCGGCGTGCGCCCGCACGTTCCTGCGGCGCACGGTCCGCGAGGCCGCCGAGCGGCACGGCGTGACGTTCCGCGCGAGCATCGAGATCGAGTGGGCCTTCGCCCGACCGCCGGGCGCCGACGGGGCCTTCGTGCCCGCGACCACGGCTCCCGCGTACGGCGCCACACGGCAGGTGGAGCTGAGCGACTGCGCGGCGGAGCTGCTCGCGGCGCTGGCCCGGCAGGGCGTCGAGGCCGAGCAGTTCCACCCCGAGTACGCGGCCGGGCAGTTCGAGCTGTCGGTGGCCGCGCTGGACCCGGTCGCCGCGGCCGACCAGAGCGTGCTGGTGCGGCAGACGGTCCGCGCGGTGGCCAGGCGCCACGGGCTCGCGGTGTCCTTCGCACCCGCGCTGCTCGGGCGGGGCGTCGGCAACGGCGGCCATGTCCATCTCTCCGTCTGGCGCGACGGCGTCAACCTGCACGCGGGCGGCGCACGCCGGTACGGCCTGCGCCCCGCGGCCGAGTCCTTCGCGGCCGGCGTGCTCCGCCGGCTCCCGGCCCTCACCGCGGTGACCGCGCCGAGCCCGGCGAGCTATCTGCGGCTGAGGCCGTCGCAGTGGGCCGGGGTGTTCACGGCGTGGGGCCACGAGACCCGGGAGGCCGGGCTGCGGCTGGTGACCGGCACGACCGGCGGACGCGAGCGGACCGCCAACATCGAGGTCAAACCGGTCGACCTGGCCGCCAACCCGTATCTCGCCCTGGGCTGCCTCATCGCCGCCGGTCTGGACGGGATGGCGTCGGACGCGCGGCTGCCCGCGGAGATCACCGGGGATCCTGCGCACCTGGACGAACGGGAGGCGGCGGCGCTCGGGGTGCGCCGGCTGCCCGCCTCGCTGAGCGAGGCCGTCGCGGCGTTCCGCGGGGACGAGGTGCTGCGCGCCGCGCTCGGACCGGTCCTCGCCGACGCCGTGACCGCCGTACGGGAGGGCGAGGCCGCCCGGGTCGCGGGGCTGGACGACGACGGGGTCGCCGCGGCCTACCGGTGGGTGTACTGACATGGACGGCACCGGGCCGGTCCACGAGGCCCTCGCGGAGCTGCCGCTGGTCGACCACCACTGCCACGGGGTGGTCACCGCGGATCTGGACCGCGCCGGCTTCGAGTCCCTGCTCACCGAGGGCGAGCCCGGCCCCGGCTGGTCCCCCTTCGACACCCCGGTGGGGGTGGCCGTACGCCGGGACTGCGCACCCCTGCTCGGTCTGCCCCGCCACGCCCCGGCCGACGTCTATGTGGCGCGGCGCGCCGAGCTGGGCGTGCGGGAGGTGGACCGGCGGTTCCTGCGGGCGGCGGGTGTGGCGGCGCTCTGTGTGGACACCGGCCACACACCGGTGCCGCTCACCACTCCGGCGGAGCTCGCCGAGGCGGCCGGGGCGACCGCCCACGAGGTCGTCCGTCTGGAGGCGGTCGCCGAGTCCGTCGCGGCCTCGGGGGTGGAGGCGGACGCGTACGCCGAGGCGTTCCGGACGGCCGTCGAGGAGGCCGTGCGCCGGCCCGGCGTCGTCGCCGTGAAGTCGGTGGCCGCGTACCGCACCGGCTTCCACCTGGATCCGGCGCGCCCCACGGACGCGCTGGTCACGGCGTCGGCCCGGCAGTGGCTGGCGGACGGCGGCCGGCTGTCCGACCGGGTGCTGACCCGGCATCTGCTGTGGACGGCGGTCGATCTCGGTCTGCCGCTGCAGCTGCACACCGGGTTCGGCGACGGCGACCTGCGGCTGCACCGGGCGAACCCGGTCCTGCTGACCGACTGGCTGCGGCTGATCAGGGGCACGATCCCGGTGCTGCTCCTGCACTGCTGGCCGTACCAGCGCGAGGCCGCCCACCTCGCCGTGGTCTTCGACCATGTGTACCTGGACGTGGGGCTGGCGCTGCACCATGTGGGCCCGGCCCGGGCGCGGGCGGTGCTCGAGGAGGCCCTGGAGATCACCCCGTTCCGCAAGCTGCTGTACAGCTCCGACGCCTACGGCCTGGCCGAGTTCCACGCCCTGGGCGCCCTGGCGTACCGCCGGGGTCTCGGGGAACTGCTCCAGGAGCGGGTGGACGACGACGACCTGAGCCTGCCGGACGCGCTGCGCATCGCCGCGTGGACGGCCGGCGACAACGCCCGCCGCCTGTACGGTCTCTCCCCCGCGGAACCATCCGCGGACCCGTCCGCCGACCCGACCACGACCGAGCGTCCGCACTCCCGGAAAGTATGATCAAGCAATGTCTGACATGACCGAAACCACGCCCGGCTGGCTGTCCACGGACGACCTGGAGCAGGCGCGCGCCCGCATGCCGATCCTGTACGTCGAGGCGGTGCCCGTGCGCGTCGACGACAGCGGCGAGGTCACCAGCATCGGGCTGCTGCTGCGCATCGGACCCGACGGAACGGTCAGCCGGACCCTGGTCTCCGGCCGCGTGCTGCACCACGAGCGGGTGCGCGACGCGCTGCTGCGGCACCTCGAGAAGGACCTCGGCCCGGTGGCGCTGCCCCGGGTGCCGACCTCGCTGCAGCCCTTCACCGTGGCCGAGTACTTCCCGACGCAGGGCATCACGCCGTACCACGACCCGCGTCAGCACGCGGTGTCCCTCGCGTACGTCGTCCCGGTCAGCGGCGACTGCCGGCCCCGGCAGGACGCCCTCGACCTGGTCTGGTTCAGCCCTCAGGAGGCCCTGTCGCCGGCGGTGCAGAGCGAGATGCCGGGCGGGCACGGGGTGCTGCTGAAGCAGGCGCTCGCGCATGTGGGATGCGTGGTCTGAGGGGGCGCCGGTTCGTTTGACGCTGCCGCGCGCGAGGCGCATAGTCGGAGGTATACGTCGTAAATGTACGGCGTTGTGACCGATCCGGGAGCGGCTGCCCATGACGCGCGGCGAGCCGGTGAGTACACCGTCGACGGTCCTCGTCACCGGCGGTGCGGGGTTCCTCGGCAGCCACGCCTGTGTCGATCTGCTCGACCACGGCTACGAGGTGATCGTGGTCGACGACTACTCGCACAGCAGCCCGCGGGTCCTGCAGCGTCTGGAGCGGATCGCCGGCCGGTTCGTGGGCGCCGTGTACGAGCTGGACGTCCGGGACCGCAGGGCCCTGTCGGCGGTGTTCGACCGGCACACCGTGGACGCCGTGGTGCACTGCGCGGGGCTGCGCTCGGTGAGCGCGTCGACGCGCAGGCCCGTGGAGTACTACGACAGCAACGTGGGCGCGACGACGTCCCTGCTGCAGGCGATGGACGACCACGGGGTGCGCCACCTGGTCTTCTCCTCCTCGTGCGCGGTCTACGGCGAGGCCGGCCCCGGTCCGCTGGACGAGTCGACGCCGGTCCGCCCGGCGAATCCCTACGCCGCCTCCAAGTGGGCGTGCGAGCAGATCCTCGCCGACGTGTGCCGCCGGCGGCCCGACTACACGGTGCTGTGCCTGCGGTACGCCAATCCGGCGGGCGCCCACCCCAGCGGTCTGCTGGGCGCCGGCCCGCCCGGTGAGCCGGACAACCTCCTGCCGTCGCTCGCCCGGGTGGCCGGCGGCCGTCGGGAGTCGCTGCCGGTCTTCGGCGACGACTATCCGACCCGTGACGGGACGACGGTCCGCGACTACCTGCACATCATGGACGCGGTCGGCGCGTACCGGCTGGCGCTGGACCACCTCGGCGACGCGCCGGGGATGCACGTGTTCAACCTGGGCCTGGGCGAGGGCCGTTCGGTCCTGGAGGTCCTCGCCGCGTTCTCCCGGGCGACGGGCTGGCGCGTGCCGTACGAGGTCGTGCCCCGCCGCCCCGGCGACGTGGCCGAACTCGTCGCGGACGCCGGAGCGGTGACACGTGCGTGGGGCTGGCGGCCGACCCGCGACCTGAACGACATGTGCCGGGACGCCTGGCGGTTCCAGCAGCTCAATCCGTACGGGTACGGGGAGACAGGGCGGACGCCGTCTCCACCAGGGCGATGTGACTGAACGCCTGGGGCGCGTTGCCGAGTTGGCGGCCCGCGTCCGGGTCCCACTGCTCGGCGAGCAGACCGACGTCGTTGCGGATGGCGAGGACCCGCTCGAACGCCTCGCGGGCCTGTCCGGTCCGGCCGGTCGCGGCGAGGGCGTCGGCGTACCAGAGGGAGCAGGCCACGAAGGTGCCCTCGGTGCCCTGCCCGGTGTCCGGGCCGGGTGTGTAGCGGCGTACGAAGCCGCCGTGGCCGAGGGCGCGCAGGGCGTCGACCGTGCCGCGCACCCGTCCGTCCGCGGCGGGCAGGAAGCCGAGCCGGGGGATCAGCAGCGCGGAGGCGTCCAGGGCGTCGGAGCCGTAGGACTGGGTGAAGGTGTGCCGTGCGGGGTCCCAGCCCTCGCGGCAGACCTCGCGGTGCACCTGGTCGCGCAGGGCCCGCCAGCGTCCGCGGGCGCCGTCGCGGCCGAGGAGGCGGCCCATCCGCAGGGCGCGGTCGGCGGCCACCCAGGTCATGACCTTTGAGTGGGTGAACTGGCGCCGGGGGCCGCGCAGTTCCCACAGCCCCTGGTCGGGTTCGCGCCAGTGCCGCTGCAGATGCCCCATCAGGGCCTCGACCAGGCTCCAGACATGGGCGGGCAGGTCGATACCGGCCCGCAGGGACAGGCACAGCGCGTCGAGGACTTCCCCGTAGACGTCCAACTGGTACTGCCCGGCGGCGGAGTTGCCGAACCGGACGGGTTGTGAGCCCTCGTAGCCGGGCAGCCAGGGCGCCTCGGTCTCGGGCAGCAGGCGCTGGCCGCCCACGCCGTACACGGTCTGCAGGTCGGCCGGGTCGCCCGCGACGGCCCGTACCAGCCAGTCCACCCACGCCGTGGCCTCCTCCCGGTAGCCGTTGCGCAGCAGGCAGGACAGGGTCATGGCGGAGTCCCGCAGCCAGCAGTACCGGTAGTCCCAGTTGAGGTCGCCGCCGATGCGGCCGGGCAGGGACGTCGTGGGGGCGGCGACGACACCGCCGGTGGGCGCGTAGATGAGGGCCTTCAGGGTGATCAGGGACCGTACGACGGCGTCCCGCCAGGGGCCTTCGTAGCGGCACTGGGCGGTCCAGCGCCGCCAGAAGCCGGCGGTCTCCTTGAGCAGCGTCTCCGCCGGGACGGCCAGCGGCTCGGGCGGTCCCGGCCGGTGGGACGGCGACCAGACGAGGGTGAGGGCGACGCGCCGGCCGGCGGTGACCGTGACGTCGTGGACCGTGCGGTCGTCGGCGCCGGACGGCTCGGCGGGCGGGTCGGTGCCGAGCCAGACGGCGTCCGGGCCCGCGATCGCCACCGCGCAGCCCTCGACGGCACGGATCCAGGGCACGACCCGGCCCTGGTGGAACCGCAGCCGCAGCTCGCTGCGGAGGGTGACGGTCCCGGAGATCCCCTCGACGAGCCGGACGACACAGGGCAGCCGGGTGCGGGGCGGCATGAAGTCGGTGACCCGCACGGTGCCCGTGGGGGTCGTCCACCACGACTGGAGCAGCAGGGTGTCGGGCCGGTAGGTCCGGCGCGTGCAGCGGGTGGCGCCGGGCGGGGCGAGCCGCCAGGAGCCGTTGTCCCGGGTGCCCAGGAGGGCGGCCAGGGAGGCGGGCGAGTCGAACCGGGGCAGGCACAGCCAGTCGACGGAGCCGTCCAGGCCGACGAGCGCCGCTGTCTCCAGATCGCTGATCAGGGCGTAGTCCTCGATGGGTGCGCTCATGACGGTCACTCGTCCATGGGTTTACGTCACCCGTTTACGACGTATATGTACATGTTACGCGGCCGATCGCACCCGGCAACCGGGCCCGGTCGCGCCGATGCGCGTACGTTTACCCCGTAACCGTGGGGTCGCGCGGTGCGACGACGAGGAGGTCGGCGATGGCGAAGGAGCCCGGACCGGGACCGGCGCGGCGCGCCAGCGACCGGGGCCGCTACGGGCGGCTCAACCGCGAGCGCGTTCTCGGCGCGGCCCTGCGGCTGGTCGACCGGGAGGGCCTGTCGGCCCTGAGCATGCGGCGGCTCGGCGCCGAACTCGGCGTCGAGGCCATGGCGTTGTACCGCTACGCCGCCTCCAAGGACGCCCTCCTCGACGGTCTGGTGGAGGCCCTGCACGCGGAGTTGGAGGACCGGCTGACCGCCGGGGAGGCGGCCGGCGACTGGCGGGCCGAGCTGCGGCGGGTGGCGCTGGCGACGTACGCGGTGTGCCTGGACCACCCGCAGGTGGTGCCGCTGCTCTCCACGCGGATGCTGGCGGTGCCGCTCGCCCGGCGGCCGCGGGCGACCCTGCGCCACCACGAGCGGGTGCTCGGGCTGTTCGAGGAGGCCGGCTTCGACACGGACGGCTCCGCGCGGCTCTTCCGCGCCTTCACGGGCTGGGTTCTCGGCTATGTGTCGGTGGAGCTCCAGGCCATGGTGGACAACCCCGAGGAGGCCGAGTCCGGGTTCCGGCTCGGCCTTCACCACATGGACCCGCGGGAGCTGCCGCGGCTGCGCGCCACCACCCCGGCCCTGGCCGACCGGGCCGGACCGCGCGACCTGACGGACGGCCTGGACGCGCTGGTGGACCGGTTCACGCACCCCGGGTGAGGCCGGCGTGACCCGCACCTCGACTCCAGAGGTGCGTCAACTCTGTTCGCCGCGTGCTTACTTCACGTCTTGACGAAAGTGGTCCATACCTTTAGGTTCACGGGTCAGCCAGGACAGCGCATCCCGCGTCGGGCCTTCACGACCTGAACGCGGCCCCACCCGCGCACCCCCCACGAAGGGCCACCCGTATGCCCGGAATCCCCGACCCCCTGCCCCCCGCACCCCGCCGCCCGCGCGGACCCCGCGTGGCCGCGCTCGTCACCGTGGCCGCCGCCTCCCTGCTCACCTCGGGACTCGCGCCGGCGAGCGCGGCGGACCGTGCCTCAACCGCGCTCCCCACCGGGTTCGTCACCGTGATGAACGCCGCGAGCGGCCGCTGCCTGGACGCCCGGGCCGCCGCGACCGCCAACGGCACCGTCGTGCAGCAGTACGCCTGCAACAACACGACGGCCCAGCAGTGGAGCCTCACCGCCACCGGCGACGGCTACGTCCGCATCGGCAACCGCAACGACACCGGTCAGGTCGTGGACGTCGCCGATGTCTCCAGCGCCGACGGCGCGCCCGTGCACCTGTGGGCGTACGGCGGCGGCGCCAACCAGCAGTGGCTGCCGGTCGACCTGGGCGGCGGCGCCTACCGGTTCGTCAACCGGCACAGCGGCAAGTGCCTGGACGACCCGGGCGCCTCGCTCGCGGACAGCGTGCGGTTCGTGCAGTACACGTGCAACGGCAGTGCCGCCCAGCGGTTCCAGGTGGTGCCGGTGAGCCAGTCGACGGCGGCCCCGGACCTCGGGCCGAACGTCGCCGTGTTCGACCCCTCGATGTCCGCCTCGGCCATCCAGGGCAGGCTGAACTCGATCTTCCAGCAGCAGGAGACCAACCAGTTCGGCACCCAGCGGCACGCGGTGCTGTTCAAGCCGGGCTCCTACGACGCCGATGTCAACGTCGGCTTCTACACACAGGTCGCCGGTCTCGGTCTCACCCCGGACGCGGTCACCGTCAACGGGGCCGTGCACGCCGAGGCGGACTGGTTCCCGCCGCAGAACGCCACCCAGAACTTCTGGCGCGGCGCCGAGAACCTGTCGGTCAACCCCGCGGGCGGCCGCGACCGTTGGGCCGTCTCGCAGGCGGCCCCGTACCGCCGGATGCACCTGCGCGGCGACATCGCCCTGGACGACGGCGGCTGGGCCAGCGGCGGCCTGTTCGCCGACACGAAGGTCGACGGGCGGGTCGACTCCGGCAGCCAGCAGCAGTGGCTGACCCGCAACTCCCAGCTCGGCGGCTGGACCGGCTCCAACTGGAACATGGTCTTCGTCGGCAGCCAGGGCGTGCCGGACACGACGTTCCCGGCGCCGCCGTACACCACGGTCGCGCAGTCCCCCGTGACCCGCGAGAAGCCGTTCCTGTACGTCGACGGCGACAACGCCTACAAGGTGTTCGTGCCCGCGGTCCGGTCCGGCTCCTCCGGCACCAGCTGGGCGAACGGGGCGCCCGCCGGCACCTCGCTGTCGCTCGACACGTTCCACATCGTGAAGCCGGGCGCGAGCGCCGCCTCGATCAACGCGGCGCTGGCCGCGGGCAGGAACCTGCTCGTCACGCCGGGGATCTACCACCTCGACCAGACCCTCCAGGTGAACCGGCCCGGCACGGTCGTCCTCGGTCTGGGCCTCGCGACGTTCGTCCCGGACAACGGCGTCACCGCGATGAAGGTCGCCGACGTCGACGGCGTGAAGGTCGCGGGCCTCCTCTTCGACGCCGGAACCACCAACTCGCCCACGCTCATGGAGGTCGGCCCGGCGAACGCGTCCGCGTCGCACGACGCCGACCCGACCTCGCTGCACGACGTGTACTTCCGGGTCGGCGGCGCGGCCGTCGGCAAGGCCACCACGAGCCTGGTGATCAACAGCGACGACGTCATCGGCGACCACATGTGGATCTGGCGCGGCGACCACGGCAACGGCATCGGCTGGAACAGCAACACCGGTGACACGGGCCTGATCGTCAACGGCGACGACGTCACGGCGTACGGCCTGTTCGTCGAGCACTACCAGAAGTACCAGACCATATGGAACGGCAACGGCGGCCGGACGTACTTCTACCAGAACGAGATGCCGTACGACCCGCCGAACCAGGCGGCCTGGATGAACGGCTCCACCCAGGGCTACGCCGCCTACAAGGTCGCCGACTCCGTCACCAGCCACCAGGCGTGGGGCCTCGGCAGCTACTGCTTCTTCAACGTGAACCCGGGTGTCACCGCCGAACGGGCCATCGAGGCGCCGAACCGGCCAGGGGTGCGCTTCACCAGCATGGTGACGGTCTCCCTCGGCGGCACCGGCACCATCCGGCACGTCGTCAACAACGCGGGCGGCCCGTCCAACTCGGCGACGAACGTGGCGAACCTGCCCAGCTATCCGTAGAGCGCGACCGCCCGGGTCCGCGCCGGGCACACGAAGAAGGGCTTCCGCGGGGGTGAACCCGTGGAAGCCCTTCGCACCGTCGGGACGACAGGATTTGAACCTGCGACCCCTTGACCCCCAGTCAAGTGCGCTACCAAGCTGCGCCACGTCCCGGTGCCCCGCTGACCTGGGGTTTCCCCGGGCCGAACGTGCAGGGAAACTCTACCGCACTCGGGTCGGTGGTCGCGCACCCGTTTACGGCCCGGACCCCGGGACCGCGGCTGTGTCCGCCCGGACCAGGCCGCGGATCGCGCGCACGCAGAGCAGCGAGGCCGCCACGACGAAGCTCATGCCGCCCGCCGCCAGCAGCACGTGGTCCGACCCGAACGCCCCCGCGGCCGGGCCCGCCAGGGACTGGCCGACCGGCATCATCGCCAGGGAGCCCGCCACGTCGTAGGCGTGGATGCGGTTGAGGACGTCCGCCGGGACCTGGGTCTGCACGCTCGTCGCCCACATCACGCTCCAGAACGCCATGCCGACGCCGGCCACGGCCGCTCCGGCCGCCATGGCCGCGACGGGCAGACCCGCGCCGACCGTCACCGGGAACGCGGCGAAGGCGAAGACGCCGAACGCGCCGGCGCGCAGCATGCGGCGCGGGCGCAGCCGCAGCGCGAGGAGGCCGCCGATCACGGTGCCGGCGCCGAGGGCGGAGTTGACCAGGCCGTAGGAGCGGGCCCCGTGGTGCTGGACGATCTCGGCCGCGACCAGCGGGATCGTCGGGCCCCACACGGTGATCATGTAGACGCACCAGACGGCGATGACGCCCCACAGCCAGGTGCGGGACCTGAACTCCCGCCAGCCCTCGACCAGATCGGCCCGGAAGGCGTGGCCGCCGGTCAGGGCGCGGGCGACGCCCGAGCGGACCCTCGGGGGCAGCCGCAGCAGCAGGAGGCAGGCGGCGCTCACCGTGTAGGTGGTGGCGTGCGCGGCGAACACCCCGCCGGGTGAGGCGAATCCGACGAGGACGCCCGCGAGGGCGGGGCCGGCCAGCTGGGCCACGGCCTCGGCGACGCGGATGGCGCCGTTCGCGCCCTGGACGTCGGCGGCGAGGCGGGGCACGGTGCCGGCGACGCCGGGCTGGAACACGGCGCCCGCCACGCCGTTGACGAAGCCGATCGCGCAGATCTGCCAGAGGACGACGTGTCCGGAGAAGAACAGCGCGGCGGCCAGGGACTGGGTGCAGACGCGGACCAGGTCGGCGCCGATCATCAGCCGGCGGGTGTCGAAGCGGTCCGCGAGGACCCCGCCGAAGACGATCAGCCCGGCGAACGCGGCGGACGTCGAGGCCAGGGCGAGACCGACGGCACCGGCGCCGTAGCCCTGCTGGAGCAGGCCCGCCGCGAGCGCCACGGGCAGCATGGTGTCACCGAGCTGGGCCACGGCCCGCGCCCCGAAGAACAGGGCGAAATCGCGTGACCACACCGGCCTCGGCCGGTCCTTGGCCGTGCCTGCCCTGGGTGACGGGCTCCGTGTCGTCCCGTCCTGGGCCCCGCCCGGCGGTGTCCGCGGCGGCGTCCCGCGCATGCCCACGATCCCTCCCGTGCCTCGGGAGGAGTGCGAGCCGCGGCCCCTCCGCCCCGGCTCCCCCCTCGCTCCGGATGATCGCACGCGGGGCCGATGACGCGGCAGGCGCTCTCATGGGCCTTCGGGCAGCCCCAGTTCCGGGTGGGCGTCGAGCAGACGGGTCGGGGCGGCCTGGCGCCAGGAGTCGGCGAGGACGGCGCGCAGTTCGTCCTCGTCGTCGAGGGCGGCGATCCGGGCCCGCACCCAGGCGAACTGTGCCTCGTGGTCGGCGATCCAGAACTTCTCCGGTTCGGCGAGGACCAGTTCGTCGCGCTCCTCCTTGGGGCAGCGCACCGCGAGGGAGGTCTCGTCCTCGGGCAGGGTGGCGAACATCTTGCCCGCGACCCGGAACGTGGGCATGCTCCAGGCGATCTTCTCCGTCGTGTCCGGGAGGGACAGGGCGATACGGCGTACGTCTTCGGCGTCCGGCATAGCCGGAACCGTAGCGGCCCGCACTGACACTCACCTGGTGGGAGCGGGGACGCCCAGGCGCTTGTAGTAGATCGTCGTCGGGCGCGGCTCGCCGTCCGGGCTGGTCGCGTAGTCGGGGATGACGCCGGCGCGGGTCCAGCCGGCCGAGCCGTACAGGCGTTCGGCGGGGCTGCCGGTCTCGGTGTCCAGGTGGAGCAGGGTGATCCCGGCGTCGGCGGCGGCCGTCTCGGCGGCGGTCAGCAGGGTCCGGCCGAGGCCCCGGCCACGGGCCCGGGGGTGCACCATCAGCTTGACGACCTCGGCGCGGTGCCGGCTGTTGGGCTTGTCGGCGAAGGCCAGGCTCACCGTCCCGACGACGTGTTCTCCGTCGTACGCCGCCCACACCGCCAGGTGTCCGCCGTCCACCGCCTCCGCGCGCCCCGTCCACCAGGTCTCGGCGTCGGCCAGGTCCAGGGAGGCGAGGAAGCCGACGGAGGATCCGGCCGCCACGGTGTCCACGAGGAGGGCGGCCAGGTCCCGGGCGCACGCGCGCAGCCGGGTGCCGTCCAGACGGGTCGGGATCACGGCAGCACCACCGCCAGCAGATAGCGGACCTCGCCGGGGCCCGGGCACCGGAAGCGTGTGGCCCCCCATACGCGGGTGCGCAGGCAGTCCCCCGCCTCCAGCCGGTGCCCGCTCTCCTGCACGGTCACCTCCAGCACCCCGTCCAGCACCCACAGGTGCTGCTCGAGGCCCGGTACGGGCGGCCGGTCGTAGGCGATGTCGGCGCCCGCGCCGAGCCGTCCCTCGACCAGTTCCGCCCGCAGGCCGGCGTGCGGCGGCGACACGGACCGCCGCACGAAACCGGAGGGGCGGTCCTGCCACACCTGCTGGTCGGCCGCCCGCACCACCGGGGCGGGGGCCGACTCGACCTCGCCGAGGAGGCGGGACATGGTGCGGCCGTACACATGGCACAGCCGGTTGAGCAGGGCCGCCGTGGGGCTGGTCTCGGCGCGCTCGGCCCGGGAGAGGGTCGAGCGGCTGATCCCGCTGCGGTCCGCCAGTTCGTCCAGGGACCAGCCGCGCTCCGCCCGCAGTTCGGCGAGCCGCGCGGCCAGCCGGGTGTCGACCGTGTCCCCCCTGTCCATGGCCGGGCCGGTCGTCGTCGTCCGTCTCATGTCCGGGACGCTATCCCGCACATGAGACACCGGTGTTACGGAAGGCTCACTCCCGCGCCGCCGCGCCGAGCGCGTCGAGGACCGGGCTGATCAGCGGGTGCTCCTCCGCGCCACGGCGTACGGCGGCGAAGACCCGGCGGGTGGGCGCGACCCCGTCCACGGGGCGGACGACGACCCCGGTGAGGTCCATGCCGCGCAGCGCGGAGCGCGGGACGAGCGCCACTCCGGCGTCGGCCGAGGCGAGGGCGACGACCGCGCGGAAGTCGTCGGAGGAGTGGTCGAGGCGGGGCTGGAACCCGGCGCTCTCGCACGCCAGCACCACCACGTCGTGGCAGGGGTTGCCGGGGTACGGGCCGATCCAGGTGTCCTTGGCCAGCTCCGCGAGCGGGACGACGTCGGCGCCGGCCAGCCGGTGGCCGACGGGGACGACCGCGTCGAAGGGCTCCGCGTACAGCGGCACATGGGCCAGCCGGGGGTCGTCGGCGGGCGCCCCCCGGTACTCGACGGCCACGGCGACGTCGATCTGCCGGTCCAGCAGCATCGGCAGGCTGGCGTCGCCCTCCGCGTCCAGGACCCGCAGGCGGATGCCGGGGGACGTCCGGGCGAGGTGGGCCACCGCCGGCGCGACGACCAGGGCGATGCCGGTGGCGAAGGAGGCGACGGTGACCGTGCCGGCCGCACCCGAGCTGTAGGCGGCGAGCTCCGCCTCGGCCCGCTCCAGCTGGGCGAGGACGGCGTTGGTGTGGCTGAGCAGGATCTCACCGGCCGGGGTGAGCCGTACGCCCTTGGCGCCGCGCTCCACCAGCCGGTGGCCCGTCTCCTGCTCCAGGGCCGTGAGCTGCTGGGACACCGCCGACGGGGTGAGGTAGAGCGCGGCGGCCGCCGCTGTCACGGTGCGGTGGTCGGCCACCGCACGGAGGATGTGGAGCCGCCGTGCTTCGATCATGGGATCGATTATCGCGCGCCCCCGTCGCCGGGTCTCAGCCCTCCAGTTCCGCGCGCGCCGAGACGAAGGCGTCGACGGCGCGGTTCACGTCGTCCGTCGAGTGCGCGGCGGACAGCTGGACGCGGATGCGGGCCTGCCCCTGGGGGACGACCGGGTAGGAGAAGCCGATCACGTAGACGCCGCGTTCCAGCAGCAGCTCGGCCAGCCGGCCGGCCTTGGAGGCGTCGCCGATCATCACGGGCGCGATGGCGTGGTCGCCGGGGAGGATCTCGAAGCCCTCCTCGCTCATCCGGCGGCGGAACAGCGCGGTGTTCTCGGCGAGCCGGACCCGCAGGTCGTCCGCCGACTCCAGCAGGTCCAGGACCTTCAGCGAGGCCGCGGCGATCACCGGGGCGAGGGTGTTGGAGAACAGGTACGGCCGGGAGCGCTGGCGCAGCAGGGCGACGATCTCGGCGCGGGCCGCCACATAGCCGCCGGACGCGCCGCCGAGGGCCTTGCCGAGGGTGCCGGTGATGATGTCGACGCGGTCCATGACGCCGTGCAGCTCGGGGGTGCCCCGGCCGCCGGGGCCGACGAAGCCGACGGCGTGCGAGTCGTCGACCATGACCATGGCGTCGTAGCGGTCGGCGAGGTCGCAGATCTCGCGCAGCGGCGCCACATAGCCGTCCATCGAGAACACGCCGTCGGTGACGATCAGCTTGCGGCGCGCGTCGGACGCCTCCTTCAACCGGGCTTCCAGGTCCGCCATGTCGCGGTTGGCGTAGCGGAGGCGGCGGGCCTTGGACAGGCGGATGCCGTCGATGATGGAGGCGTGGTTGAGGGCGTCGGAGATCACCGCGTCCTCCGGGCCGAGCAGGGTCTCGAAGACACCGCCGTTGGCGTCGAAGCAGGAGGAGTACAGGATCGTGTCCTCCTGCCCGAGGAACGCCGACAGCCTGGCCTCCAGCTGCTTGTGCACCTCCTGCGTGCCGCAGATGAAGCGGACCGAGGCCATGCCGTAGCCCCAGCGGTCCAGCGCCTCGTGGGCGGCGGCGACCACGTCGGGGTGGTCGGCGAGGCCGAGGTAGTTGTTGGCGCAAAAGTTGAGGACCTCGCCGGGGCGGCCGCCCGCGGTGACGTTGACGGTCGCGGACTGCGGGGTGTCGATCACCCGCTCCGGCTTGTGCAGACCGGCGGCGCGGATCTCGTCGAGGGTGGCGCGCAGGTCGTCGCGCACGGAGTCGAACATGGCCAAAGCTCCTGAAGGGGTGGGGAAGTTACGCGGTCCAGTCGAGGATGACCTTGCCGCCGCGGCCGCTCGCCGCGTCGGCGAACGCCGCCTCGAAGTCCCGGTAGCCGTAGCGGCCGGTGATGACGGGAGCGAGGTCGAGGCCGCCTTCGAGCAGCACGGACATCGCGTACCAGGTCTCGAACATCTCCCGGCCGTAGATGCCCTTGAGGGTGATCATCGAGGTGACGATCCGGGACCAGTCGACGGGGAACTCCTCGGCGGGCAGGCCGAGCATGGCGATCCGGCCGCCGTGCGTCATGTTGGCGATCATGTCGCGCAGGGCCTCGGGGCGGCCGGACATCTCCAGACCGATGTCGAAGCCCTCGCGCAGTCCGAGCGCGCGCTGCCCCTCGGCGATGCCCGCGTCGGACACGTTCAGCGCCAGCGTCACGCCGATCTTGCGGGCGAGGTCCAGCCGCTCCTCGCTGACGTCGGTGATGACGACGTGGCGGGCGCCCGCGTGCCGCGCGACGGCCGCCGCCATCAGGCCGATCGGCCCGGCGCCGGTGATCAGGACGTCCTCGCCGACCAGCGGGAACGACAGCGCGGTGTGCACGGCGTTGCCGAACGGGTCGAAGATCGCGGCCACGTCGAGGTCGACGGGCACCCGGTGCACCCACACGTTGGCGGCGGGCAGCGCGACGTACTCCGCGAAGGCGCCGTCGCGTCCGACGCCGAGGCCGACCGTGGCCCGGCACAGGTGCCGGCGGCCGGCCAGGCAGTTGCGGCACTTCCCGCACACCAGGTGGCCCTCGCCGCTGACCCGGTCGCCGGGCTTGATGTCGGCGACGTCCCGGCCCGTCTCCACGACCTCGCCGACGAACTCGTGGCCGACGACGAGCGGGGTGCGGATCGACTGCTGCGCCCAGCCGTCCCAGGAGCGGATGTGCAGGTCGGTGCCGCAGATGCCGGTGCGCAGCACCTTGATCAGCACGTCGCCGGGCCCGATGGACGGCTCCGGGACGTCCGCGAGCCAGAGTCCGGGCTCCGCCTTCTCCTTGACCAGCGCCTTCACGCCACGGCTCCTGAGGGTGAGTCCCGGAAGCGGGCATGCCGATCAGGCCCGGGCCCGGGAAGAGGGGTGGAATCGCGTAGCAATCTGCCGCACGGCGGCGCCCTGGTCCATCGAGGATTTCTTAAGCGGCGCCACAGCTCTTCTTCACACCCCTCGGGGGGCCTGCTACAGGCGGGAGACCTGGTAGTGCGCGAGGGCCCAGCCGTCCTCCTGCCGCCGTGCGAGGACGGCGAGCTTGACGGCGACCGGGTCTCGGTCGGTGAACGTGAACTCGGTGTCCAGGTATCCGAGCACCAGGTCGTCCGCGTACCGGCGGGTCTCCAGGATCCGGTAGCCGGCCCGCATCCCCAGGGGCTGGGAGGCGTAGTACGCGGCCACGGCGTACCGCCCCACCCCGTAGGGGTGCAGTCCCTGGAAGATGGCGTCCTCGGTGAAGACGTCGGCCACGTCCTGGGGCCGGTGGGCGTCCACGGCCGTCCGCCAGCGCTCGAGCACCTCGCGCAGGATCGTCTCGTCATCGGTGGTGCCGTTCATGGCTCCCATCCTTTCCCGGTGTGTCCTCGTCCGCTCAGTGACCGGCGCTCATGCCGCCGTCGACGTGCAGGATCTCGCCGGTGACGAAGGGCGCCGACTCCAGGTAGAGCACGGCGTCGACGACGTCACCCATCTCGCCCATCCGTCCGACGGGGTGGAGGGCGGAGAGGAACTCGTGCGTCTCCTCGGGGTGCATGGGCGTCTTGATGGTGCCGGGCGACACGGCGTTGACGCGGATGCCTCGGGTCGCGTACTCCACCGCGAGGGACTTGGTCGCGGCCTGGATGCCGCCCTTGCTCAGCGAGGCCAGGACGGACGGGACGCGGGAGTCGGCGTTGTCGACCAGGCTGGTGGTGATGCTGACGATGTGCCCGCCGCCCTGGGCCAGCAGATGCGGCACGGCCCTCTGGGTGAGGTGGAAGACGCCGTCCAGGTTGATCCCGGTCACGGCGGCGTAGTCCTCGGCGGTGTAGTCCGTGAACGGCTTGGCGACGAAGATGCCCGCGTTGTTGACGACGGTGTCGATCCGGCCGAACCGCTCGAGGGCGGCGGCGACGACGCGCTCCGCGGTGGCCGGGTCGGCGATGTCGCCCTGCACGGTCAGGACGGCGGGGTCGTCGGAGGGGGCGATGGTGCGCGAGGTGGCGACGACCGCGTACCCGAGCTTGCGGTAGCCCTCGACGACGGCGGCCCCGATGCCCTGGGAGGCGCCGGTGACGATCGCTACCTTCTGGATGCCTGCGTTCATGATGTCGAACCTTCTCTGGTGGTTGACCGGACACTAGCCGACCGGTCGACTAATTGGGAAGGTAGGACGCTTGCACGGCGGAGTCAAAGGTTCCAGGGCCCGTGCGCGGGACCCGTTTCCTCCCGTCTGGGAGGCTCAGGCTCCCAGCGCAGGCCGGCCGGGCAGCGCGTGCGGGTCGTCGGCCGGCAGCCATGCGCCGGGGGCGTGCACGCCGAGGTCCCCGACCCCTTCGCTCAGGGCGTCCACCACGCCCAGCACCCCGGCGCGGTCCTCGTCCGCCCGCCACACCAGGGACCACGTCCAGTAGACCTTCGGCCCGACGACCTCCCGGCGGACCAGGTCGGGCGGCAGCGGACTGCCTTGCCCCTTCGGCGAGTTGAGCACGGGCCGGGTGCAGCGGCGTACGTGGTCGAAGAAGGCGGGACCGGTGATCGCCCCGTCGGAGATGCGCACCGCGCGGGCTCCGACGTCCTCCGCCAGCCGCTCGGCGTAGGCGTTCCACGACGCCCACGAGGTGAGGTCGTCGTCGATGAGGACGTCCATGTCGCCGGCCGCCACATCGCCGCTGTCCGTGCCCTTGGCGACGGCGTAGAGACGGTCGGCCCCGAGGAGCCGGGCCCGCAGCCCGAGCCGTTCGAGGTCCCCCGCTCCCACCCGGCACACGGCCAGGTCGAGGCTTCCGTCCGCCACCCGGGTCGCCTGTGTGTGCGAGGGCGCCACCCACGCGTCGATGTGCAGCCGGGCGACCGGGGCGGTACGCGCGGTCAGGTCGGGTGGAAGCCAGTTGACGTACCCGAGCCGGACCGACTCCGAGTCCGACAGCCGGCCGGCCCGGCGCTTGAGCTCGTCCGCGCGCTCCAGCAGGTCGCGGGTGGCGGGCAGCAGCGCGGCGCCCGCGGGCGTGAGGGAGACCGAGCGCCGGTCGCGGTCGAACAGCCGCACCCCGAGGTCCCGTTCGAGCGCCTTGATCTGCTGCGACAGGGACGGCCCCGCGATCAGCAGACGCTCGGCGGCCCGCCCGAAGTTCAGTTCCTCGGCGACGGCGATGAAATACCGCAGCTGACGCAGCTCCACGCCGGTCATGCTACGCGGGCTGCGAGGCCGCGCCTCCCAGCAGCGAGGACGCCGGTAGTGGCGGGGGCGGAAGGCGGTGCCCATGCTGGAAACGGCCGGCCCGCACCGCGAGAGGACGAGAGCCATGCGTGAATTCCTGGTCGAACTGATCACCACGATCCCCGACGGCACCGGTCAGGACGAGGTCGACCGGCGGCGCGCGGCGGAAGCCGTCCGGGCCGCCGAACTGGCCGCCACCGGGCACCTCGCCCGCCTGTGGCGTCCCGTCGGCGAGCGGCGCAGCATCGGCGTGTGGCGGGCCGCGGACGAGGAGGAGCTGCGCGCGAAGGTGCTCGGCACGCTCCCGCTGTGGCCGTGGATGACGGCGACCGTCACCGCTCTGGAGCCCCATCCGAACGACCCCGGCAGCCGGTGACGGCCCTCGCCGTGCCGCGGACGGGCTCTGGGCGGCCCATGGTCGTGGAAGGCCCCGCCGTCACCCGACCCCGTCGTCACCCGATCCCGTCGTCACCCGATCCCGGCGACAATCGACGCAGGACACCCGACCGCGGGTGTGCGGGCGCAAGCCCGCGCATCCCGGCCGGCCGACCGACCAGGAGCCGCTCATGAACACCGCACGGGACCTCGCGATCGTCGCCCTCGACCTGGCGCAGGACCACCGCGTGGAGCAGGGCGAGCTGTCCCTGGCGCTGGCGGCGGCCGAGGTGTTCGACCTGCTCGACGCCGGCGCCCTGACCCTCGCCGAGGACCGCATCGCCCCGAACGCGCAGGCCCCCACGGGCGACCGGCTGCTGGACGAGGCGGCCACGGCGCTCATACGGCAGGAACCGTACGAGTCGGTCGAGGACTGGCTGTGGCGGCGGGGGCGCGGGCTGTCCGCGGCGTACGTCGAGGATCTGGAGCAGACGGGGACCATGTCCAGGTCGCGGGGGTTCCGTCTTCCGCTGCGCGCCGCACGCACGGTGCCGGGCGACCCGGCGGCCCGGCAGCGGGCCGAGCAGCGCTGGACGTCGCGCGAGCCGCTGCTCGCCGCGCTGGGCGCCGCCGCCGGGATCGGCACCGAGCCGGCGGCACCCGGCCCCGGCGAGGGCCCGGCGGACACGGACGCGCTCACCGACGACACGTCCTCGGCCGTGCTGGCCGCGCTCGGCAACGCGGTGATGGAGCTGGAGGCCGTACGCCAGCGGCGCGCGATCGAGGACGCCGCCTTCGACAACGTGTGGCGGGGCTTCTAGCGCGAGGCCGGGGGTGCGGGCGCGGATGCGGGCGCGGGCGCGGCTCACAGCAGGGGCAGTCCGTCCGCCTGCCGTCGCTCCAGCCGGGCCACCAGGTCCACCGCCGACGCCTTGATCGTCTCCAGACCGGCCTTCCCCCAGGGCCGCGGCTCCATGTCGACGACGCACACGGTGCCGAGCACCATGCCGGTGGAGTCGATCAGCGGGGCGCCCAGGTACGACCGGACGCCGAACTCGTCGACGATCGGGTTCCCCGCGAACCGGGGGTAGTCGCGGACGTCCTCCAGCACCAGCGCCTTGCGCCGGACGACCACATGGGGGCAGAACCCATGGTCGCGTCCCAGGTAGCGGCCGAGTCGCGGCTTGCTGTCACCGGCCCGCGCGAGATCCACGGCGGGCCGCACATGCAGCCCGGCGAAGAACTGCCGGCTCTCCCCCACGAAGTTCACCATGGCGTACGGCGCCGCGGTGAGCTGGGCGAGGTGCTCCGCGAACCCGTCCAGGGCAGGGTCGGGATGCTCCCCGAGGCCCATGGCGAGCCACCGCTCCGCGCGGGCGGGGGCCTCCTTGTCCTCCGGGGTGAGCAGCAGGCGGGCGACCGGGTGCGGTGGGCCGTAGCTCATGGGCGGGTTCCGTCGCTGTGGACGCGGGTCATATGCGGCTCCGTGCGGGTGTGTGCGGATGTCACCTGTGGGCGCCGTGGCTCGGTGCGTGGGCCGGCGCGTGGGCGAGGAGGTGCCGGACCAGGGTCAGCAGGGTCTGGACGCCCGAACTGGAGATCCGGGCGTCGCAGCGGACGACCGGGATCTCCGGGTCGAGGTCGATGGCGGCCCTCACCTCCTCGGGGTCGTACCGGAAGCCGCCGTCGAACTCGTTGACGGCGACGATGAATCCGAGGCCCCGCTGCTCGAAGAAGTCCACGGCGGCGAAGCAGTCCTCCAGGCGCCGGGTGTCGGCGAGGATGACCGCGCCGAGCGCGCCCTCGGAGAGCTCGTCCCACATGAACCAGAAGCGCTCCTGTCCGGGCGTGCCGAAGAGGTACAGGACGTGTTCCGGGTCGAGGGTGATGCGGCCGAAGTCCATGGCGACCGTCGTCTCGACCTTGTTCTCGACGCCTTCCAGGTTGTCGGTCGCGGCACTGACGGTCGTGAGCAGCTCCTCTGTGCTGAGCGGCGCGATCTCGCTCACCGCGCCGACGAAGGTGGTCTTGCCTGCCCCGAACCCTCCCGCCACCAGGATTTTCAACGCGGTGGGGAACGGATCAGAGCTGTCGTCGTAGTCCATCGAGCACTGCCTCCAGAAGAGCCCGGTCTGTCGGGTTGTGGTGGAACTCGGGGGGCTTGGTGGTGAGCGCCCCGCAGTCGACGAGGTCCGACAGCAGCACCTTGGTGACCGCCGCCGGCAGCTTCAGGTGGGCGGCGACCTCGGCGATCGAGACCGGGGCGCGGCACAGGTCGAGGGCCTGTTCGTGCTCGGGGCCCAGATAGCCGAGGGGGGTCGCCCCGGTGGCCATGACCTGTGACATGAGGTCGAGCGCGACGGTGGGCCGGGTGCGGCCGTTGCTGACGGTGAAGGGGCGCACCAGCCGTCCGGCCGCGTCGTCGAGCCAGGGCCCGTCGCCGGCCGCCGTCACGTTCAAGGCCTCAGCGCCGAGGGGTCGACGGCGTGCTGCCGGGGTGCGGTGACCAGGTACGGGCGGACGCTCTTGACGAGCATCGCCATCTCGTAGCCCAGCACGGCGGCGTCGGCCTCCCGGCCGGCCAGGACGGCGAGACAGGTGCCGGAGCCGGCCGTGGTGACGAACAGCAGCGCGGAGTCGAGCTCGACGACGACCTGGCGCACGTCGCCGCCGTCCCCGAAGCGGACGCCGGCGCTGCGGCCGAGCGAGTACAGGCCGGAGGCGAGGGCCGCCATGTGGTCGGCGCTGTCCGGGTCGAGCCCGTGGACCGATTTCACGAGCCCGTCGCAGGACAGGAGGACCGCGCTGGAGGTGTGCGGCACGCGCTGCACGAGGCCGCTCATCAGCCAGTCGAGGTCGGACACATGGGCGGTCGGCGCTTCGCTCGCCATGATGGATCGACTCCTTGAGGTACGAAGGTCTGCGGGAGCGCTGGGTGCGGGGGTGGGGATCCGTGCGGACGGCGGGTGGGTCAGGGACGTGGTCATCCGGCCGGTGCGCTCCCGTCGGGCCAAGTGGGCTGGTCGGTACCGGACGGCTGTCCGGGGTCGGCGTCGGCTGTCGGGGCCGGGCCGCTGGGTGACGTGCCGGCGCCCATGGAGGCTGAGCCCATGGAGGCTGAGCCCATGGAGGGTGGGCCCATAGAGGCTGGACCCATGGGCGAGGCGGTACCCATGGGTGGGACGCCCATGGGCTCGATGTCCAGGGAGGAGGCGCCCAGGAGGGGCGTGTCCCTGGGGGACGTCTCGGTGCGGGATGTCTCGGTGCGGGACATCTCGGTGGCAGAAGCGTCCATGGGTGTCTTCTCCATGGACGGCAGGCTGGTCATGTGGGGGACGTCTGTGTGCCGCGCGTCCAGCGGGGCCGGGGCCAGGCTCGCGGAGGGGGACGTGTCGCTGTGCCGTGTCTGACCGTGTGCGGCCGGACCGTGTGCGGCCTCCATGGGGGGCAGGACGGTGTGTCCTGAACCCATGTGGGCCACCGGCAGGTGATGGCTCGTGTCCATGTGGGCGGCGGACGTGTGCGTCGACTCCATGTGCTGCTGGGTCTCGGCGAGTCCGATGCCGCGCTGGAAGGCCGCCATCAGTCCCGGGTCGTGCCCGGCGACCTCGTCGGACTCCTGGCGGGCCACCGGACCGTCCCGCAGTTGCGGCGCGATGTGCTCCTGGGCGCGCCGCCGGGGCAGTTGGGGTTTGCCCATGGTGCCCCGGACGGCGCCGGCGCGCGGGGTGAGCGGTCCGACGCTGTTCTCGGCGAGCTGGCGGCGGTCGGCGTCGCTGATGCCGGGCACCGCCTCCGCCGGGTTGGCCCGCCCCTGGTGGGCGCCGCGCACGGGCAGCGGCGGTCCTTCGCCCTTGGCCGGGGCCGGGACGGTGCCGCGGGTGCCGGTGCGTGGGCGCGCCTGGCGGGGCGCCGGCAGGTCGGGCTGGGCGGCGGACGCGCCCCGTGTGCCGTCCGCGGGCGTCTCCGGGTCGGCCCGCCGGTGCTGCGGTGGCCTCGGCGCCGTCTGCCGTGCGGCCGATTGCGGCGGCAGCGGGACGGGGGCGGAGGGGCCGGCGGGGGCGGAGGGACCGGCGGTCCGGTGCCCCGGCGCCTCTGTCATCCGGGGTTCCTGGGCCCGAGGCGCGCCTGCGGGGGCGCCGGGCTCCGCGCCCAGCAGTCCCTGCGGGACGACGAGGACGGCCTGGACGCCGCCGTAGATGTTGGTCTGCAGACGCACATGGATGCCGTGCCGTTTGGCGAGCTGCGAGACGACGAACAGGCCGATGCGCCCGTCCGACAGGAGGCTGGCGACGTTGACCTGGTCGGGGTCGGCGAGCAGGGCGTTCATCCGGGCCTGTTCGCCGACGGGCATGCCGAGCCCGCGGTCCTCGACCTCGACGGCGAGTCCGGACGTCACCAGGTTGGCCCGCAGCAGCACTTGGGTGTGCGGGGCGGAGAACACCGTGGCGTTCTCGACCAGTTCGGCCAGCAGGTGGATGACGTCGGCGACGGCGTGGCCGCGCAGGGTGCCGTCGATCGGCGGCACCAGTTTGACCCGTGAGTACTGCTCGACCTCGGCGATGGCCGAGCGCAGGACCTCGGTCATCGGGACGGGGTTGCTCCACTGGCGCCGGGAGACGGCGCCGCCGAGCACGGCGAGGTTCTCGGCGTGCCGCCGGATGCGGGTGGCGAGGTGGTCGACGTGGAAGAGGCCCTTGAGGAGGTCCGGGTCCTCCATCTCGTTCTCGAGCTCGTCGAGGATGGAGATCTCCCGGTGCACCAGCGACTGAAGGCGCCGGGCGAGGTTGACGAAGACCTCCAGCTTCTGTTCGCTGCCGGCCTGGCTCGACAACCGGGAGGCCTGCACGACGGCGTGGACCGCCCCGTCGTGGGCGCGGGCCAGGTCGGCGGCGAGGAGATCGAACTCGTCGGCGTCGTCGGGCGGTCCGTTGCGCGGCGTGCGCTTCGGCGGGCCGTCGCCGCGCCGCAACGCCTCGACGAGGGAGCGAAGTTCGGCCTCTCCCCGGGCGCTGGCGCGGCGCAGGGCGCCGACCCGCCGGCTCACCGTCCGGGCCGCGCGGTCGGCGGCGACGGCGGCGATGACGATGCCCGCGAGGGTCACCGAGAGCGCGCCGGCCAGGACGACCCACAGGACCGGGGTCGGCCGGGCTCCGGTGGAGCGCACCACGAACAGCACCGCGGCGCTGGCGCTGAGGGACACGGCCACGGGTGGCAGGACGGCCAGGCGCAGCAGTTGGGGCCGTATCTGGGTCTCGGGCAGCGCGGGTGCGGGACGGGCGGCGGGGCGCCCGTGCCTCCCGCCCTCACGGCGGTCAGCGCGTGTGGCCGGGGCGCGGAGTTGAGACATCAAGGTCCTCGTACTGGTCCGTCGGTCGGGGCCTGGGGGGGTGCACGCGGTCTGCGTGGGCCCGGGGCTGTGCGCCTGCTCGGTGCCGGTCGACGGAACCGAGGGAATTCGGCTGCGTGTCGCCCGACGGACACTCACAGTAGTCGCCTCCGCATCAAGTGCGGTGGGCAGTTGACAAACTCCCGCAGACGGCGTCCCGCTCTGGTATGAGGGCTCGTACGACAGACCGATAACCGGTCACGCCGCGCGTCCGGGAAGTGACATCGAACGATCAGAGCTGGTCAGAAGTGGTCGCCGCCGGCAAGCTTGTCCGGCACCCGAGACGACCCTCACCCTTCGCCGGAGCCGCCCCCGGCCCCCCGTGCCGACCTCCATCGGAGCGCCGGGCGCCGGCCCGCACCCCACCACACGCCCCCAGAGCGTCACCGACCGTAGCGGCGCACGCGGCGATCCACGCGCCCCTCGGCACACCCGAGCGCCGGGCGCACGCTCCTGAACAGAGGTCAGGTCCACAGGAGTTGGCGCGGACGCCCATCCCGCGCGGCTTCCGTCCGACGCCGTACGGGGGATGCTGTACCGCCGCCGTGCCGATCAACGCGCGTACACGACATGAGGCACCTGACGCTCCGCCAAAGTCCGCCAGTCAGCGGCCTTTTGCCAGACCCCAACGCCCGGCATTTCACCCGCCGATGAAATCCAGCGACCCGACAGCCCTGGCTCCCGCGGATCATCCCCCCGGCCGCAGGCCCGAGTTGCCCAAGGTGCGTCTTTCAATAACTCGTGTCAGCTTTGAGGGAAGGCGTCTCGAAAGGGTGATCGACATGACCTCGGCGTCACCGCATTGGGTGTCCCTCAACGAAAGCCCCCCACTGTTCGAGAGCGATCTCGGCAGTATCCAAGTCGTCGACAGACAAGGCCTTTCCATCCTCGACGGGCTGTCGATCAAGCGAGTGGTCCTGGGGCCGAACGCGATCAGGGAACCGCAATGGAACGTCAACGCCAACCAGCTCGCTTATGTCGTGCGCGGCGAAGTGCTCATATCGATGCTCGGCTCCGGAAACGAATTCTCGTCGTTCGTGGCCGGCGAAGGGCAGATGTACCATGTGGAATCCGGATCCGTTTACCACATAGAGAACCTCGCCCCGACCGAGGCCGAGGTCATCGTGGCCCTGCGCAGCGAGAAGCCGCAGCACTTCTCCCTGCGCGACAGCTTCTCCGCGATGACCAACCCCGTGCTCGGCAACACGTACGATCTGCCGGCCTCCGCCTTCGACGCGTTCGCGCGGCCGGACGCCCAGCAGATCCTCCCGCGCGGGAAGAACTCCTCGGTCAATCCCACCCAGCGGTTCCCCAACGCCCATCTCTTCGACGTCGAGGGCCAGCACCCGCCGACGGCGTACGAGTACGGGTCGGCGCGGCTGGCACGGAAGCAGTTCTGGGCGGCCCTGGAGGACATCTCGATGTACTCCCTGCGGATCAAGGAGAACGGGATGCGTGACGCGCACTGGCATCCCGTGACCGCGGAGATGGGGTACGTGGCCGAGGGGCGGGCCCGGATGCGCATCCTCGATCCCGACGTCACCCTGGACGAGTACGAACTCAAGCAGGGGGACGTCTATTTCGTGCCGCGCGCCTATCCGCACCACATCGAGGTGCTCGGCGACGACGCGTTCCACTTCCTGATCTTCTTCGATCAGCCGACGCCGGGTGACATCGGTTACCGGACCACGGCGACCGCGTTCTCCCGGGAGGTGATGGCGTCCACCCTCGGCGTGGACGAGCGCAGTCTGCCGGACTTCCCCTTCACCACTGCCGATCCCCTGATCGTCGCGCGGAAGAACCCGACCCCGCCGGCGAGGGAAGCCTGACCCGTGCGGGCGACCTCGCCGACGGCACCGACACCGACGCGTCTGTCCGTCGTGGCCGTGCTCCTGTCCTTCGCCACAGGAGCCGGTGACGCGTTCGCCTTCGTCCAGCTCGGCAGCGTGTTCACCGCCAACATGACGGGCAGCCTCATCCTGTCGGGCCTGACGAGCCGGCCGGGATACGGGGCACTCGTCTCGGGCGCGGCCACCGCGCTGGGGGCCTTCCTGATCGCGGTGTACCTGGCCTCCAAGGCGGTCCCGAAGCATCCCGCCGCGCGGTGGAGCCAGATCAGGGCCGTGCTCCTGGCCGTGGTGGCCCTCGACCTCGTGGTGCTGATCCTCAGGTCGGTCCACTCCACCCCGGGCACCACGCTCCGGCTGCTGATGCTCGCGGCGTCCGCCGCGGCGATGGGCGCCCAGACCGCCGCCGCCAAACGGTCGGCGCACGGCGCGGGGGTGACCACGACCTTCGTCACCGGCACCCTGACCAGCCTGGCGCAGGACGCCGCCGACGGCAGCACCCGGCACGCGGGCGTCCGCCTGGCCGTGGTGGTGACGCTGGTCCTGGGCGCCCTGGCGGCCTCCGGGGCCATGGCGATCGACGCCCGCCTCGGCCCCGCCGTGGCGGCGGTCGGCGCCGCCGCGGCGATCCTCGCGCTCCCCCGGGCAGGGAGCCCGGCACCGTGACGACCGCCCGCCTCGCGCCCTCGCCGCCGCGGTCGCGCCGCTCGTCGGTGCGGCTGCTCGGCCCGGCCTTCGTCGCGGCCATCGCCTACGTCGACCCCGGCAACCTGGTCACCAACGTCACGGCCGGCGCGGAGTTCGGCACGGCCCTGCTGTGGGTGGTCGTCCTGGCGACGCTGGTCGCGGGCCCTGTGCAGTATCTGGCGGCGAAGCTGGGGGCGACGACCGGCCTCACCCTTCCCCAACTGGTCGCGAAACGCTGCTCCCCGCCCTGGCGAGTGGCGTACTGGCTGCAGGCCGAGGCCGTCGCGATCGCCACGGACGTCGCCGAGGTGATCGGTGCGGCCTTCGCGATGTACCTGCTGTTCGGCGTGCCGCTGCCGGTCGGCGGAGTCGTCGCCGCGGTGGTGGGCGGGGCCATGCTGGCCGCGGGCGACCGCCTCGGCGAGCGGTTCCTGCAGGGGGTGGCCCTCGTCTCCCTGTGCGCGATCGGCGGGGCCTTCCTGTTCTGCCTGACGTACCGCACGCCCCCGCTGCACGCCCTGGGCACCGGCATGGTGCCGACCCTGCCGGGCGATGGGGCCCTCTACCTCGCGGCGGGCATCGTCGGCGCCACGATCATGCCGCACGCCATCCACGTCCACAGCGCCCTCGCGCAGACCCATCAGCGCCTGCGGGCGCACCGCGCCGACGTGTTCCTGGCGATGCTGTTCGCCGGGAGCATCAACGCCGCGATGGTCGTGGTCGGAGCCGGTGCCCTGCACGGCCTGAGCGGCGACGACTTCGGCGACATCGCCCGCGGGCTGTCGGAGCGGGTCGGCGGCGCCGCGCAGACCGCGTTCCTGGTCGCGCTCCTCGTCAGCGGGCTGACGTCCACGGCCGTGGGCACCCAGTCGGGCGAGGTGGTGATGAGCGGGCTGATGCGCCGCAGGATGCCGCGGTCGCTGAGGCGCCTGATCACCGTGGCGCCCGCGGTCGCGCTGCTGGCGGCCGGTGTCTCGCCGGTCGGCGCGCTCATCATGAGCCAGGTGGTCCTCGCGATCGGTCTGCCGCTCGTCCTCATCCCGCTCGGACTGCTGACCTCCTCCCGCCGTGTGATGGGCGAGCACGTCAACAGCCTCGCCGTGAAGGCCGGTCTGGGGGCGGCCATCGCGGCCGTCACCCTGCTCGACGCGGCCCTGCTGCTGGAGCAGTTCTTCCCCTGAGCCACGAACCCCACGGTTCCCCCCACTAGTTCTTAGGAGTTGCCATGGCCGGCACAGGTGACACCCCGGAGCCGACCGGACAGCCGCCCGGGGCTCCTCCCGCGGACTCCCCCGTCGCACGGTTCCTGCGCGAGCTGAGGGAGGCCATCACGCCCCGCGCCGGAATCCTCCTCCTCGGCGTCCTCATCCTGGAGTTGGCCTTCGTCGTCTCCTACATCGGCGCCTTTCACTCGCCCAAGCCGCACAAGCTCAGCCTGGCCGTGGTGGCCCCGCCGGCGGCGCAGTCACAGGTGATCGACAAGCTGAACGGCATTCCCGGGGAGCCGCTCGCGGGCCGGCCCGCCGACAGCGTGGCGCAGGCGCGGACGATGGTGCTGGAGCGTCAGGTGGACGCCGCCCTCCTGGTCACCCCGGCGGCTCCCGCGAACCAGCTGCTGGTGGCGTCCGCGGCCGGCCCGTCGAGCGTGCAGGCGCTGCAGACGGTGTTCCAGAAGGCGGACCCGGCGCGTCCGGTGCGGATCACCGATCTGCGTCCGCCGAACGAGGCGGACGGACGGGGGCTGGCCAGCTTCTATCTGGCGGTCGGCATGGTGGTGGGTGGCTATCTGGGCTCCGCCGCGCTGTCCGCGTCGTACGGGGCCAGGCCGGCGACGTCCCATCGGATGCTCATCAGGCTGGGCGCGCTGGCCGGGCTGTCGGTCCTGTCGGGGCTCGGCGGCGCGATCATCGTCGATCTGGTCTTCGACGCGCTGCCCGGGCACTTCGTCGCGATCTGGTGGATCGCCGCCCTCACCACGTTCGCCGCGGCGGCGACCGGGATGGCCTTCCAGGTCCTGCTGGGGCCGGCGGGCATCGCCCTGTCGGTGCTGATCTTCGTGGTGCTCGGCAATCCGAGCGCGGGCGGTGTCTATCCGGCGGCGCTGCTGCCGCCCTTCTGGCGGGACCTCGGGCCGGCCCTTCCCAACGGCGCTTCGGTGACGCTGATCCGCAACTACGCGTACTTCGGCGGGCACGACACCGCCACGGCCTGGTGGGTCCTGTCCGCCTGGGCGGTGGGCGGCGTCCTGGTGAGCGCGCTCGTCGCCGCGCTCCGGCGCAAGCCCAAGGGCATCGGCGCCCTCGGGACACCCGCCGCCGGAGCGGCCGGGACCAGCGCCTGACGGACGGCGGGCCCGGGACCGGCACCTGACGGACGGCGGCCCCGCCCCCCGTCTCTGTCAGCGCTCCCCGGCGAGGTCGAGCTGTCCCTTGGCGCTCCCCTCCCCGTCCTCGCCGGCCCGGGAGGGCTGCCAGGTCCGCGGGACCGGCCCCGACACCGTGCGCCACCACGGCTCCACGGGCAGCTCCCCCGCCGGTTCGAACGGCTGACCGGGCTGGGGGAACGCCACCGCCTGGCCGACGTCCCCGGCGGCGTCCCGCATCCACTCCCCCGGCTCCGCCCACGGGTGCGGCGCCAGGTTGAAGGTGCCCCAGTGGATGGGGAGCAGCACCCCGCCGGGGGTGCCGCCCTGCAGATCGAGGTGACTGCGGACCCCCTCGGCGGGTGTCATGTGGATGTCCGGCCAGAAGTGGGAGTAGGCGCCGACCTGGATCATCGTCGCGTCGAAGGGGCCGTGCGCGGCGCCGATGTCCCGGAAGCCGTCGAAGTAGCCGGTGTCACCGCTGTGGTAGACGCGGTGCTCACGCGAGGCGACGACCCAGGACGCCCAGAGCGTGTGCTGGGTGTTGCGCAGCCCGCGGCCGCAGAAGTGGCGGGCCGGGGTGGCGGTGAGGGTGAGGCCGCCGACCTCGGTCGACTCGTGCCAGTCCAGTTCGCGGAGCCGGTCGGCGGGGACGCCCCAGTGCTCGAGGTGCGCGCCGACGCCGAGCGGGACGGCGAACAGGGTGTCGGTGCCGGCCAGCGCCTTGATCGTGGGGAGGTCGAGGTGGTCGTAGTGGTCGTGCGAGATGACGACGACGTCGACCGGGCCGAGCGCGGCGAGCGGGAGCGGCGCGGGGTGCAGCCGCCTGGGGCCGGCGAACGGGAACGGGGAGCAGCGCTCGCCCCACACGGGGTCGAACAGCACACGGCGGCCGTCGATCTCGGCGAGGATGCTGGAGTGCCCCATCCAGGTCAGGCGCAGCCCCGTGGCGGGCGGCTTCGCGAGGTCGGCGTAGGTGGTGGGGTGCACCGGCACGGTGCCCTTGGGCGTGCGCAGCGGCCGGGTGTCCTTGTCGAAGAAGACCTTCGCGAACTCCAGCATCGAGCCGGAGGGTCTGGTGCGGGCGGTCCCGCCCGGGTTCTGGAACACGCCGTCGCGGAAGTGCGGCGACCGGCGGATGCGCGCCATGCGCTCACCGCTGGGGTCCACGCCGAAGGCCGTCGGCCGCAGGACGCTCAGCCCGGCGCTCGGGAATCGGGAACCGGCCACGGTACCTCCAGGTGGAGTCGGTGAGGCTTCCATTATGGGCGGCCACCCCGACGGTCCCCCGCGATCACGGCCGACAGCCCCCTGTCATCCCGAACGCCGGGTCGCCGGTGTTCGTTCCCGGGTCCGGCGGCGAAACGCACCGCCTGCGTTGACATGTCCTTGCCTTGGTCGTGATACTGACCCGTCGTTCAGGAGCTATGCGGCTCTCCCGGCCGCCCGGGCGCCTCCGTCATCTCGCGGACGACCGCGCAGACCGCCGCCGAGCCCGGAGTTCGCATGACCTCGCCGTTCCTGTCCCTCACCTGGACCGACCATGTCACGGGCCGCCAGGGCTTCCTGGTCGTGGACCGGCTGGTGCGGGGCGTCTCCAGCGGCGGACTGCGGATGCGGCCGGGCTGCACGCTGGAGGAGATCGCCGGGCTGGCCGCGGGCATGACCCTCAAGGAGGCCCTGCACTACGACCCGGAGGCGCGGTACGTCCCGCTGGGCGGCGCCAAGGGCGGCATCGACTGCGATCCCCGGGACCCGGAGGCGTACGGGCTGCTGGTGCGCTACCTGCGCGCGATGCGGCCGTACGTCGAGACGCTGTGGACCACGGGCGAGGATCTGGGGCTCAGCCAGGACGTCGTCGACCGGGCGGCCCGGGAGGCGGGGCTCGTCTCGTCGGTGCAGGCGGTGTACCCGCTGCTGGACGACGAGGCCGCCGCCCGGCGCCGGCTGGCCGAGGCGTTCGCGGTGGACGTCGACGGCATCGGGCTCGACGAGCTGGTGGGCGGCTGCGGCGTGGCCGAGTCGGTGCTCACCGCGCTGGACCGGGCCGGGGTGCCGCGCTGGCGGACCCGGGTCGCCCTGCAGGGCCTGGGCACGATGGGCGGGGCCACGGCGCGGTTCCTCGCGCGCGCGGGGCTCACCGTGGTGGCCGTCGCCGACATCAAGGGGACCGTCGCCAACCCGGCGGGGCTGGACGTGGAGGCGCTGCTGGCGGCGCGGGACGGCTACGGCACGGTGGACCGCGCGGCGTTGCGCCCCGGTGACCGTGAACTGCCGGGCGACGCCTGGCTGTCGGCGGAGGCGGAGGTGCTGGTGCCGGCGGCGGTGTCGTACGCGGTGGACGCCGCGAACCAGGGCCGGATCAGCGCCCGCTGGATCGCCGAGGCGGCGAACATGCCCGTGCGTCCGGAGGCGGAGCTGCTGCTGGCCGCGCGCGGGGTCACCGTGCTGCCGGACGTCGTCGTCAACTCGGCCACCAACGCGTGGTGGTGGTGGACGCTGTTCGGGGACATCGGCCCGGACGCCGACGAGGCGTTCGCCCACACGCGGCGTGCGATGCGGGCCCTGACCGACCGGACGCTGGCCCGCGCGGAGGCAGACGGCACGACCCCGCGGGCCGCCGCGCACGCCCTCGCGGCGGACCGGCTGCCGGTGATCACCGAACGGTTCGGCTGGCACCGCTGACGAGCGGTCCCGCCGAGGGCGGTGCGGGCCAGGCCGTAGGGTGACGGCGTGGCGAGGGCGAGAGTGCGGTTGAGCGTGGCGGAGCGGCGGGCGGACCTGCTGCGGGCCGCCGTGGAGCAGATAGAGGCGCGGGGTGTGGCGGCGGTCAGGATCGCCGACGTGGCCTCGGCGCTCGGGGTGAGCAACGCGCTGGTGCTCTACCACTTCGACACGAAGGAGAAGCTGGTCGCGGCAGCGTTCGCGCACGCCGCCGAGGGCGACCTGACGCGGCTGCGCGGGATCCTGGGCCGCCGGACGACGGCGGTACGGCGGCTGCGGGCGGCCGTGCGCTGGTACGCGCCGACCGGTCAGGCCAAGGGCTGGCGGCTGTGGATCGAGGGCTGGGCGGCGGCGTTGCGCGATCCGGCCCTGCGGGAGGTCACGCGCGAGCTCGACCGGCAGTGGAAGAGCGCCCTCGCCGGGGTCCTCGCGGAGGGCGTGGCCGCGGGCGAGTTCGACTGCCCGGACCCGGCGGCGGCCGCACTGCGCCTGACCGCCCTCCTCGACGGTCTGGCGGTCCAGCTGACGTCGTATCCCGGGTCGCTGTCCCGCGCGCGGGCCCAGGAGTGGGTGGACGAGGCGCTGGCCCGGGAGCTGGGCCTGGAGCGGGCGGCGTTGACCGCCTCGGCGCGGTGAGCGGCCGCCCGTGACCGGACCGGTCACGGGCGGCTCCGCTGTCGCCCGGCCGTGCCGCCGGGCTCAGGCCACCGACTCGATGCGCATCTTGATGTCGTACGCCGAGAGCGCGCCCTTGGCGGTCACGTGGTCGCCCGAGGACTCGCCGCGCAGGCGCCGCCCGATCCAGGGGACCAGGTACTCGCGCGCCCACTGGACGTCGTCGCGCCGGATCTCCAGCGTCCCGCGGGGCGGGAGCGGCGGCCAGGGCTGGTCCGGGTCGGCGGGGATCTGAAGGCCCAGGACCTGGCCGGCGCGCAGCGCCACGCGCGTGTGCCCCTCGGGAGAGAGGTGGAGCCGGTCGCTGTCCCAGGCCCGGCGGTCCTGGACGGTCTTCAGGGACCACAGGTCGAGCACCGGGCAGCCGTAGCGGTCGGCGATGGCGCGGACGTGCCCGTTGTACGTGGCGATCTTGCCGCGCAGGTGCTTCAGCACGGGCACGCCCCGGGTGTCGAAGCCGGTCGTCACCATGACCGTGCCCGCCGCCGAGGCGAGCCGGGCGACGGCCCGTTCGAACCGTTCGGCCACTTCGTCGGGGTCGGTGCCGGGCCGCAGGATGTCGTTGCCGCCCGCGCAGAACGACACCAGGTCCGGGGCGAGTTCCACGGCCTTGGGGACCTGTTCCGCCACGATCTGGTCGAGCAGTCTGCCGCGCACGGCGAGGTTCGTGTACCGGAAGTCGCCCTCGGGACGCCGGTCGGCCAGAAGGACCGCGAACCGGTCGGCCCAGCCGACGAACGCCCCGTCGGGGCCGGGGTCGCCGACGCCCTCGGTGAAGCTGTCCCCCACCGCGACGTACGACCCGATCACTCTTCTGCTGTCACTCTTCGAATCGTCTGTCACGTCGGGACATGATTCACCTTCCGATGTGACCTACGCGACCGTAGGAAAGGGTTGACGAGCGGTGAGATAAGCCACTGCCAAAGCCTTCACCAAACCCGGAATACCGGTCCACGCGGGGATGTTGAGAGCCGAAACGCCACGCGTGGGTGTGCACGACAGACCGAAGGCCGGACCCGGGGATCGGGGTCCGGCCTTCGGCTGCGTGTCAGGCAGGTGGTGCGCGTGCGTGTCAGGGAGGCGCGCCGTGGGGCGGGGGTCAGCCGATGGCGACGCCCTTGGAGCGGAGGTAGGCCACCGGGTCCACGTCGGAGCCGTAGTTCGGCGTGGTGCGGATCTCGAAGTGCAGGTGCGGGCCGGTCACGTTGCCGGTCGCGCCGGAGAGGCCGATCTGCTGGCCCGCGGTCACCGTCTGGCCGCTGGAGACGGACAGCGAGGACAGGTGGGCGTACTGGGCGTAGTAGCCGTCGGCGAGCCGGATGACGACCTGGTTGCCGTAGGCGCCGCCCCAGCCGGCGGAGACGACGGTGCCGGCGCCGACCGCCTTCAGGGGGGTGCCGGTGGCGGCGGAGAAGTCCACGCCGGTGTGGTAGCCGCTGGACCACATGCTGCCCGCCACCTTGTACGAGGTGCCGACGGCGGCGGTGGACACCGGGGCGCTGAAGCCGTTGACGGTGCTCGTCTCACCGGCGCTCTGGGCGGCCGTCGCGGCCTTCTTCGGCGCGGCGGGCTTCGCGGACGGCTTGGACGGCGCGGTGGACGGGGCCGACGCCTTGGGGGCGGCGGTCGCGGCCTTCTTGCCGATCGAGAGCTTCAGGCCCGGGTGGATGAGCGACGGGTCGGAGCCGACGGCCTCGCGGTTGTCGGCGTACAGCTTCTTCCAGCCGCCGCGGACGTCCTGCTCGTCGGCGATCTTCGACAGGTAGTCGCCGCGCTTCACCTCGTAGGTGCGCGTCTTCTGCGCGGAGGTCTTCTGCGCCGGGGCCTTCTCGGCGGCGGCCGGGACGGACTGGACCGCCTTCTGCGGGGCGGACTGGCCGGTCGCGGCGTGGGCGCCGGTGGCCCCGATCAGCGGGAGCGCGAGAGCGGCGCCACCGGTTCCGGCGACGGCGATCGTGCGGGTGAGGCGCAGGGACTTGGGACGGCGATGCTTACCCTTCGCGGGCATGGCGAATTCCTCTCCGGCGCCTGCGAGGTGAGCTGTCGGGTGCGGGCTGGAGATGCCCGGCCGCGTCGGGACGCGACTTGACCCCGAGCCTGTTCCGGGACCGGAACAGGCGACGTACCTGTGGGTCCCCCGCTCCTGCCGTGTACGGGTGGGTGTGCGCGGATTCCGGTCGGCGGCAGGATTAGGCGTCCGTCCGGATTGGTGGCGAACGTAAGCGAGAAAGACGCATGGGAACAAGTGAGGGGTTCCGTCCGAATACGTTCGGCTTGATCCTTTACGGGATCCACCGGTCACCCTGCGTGCATTTCGAGAGGGCCGCCACCCTCGAATTCCCTTGCGAGAAAGGCCGATTACGTGAGCATGACGGGCGACGCACCGTCACCGATATGACGCTCCTCACGTGACCCTGCTCCAGCTTTCCCTATTCCGGAGCGAGTTGGAATGAAGGCATCAATTCGGACAGAAAGCCTGAATGCGACGGCGGCGGATATCCAGACCGATCATTACCGACATAAGGCCACTTCGCCCGTTTCAGACCATTACTCCCTTGCTGCGGCCTGTGGACAACTGCTTGGCGCACACAGCCATGTCGTATCGTCGGAGGCGCACCTCGCCGGCCTCACCGCCGAGCCGCGCCGGCGGGGACGACCGGGAGGAGCCCCCGTGACGCAGCAGATCCCGTCGACCGAGCCCGAGCTGGCCGGTGTGCGCAACTTCCGCGACGTGGGCGGCCTGCCCACCGTGGACGGACGACGGGTGCGGCACGGCGTGCTGTTCCGCAGCGGCCACCTCGCCCACGCCACCGCCGAGGACGCGGCCTTCCTCGACTCGCTGGGGCTGCACACGATCTTCGACTTCCGCAACGCGGCGGACCAGAAGCTGGAGGGTCCGGACGTCGAGCTGCCGGGCGTCCGCAATGTGAACCTGCCGCTGTCCGACCCGGCGGACGGCGCGGAGTTCTGGAAGATGGTCCGCGACGGCGATCTCGACCAGCTGCGGGAGATCCTGGCGGACGGCAAGGGCGCGGCCCGGATGATCGCCTCCTACCGCTCCATCGTCACGGAGCGCACCGGCGAGCACTCGCAGGTGCTGCGCTCCCTGGTGGAGGACAGCGTCCCGGCGCTGATGCACTGCGCGGCCGGCAAGGACCGCGCGGGCCTGTCGATCGCGGTGACGCTGCTCGCGGTCGGCGTCGAGCGGGAGGCGATCGTCGCCGACTATCTGAAGTCCAACGAGAAGCACCGCCGCTACAAGGTGCGGCGCGGCAGCGACGCGCCCTCGGCCTACTCGCCGGAGGTCATGGAGCTGCTGAGCCCTCTCTTCGACGCGCGCGCGGAGTATCTGCAGGCCGCCTTCGACACGATCGACGCGACCTGGGGCGACGTCGACACCTACCTGGAGCAGGGCCTGCGGCTCACCCCCGAGGCGCGGGAGCGTCTGCGGGGGCGGCTGCTCGACTGAGAACGAGGGGTACGCCTACTTTCCGCCGCCCGCCTCGAAGAGGAAGTAGATGAAGGCGGCGAAGACGTGCCCCACCGCGATGTAGATGATGAGGCGCACCCACAGGGCGCGGGGGAACTTCTCCTCCATGTCGGTCATGGCGTCACTCCAGGGGTGGGGCCCAGGCACAGGGTGGCCGTGGGGCTCTGCAACAGGGTGTGGACGAACAGGAGCTCGACGCCGCCGTCGTCCTCGGCGGCGAGCCGGTGCGGGGTCAGCGAGTCGAAGTGCGCGCTGTCCCCGGGGGCGAGCCGGTGCGTGGTGTCCCCGAGGCGCAGCCGCAGCCGCCCCTTGAGGACATGGAGCCACTCCTCGCCGGGGTGCACGCGCACGATGTCGCCCTGCGAGCCGTACGGCACATGGACGCGGAGGGCCTGCATCGCGCGGCCGGACACCCCGGCCTGCCAGTACGACCAGCCGCCGGCGGCGGTGGGTTCCATGTCGTGGGCGCGCACGACGGCGTCCCGGTCCGGGACCCTCTCGCCGAGCAGCTCGCCGACCGTCGTACCGTAGATGCGGGCGAGTGCCAGCAGCATCGGCAGCGACGGCTGGCGCTGACCGGTCTCCAGCCGGGAGAGATGGGCGGCCGACAGCCCGGCGGCGCGGGCCGCGCCCTCCAGCGTGAGGGCCGCCCGGCGACGCAGGGCCCGCAGCTGCGGCGCGACGACCGGTAGGGACTCGGCCGGCCCGGTCGCCTCGTCACCGGGCGGGTTCTCGGGAGAGCTCATGCTCCCATTCAGCCGCAGACTTACCTCGGGGGCAAATTTCTTGCCTCAGAGGCAAGGCCGCCACGGAGCCGCACTCGCCGGCGTACTCACCGCAGCCCTCACCTGTTGGCGACCGCCTGCTTGATCAGTGTCTTGCCGAAGTCCCACATGAGCCCTCCGCCGCTGTGGGCGTCGTCCATGACGTCCGTGAAGGCGTCGACGAACCGGTCCACCTCTCGTTCGCCGATGATCAGCGGCGGGATCAGCTTGATGACCTCCAGGTGGTCCCCGGAGACCTGGGTGAGGATGCGGTGCCGGCGCAGCAGCGGCACGACCACCATCTGCGCGAACAGGCCCTTGCGCGCGGCCTGGAGCATCGTCCAGCGGCTGCGCAGCTTGAGTGAGTCGGGCCGGCCGAACTCGATGCCGATCATCAGCCCGCGTCCGCGCACATCGGCGAGCAGCTCGTACTTGTCGGTGAGGGCGGCCAGCCGTGACCTCAGCAGTTCTCCGGTGGCCCGGACGCCCGCGACGATCTGCTCGTCCTCCATGACGGACAGCACGGCGAGCCCGGCCGCCATGGCCTGCGCGTTCGAGCCGAAGCTCGCCGAGTGGACGAGCACCCGGTCCATGGACGAGTAGACCTTCTTGAAGATCCAGTCCTTGCCGATCGTGGCGCCGACCGGGACATAGCCGCCGGAGAGCGCCTTGGCCACGCACACCAGGTCCGGTTCGACGCCCTCCTCGTGCTGGTAGGCGTAGAAGTCGCCGGTGCGGCCGAGGCCGGTCTGCACCTCGTCGGCGATGAGCAGCGCCTTGTGCCGGTGCAGCAGCTCCTGCGCGGCCCGCAGATAGCCGGGCGGGGCCTCGTGCACGCCCTTGCCCTGGATCGGTTCGACGATCAGCGCGGCCACGTCGCCCTTCGCCAGCTCCCGCGCCAGCGCGTCGAGGTCGCCGAGCGGGACGGCCGTGTCGGGCAGCAGCGGCGCGAAGCCGTCCCGGAAGCCGGACTCGCCGTTGACGGACAGCGAGCCGGTGGTCAGTCCGTGGAAGGCGTGGTCGCAGTACAGCACCCTGGGCCGGCCGGTGACGAACCGCGCGAACTTCAGCGCGGTCTCCACCGCCTCCGTGCCGCTGTTGCCGAAGAACACCCGGTCCAGGTGAGGGCTGTGGGCGAGCAGCTTCTCCGCCAGCAGCCCGGGCAGCGGCTGGCAGTCGAAGCGGGTGAGGTCGGCGAGCTGTGCGTCCAGCACGTCGTGCAGCGCCTTGCGGACCACGGGGTGATGGCGGCCCAGGCCCATCACCCCGAACCCGGCGAGCATGTCGAGGTAGTCGTCGCCGTCGGCGTCCCAGAAGTAGGCGCCCTCGGCCCGCTCGTACACCTTGTCGAAGCCGATGGTGTGCAGCATGCGCGGGAGCTGGTGGTTGAGGTAGCGGGTGTGCAGCTCGTAGCGCTCGGCTCCGCGCTCGGCGAGGAGTCTGCCGAGGTCGAACTCGCTGGTCATTCAGCCTTCTCCTTGACTGACGCGACGGGACGGCCCGCGGGGCGGCCGCCGTCGGACGGGTCGGTCGAACCGCCCGCGGCCTCCTTCAGGGCGAGGCTCGCGCTGATCCGGCCGGCGACCTCGACGGGCGTGAGGCCGATGTCGGCCAGCACCTCGCCCCGCTTGGCGTGCGCGAGGAACTGCTCCGGGATGCCGAACCGCCGCACCGGCACGTCCACGTCGGCGTCGCCGAGCGCGAGCGCCACGGCACCGCCGACCCCGGCCGAGCGGCTGTTGTCCTCGACGACGGCCACCAGCCGGTGCTGGGCGGCCAGTGGCGCGAGCGCCGGGTCGACGGGCTTGACCCAGCGGGGGTCGACGACCGTGCAGCCGATGCCGCGTGCCTCGAGCAGCTCGGCCGCCTGGAGGCACACGGGGGCCATCACACCGACGGCGACGAGGAGGACGTCCTGGTCCGGCCCGCGGTGCAGGACGTCGAGCCCGCCCACCCGGTCGACGGCCGGGACCGCCGGTCCGACCGACTCCTTCGGGAAGCGCACCAGCGTCGGGGCGTCGTCCACGGCCACGGCCTCCCGCAGCTGCGCCCTCAGCTGGTCGGCGTCCCGGGGCGCGGCGATCCTCAGGCCGGGGACGACCTGGAGGATCGACATGTCCCACATGCCGTTGTGCGAGGCGCCGTCGACGCCGGTGACACCGGCCCGGTCCAGGACGAACGTCACCCCGCAGCGGTGCAGCGCGACGTCCATCAGCAGCTGGTCGAAGGCGCGGTTGAGGAAGGTGGCGTAGACGGCGACGACCGGGTGCAGTCCGCCCGTGGCGAGGCCGGCCGCCGAGACGGCCGCGTGCTGCTCGGCGATCCCCACGTCCCAGACCCGGTCGGGGAACCGCTCCGCGAACTTGCCGAGGCCGACCGGGTGCAGCATGGCCGCCGTGATCGCGACGACGTCCTCACGCTCCTCGCCGATCCGGACGATCTCGTCGCCGAACACCGACGTCCAGGACGGCCCGCCCGACGGCGCGAGCGGTTCGCAGGTCAGCGGGTCCATCACACCGACGGTGTGGAAGTGGTCCTCCTCGTGGGCGAGGGCGGGCTCGTAGCCGCGCCCCTTCTCCGTGAGGCAGTGGACCAGCACCGGTCCGTGGAAGCGCTTGGCGCGCCGGAGCGCCGACTCGACGGCCCCGATGTCGTGTCCGTCGATGGGGCCGACGTACTTCAGTCCCAGGTCCTCGAACATGCCCTGGGGCGCGAAGGCGTCCTTGAAGCCCTTCTTCGCGCCGTGCAGGGACTCGTAGACCGTGTGGCCGACCAGGGGCGTGCGCAGCAGGACGTCCTTGCCCCAGGCCAGCACCTTCTCGTAACTGTCGGTGGTGCGCAGGGTCGCCAGATGGTTGGCGAGGCCGCCGATGGTCGGGGCGTACGAGCGCTCGTTGTCGTTGACGACGATGATCAGCGGCCGGTCCTTGGCAGCCGCGATGTTGTTCAGCGCCTCCCAGGCCATGCCGCCGGTCAGCGCCCCGTCGCCGATGACCGCGACGACGTGCCCCTTCTCCCCCTGCACCTGGCGGGCCTTGGCGAGCCCGTCGGCCCAGCCGAGGGCGGTGGAGGCGTGGCTGTTCTCCACGATGTCGTGCTCGGACTCCTCACGGGAGGGGTAGCCCGACAGGCCCCCCTTGCCGCGCAGCTTGGAGAAGTCCTGACGCCCCGTCAGCAGCTTGTGCACATAGCTCTGATGGCCGGTGTCCCAGACGATGCGGTCCACCGGCGACTCGAAGACCCGGTGGAGCGCGACGGACAGCTCCACCACCCCCAGGTTGGGCCCGAGGTGCCCGCCGGTCCTCGCGACCGCGTGCACCAGGAACTCCCGGATCTCGTCGGACAGTTCACCGAGTTCCGCCTCGGACAGCGCCTTCAGGTCACGTGGTCCCCGGATGCTCTCCAGAATCGTCATGCTCGGGCCCCCTCTCGGTCCGTGCCGTGCTTCAACTCACCGTCACTGCCGGTTTCCCCGTGCCGGTGGGGACGCCCGCTGCGGCCCCGTCCTGTTCCATCTGCTCGGCGATCTTCATCGCCTCCTCGATGAGGGTCTCGACGATCTTCGACTCGGGGACGGTCTTGACGACCTCGCCCTTGACGAAGATCTGCCCCTTGCCGTTGCCGGAGGCGACGCCGAGGTCGGCCTCACGCGCCTCGCCGGGGCCGTTGACGACACACCCCATGACCGCCACCCGCAGCGGCACCTCCATGCCGTCCAGGCCCGCGGTGACCTCCTCGGCCAGCTTGTAGACGTCGACCTGCGCCCGCCCGCAGGACGGGCAGGAGACGATCTCCAGCCGCCGTTCCCGCAGCCCGAGCGACTGCAGGATCTGCATGCCGACCTTGACCTCCTCCGCGGGCGGAGCGCTCAGCGACACCCGGATGGTGTCGCCGATGCCCTGCGAGAGCAGCGCGCCGAACGCCACCGCGCTCTTGATCGTGCCCTGGAAGGCGGGGCCCGCCTCGGTCACGCCGAGGTGCAGCGGGTAGTCGCACTGGGCGGCGAGCTGCTTGTACGCCTCGATCATGATCACCGGGTCGTTGTGCTTCACGGAGATCTTGATGTCCCGGAAGTCGTGCTCCTCGAAGAGGGACGCCTCCCACAGCGCCGACTCCACCAGGGCCTCGGGCGTCGCCTTGCCGTACTTCTGCAGCAGACGCCGGTCCAACGAACCCGCGTTCACGCCGATCCGGATCGGGGTGCCGTGGTCCTTCGCGGCCCCCGCGATCTCCTTCACCTTGTCGTCGAACTGCTTGATGTTGCCCGGGTTCACCCGGACCGCCGCGCAGCCCGCCTCGATCGCCGCGAACACGTACTTCGGCTGGAAGTGGATGTCCGCGATCACCGGGATCTGCGACTTCCGCGTGATCGTCGCCAGCGCGTCCGCGTCGTCCTGCGTCGGGCACGCCACCCGCACGATCTGGCAGCCCGACGCCGTCAGCTCCGCGATCTGCTGCAGCGTCGCACCGATGTCCGACGTACGCGTCGTCGTCATCGACTGCACCGACACCGGGGCGCCGCCGCCGACCGCCACCGGTCCGACCTGGATCCGCCGGGACGTACGTCGCGGGGCGATCGGCCGGGCCGGTACCTCGGGGACGCCCAAGGAGATGGCGGTCATGGGATCACTCCCGGTTTCCGGAGACGGTCTCACGCATGGCGCGCAGCGACTCCTTGAGCGAGCCCATGGTGGCGAGGACGGCGGTGGGTTCGTAGCCGCAGTGCGCCATGCAGTTGGCGCAGCGCGGGTCCTTGCCGCGGCCGTACTTGTCCCAGTCGGTGTCCTCGATCAGCTCGCGGTACGTCGGGACGTAGCCGTCGCTCATCAGGTAGCAGGGGCGCTGCCAGCCGAAGAGGGAGTAGTTCGGGATCGCCCAGGCCGTGCAGGGGAAGTCGACCTTGCCCTCGAGGAAGTCGAGGAACAGCGGCGAGTGGTTCAGCCGCCACTTGCGGCGGTTGCCGCCGGCGAAGGCCTTCTTGAACAGCTCGCGGGTCTGCTCGACGCCGAGGAAGTGCTCCTGGTCCGGTGCCTTCTCGTAGGCGTAGGCGGGCGAGATCATCATCTCGTCGACCTGGAGGTCGTCGTTGAGGAAGTTGAGCACCTCGATGATGGTCTGCGGGGTGTCGGTGTTGAAGAACGTCGAGTTGGTGGTGACCCGGAAGCCGCGCCGCTTGGCCTCCTTGATCGCCTCGACGGCCTCGTCGAAGACGCCCTCCTTCGCCACGGACTCGTCGTGACGCTCCCGCAGGCCGTCGATGTGCACGGCGAACGCGAAGTACGGCGACGGCGTGAACTTGTCCATCTTCTTGCGCAGCAGCATGGCGTTGGTGCACAGGAAGACGTACTTGCGCTTGGCCACGAGCTGCCGCACGATCTCGTCGATCTGCGGATGCATCAGCGGCTCGCCGCCGGCGATGGACACCATCGGCGCCCCGGACTCCAGCACCGCGCCCACGGCCTGCGCCACGGGCATGCGCTGCTTCAGGACCCCCGCCGGGTGCTGGATCTTGCCACAGCCCTCGCATTTGAGGTTGCACGCGAACAGGGGTTCCAGCTCGACGATGAGCGGGAACTTGTCACGCCTGCGGAGCTTCTGTTCAGCCAAGTAAGTAGCGACCTTGATGGACTGGCGCAGCGGCATGGCCATCTGGCTCACCTCCTGGGGAGCAGCAAGGAACGGTGCCATTCATAGAAAGCAGGCAGAACGGAACGAAGAACGCGGAAGGCCGATATTCCACCGCGCAATGTGCCGATCCGGACGAGTTCATGTTCTGGAGCGTCCACGACCACCCGGACGGCCGCAACCGGGCGCTCGCCCGTGCGTACGGCGCTCAGGAGCGTGGCCGCGGATTCCATGTCGACCGCGATCGCGCCGGTCGTGAGCAGATCGGACCGTTCCTGACCGCGGACCACATGGTCCGAGCCGGTGAGCGGTCCGGTGTGGACGGTGCGGCCCGGGACGGACCGCGTGAGGGCTTTCACCAGCAGGTCGGTCCCCGTGCACGGAACGGTTCCCGCCGGATCCCGGGTCTCCTCGGCGACCACGAGGTCGCCGGGGTGCATCCCGGGGGCGAGGCCCGCGCAGAAGCCGGTGGCGAGGACGGCCGCCTCCGCCAGCGCCGGGTCGGCCAGCAGACGGGTCACCGAGCGCTCGGCCGAACGGGGTCCCATGCCGGTGCGCAGCACGGTGACCGGCCCGCCGGCCCCGCCCCGGTCGCCGGTGCGCAGGGCGATCTGCTCGATGCCGAGCGCGCAGGCGATCAGCAGCGGGGCCGGGGCGGGCTGTGGGTTCATCCGCTCCCCTCGGCGTCGGCGGCGGGGGTGGTGGCGGTGGCGGTCGCCTTGCCGGCGAAGGGTTCCCCGTGCAGGTACCGGCCGAGCGCGGTCAGCGGGAAGACCTGCCGGTAGAGGTGGTAGTTGATCGAGAAGTCCCAGGGGAAGCCGGTGCCGGTGAAGTACGGCTCGTCCCAGGTGCCGTCCGGCCGCTGGGTGGCGGCCAGCCACTCGATGCCGCGTTCCACGGCCTTGGAGTCCTTCTCGCCCGCCGCGAGGAGGGCCATCAGCGCCCAGGCCGTCTGCGAGGCCGTCGAGGCGCCCCTGCCGCTCCACTCCTTGGCGTACTTGTAGGAGCGCAGGTCCTCGCCCCAGCCGCCGTCGTCGTTCTGGACGGACTCCAGCCAGGCGACGGCCCGGCGGATCGCCGGGTGGGAGCCGGGGAAGCCCGCGGCCGTCAGGGCCGGGACGACGGACCCGGTGCCGTAGAGGTAGTTGACGCCCCAGCGCCCGAACCACGAGCCGTCGGGCTCCTGTTCGGCGAGGAGCCAGGCGATGCCGCGCCGGGTGCGCGGGTCGTGGGCGAGCCCCTCGACGGCGAGCATCTCGACGACGTGCGCGGTGACGTCCGCCGACGGCGGGTCGATGACCTCGCCGAAGTCGCAGAACGGCAGCCGGTTCGGGAAGGGGCTGGTGTTGTCGACGTCGAAGGCGCCCCACGCCCCGTTGCGGGACTGCATGCCGAGGTTCCAGCGCACCCCGCGGCCGATCGCGCGTTCCATGCGCTCGGCGTCGTGGTGGCGGACCCGGCGCAGCGCCAGGACCACCTCGGCGGTGTCGTCGATGTCGGGGTAGTTGTCGTTGTGGAACTCGAACGCCCAGCCGCCGGGCGGCAGTTGGGGGCGCCGGACCGACCAGTCGCCGGGCCGGACGATCTCCTCGCCGAGCATCCAGTCGGCGGCCTTGACGAGTTGCGGGTGGTCGGCGGGCACGCCCGCGTCCACCAGAGCGATGGTGGCCAGACAGGTGTCCCACACCGGTGACTGGCACGCCTCGATCATCCGGGCGCCGTCCTCGCGCCACACGGCGAAGCGGTCCAGGGACGCCAGTCCCTCGCGCATCACCGGGTGCTTCAGGTCGTAGCCGAGCAGGTGCAGCGCGATGATCGAGTAGACCGCCGGGGGCTGGATGCCGCCCCAGCAGCCGTCGTTCTCCTGCCGTTCGATGATCCAGCGGGCGGCGGTGTTCATGGCCGCTCTGCGGAGTCTGCGCGGGACGACCTTGCGCAGCTGGTGCAGGGCCTTGTCCAGCCGCTGGAAGGCACCGTCCCAACTCGCCACCGGGGCGAGCGGCTTGGGCGGGTTGGGGTTCGCCGGGTCGGTGTGCAGCTCGTCGAGCGGGAAGGGCGCGGGGCGCACCGGGCGCTTCGCGGAGACGATCGTCAGCGGGACGATGGTCTGCCGGGCCCAGCAGCCGAAGTCGTAGATGTTGAGCGGCACCCAGGTGGGGAAGTAGATGAGTTCCGGCGGGAGTTCGGGCAGGTCCTCCCACTTCCACCAGCCGAACAGGGCCAGCCAGATACGGGTGAACACGCGGGCCTCGGCGATGCCGCCCCGGGCCCGGATCCAGGCGGAGGCCTTCGCCATGTGCGGGGCGTCGGGGGCGTCGCCGGCCAGCCGCAGGGCGACGTACGCCTCGATGGTGGTGGACAGTTCGCCGGGCCCGCCGTAGAAGGTGGCCCAGGTGCCGTCGTCGCGCTGCTCGCCGCGGATGAAGAGGGCGGCGGCCCGCGTGGTCTCCTCGTCCCGGATGCCGAGGAACTGACGCAGCAGCAGGTCCTCGGCGTCCATGGTGACGTTCGTCTCCAGGTCGCCCTTCCACCAGCCCTCGGGGTCCTGGCGGGCCAGGAGGAAGTCGGTGGCGCGCCGGGCGGCGCGTTCGGCGGCCTCGTGCGCCCCGGTCGCCAGGGGGGTCTCGCTGTGGATCTCACTGGCCGCGGCGGCCCGGGGCGGCAGGGCCGCCCCGGTGCTTCCGTCGGTCGTCGCTGTCATGGCTTCCCCTTCGTGCAGTGCTGCAAGCGGTGCGTCTGCTGTGGGTCCGCCGTCGGCCGGGGCGCTGCGTCCAGCGCCTCCGGCCGGCGACTACGCGAGGACTATTCGACCGATATGGATCATCTCTCTTCCCCCGATGGTGTTCATCTCTTGCGGACGACGACGAAGTCCGCGAGCGCCGTGAACTGCGCCCGCACGCGCTCGGGCATGTCGACGGCGTCGAGGGCCTCGACGGCGATGGTGTGCTGGCGGCGTGCCTCCTCGGCCGTCCACTCGCGGCCGCCCGCCTCCTCGATGAGGGCGGCCCGGGCGGCGAACTCCTCCTCGGAGAAGGTCGCGAAGTCGCTGCTCTTGGCGTCGGCGGCGAGGATCTCACCGAGCCGCTCGGAGGCGCTGCCGCCCGCCGCGAGCGCGGCGACGACCGGCAGGGACTTCTTGCGCTGGCGCAGGTCGCTCCAGGTCTGCTTGCCGGTGGCGTCCGGGTCGCCCCAGATGCCGAGGAGGTCGTCGACGGCCTGGAAGGCGAGGCCGAGGTGGTAGCCGTACGTCTCCAGGGTGTCGGCGGTCCGCTCGTCGGCGCCGCCGAGGACCGCGCCGATGGAGGAGGCGCAGGCCAGCAGGGCGCCGGTCTTGTTGCCCTCCATCTCCAGGCACTCCTCGACGCTGACGCGGTCGCGGTGCTCGTAGGAGATGTCCTGCGCCTGACCGTCGATCAGGGCGCGGGTGGCGGTGGTGAGCCGGCGGGCGGCGCGGCCGGCCTCGGCGGTGCCGCGTTCCAGCAGGACGTCGTAGGCGAGGGCGAACAGGGCGTCCCCGACGAGGATGGCCTGGGCGGGGCCGTGCACCTTCCAGACGGTGTCGCGGTGCCGGCGCTGCTCGTCGCCGTCCATGAGGTCGTCGTGCAGCAGGGAGAAGTTGTGGACGAGTTCCACGGCGACGGCCCCGGGGATGCCGGCCTCGGGGGCGGCTCCGGTGACCTCGGCGGAGAGCACCGCGAGGGCGGGGCGCACGGCCTTGCCGCCGTCGCCGGCCGTGGGGTTGCCGTGGGCGTCGATCCAGCCGAAGTGGTACGCGGAGACGGTGTCCATGGGAGCGGCCAGGCGGTCGATCGCCGTCCGCAGTACCGGTGTGGCCAGGGTCCTCCCGCGCTCCAGGAGCGCGGTCACGTCGACCGCGGTCTCTCGAGCGGCCTTCTCGGCCGGGGGCACAGTGGGCACGGTCTCTCCTCTTGTAGCGGTACCGGGGGTGCGGGGGCCTGCCGCCGCGTGCTCGTTCAGCATCAGGCCGCCTCCTCGACGGCGAAGAGATGGCCGGGGCGGGGCCTGCCGAGGGCGCCGAGGGCGGCCTCGGCCGCTCCGACGCCGCTGCGGACCGCACTCTCCATGGTCGCGGGCCACCCGGTGGCGGTCCACGCTCCGGCCAGGTACAGGCCGGGTGCCTTGGTACGGGCGCCGGGCCGCAGCCGTCCGACGCCGGGGGTCGGGGCGAACGTCGCGGTGCGTTCGCGGGTGACGAAGAAGTCCTTCACGCGGGCGCCCCGGGCGCGCGGCAGCAGCCGCTCCAGCTCGGGCAGGTACCGCTCGCGGAGGGTGGCCACGGGTGCGTCGATCTCGTCCTGCGCGGCCGACTGGGACACGGCGAGGTACTGGCCGTCGGTGAGGCCGGCGGCCTCGGTGCGGTCGAAGACCCACTGCAGCGGGGTGCCGAGGGCCGTCAGGAAGGGGGCGGCGAGCACCGTGCGGTCGTAGACGACGTGGACGTTGAGGATCGGCGCGGTGCCGATGCGCAGCAGCCGGCCGGGGTCGTCGAGGGCGCCCTCGGGCAGCAGGGCGTGGGCCTCGCGCTGGGGCACGGCGAGCACGACGGCGTCGGCGGTGAGCGTCTCGCCGGGCACCTGGACGCTCCAGCGGCCGCCGGCGTCGCGGGAGAGCGAGGTGGCGCGGGTGCGCAGTTCGGTGCGGACGCCCGCGGAGTCGAGGGCCTTGCGGGCCAGTCCGTCGTGCAGGTCGCCCAGCGGGACCCGGGACCAGCCGATGTCGGCGGCGCCCGGTTCGGACAGCAGGCCGGTCTTGAACACCATGGCGGCGAGTCCCAGCGAGGCGTCGCCGGCGACGGCGTTGAGGGTGGCGACGCCGACCAGGTCCCACAGGGCCTCGACGGCGCGCGGGGACTGGCCGTGCGCGGCGAGCCAGCTGCCGAAGTCCTGGTCGTCGAGGGCGGGGTCGGCCGGGTCGAGGCCCTTGAGGGCGAGCGCGGCGCGTCCGACCCTGGCCCGTTCGGCGAGCGACAGGTGCGGATAGCCGGCGAGGCTGCGGCCGAGGTGCAGGGGGACGGGCAGCGGGTCGCGCCGCAGCCGGCCGAGCCGCCGGCCCTCGGGCTTGCCGAGGTCGACGACGGGCACGTCGAGACGTTCCTGCAGCGGGGCGAGCGCGGCCCCGTCGATCCGGTCGAGGAACCAGCGGTAGGCGGTGCAGCAGCGCAGATAGACGTGCTGACCGTTGTCGACGGTCAGGTCGCCGCGCCGGAAGGAGAAGGCGAGGCCGCCGAGCCGGGGCCGGCCCTCCAGCAGGGTGACGCGCACGCCCGCGTCGGCGAGCGCGAGCGCGGCGGTGACACCCGCGAGCCCGCCGCCGATGACCACGGCGTCCCGCCCGGAGCGGTCGGAGGCGCCGGAGAGCGGCCCGTCGGACCGTGTGCCGTCGGTCATCGCGCGCCCTCCCCCGTGCGACCGCCGTGCCGGCATCCGGACGCCGTTCGGCCGGTCGTCGTCAGGGACGCGGTACGGCCGCGGAGGGTTGCCCGCCGTTTTCCGCCCAGCTGCATCAGGCACGCCTCCTGACGGCTCGCCGGGTCACGTGCCGGGTGTCGAGGCCGGACAGGCCGCGGACGGCGACGTAGGCCTTCTCCCGGCCGGGCAGGGAGACACGGCCGCGCAGGACGGCCTCCGGGTCGCGTTCGATGCGGTCCAGGAGGCGGCGGTAGATGCCGGCCATCGCGGCGACGCAGGCGCCGCTGCGCCGGTCGAGCATGGGGAGCAGCCGGTAGCCCTCGGCGAACAGGGCGCGGGCCCGGCGGACCTCGAAGTGCACGAGGCCGGCGAAGTCGGAGCCCTCCGGCGGGGTCGGCCCGTGGAAGCCGGCGGAGCAGCCGAACTTGGCGAGGTCGTCCGCGGGCAGATACGTACGGCCGCCCTCGCCGTCCTCGCGGACGTCGCGCAGGATGTTGGTGAGCTGGAGGGCCAGGCCCAGGGTGTCGGCGTACTCGGGGGCGCGTTCGGCGCCGCGCGCGTGCGGTTCGGTGCCGAAGACGCCGAGCGAGAGACGGCCGATGGCGCCCGCCACGCAGCGGCAGTACACCTTGAGGTCGTCCCAGGTCTCGTAGGTCTCGCCCCGGACGTCCATGAGCACGCCGTCGATCAGCTCGTCCAGGCCGCCGAGCGGGATCGGGAAGGTGGCGGCGGCGTGCGCGAGCGCGACGGCGACGGGGTCGGTGTCGTCCTCGTCGATCTCGCCCTCGCGGATCCGGGTCAGGACCCCGCGGGTGTCCTCGAGCCGGGCGGTCTTGACGTCGCCGGGCAGGGTGCCGTCGCCGATGTCGTCGACCCGGCGCGAGAACGCGTACAGCGCCGACATCGCCCGGCGCTTGGGCGTGGGCAGCAGCCGGATGCCGTAGGCGAAGTTCCGGGCCTGCCGTCCGGTGACGGTCTCGCAGTAGCTGTAGGCGGCGAGTACCGGTGCGGACACGTGTGGTGCAGACTCCACGGTCCGGATCACCCCTCTCCTCGCAGGGTCCCGCCCACCTCGCGCAGCAGCCGGAGCTTGCCGGCCTTGGGCGGGCCTGTGAGTACGTCGTATTCGGCGGCGGCGATCGCTTCGACGGCCGCCCTTCCCCCCGCCACGAAACCCGCCAGCAGCAGCTTGAGCCTGCCGTGGACGCTACCCACGAGGGGCGTGCCTTCATTCAGGAGGTTCCGGGCGCGTTCGGCTTCGTATGCAACCAGTGCGCGCACCGATGCGCCTGCTGTTTTCGCGGCCAGGTCGTTTTCGTCGACGTGGAAGCGCTTCATGTCCTCGGCGGGCAGATAGATCCGGTCACGTCCGAGGTCCTCGGCGACGTCCTGGAGGTGCTCGACGATCTGGAGCGCGGTGCACACCGCGTCGGAGAGCCGGATCCGCTCGGGCGTCGCGGTCCCCGTGACAGCGAGGACGAGCCGGCCGACGGGGTTGGCGGAGAGTTCGCAGTAGGCAAGGAGGTCGTCGTAGGTCTCGTACCGGCCGACGAGCTGATCCTGGCGGTTGGCGGCGATCAGGCCGAGGAACGGCTCGGGGGTCAGCGAGCGGCGGTGGACCGTCGGCTGGAGGCGGCGCAGCAGGGGGTGGCGCGGGGTGCCGTCGAAGACGCGGCGCAGGTCGGCCTCGAAGGCGTCGAGCAGCACGAGGCGGTCGTCGGCGTCGGGGCCGGACACGCCGAGCAGGCGGGCGTCGGCGCCGCCGGGGGCGAGGTCGCCGTCGCCGATGTCGTCGACGAGGCGGGCGAAGCCGTAGACGGCCATGAGGTCGGCGCGCCAGGCCCTGGGCAGGAAGAACGGCGCCACGGGGAAGTTCTCCGCGGCGGCCTTGTCGAGGGTGGTGCGCTCCGGATCGGCGGTGAGCGCGTCGGCTCCCGTCATCGTCGACTGCCCGGCGCGAAGACGGCGCACGCTGCGTGGAGCTGGGGAGTTTCCGTAGCCATTGCCGTCACATCTCCCGTTCTACACCGCAGACCCGATGCGCACTATTTCGGACACGCCGCCCGGGCCTCCGTGCCGCGGCCCGGAGGCGGGCATCACGCCTTATCGCCCCACTTGCGTGTTTCGGTACCGGTACAGCTTACGTTGTACAACGCTGCACGGCTCCTGGGGGTGTCCTGCACATCACAAGAACACACCGATCGGCGTCAAGATTCCTGACACCAGGCGGAGTTGACGTTTCCTTTGCAGACGCGGGGCCCCGCCGGAGCAGTTCCGGCGGGGCCCCGCGAAGCGTTCTGGGCCGCACGGCCCACCACGGGGTGGACTACTTGCCCGTGAACTTCTCGTACTCCTTGAGGACCTCGTCCGTCGGACCGTCCATCCGGAGCTCGCCGCGTTCCAGCCACAGGACGCGGTTGCAGGTGTCGCGGATCGACTTGTTGTTGTGGCTGACGAGGAAGACCGTGCCGGCCTCCTTGCGCAGCTCGCGGATGCGGTTCTCGGAGCGCTTCTGGAACTTGCGGTCACCGGTGGCCAGCGCCTCGTCGATCATGAGGACGTCGTGGTCCTTGGCGGCGGCGATGGAGAACCGCAGCCGGGCGGCCATGCCGGAGGAGTAGGTGCGCATCGGCAGGGTGATGAAGTCGCCCTTCTCGTTGATGCCGGAGAAGTCGACGATGTCCTGGTAGCGCGCCTTGATCTGCTCGCGGGTCATGCCCATGGCGAGCCCGCCCAATATGACGTTCCGCTCGCCGGTGAGGTCGTTCATCAGGGCGGCGTTCACGCCGAGCAGCGAGGGCTGCCCGTCGGTGTAGACCTTGCCCTTCTCGGCCGGGAGCAGCCCGGCGATGGCCCGCAGCAGGGTGGACTTGCCCGAGCCGTTGGAGCCGATGAGGCCGATGGCCTCGCCCCGGTAGGCGACGAAGGAGACACCGCGCACGGCGTGCACCTTGCGCACCCCGCGCTCCTCGCCGCGCTTGAGGATGCGGCTCAGGGCGGCGGTGGCGCTGCCCTTGCCGGACTTGGCGCCGTTGACGCGGTACACGATGTGCAGCTCGTCGGCGATGACGGTGGGGACGCGCTCCCCGGCGTTCTGGTCAGCCACGGCCGTACCTCTCCTCCGCCTTCCAGAAGTACACGAAGCCGCCGGCGGCGAACAGCACGGCCCAGCCGAGCGCGACCATCCAGACGTGGTCCGGCAGGTTCGAGGAGCCGTAGCCGTCGATCAGGGCGAAGCGCATGAGGTCCATGTAGATCGCGGCCGGGTTCCACTGCAGGACCGTGGCGATCCACTCCGGCTTGCCCTCCAGCATGATCGGGATGGAGAACATCACGCCGGACGCGTACATCCAGGTGCGCATCACGAACGGCATCAGCTGGGCGAGGTCGGGGGTCTTGGCGCCGGCCCTGGCCATGATCATCGCGAGGCCGGTGTTGAAGAAGAACTGCAGCACCAGCACCGGGACGATCAGCAGCCAGGACATCGACGGGTAGCTCCCGAAGGCGACCGCCACGACGAACAGCACGACCATCGAGAAGAGAAGCTGCTGGAGCTGCTGCAGCGCGAAGGAGATGGGCAGCGAGGCGCGCGGGAAGTGCAGGGCGCGCACCAGTCCGAGGTTGCCGGAGATCGCGCGGACGCCCGCCATCACCGAGCTCTGGGTGAAGGTGAACACGAAGACGCCCGTGACCAGGAACGGCACGTAGACCTCGCGGGACATGCCCCGGTCGGCCTGCAGGATCAGGCCGAAGATGAGGAAGTACACGGCGGCGTTCAGCAGCGGGGTGGCCACCTGCCAGAGCTGCCCGAGCTTGGCCTGGCTGTACTGGGCGGTCAGCTTCGCCCGCGAGAACGCGAGGATGAAGTGCCGCCGGTCCCAGAGCTGCCGGACGTACTCGAACAGCGAGGGGCGGGCGCCGCTCACGGTCAGCCCGTACTTGGCGGCCAGCTCGGCCGCCGTGAGTCCCTCGTCGGGCGACGGCGGCGCGCTCACCGCGACCGGGCCGTCGTGCGTTGTCTCACTCACCAGTCGAAACTTTCGTCATCGAGATGCGCAGCCCCCTGTGCGGGTCTGGCATGTACCTGCGGCCGGGGTGCGGGCCGGTGCTCCTCAGGGCCGAGCCTGTCAGATGACAGGAGGCCGGCCCAGTCGGGTCAGCCGCCACACCGTACGCCACTTCATGGGACGCCGGGGACCGCACGAAGTCGTCCATCCTTCCCGGAATCCCCCGAACCATGCCTTCAGCGCGGGCCCCGAGGGACGCCGGAGAAGGGTGAGCAGCAGCCACACCCCGAGGTAGACGGGGACCAGCGGCGCGGGCAGGTTGCGGCGGGCGAGCCAGACCCGGTTGCGGGCGACCATGCGGTGGTAGACCGCGTGCCGGGAGGGCGCGGTCGTGGGGTGGTACAGCACCATGTCGGACCGGTAGTCGATCATCCAGCCCGCGTCGAGGGCCCGCCATGCCAGATCGGTTTCCTCGTGCGCGTAGAAGAATGCGTCCGGCAGGCCGCCGACTTCCGCGAGGACCTGGGTGCGCACGGCGTTGGCGCCGCCCAGGAAGGTGGTGACCCGGGAGGAGCGCATCGGGTCGGAGGCGCGCAGCCGCGGGACGTGCCGGCGCTGGGTGACCCCGGTCTCGGGGTCGGCGATGCGGAAGCTGATGATGCCGAGCGCCGGGTCGGCCTCGAAGGCCTGGCGGCACAGCTCGGCGGTGTCGTGCCGGGCGAGCAGGCCGTCGTCGTCGAGGAAGAGCAGCACGTCGACGTCCCGGCCGCTCGGGCCGAACGCCTCGATGCCGACGTTGCGGCCGCCGGGGATGCCGATGTTCTCGGGCAGCTCGATCGTGCGGACGCCCTCGGGGACGTCCGGAACGGGTGAGCCGTTGCCGACCACGACGACCTGGACCGCGTCGCCGTCCTGCTTGGCGACCGAGTCGAGCAGGGCGCGCAGCTCCTCGGGGCGGTTGCCCATGGTGATGACGACCGCGCCGACCTTCATGGCGCTCACTTCAGCCTGCTGGAGGCGAGGATGGACACCAGGTGCAGCAGGGTCTGGACGAGGGCGATGCCGGCGAGCACCGCGACGCCGAGCCGGGAGAAGAACAGGTCGCCGCGGACCTGGTCGACGACGGCGAGGACCAGGATGAGCAGCGACGCCTCGATGCCGAGGATCAGCCGGTGGAACTTCAGGGCGGCGGCGGCCCGGCGGGCCAGCGCCATGCCCGAGGAGCGCATCTCGGCGGCGGCCTCCTTGACCGGCTCCTTGCCGGTCTGGTGGCGGGCGACGCCGACGAGGTCGGTCTCGGCCTTGATCAGGATGGCGCCGAGCGCGGCGAGCGTGCCGAGGAAGGCCCACAGCCAGTCGATACGGCCGCTGCCCCACAGGTCGGCGGCGCGCAGCCCGAAGCCGGTGAGCACGGCTGCGTCGGTGAGGTAGGCGCCGACCCGGTCGAGGTAGACGCCGCTGAGGGAGTACTGCTTGCGCCAGCGCGCGATCTCGCCGTCGACGCAGTCGAGCAGCAGGTACATCTGGACGCACACGACGCCCAGCACGGCGCCCGCGATCCCCGGCACGAGGAGTGCCGGGGCCGCGAGGACACCGAAGACGGTCATCAGGTACGTGAGCTGGTTGGGCGTGACCCTGGTGTTCACCAGGTAGCGGTCGACCCGCAGGGACACCTCGCGCATGTAGAGGCGTCCCATCCAGTGCTCACCGCTGCGCCGGTCCTTCACCCCCGCGGGGTGGACGACGGGGCGTAGTTCAGCTACCGATGGCCTTGACATAGTCGGCGTAGACGTCCTTGATCTGGTCGGTTGTCAGGTCGAGGTGTTCGAGGATCGTGTACCGGCCGGGCCGGGTCTGCGGAGCGAACTCCACGGCGCGGACGAACTCGTCGTCCGTGAACCCGATCTCGCTCGGCAGCACGGGCAGGCCGTGCCGGCGCAGCACCTCGGCCATGAAGGCCGACTCGTCGTGCGCCCCGCGCAGGTACATGGCGAAGGCCGCGCCCAGTCCGCACTGCTCGCCATGGGCGGCGGCGCGCTTCGGGAACAGCAGGTCGAAGGCGTGGTTGATCTCGTGGCACGCGCCGGAGGAGGGGCGGGAGTCGCCCGACACCGACATCGCGATACCGCTGAGGACCAGGGCCTCGGCCAGCACCTGGAGGAAGCCGGTGTCCCCTATGCCGCCGGGGTGCCGCAGGACGGCCTCGCCGGCCTGGCGGGCGATCGCGGCGGCGAGGCCGTCGATCTTCTCGCCCTTGACGCGGTGGGCGAGCTCCCAGTCGGCGATGGCGGAGATGTTGGAGATCGCGTCCCCGATGCCGGCGCGCACGAAGCGGGCCGGGGCCTCGTGGATGACGTCGAGGTCGATGACGACCGCGATCGGGTTCGGCACACCGTAGGAACCGCGCCCGGCGTCGTTGTCGAGCGTGGCGACCGGCGAGCACAGTCCGTCGTGCGCGAGGTTCGTCGGGACGGCGACGAGGGGCAGGCCCACGCGGGCCGCGGCGAACTTGGCGCAGTCGATGATCTTGCCGCCGCCGAGACCGACGACCGCGTCGTAGTGGCCGGCCTTTATGTCGCCGGCCAGCCGGACCGCGTCGTCCAGGGTGCCGCCGCCGACCTCGTACCAGGAGGCGCCGGGCAGCGCGGGGGCGAGCCGCTCCCGCAGCCGGGCGCCGGAGCCGTTGCTGACGGCGACGGCGAGCTTGCCGGAGTGGGAGATGCGTTCGTCGGCGAGGACGCAGGCCAGGTCGTCGAGGGCACCCGGGCGGATGTCCACGACGACCGGCGAGGGGATGAGCCGGGTCAGTACTGGCACGCGATCTCCCGTCCACGGGCGAGGTCGTCGTGGTTGTCGATCTCCACCCACTTGACGTCGCCGATCGGCGCCACGTCGATCCGGAAGCCGCGGTTCACGAGCTCCTGGTAGCCGTGCTCGTAGAACTGCTGCGGGTCGGTCTCCCAGACCGTCTTCAGGGCGTCGGCCAGCTCGGGGGCGGCGTCGCCCTCGATGAGGGTGACGCCGATGTACTCGCCGGTGGCCTCGGCGGGGTCCATCAGCTTGGTGATCTTCGTCATGCCCTTGGCGGGGTCGACGACGACCTTCATCTCCTCGTCGGCCAGCGACTTCACGGTGTCCAGGGCGAGGATGATCCTCTTGCCCTCGCCACGGGCGGCGAGCAGGGTCTTCTCTACGGAGACCGGGTGCACGGTGTCGCCGTTGGCGAGGATCACGCCGTCCTTGAGGGCGTCACGGCCGCACCACAGGGAGTAGGCGTTGTTCCACTCCTCGGCCTTGTCGTTGTCGATGAGGGTCAGCTTGAGGCCGTACTTCGCCTCCAGCGCCGCCTTGCGCTCGTACACGGCCTCCTTGCGGTAGCCGACGATGATCGCGACCTCGGTGAGGCCGATCTCCGCGAAGTTGGCGAGGGTGAGGTCGAGAACCGTCGGTTCGCCCTCTATGCCCGCGGGGCCCACCGGCACCAGAGCCTTGGGGAGGCTGTCGGTGTAGGGGCGCAGACGCCGTCCGGCGCCGGCCGCCAGCACGAGGCCGATCATGCGGGTTCTCCTTCATCGTGTACGGCGGGTGCGCCGCCCTTGTGGGCGGTCACCCAGAAGCGGATGCTCTCGACGAGCACCACCAGGGCCACGGCCACGGCGAGTGCCGTGAGCGCGACCGTGAACTGCGACGCGGTGAGCACCGCGGCGAGGAGGGTGACGAGCAGGGTCCGTCCTTCGTGCCCCCCGATGGTGCGCACCAGCCAGGCCGGGGGCGCGCCGGCGCCACCGCGGATGCGGTACACCGTGTCGTAGTGATGGTAGGCGACGGCCGCCACCAGGCCGAAAGCCGCGGGAAGGGCTCCCTGGACGTCCGCCTTGGCCGCCAGCAGCAGGACGGTGCCGTACTCGGCGGCCCGGAAGACCGGAGGGACCAGCCAGTCGAGGGCGCCCTTGAGGGGGTGCCTCACGGCCTCGCCCGCGAGCAGCGCGTACAGCACGGCGAACAGGACGACCGGCCACTCGGGGCCCCAGCCCCAGGCGGCGAGCGTGACGGCGACGGCGCCGGCAACGGCACTGATCAGGGCGGTCGGACGCTTCGGGCCGGGCAGGCGACGTGCGACGGTCTCGGCCAGCGGACCCGAGTCGGCGAGCTCGGCGAGGGCCTGGGCGGCCCGGTCGGTGCGGCGGGCCTTGCGGGTCAGCGAGCGCAGGACCCGGCCGGCCGTGGTGTACGTGGCGGCGAACGCGCACCCGATGAGCAGGGCGTAGAAGGTGATGCGCGGAGTCGTGAGGGCCGTCAGCACGGCGATCATCGCCCAGCGTTCGCCGATCGGCAGCACGATCATCCGCCGCACCCACACCGTCCAGCCGACGCTGTCGAGCTTGTCGGAGAGGGCGGCGGTGGGGCTGGTGTTGGCGGTGGCGTCGTGGTTCGCCTCGTTGAAGGAGAAGTCCACGACGTGCCGGCAGGTCTGCAGGACCATCGCGCCGAGGGCGAGCGCCCACACGTCGTCGCCGCCGCGGGCCGCGCCGAGGGCGAGCCCGGCGTAGTAGGCATACTCCTTGGCCCGGTCGAAGGTGGCGTCGAGCCAGGCGCCGAGCGTGGAGTACTGCAGCGAGTAGCGGGCGAGCTGTCCGTCGGTGCAGTCGAGCACGAACGAGAAGATCAGCAGCAGGCCGGCCGCGACGAAGCCGCCGCGGGTGCCGGTGGCCGCGCAGCCCGCCGCGATCAGCGCGGTGATCAGGGACGCGGTGGTGACCTGGTTGGGGGTCAGGCCGCGCCGGGCGCACCAGCGGGCGAGGTAGCGCGAGTAGGGGCTGATGCAGAAGGTCGTGAAGAAGCCGTCGCGGGCCTTCACGGCCGACTTCAGGCGTATGGCCTCGTCGTCGACGGAGGCGACGGACTGCCGGGCCTCGTTGCGGGCCTGCGGGTCCTCCGGGACGGCGGCGACGAGGCTGCCGAGCTCGGGGCGGTGCACGTCGGTGCCCTCGGTGTCGAGGGCGGTGGCGACCCGGTCGGCGAGGCTGTCGACGGCCACCGCCGTGCCGCCGCCGGCGGAGGTCTCGCGGGCGACGGCGCGGGTGAGCGCCTGCCGGCCGGCGGGCTGGGCGGTGACGGCGCCGGGGATCGCGGCGAGCGGGAAGCGGGGGTCGGTCAGGCCGAGCCGCAGGGCGTGCAGGTGGCCGACGAAGCGGGCGTCGACCAGGGCGACGCGCTGGTCACCGGGGACCTGGGCGAGAAGGGTCTCGGCGTCGGCCGGGTCCGAGGCGGTCCGGACATCGTAGCCGAGGGACCGCAGATCGCCCTCGATCGACGATCCGGGGACCGGCTGACCGGTGAGGATGGCGGTCGGCAACCGAACTCACTCCCTGGGTGCCGGCGTGCTCGCGCCGGTCATGTTCATGGTGGCGGCGCCCCTTGCCGGTGGCGGCCGGGCGGCGTGTCGGCAGAGGCTATCGGATGACGGGAAGCCGACGTTCACCGGCCGTTCGGCGTGACGATCGACAAGGTTCGCCCGGTGCCGCCCGGCGATCATCATCGGGGATCGCCGGGGCCGCCCACAAACCCGCCCGGTACAGACCGGGGCACCGGGGACATTGCGGGAGGCCGCGGTGGGTCGGCATAGGGTGGGCGACCATGACATGGCTGATCACAGGCGGGGCCGGCTACATCGGAGCACACGTGGCGCGGGCCATGACGGACGCCGGGGAGCGGGTCGTCGCCCTGGACGACCTCTCGGCCGGGTACCCGGCGCGGCTGCCGGCCGAGGTGCCGCTGGTGCGCGGCTCGTCCCTGGACGGCGACCTGCTCGAGCGGGTCCTCGCCGAGCACAGGGTGACCGGTGTGGTGCATCTCGCGGCCCGCAAGCAGGTGGCGGAGTCGGTGGCGCAGCCCACCCGCTACTACCGGGAGAACGTGGGCGGTCTCGCCACGCTCCTGGACGCGGTCGCGAAGGCCGGGATCCGGCGCCTGCTGTTCTCCTCGTCCGCCGCCGTGTACGGCAACCCGGATGTGGACCTCATCACGGAGCGGACCCCGTGCGCCCCGGTGAACCCGTACGGCGAGACCAAGCTGGCCGGGGAGTGGCTGGTGCGGGCGGCCGGGCAGGCGCACGGCATCGCGACGGTGTGCCTGCGCTACTTCAACGTGGCGGGAGCCGCCGCTCCGGAACTCGCGGACACCGGCGTCTTCAACATCGTGCCGATGGTCTTCGACCGGCTCACCCGTGACGAGGCGCCGCGGATCTTCGGCGACGACTATCCGACGCCGGACGGCACGTGCGTCCGTGACTACATCCATGTCGCCGACCTCGCCGAGGCGCATCTGGCGGCGGCCCGGCACCTCTCCTCCCCGGACGCGGGCGGCGACCTCACGCTGAACATCGGCAGTGGGACGGGCGTCTCCGTGCGCGAGCTGATCGACGTGATCGGGGAGGTGACCGGCGACCGGCGGCCCGCCGTGGTGGAGGGGCGCCGGCCCGGGGACGCGCCGCGCGCGGTCGCCTCGGCCGAGCTGGCCGCCCGGGAGCTCGGGTGGACGGCCCGGCGCGGGGTACGCGAGATGGTCGAGTCGGCGTGGGCCGGCTGGCGGCTCCACCACGGCGGCTGAGCGGTACGGGCCGGGTGCGCGGCGCTGACCTGCGGAACGTTTCCGCAGGTCACGGCATATGACAACGGTATTCAACGCCGCGTTGCCGGATACCCCCTACCCGTAGTTGACTGTCATCCCGGACGGACGGTTGCGATCGTCGTACGACCAGAAGGGCGGCTTCCCATGGGGGCTGGGCACGATCACGGGCACGCGCACGGGCCCCCGACCGGTACGGCGGCCGCCGCCTACCGGGGGCGGCTGCGGATCGCGCTGGGGATCACGCTCGCGGTCATGGTGGTGCAGATCGTCGGCGGTGTGGCCGCGGACTCGCTGGCCCTGGTCGCGGACGCGGCGCACATGGCGACGGACGCGGTGGGCCTCGGCATGGCCCTGTTCGCGATCCACTTCGCGAACCGGCCGGCGAGCACCACCCGCACCTTCGGCTACGCCCGCGCGGAGATCCTCGCCGCCCTCGCGAACTGTCTGCTGCTGCTCGGCGTCGGCGGGTACGTCCTGTACGAGGCCGTCCAGCGGTTCTTCACCCCGGCGGACACCGAGGGCGGCCTGATGGTCGTGTTCGGCGCGATCGGTCTGGTCGCCAACCTGATCTCGCTGTCGCTGCTGATGCGGGGCCAGAAGGAGAGCCTCAACGTACGCGGCGCGTTCCTGGAGGTGGCGGCGGACACCCTCGGCTCGCTGACGGTGATCGTCTCCGCGGCCGTGATCCTGGGCACCGGCTGGCAGGCCGCCGACCCGATCGCCTCGCTGGTCATCGGTGTGATGATCGTGCCGCGCACGCTGAAGCTGCTGCGCGAGACCCTCGACGTCCTGCTGGAGTCGGCGCCGAAGGGGGTCGACATGGACGAGGTGCGGGTGCACATCCTCGCCGTGGACGGCGTCGAGGACGTCCACGACCTGCACGCGTGGACGATCACCTCGGGGATGCCGGTGCTGTCCGCCCATGTGGTGGTGCGCTCCGACGTCCTGAACGCCATCGGTCACGAGAAGGTGCTGCACGAGCTCCAGGGCTGCCTCGGCGACCATTTCGACGTGGAGCACTGCACCTTCCAGCTGGAGCCGGCGGGCCACGCGCAGCACGAGTCCCGGCTCTGCCACTGACCGGCCGGAACAGGCGTACGGTCCCCCGTGGGCGGTTCCCCAGCCGCCGCGCCGGGCACGATCACTTGCCGGGAGTGCCGGATTCGTACGGCACACTTGGGGCGCAACACCGATGTGAAGGATGGGTATGCCGATCACACCTGCCACCTCGACGCAGAGTGCGTCGAAGGGCGACGCTGACGCGATTCTGCTGGAACTGGTCGACGAGAACGGTGTGACGATCGGCACCGCGGAGAAGCTCGCCGCCCATCAGCCGCCCGGGCAGCTGCATCGCGCGTTCTCCGTGTTCCTCTTCGACGAGCGGGGCCGGCTGCTGCTGCAGCAGCGGGCGCTCGGCAAGTACCACTCCCCCGGTGTCTGGTCCAACACCTGCTGCGGCCACCCGTACCCCGGGGAGGCCCCCTTCGCGGCGGCGGCCCGGCGCACGTTCGAGGAGCTGGGCGTCTCGCCCTCGCTGATGGCCGAGGCCGGCACGGTCCGCTACAACCACCCGGACCCCGACTCGGGCCTGGTGGAGCAGGAGTACAACCATCTCTTCGTCGGCCTGGTGCAGGGCGCGCTGCGGCCTGACCCGGAGGAGATCGGCGGGACGGCCTTCGTCACGGCGGCCGAGCTGGCCGAGCGGCACGCGAAGGAGCCGTTCTCGTCCTGGTTCATGACCGTGCTGGACGCGGCCCGCCCCGCCGTCCGCGAGCTGACGGGCCCGTCGGCCGGCTGGTGACGCCCGCCGGGGCCCGTATCAGAGGTACGGGTCCCGGACCGGTTTCAGCGGGACGGCGGCCCAGATCACCTTGCCGCCGCTCGCGGTGTGCTCGACGTCGCAGACGCCGCCCGCCTCCCGGGTGATCTCCCGGACCAGGAGCAGCCCCCGGCCGCCGGTCTGCCCGTAGTCGGCCTCCAGGGCGGTCGGCCGGTAGGGGTGGTTGTCCTCGACGGACACCCGCAGCCACTCCGCGCCGACGGCGACCTCCACGGCGAGCATCGGTGACAGCAGCGCCGCGTGCCGTACGGCGTTCGTCACCAGCTCCGAGATGATCAGCAGCAGCCCTTGGACCAGGTCGTCCGGGACCGGTACGCCCTGGCGGTACAGCAGGTCCCGCACGGCGTGCCGCGCCTGCGGGACGGATGCCTCCACGGCGGGGGCGGTGAACCGCCAGACGCCTTCGTACGGCAGTGGGTCCGGCGTCCGCGGATCGAGGGAGTCCTCCGCGCCGCCCGCTGGGCGCGGGCCGGACCCGCGCCCGTGGTTCTCCATCGTCCGGTCGCCACCCTTGCGCTCGATTGTCACCACACGTCGAGTGTTGGTAACGCACCGGTCCCGACCGGAGAACTGAACAGAAGTCAGCAGGTATCGAGCGTTTATGACCGTTGGCGTATGACACGGTCAGATGTGGGACCACTGTTGACCCGCCGGATGCCGAATTGGCGAACTATTCGGGTTGTACGGGTTTGGGGGCGTGCCGGGTCCGGACGATCCGCCCGGCGGAGGCCCCTCTCCCGAGGGCCGCCCGGCACCGGCGGATAGCATCCGGCGCATGGAGCCCCAGCTGCTGCACCGCGTCGCCGACGCGGTCGCCACCGTCGTCGTCCACCATCCGGCCAAGCGCAACGCGATGACGGCCGCGATGTGGCGGGCGCTGCCCCCGCTGCTGGACACGCTGGCCGCCGACCCGGACGTCCGGGCGCTGGTGCTGACCGGCGAGGGCGGGACCTTCTGCGCGGGCGCGGACATCTCGACGCTCCAGGGGTCCCCGCGGGAGGCGCAGGAGCTGGCCGTGGCCGCCGAGGAGGCCCTGGCGGCCTTCCCGAAGCCGACGCTGGCCGCGGTCCGAGGGCACTGCGTGGGCGGCGGGGCCCAGCTGGCGGCGGCGTGCGATCTGCGGTTCGCGCAGGAGGGCGCGCTGTTCGGGGTCACACCGGCGAAGCTCGGGATCGTCTACCCGGCCTCCTCCACCCGGAGGCTGGTGGCGTTGGTCGGTCCGGCCACCGCCAAGTACCTGCTGTTCTCGGGCGAGTTGATCGACGCGGAGCGTGCCCTGCGCACGGGTCTGGTGGACGAGGTGCTGCCCGAGGGGGAACTGGACAAGCGGGTCGCGGAGTTCACCCGGGTCCTGGCGTCGCGCTCGCAGCTGACCCAGGCCGCCGCCAAGGAGTTCGCGAGCGGCCGCACCGACCGCGACGGGCACTGGGCGGAGCGGGCGCGCGAGAGCGGCGACACCGCGGAGGGGGTCGCCGCCTTCCTGGAGCGCAGGCAGCCGCGCTTCACCTGGACCGTCTCTACACGAGGGTGAACCGGCTGCCGGTGCGGAACTCCTCGACGAGGTGCGCGGGCGCCTTGGCGGGCGAACCCGCGTCGTAGGGCGGCCGCGGGTCGTACTCGATCAGGAGCTGGACGGCCTGGGCGTGCTCGTCGCCGGCGATCCGGCCCACCAGGGTGAGGGCCATGTCGATCCCGGCGGAGACGCCGGCGGCGGTGACGTACTTGCCGTCCGTGACGACGCGGTCCGCGGTGGGCTGGGCGCCGTACTGCCGCAGGAAGTCCAGGGTCAGCCAGTGCGAGGCGGCGCGGCGGTCCCGGAGCAGCCCGGCGGCGGCCAGGAGCAGGGAGCCGGAGCAGACGGAGGTCGTCCAGGCGGTCGTGGCGTCGGCCGTCCGGAGCCAGTCCAGGAAGGTCTCGTTCTCGATCTCGGTGAACGTGCCGGGGCCGCCGGGCACCACGACGACGTCCGGGTGCGGCACGTCGGCCAGGGCCTTGTCCGCGGTCAGCGTGAGGAAGCCGGTGTCGGCGCGGACCGGCCCCGCCCGCTCGGCGACGAAGTCGACGCGCGCGTCCGGGAGGCGGCTCAGCGCCTCGTAGGGGCCCACGACGTCGAGGGCGGTGAAGCGGTCGTACAGGACCATGGCGATCTGCATGGCGTTCCCTTCGGGGCGGTCGGAGGTCAGGGCGTGGACGCGGGGCGGAAGCGGCGGCGGTACTCCGCCGGGGACACGCCGAGAGTCCGTACGAAGGCGCGGCGCATGGCCTCGGGGGTGCCGTAGCCGCCGGCCCGGGAGATCTCCTCGACGCCGTCGGTGGTGTCCTCCAGGAGGCGGCGGGCGTGTTCGAGGCGGACCCGGTCGACATAGCGGCCGGGCGTCATGCCGGTCTCGTGCTGGAAGGCGCGGGCGAAGTGGCGCGCGGAGAGGCTGGCGCGGGCGGCGAGCGCCTCGACGGAGAGATCGGCCTCGGGGTGCTCGGTGATCCAGCGCTGCACGTCCCGCAGCGGCTCGCGCCGCGCGGTCTGGGCGGCGAGCTGGGCGCTGAACTGGGCCTGGTTGCCGGGCCTGCGCAGGAAGACGACGAGGTGGCGGGCGATCCCGAGGGCGATGTCCCGGCCGAGGTCCTCCTCGACCAGGGCGAGCGCGAGGTCGATGCCGGAGGTGACGCCGGCGGAGGTGGACACCTGTCCGTCGCGCACGTAGATGGGGTCGGGTTCGACGGCGACCTCCGGGTGGTCGCGGGCGAGCTTGCCGCAGTACGCCCAGTGGGTCGTGGCGCGGCGCCCGTCCAGGAGCCCGGCCCCGGCCAGCAGCAGGGAGCCGGTGCAGACGGAGACGAGGCGTTCGGCGGTGCGGGCGTGGGCGCGCAGCCAGTCGGTGAGGGCGGGGTCCGGGTCACGGGTGCCCTGGCCGCCCGGGACGACGAGGGTGTGCGCGTCGAGCCGGTCGCCGAGCGCCCGGTCCGGGACGAGGGTCAGACCGCCGGAGGTGCGGACGGGGCCGCCGTCCAGGGAGGCCGTACGGATGCGGTAGGTGCCCGGACGGTAGGTCTCGGCCGCGGCGAAGACCTCCAGCGGACCGCTGACGTCCAGGCTCAGGACGTCGTCGAAGAGCACGAAGAGAACGGTTCGCTGGGCCATGCCTTCGATTCTTCGAGCCCCGGCGGACGGCCGCAATGACGAGGACCCCACCTTTCCTGCCATGGCGGACGCGCGCCCCAGGCGACGTACCAAGCGGTTGGTAACCTCGGGCCATGACTACTGCCGCCCTGGAGCCCCGTGCCGGCCGCCGCTGCCAGAACATGCTCAACTCCCTCCACGCGACGCTGTACTTCGCGCCCGAGACGGGCGAGGAGCTGGGCGCGCTCGGGATCACGCATCCCAAGGCCGTCAACTTCGCGGTGCGGGCGGCCGCGATGGGCCCGGTCGGCGCGGGCGCGGTGACGGCGGCGTTCTACAACTACAAGCACGAGGCGGTCGCCCGGCACGTCCCCGCCGTCTGGTCGGTCGCCTCCCCCGAGGCCGTTCTCGCGGCCCGCGCGCGGGCGGTGGACCGGGCGCTGCGCCGGCTGCTCGGCGAGGAGGCGGTGGCGTCGGCGGAGATGACCGAGGCGGCCGGGCTCGCGCTGCGCGCCACCGAGGGGTGCTCCCGCAGCGCCCGGCCGCTGTACTCGGCGTACGCGGACCTGCCGGTGCCCGAGCAGCCGCACCTCGCGTACTTCCACGCGACGACGCTGCTGCGCGAGCACCGGGGCGACGGGCATCTGGCCGTGCTGATGTCGGCCGAACTGGACGGTCTGGGGGCCGTGGTCACCCACACCGCGACCGGCAAGGGCATGACCCCGAAGTGGGTGTTCGCGACCCGCGGCTGGTCCCAGGAGGACTGGGACGCCGCCTGCGGCCGGCTGCGCGAGCGCGGTCTGCTGGACGAGGCGGGCGAGCTGACGCCCGAGGGGGTCGCCCTGCGCCAGGAGATCGAGGCCGAGACGGACCGCCTCGACCAGGCGCCGTACCGGCGTCTCGGGGCGGAGGGCGTGGCCCGGCTGACGGAGCTGGGCGCCGGGTTCGCGCGGACGGCGGCGATGGCCGGGGCGTTCCCGGCGGACCTGCTCGGCAAGGGCTGACATCGGCCGGGCCGCCGCGGACCGGCCGACCGGGCATGACGTGCGCCGGGCGCGGTACCCGTGACCTCGACGGCCGACCGGCGGCCGCCGAGGAGAGGTGAACGACGTGTTCCATGCCATCGCAGATGTCCTGCGCCAGATCGGCGGCGCCATCGCCACCGTCGTGACGCTCCCGTTCCGGGCCCTCGCCCGGCTGTTCGGCGGGGCGTCCGGCAGCGCCCACGGCCGCCGGGCCTGACCCGCCCCGCCACGGACCCGCCCTGATCCCCGGTTGTCGGCGTCACCTGCCACAATTGCCGCGCAACCTCAGTCAGAAGGCGGGACGGGATCGTGACGACACCCCTCACAGGGTCCATCGAAGGCAGGATCGCCGCGGAGCTCGGCGTACGGGAGCGGCAGGTGAAGGCCGCCGTGGAGCTGCTCGACGGCGGTTCGACGGTGCCTTTCATCGCCCGCTACCGCAAGGAGGCGACCGAGACGCTCGACGACGCGCAGCTGCGCACGATCGAGGAGCGGCTGCGCTATCTGCGGGAGCTGGAGGAGCGGCGGACGGCGATCCTGGACTCGGTGCGGGAGCAGGGCAAGCTCACCGAGGAGCTGGAGGCGCGGATCCGCGCGGCCGAGACCAAGGCCCGGCTCGAGGACATCTATCTGCCGTTCAAGCCCAAGCGCCGCACCAAGGCGCAGATCGCCCGGGAGGCCGGGCTCGAGCCGCTGGCCGAGGGCCTGCTCGCCGACCCGACGGTCGAGCCGCTGGCCGCCGCCTCCGCGTTCGTGGACGCCGGCAAGGGCGTCGCCGATCCGCAGGCCGCCCTGGACGGCGCCCGGGCCATCCTGACGGAGCGCTTCTCCGAGGACGCCGACCTGATCGGCGAGCTGCGCGAACGCATGTGGACGCGCGGGCGCCTGGCCGCCAAGGTGCGCGAGGGCAAGGAGGAGGCGGGCGCCAAGTTCGCCGACTACTTCGACTTCGCCGAGCCGTTCACCGAGCTGCCCTCGCACCGGATCCTGGCGATGCTCCGCGGTGAGAAGGAGGAGGTCCTCGACCTCGTCCTGGAGCCGGAGGAGCCGACCGACGGCCCGTCCTCGTACGAGGGGATGATCGCGCACCGCTTCCAGATCGCCGATCGGGGGCGTCCGGCCGACAAGTGGCTGCTGGACACGGTCCGCTGGGCCTGGCGCACCCGCGTTCTCGTCCACCTCGGCATCGACCTGCGGCTGCGGCTGCGCACGGCCGCCGAGGACGAGGCCGTCGGGGTGTTCGCCGCCAACCTCCGCGACCTGCTGCTGGCCGCCCCGGCCGGCACCCGGGCGACGCTGGGCCTCGACCCCGGCTTCCGCACCGGCGTCAAGGTCGCCGTCGTGGACGCCACCGGCAAGGTCGTCGCCACCGACGTCATCCACCCGCACGTCCCGGCCAACCGCTGGGACGAGGCCATCGCCAAGCTGGCCCGGCTGGCGAAGGAGCACGCGGTCGAGCTGATCGCGATCGGCAACGGCACGGCGTCCCGCGAGACCGACAAGCTCGCCGGTGAACTGATCACCCGGCACCCGGAGCTGAAGCTCACCAAGGTGATGGTGTCCGAGGCCGGCGCCTCCGTGTACTCGGCCTCCGCCTTCGCCTCGCAGGAGCTGCCCGACATGGACGTGTCGCTGCGCGGCGCCGTGTCGATCGCCCGCCGGCTGCAGGACCCGCTGGCCGAGCTGGTGAAGATCGACCCGAAGTCGATCGGCGTCGGCCAGTACCAGCACGACCTGTCCGAGGTGAAGCTGTCGCGCTCCCTGGACGCGGTCGTCGAGGACTGTGTGAACGGTGTCGGTGTGGACGTCAACACGGCGTCGGCGCCGCTTCTCGCGCGCGTCTCCGGCATCACCTCGGGTCTCGCGGAGAACATCGTGTCCCACCGGGACGCCAACGGCCCCTTCACCTCCCGCGGGCAGCTGAAGAAGGTGGCGCGGCTCGGCCCGAAGGCGTACGAGCAGTGCGCGGGCTTCCTGCGCATCCGCGGCGGCGACGACCCGCTGGACGCGTCCAGCGTCCACCCCGAGTCCTACCCGGTGGTGCGGCGGATCGTGAAGACGTCGGGCCAGGACGTGGCCGCCCTGATCGGCAACACCGGGGTGCTGCGCTCGCTGCGGCCCGACGACTTCGTGGACGAGACGTTCGGTCTGCCGACCGTGACGGACATCCTCAAGGAGCTGGAGAAGCCCGGCCGCGACCCGCGCCCGGCCTTCCGCACGGCGACCTTCAAGGAGGGCGTCGAGAAGATCTCCGACCTGTCCTCGGGGATGGTCCTGGAGGGCGTCGTCACGAACGTGGCGGCGTTCGGGGCGTTCATCGACATCGGCGTCCACCAGGACGGTCTCGCGCACGTCTCCGCCCTGTCGAAGACGTTCGTGAAGGACCCGCGGGACGTGGTGAAGCCCGGCGACATCGTCAAGGTGAAGGTCCTCGACGTGGACATCCCGCGCAAGCGGATCTCGCTGACGCTCCGGCTGGACGACGAGGCCGCCCCGCAGGACCGGCAGGGCGGCGGTGAGCGGCGCCAGCGGGGCGGACGTCCGCCGCAGCAGCGGCAGCGCCAAGGCGGCGGCCAGGGTGGCGGCGGCCGGGGCGGCCAGGGCGGTGGTTCCCGCCAGGCGCCTCCCCCGGCGAACAGCGCGATGGCGGACGCCCTGCGCAAGGCGGGCCTGCTCGACGGGAAGAACGGCAAGCGCTGACGGGTGTGTGTCGGGGCGGGCGGGGCGTTCCCGCCCGCCCCGGACCGTTCAGCGTTCCGTCACCTTGCCGTCGGCGACCTCCAGGCGGCGGGTGACGTGGACCGCGTCGAGCATGCGCCGGTCGTGGGTGACCAGGAGGAGGGTGCCCTCGTAGGCGTCCAGGGCCGACTCCAGCTGCTCGATGGCGGGCAGGTCGAGGTGGTTGGTGGGCTCGTCCAGCACCAGGAGGTTGACTCCCCGGCCCTGGAGCAGCGCGAGGGCGGCGCGGGTCCGCTCCCCCGGGGAGAGGGTGACCGCAGGGCGCAGCACGTGCTCCGACTTCAGGCCGAACTTGGCCAGCAGGGTGCGCACCTCGACGGGTTCGGTGTCGGGGACGGCCGCGCGGAAGGCGTCCAGCAGTGCCTCGTCCCCGTGGAACAGCTTGCGTGCCTGGTCGACCTCGCCGATCAGGACGCCCGAGCCGAGGTGGGCCTGGCCGGCGTCCAGCGGGACCCGGCCCAGGAGGGCGGCGAGCAGGGTGGACTTGCCGGCGCCGTTGGCGCCGGTGACGGCCACCCGGTCCGCCCAGTCGATCTGCAGGGACACCGGGCCCAGGGTGAAGGGGCCGCGGCGGACCTCGGCGTCGCGCAGGGTCGCGACGACCGCGCCGGAGCGGGGCGCCGACGCGATCTCCATGCGCAGTTCCCACTCCTTGCGCGGTTCCTCGACGACCTCCAGGCGCTCGATCATGCGCTGGGTCTGCCGGGCCTTCGCGGCCTGCTTCTCGCTGGCCTCGCTGCGGAACTTGCGGCCGATCTTGTCGTTGTCGTTGCCCGCCTTGCGCCGGGCGTTCTTCACGCCCTTGTCCATCCAGGACCGCTGGGTCTGGGCGCGCTCGTGGAGGGCGGCCTTCTTGTCGGCGTACTCCTCGTAGTCGTCGCGGGCGTGCCGGCGGGCGACCTCGCGCTCCTCCAGGTAGGCGTCGTAGCCGCCGCCGTAGAGGTTAATCTGCCGTTGCGCCAGGTCGAGTTCGAGGACCTTGGTGACCGTGCGGGCGAGGAACTCCCGGTCGTGGCTGACGACGACCGTGCCGGCGCGCAGGCCGGTGACGAAGCGTTCCAGCCGTTCCAGGCCGTCGAGGTCGAGGTCGTTGGTGGGCTCGTCGAGCAGGAAGACGTCGTAGCGGGAGAGCAGCAGCGAGGCCAGTCCGGCGCGGGCCGCCTGGCCGCCGGACAGAGAGGTCATCGGCTGCTCCAGGTCCACGGCGAGACCGAGCGCGTCGGCGACCTCGTCGGCCCGCTCGTCGAGGTCCGCGCCGCCCAGGTCCAGCCAGCGCTCCAGGGCGGTGGCGTACGCGTCGTCGGCGCCGGGCGCCCCGTCGACGAGGGCCTGCGTCGCCTCGTCCATCACGCGCTGGGCCTCGGCGACCCCGGTACGGCGGGCCAGGAACTGCCGGACGGTCTCGCCGGGCCGGCGCTCCGGTTCCTGCGGGAGGTGACCGACGGTGGCGGCCGGCGGGGACAGGCGCAGTTCGCCCTCCTCGGGGGCGGCGAGCCCGGCGAGCAGGCGCAGCAGCGTGGACTTACCCGCGCCGTTGGCGCCGACCAGGCCGATCACGTCGCCGGGTGCCACGACGAGGTCGAGCCCGCTGAACAGGGTGCGGTCGCCGTGGCCGGCGGCGAGGTTCTTGGCGACGAGGGTGGCGGTCACAGGGGGTGATCCTAGTGGGGTGCGGGGGGTGTCCGCCGGACGGGTGGGGTGTGCCGTCCTCGGCGGGTGTGGGTGGGTGGCTGGGCGCGCAGTTCCCCGCGCCCCTGAGGGGGCTGGTCCAGGCCGCTTTCGACTGCGGGCAGTTCGTGGCTGGGCGCGCAGTTCCCCGCGCCCCTGGGGGGGCTGGTCCAGGTCGCTTTCCGCTGCGGGCAGGTCGTGGTCGGGCGCGCAGTTCCCCGCGCCCCTGGGGGGGCTGGTCCAGGCCGCTTTCGACTGCGGGCAGGTCGTGGTCGGGCGCGCAGTGCCCCGCGCCCCTGGGGGGGCTGGGGCTAGTGGGTCATCGGGTCCACCAGGACGCTTCCCGAGGTGCGGGCCACCACGTACGCCTCGCCCTTCACTGCCCGGGCGTCCAGCGGGATGCGGTGGCGGCCCGGCTCCAGGACGCCGTCGAAGACCTCGTGGGTGTGGGTCCGGTACAGCCGGTCGAGGCGGTAGGCGGTGAGCCGGACCCGGCAGGGTGAGGTGACCTCGACGCCGGCCTCCCCGCCGGCGGCGACCAGGCGGGTCAGCCGGCGCCGGTCGAGCGGGCTGCGGTCCAGGGCGTGTTCGATCTGCGCGACCAGCAGCGGCACGATCGGCGCGAGGCCGTCGACGTACACGACGTCGACGCCGGCGTCCGTGAACGCCCGGCGGACGGTGGCGCGCTGCTCCTCGCCGACCCCGCGCCCGAACGCGACGGCACCGTAGGCGCGCAGTTCGTCGGCGGGTACGCCGTCCACGTCGTCGGTGATGTCGGCGCCGACGCCGATGGTGCGCAGCGCGGCGGCGAGCCGGGCGAGGACGGCGACCCGGGCGCCGATGAGGAGGACCCGGCGGCGCGGTGCCTCGGCGGCGTCCCGGAGCAGGGAGTGGAGCGCGGCGCGGTATCCGGCGCCCTCGAAGCGGAACGGGCCTATGCCGTGGTAGCCGTTGAGCTCCAGGTCGGCGTGTTCGTCGGTCTGCCAGGCGAAGTCCTGCCAGATGTAGTCGTCGCCGTCGCGGGTGATGGCCGCGGTGACGGCTCCGCAGGCGAGGTCGGCGCAGTCGGGGCAGCCGTAGACGACGTACCGCCCGCCGGGCAGCGGGGCGTCGGCCTCCAGGAGCAGGCTGCGGACCTGGGCGGTGAAGATGGCGGGCGGGACGTCGGAGGCGAGCGGGGAGACGGCGTCGAGGTCGGAGAGCTGGAACAGCAGCGGGCGGCCGTCGACGATGAAGTCCACGAAGTCCCGGTGCACCTGGTAGTCACCGTTGGCCAGGACGCCGCCGGCACGCATCGCCGGTGCCAGGCCGAAGGTCGCGTACGCGGCAGACATGGTGTGAGTATCCCCAGAGCGGGACCGGTATGAGCGCGGCATGACATATTCCGCTACGTCCGATTCGGGGGGTGAACGCATGCGCGGGCGTGCGGGGGTGGGTGGGGGCGCGAGGGAGGCGGTGCGTCCGCCTCCCCCACGTCGGTGCGCCCCTGACGAGAGGCTCTAGCCGTGGTCGTGGCCCAGCGGGTCGCCGGAGGTCTCGGTGCCGGGGCCCGGGCCGACCTTGATCTCGAAGTCCCCGTCGTAGCGCTTGTGTCCCTCGATGACGGCGAGGTCGACGGCCTCGGAGCCGATCTCGCCGCGCACGATGACCGGGTCCTGGCGCAGATCACGCATGAGGGCCACACAGGCGCCGATCATCACCAGGACGAAGGGTGCCGCGGCGAGGATGGTGAGGTTCTGGAGCCCGGTCAGGGCGTCGCCCTGGCCGCTGCCGACGAGCAGCATGATGGCCGCGACCGCACCGGTGACCACACCCCAGAACACCACGACGAATTTGCCCGGTTCGAGGGCACCCTTCTGGGAGAGCGTTCCCATCACGATGGACGCCGCGTCGGCGCCGGACACGAAGAAGATGCCGACGAGGATCATCACGAGCAGGCTGGTGACCGTGGCGATGGGGAACTCCTGGAGCAGTCCGAACAGCTGCCCCTCGGGGGTGTCCTTCCCGGCGAGCCCGCCGCCCTCCTTCACCTTCATCGCGGAGCCGCCGAAGATCGCGAACCAGATCAGGCTGACCGTGCTGGGCACGAGGATGACCCCGCCGACGAACTGACGGATGGTGCGCCCGCGGCTGATGCGCGCGATGAACATGCCGACGAACGGCGTCCAGGAGATCCACCAGGCCCAGTAGAAGACCGTCCAGCTGCCGAGCCACGCGGCGACGCCCTCGCCGCCGCTGGCCTCGGTGCGGCCGGCGAGCTGGGGCAGGTCGCCCAGGTAGGAGAAGACCGAGGTCGGGATCAGGTCGAGGACGATGATCGTCGGGCCCGCGATGAACACGAACACCGCGAGGATCAGGGCGAGCACCATGTTGATGTTCGACAGCCACTGGATGCCCCGCTCGATGCCGGAGACGGCGGAGGCGACGAAGGCCAGCGTCAGCACCGCGATGATGGCGACGAGCAGCCCGGTGCTCACGTCGTCCATCCAGTCGAGCTCCTGGAAGCCGGAGCCGATCTGCAGGGCGCCGAGACCGAGGGAGGCGGCGGAGCCGAAGACGGTCGCGATGATCGCGAGGATGTCGATGACCCGCCCCGCGGTGCCGTTGGCGTGCCGCTCCCCGATCAGCGGGGTGAAGACCGCGCTGATGGTCTGGCGGCGGCGCTTGCGGAAGGTGCTGTAGGCGATGCCGAGTCCGACCACCGCGTAGATCGCCCACGGGTGCAGTGTCCAGTGGAAGAGGGTGGTGGCCATCGCCGTCTCCATGCGTTCACCGGAGTTGGCGGGGTCCGTGCCGGGGGGCGGCGTCGTGTAGTGCGCGAGCGGTTCGCTGACGCCGTAGAACATCAGGCCGATGCCCATGCCGGCGCTGAACATCATGGCGACCCAGGACACCGTCTTGAACTCGGGCTCCTCGCCCTCGGCGCCGAGGTGGATACGGCCGTACCGGCTGATGGCGAGCCAGAGCGCGAACACCACGAACCCGGAGGCGGCCAGCATGAACGCCCAGCCGCCGTTGTGGATCAGCCCGTCGAGGAGCGTGGAGGACGCGCTCTCCAGCGAGTCGGTGGCCGCCCAGCCCCAGATCACGAAGGCCAGGGTGATGGCCGCGGTGACTCCGAACACCACTCGGTCGGTACGGCGGGCGGAAGCGCCCGCGGGCGCTTCCGGACCGTCACCGCCTCTCTGCTTCAGATCGTCAGTCATCTGCGGCACCTTCCCCTGGAAGCGGTGGATACGCCGGTCACCACGTGTTTTCCAGGACCTACCACAGATTCCGCCACGAGCGGCCCGTTCAGCAGCCGGTGTCGGGTTCACCCTCCGTGAGGTGGTACGGCGCGCGGGCGTCCAGGAGCAGGGGGACGAGGGCGCGCAGCGGCTGGCGCAGGGGAACGTAGGTGCCCCGGGTGCGCACCCCGTGGAGCGCCAGTTCGTCCCGCACCCGTGCGTACTGGGCGGGGGTGAGCCGGTAGCCGCAGGGCGGGTCCGCGATCACCTCGGCGGGTTCGGGCGGGTCGTTGTCGGCGCCGCCCAGGTACACCGGGCCGCTGTCCCTCCAACCGGCGAGGCGGGCGGCGCCGGTGGCCCGCTCGATCCGCCCGCGCTGCTCGTCGCTGAACCGGAACAGCCCGCCGAGCCCGGCGAGTTGGGAGCGCACCCGGCGCCGGTGGTTGAGCGCCAAGTCGGCCCGCTCGGCGTCGGTGAGGGCGTCGACCCGGCTCTCGATGAGCAGGCCCACCGCGTGCTTGACGCCGGTCATGTTCCGCAGGATGCGCTCCTGGCCGTCCCCGGCGACCTGCCGGACGGGTTCGCCGGTCACAGGGTCGGTCCAGATGCCGTACGTGCCCGTGGAGTGCCCGGCGCGGGCGGCGGCGGGGCGGACGTACGCCTCGGACAGGGTGCGGGCCGTGTCGTGGACGGCTCCGTCCGTGTTGAGGTTGCGCGGCCACAGGTCGAACAGGTCCTTGTCGTAGTACGGCGGTGTGGCGCCGTACTCGTGCAGGTCGTAGACGATGTCGGGCCGTTCGTCGCGGACGACGGCGGCCATGGCGCGGCCCTCGGCCGTCGCGAGGGCGAGATGGTCGCGGTTGACGTCGACGCCGTCGGCGTTGCCGCGGGTGTCGGCGGCCCGGCCGTCGGGGTTGGCGGTGGGGACGACCAGGACGGTGGTGCGCTCCAGGAACCGGCGGGTGGCCGGGTCCTGTGTGTAGGCGAGGTCGCGGAGGGTGGAGAGGCAGGCCTCGCGGCCCGACGGTTCGTCACCGTGCTGGCTGCACACCAGCAGCACCCGGTGCGCGGCCCGGCGTTCGCCGATCCGGACGAGCCGGAGCGGGCGGCCCTCGCCGGTGGTGCCGATCCGGGTGACGGAGACCCGGTCGCTCGCCCGGTCGACGGTGGCCAGCAGGGCCCGTTCTTCCTGCTGGGTCGTCCAGCGGGCCCCGTCGGACGTCTCGAAGCCGGTGCGGGGCGGGGAGGGTGTGGCGTGCGCGGGCCCCGCCACCAGGCAGGCGGCGAGGGCCGCGCCGGTCAGGACGAGCGCCCGGACGCGGGTCACCGGCCGCCCTCCGGGACGCGCCCGGCGGAGCGGGGCGCGCCCGTGACGCCGTCGAGGCGTTCGGCGACGCGCGGGGCGGCGGACGGCGAGCCGGCGGTGGCCCGCGCGAACGCGGCCGTGCCTCCGACGAGCGGGACGCGGGCCTCGGTGCGGGACAGGTCGAGGGTGAGGGTGGGCCGGGTCGACGGCGGGTCGATCAGGTCCTTGTCGGTGCCCGCGACGATCAGGGCGAGCCGGTGACCGGCCGGGACGACGTGGTCGGTGGCGGCCAGGTCGAGGGTGAGCGTGTACGCCCTGCCCGGGGTCAGCGGCCGGCCGTGGTGGGCGGAGGCGTGGGTGCCGAGGTCGGCCCAGCCGCGGCTGACGACGGTGTGCTCGACGTCGGCGGTGTCGGCGGCCGTCCGCAGGTAGCAGGCGCTGTCGCCGGTGGTGCTCGCGCCCCAGCAGTCGCGGTCGGTGCGCGTGGTGACGCCCTCGCCGCCCGCCGCGTAGTCGCGGATCGTGTCGGGGCCGAGGTCGACGAGGACGGCGGACAGATGGGCTGTGGTGGTGGTCGGCGTCGCGGTGACGGTGACCTTCGAGGAGCCGGCCAGGCGCAGGTCGCGGGTGAGCGGGCCGGTGACGAAGCCCGCCTTGTCGGCGGTGGGGGTGTCGATCGCCGCGGCCCAGTCGGACTCGCCGCGCCGGGGGTCGTCCGTGAACGTCTCGCTGCCGTGGCCCTTGCGCAGGCCCAGGGTGCCGACGCCGGCCTGCGGGCCGTGGGCGGGGCGCAGGGTGGCGGTGGCGGTGCCGCGCGGCGGCCAGACCGCGGAGGTGACCCACTGGTCGGGGTCGCGTTCGATGTCGGCCATCGGCTCGCGGTCGATGCCGTTGTCGTAGCCGAGGAGTTCGTGGTCGAACCAGCGGTGCAGGGTTTCCACCCACTCCGCGCGGCGGAAGTCGAAGGGGTCGACGTGCCCGGTCTGGGAGAGCCAGATCTTGCGCTCGACGCCGTTCTTCGCGAGGGCGTCCCACCACTGGCCGAGGTGCTTCATCCGGACGTTGAGGTCCTGGGTGCCGTGGACGGCGAAGACGCTGGCCCGCACCTTGCGGGCGTCCTTGACGTAGTCGCGCTCGGTCCACAGGGGCGTCCAGTCGCCGGTGCGCGGCGCCCCGTCGGCGAGCTTCTTCTGGACGGCGGCGCACTTGGCGCGGGCGTCGGGGCTGTCGACGTAGTCGGAGAGCCAGTCGGGGCCGGAGTCGTACAGCGGGGCGCCCTGCTGGAAGTAGTAGTCGTACCAGGAGGAGATCGCGCTGATCGGGACGATGGTCCTCAGGCCCTTGACGCCGGTGGCGGCGACGCCGTTGGCGACGGTGCCGTCCCAGCTCTTGCCGATCATGCCGGTGCGGCCGTTGCTCCAGGTCGCCTTGGCGCGGGTGGTGCCGGTGCGGGTCGTGTACGCGGTGGCGCGGCCGTTCAGCCAGTCGACGACGGCCTTCGCGGAGAGGACGTCGGAGCGGCCGCCGACGTCGACGCAGCCGTCGGAGCGGTTGGTGCCGGCGAGGTCGACGCCGACCACGGCGTAGCCGCGCGGCACGAAGTAGTTGTCGTAGAACAGCGGCATCCCCACGACGTGGCCGTCCGCGTCGTACGTCTTCTTCTGGCTCTCGTTGCCGCGCCCGCAGCAGGAGTAGTACGGGCTGGCGTCCATGATGACGGGCACCTTGCGGCCCTGGGCGGCCGGTTCGCGGGGGCGGACGATGTCGACGGCGACACGGTCGTGCCGGCCGTCGCCGTCGCCGTCGAGTCCGGTGTCCACCCAGACGGCCTCGCGGACGGCGTTCTCGTAGGAGTGGACGGGGCGGCTCTCGCGCGGGGCCGACTGCGCGGTGGTGGGCGCCAGGAAGGTGGCCAGGAGGGCGGCGGTGGCCGCCGTCGCGAGCGTTCTCCAGATCGTCGTGCGCGTACGGTTCGCCATGCGCGGACGGTACATCGGTCAACTCCCGTGCAGAAGAGGGCGGCTGACTGCACGTGAGGCTGCCGTGGCCGAGAACCGCCCCCGGGGTGGCGCGGTACGTGTCGGCCGAATGGCGATCGTGTGACAGCGGTGGTCATGGACACACCGGATGCACAGGGGGTGAATAGGCTCCCGACAGACTTCGGTCCCCTACGACTTGGAGCTTTCGTGCACCGCAGAATCCTCGCGCCGGGTGCCCTGGCGGCCGCCTCCCTGATGCTGGTGATCCCGGCCTCGGCGGCGAGCCACGCCCCCGGCGCCCCGGGCATCGGCGACCCCTACTACCCGGACTACGGCAACGGCGGATACGACGTCTCCCACTACGACCTCCGGCTGACGTACCAGCCGGCCACGGACGAGCTGGAGGGCACCGCGACCCTGCTCGCGCGGACCACGCGGGACCTGTCCCGGCTGAACCTGGACTTCCTGCTGGACGTCGGGGAGGTCCGCGTCAACGGCGCGAAGGCGGCGTTCGCCACCTCCGGGGAGCACGAGCTGGAGATCACGCCCAGGAAGCCGCTGGACAAGGGCACGGACCTCACGATCGTCGTGCGCTACCGGGGCGTGCCGTCCACGAAGCAGGCGTACGGCTTCACCAGCTGGCACCGCACCCCGGACGGCGGGGTCGCCGCGAACGAGCCCGAGGCCGCCTGGTGGTGGTTCCCCAGCAACGACCACCCGCTGGACAAGGCGACCTACGACGTCTCCGTGCAGGTCCCGGACGGCACCCAGGCCATCTCCAACGGCACGCTGCAGTCGACGAGTTCGCGGCTGGGCTGGACGCGCTACAACTGGCGGTCCGACAAGCCGCAGGCGACGTATCTCGCCACGCTCGCGCTCGGCCGGTTCGACGTGACGACGGGGACCAGCGACAGCGGCATCCCGATCGTCAACGCGTACAGCAAGGACCTGGGCCCGAACTACGGCGCCGCGCGGGCCAGCGTCGAGCGGACCGGTGAGATCGCCGACTGGCTCGGCGAGTTCTTCGGGCCGTACCCGTTCGGCGCGCTCGGCGGCTATGTGCCGAACACCGGCACCGGGTACGCGCTGGAGACGCAGACCCGGCCGTTCTACAGCCCCCGGCAGTTCGCGAACGGGTCGAACACCAGCGTGGTCGTCCATGAGCTGGCCCACCAGTGGTACGGCGACTCGGTGTCCGTGAAGGGCTGGAAGGACATCTGGATCAACGAGGGCTTCGCGCGGTACGCGCAGTAGCTGTGGTCGGAGCACGAGGGCGAGGGGACGGCGCGGGAACTCGCCGCCTACACGTACGCCTCACGCCCTGCCGACGACCCGTTCTGGACGGTCCGGCCCGGTGACCCGGGCCCCGAGAACCAGTTCCACGCCGCGGTGTACGACCGGGGCGCGCTGGCCCTGCAGGCGCTGCGGGACGCGATCGGGGACAACGCGTTCTTCGCGATCCTCAAGGGCTGGACGGCGAAGTACGCCTACGGCAACGCGTCGGTGGCGGACTTCCGCCGGTACGCGGAGGAAGTGTCCGGGCAGCCGCTCGCGGCCCTGTTCGACACCTGGCTGTACCAGCCGTCGAAGCCGTCCGCGTCGGTGGCGCGGGCCGCGTCGGTCGCCTCGGCGACGGCGGTCCCGGAGCGGCCGAAGTCCTGGAAGAAGATCGCCGCGACGAACGGCGTGCACGAGCACTGAGCGCCGCCCGCGCCGGGATGCGCGTCCGCCGCCGGGGCCCGTGGGGCTCCGGCGGCGGACGTGTGCCGGCCGTGACGGGCTCAGCGGGCGGAGCCGGCTTCGGCTCCCTCGCGGCCCGGGGTGTTCTCGTCCCGGTCGACGGCCGCGTTCTCGCCGCCCCCGGCCGTGTCGTCCACGGCGGTGCGCAGCGGGATCTCCCGGATGAAGACGATGGCGATCAGCGCGACCAGGGCGATGGGCGCGGCGATGAGGAAGATGTCGCCGGTGGCGTGCCCGTAGGCGTCCTTGACGACGGCCGCCAGCGGCGCCGGGAGCGTGTGGATGTCGGGCAGGGAGCCGTCGCCGGAGGCCTGGATGCCGAGTGCCGCGATGCCCGACGCGGTGTAGGTGCCGACCTTGGAGGCGAGGACGGCGCCGAGGGCGGACACGCCGACCGCGCCGCCCAGCGTCCGGAAGAAGGCGACGACGGAGCTGGCGGCGCCGAGTTCGTGCAGCGGGACGGTGTTCTGCACGGCGAGCACGAGGTTCTGCATCGTCATGCCGACACCGCAGCCGATGAAGAACATGTACACGCCCAGCAGGCCGTACGCGGTGTCCGCGCGCGCGGTGCCCATGAGGGCGAGCCCGACGATGAGGAGGACGCCGCCGACGACCAGGTAGCGCTTCCACTTCCCGGACTTCGTGATGACGCGGCCGATCACGGTGGACGAGACGACCAGGCCGATGATCATGGGCAGGGTCATCACGCCGGCCATGGTGGGCGAGTCGCCGCGGGCGATCTGGAAGTACTGGCTGAGGAACACGGTGCCGCCGAACATGGCGGTGCCGACGGCGAGGCTCGCGACGACCGACAGGGTCAGCGTCGGGTTGCGGAAGAAGTGCATGGGGATGATCGGTTCCGTGGCGCGCAGCTCCACGAACACGAAGACCACGGCCAGCACGACGGCCCCGAGCACCATGGCGACGGTCGAGCCGGACCACCAGGCGAACGAGTCGCCGGCGAGGGAGACCCAGATCAGCAGCAGGGAGACCGAGGCGGCCACGAGGGTGGCGCCGAGGTAGTCGACCTTGACGTCCCGGGTGATCAGCGGGAGCCGCAGGGTGCGCTGGAGCACGATGAGCGCGGCGACCGCGAAGGGCACGCCGACGTAGAAGCACCAGCGCCAGCCCAGCCAGGACGTGTCCACGATGACACCGCCGAGGAGCGGGCCGCCGATGGTGCCGACCGCCATGACCGCGCCGAGGTAGCCGTTGTACCGGCCGCGCTCGCGGGGCGGGATGATCGTCGCGAGGATGACCTGGGCCAGGGCGGTCAGACCGCCCGCGCCGAGCCCCTGGACGACACGGAACGCGATGAGCGTGCCCGTGTTCTGCGAGAGGCCGGCCGCCGCGGAACCGACGATGAAGATCAGCAGGGAGAGCTGGACGAGCAGCTTCTTGCTGGTGAGGTCGGCGAGCTTGCCCCAGATGGGGGTGGAGACGGTGGTGGCCAGGAGGGTGCTGGTGACCACCCAGGTGTAGGCGGACTGGCTGCCGTGGAGGTCGCTGATGATGCGGGGCAGGGCGTTGGAGACGACCGTGCTCGACAGGATGGCGACGAACAGGCCGAGCAGGAGGCCGGAGAGCGCCTCCATGATCTGCCGGTGTGTCATGGGAGCGCCGTCGGTTCTCGCCGCGGTGCTCTCTGTGCTTTCTTGCTGTGCCACGTGAAGGTTCCCCTGGATGACGGGTCGGGTCCGTCCAGCGCGGTGCGGGACGGTGGTGGTGCTGTGCGGGACGGCGGCGGTGCTGTGCCGGACGGTGGTGGATCAGGCCGAGGCCGGGACGGTGGTGGGTTTCAGGCCGAGGCCGGCTGTGCGGGGTCCGGCTCCCGGTCGGGCACCTCGGCGCCGTGCAGACGGCGGGCGAGACCGCCGCGCAGGCGGTCGAGCAGCGTGGTGAGGTCCGCCAGTTCCCGCGCTGTCCAGTCCTCGGTGGCCTCGGCGATCAGATCGGTGTGGATGTCGACGAGCCGGTCCACCTCGGCGTGCCCCCGCGGGGTGACGCCGATGAGGCTGGAGCGGCGGTCCTCGGGGTTGGCCCGGCGTGAGACGAGACCCTGCTGCTCCAGCTGGGCCACCTTCCGGCTCACCACGGAGAGGTCGCAGTCCAGGTGCTCGGCCAGTTCGGACGGCCGGATCTCGCCGGTGCGGGCCAGCGCGGCCAGGACGACGACGGCACTGCGGGATCCCTGCGGAAGCCGGCGCCCCAGCTGCCGCCGGATGACGGCGATCGCGGTGAGCTGCTTCAGCACATGGGCGATGGCCGCCTCGTGCCGCTCTTCTCTCATCGCTCCCCGCCCACTCGGATCGGCGCCGGTGCCGGCGGAGCCGTGCCCGGCACACTTGATTGCCCGGAGCAACTATATAGCCATCCGAACGGAGTTGCGAGACCGCGGGGTGGGTGGACCGGCCGTCAGAGGGCCGCGGCGCGCCGGCGCAGCTCGTCCAGGCCGATCGCCGTCGTCTGTGTGGCGGGCACCGTGCAGGCGTGGGCTCCGGCGATCGTGCCGAACAGGGCGCTGCGCCGCGGTGTCTCGCGGTTGAGCCAGGCGTGCAGGAACGCGGCGGCGAACGCGTCGCCCGCGCCGTTGGAGTCGACGACCGGAGCGGGCGGCGGCACGGCGGGCAGGTGCGTCAGCTCGTCGTCGGCGAGGACGTACGCGCCCTTGTCCCCGGCGGTGGCGACGACGACCTCGGCCCTCCCCCGGCCGGCGATCCGGCGCAGGGTGCGCTCCGGGTCGCGCAGCGCGGTCGCGGAGAGGAACACCACGTCGGCGGTGTACGCGAACGGCTCGTGGTAAGGGTTCTCCCCGTCCCAGTCGTGCAGGTCGGTGGAGAGCGTGACGCCGGTCTCGCGCAGGACGGGCAGGGCTTCGGCGCAGGGCTGGGTGAGGGACACGTGCGCGTGGCGGCTCGCTTCGGCGAGGGCGCGCAGCGTGTCCTCGGGGAACCGGTCGCCGGGGTGCGTCCGGCTCGTGTCGTACAGGGAGAGCCGCCGGCCGTCCGGGCCGACGAGGTTGACGGCGCGCTTGGTGCCGGCGGGCTGCGGGACGGCGGTGAGCGGGATGCCCTGGTCGCGGTGGAGGGCGCGCACGAGGTCGCCCTCGGGGTCGTCGCCGAGGAAGTCGAGGTGGTGCGTGCGCAGGCCGAGGGCGGTCAGGGCGACGGCCACGAAGTCCCCGGTCTGGCCGGCCCGGGTCCGGATGCCGCTGTCGATCATGTAGCTGTCGGCGTACGGAAGCGGCAGCTCCGGCACCCGCACGACGGTGTCGACACCGGCCCCGCCGAGCACGAGCACGTCGATGGGGCGGCCGGCGGCGGCGGTGACGTCGCCCGCAACGTTCGTGATCTCCGACATGACGCCACCGTAGCGGCCGCCACCGACAGTGACTCCTACTTCTCGGCGAGATCCGCCTGGGACGCGGTGACGCGGCGCCGGACCGCGAACCAGCCGGCGACCAGCGCCGCCGCGATGAGCGGGACGAGGAGGAGTGTCTTGCGGCCGACCTCGGGGTCGTTGGCCATCAGGCCGAGGCAGGCCAGCAGGAACGCGATCGTGGCGATCTCGGTGACCGGGCTGCCGGGGAGCCGGAAGCCCGGGCGGCTCAGCAGGCCCGCGCGGGCCCGGCGGACGAAGACCAGGTGGCAGACCATGATGATCACCCAGGTGGAGATGATGCCCAGGGACGCCACGTTGAGCACGATCTCGAACGCCTTGCTCGGCACCAGGTAGTTCAGGCCGACGCCGAGCACACAGACGGCACAGGTCAGCAGGATGCCGCCGTAGGGGACCTGGCTGCGGTTCATGCGGGCGGTGAACTTCGGGGCCGAGCCCGCCGTCGCCATGGAGCGCAGGATGCGGCCCGTGGAGTACAGGCCCGAGTTGAGCGAGGACATCGCCGCCGTCAGGACGACGAGGTTCATCACGTCGCCCGCCGCCGGGACGCCGATCTTCGACAGCACGGTGACGAAGGGGCTCTCGTCGCCCGAGTACACCGAGCCGGGCAGCAGGAGCGCGAGCAGGAGCACGGAGCCGCAGTAGAACAGTCCGACCCGCCACATGATCGAGTTCACCGCGCGCGGGACGACCTTCTCGGGTTCCGCCGTCTCGCCCGCGGCGACGCCGACCAGCTCCAGGGCGGCGTACGCGAAGATCACGCCCTGCATCACCAGGACGACGGGCATCGCCCCGTGCGGGAGGAGGCCGCCGTTGTCGGTGATCACGCTCAGACCCGGGGTGGTGCCGCCGACCTCGTGCCGGGTGGCGAGCAGGAAGACGCCGATGAGCATGAAGCCGACGAGGGTGGCGACCTTGACGATCGCGAACCAGAACTCCATCTCGCCGAAGATCTTCACCGAGATCAGGTTCACGGCCAGTACGACCGCCAGGGCGGCCAGGGCGAGCAGCCACTGCGGGATGTCGGTGAACAGGCTCCAGTAGTGCGTGTACAGCGCGATCGCGGTGATGTCGGCGATCCCGGTCGTCGACCAGTTCAGGAAGTACATCCAGCCGGCGACATAGGCGCCCTTCTCGCCCAGGAACTCGCGCGCGTACGACACGAAGGAGCCGGACGAGGGGCGGTACAGGACGAGTTCCCCGAGGGCGCGGACCACGAAGAAGGCGAAGACACCGCAGACGAGGTAGGCGAGGGCGAGTGCGGGACCCGCGCTGTGCAGGCGTCCGCCCGCGCCGAGGAAGAGGCCGGTGCCGATGGCCCCGCCGATGGCGATCATGTTGACGTGGCGGGCCTTGAGGTCCTTGCTGTAACCGGCGTCGCCCGCGTCCGCGGGCGTCTGGACCGCGGGTTCGGGGGTCGCGGCCACTGCCGTGTTCACGGCGTCCTTGCTCACGGGAGGATCCACTCTCTGGTGCGCCCGAGCAGACCTCACCCGGGTTCCGGACGTACGAGCGGCCCGTGCACCGGGGGCGGGCGCGGACCGAGGTGGCGCCTTCCCGTTCGCGAACCGATCACACGGTGGCGTATGTCACAGAGCGTGACCCCAGGTCTGTGCGGCCCCACACCACCCACACCACCCACACCGCCGACGCCGTCCGGTGTGTCGCGGGAGGTGTCACAGCATTGGTGCGACAGCGATACTGCTGCGCATGACGACCGGCACCGGGGAGACGACCCTCACGATCGACGAGCTGGCCGCGCGGGCGGGGACGACGGTCCGCACGGTGCGGTTCTACGGCACCAAGGGCCTGCTGCCGCCCCCCGTGCTCGGCCCGCGCCGGGTGGGGCACTACGGGCGCGAGCATCTGGCCCGGCTGGCGCTCATCGAGGAGCTGCAGCACCAGGGCATGACGCTGGCGGCCATCGAGCGGTACCTCCAGCAGCTCCCGCCGGATCTGGACGCGCACGACCTCGCGGTGCACCGGGCCGTCGTCGCCTCCTGGGCGCCGGAGAGCGTGGAGACGGTCCCGCGCGCCGAGCTGGAGCGGCGGGCGGGGCGGGCGCTGGACGACGGCGACGTGGCGCGGCTGGCCGCGATGGGGGTGGTCGCGGACGGCGACGACGGCACCTACCGCGTCGACCTGGGGCTGCTGCGGCTCGGTGTGCGGCTGCTGGACGTGCCGCTGTCCCCCGAGGCGATCCTCGCCTCGCGCACGGTCCTCATCGAGCACGCGCGCGAGGCGGCGCGCGAGCTGTCGCGCCTCTTCCGCCAGGAGGTCGAGGAACGGGCGGCCCAGGACGTGAAGTCGCTGTCGGCGTCGATGCAGCCGCTGGTGGTGCAGGCGCTGCTGACGGCGTTCCAGCGGTCGCTGCGCGAGGAGCTGCGGGAGTGGCTGGGCGGCGACGCGGGAGCGGGCAGCGGCGGGACGGCGGACGGGGAGGCCCCGGCGGACGGCGCCTCCTGACCGGTCCGGGTCCCCGGGCGTCGAGCCCGGGGACCCGGTGCCACCGGGTGACGCGTCACCGGCCGTCGGTGAACGTCTCCCCCTTCTCCGCCTTCTCCACCAGCAGCGCCGGCGGCGTGAACCGCTCGCCGTACGCCGCCGCCAGCTCGCGCGCGCGGGCCGTGAAGCCGGCCACGCCGCCCTCGTAGCCGTTGATGTACTGGAGCACGCCGCCCGTCCAGCCGGGGAAGCCGATGCCCAGGATGGAGCCGATGTTGGCGTCGGCGACGGACGTCAGGACGCCCTCCTCCAGCAGCCGCACGGTGTCCAGCGCCTCGGAGAACAGCATGCGTTCCTGCATGTCCCGGAACGGGATCTCCGCGCCCTCACGGGTGAAGTGCTCGCGCAGGCCCGGCCACAGACCGGCCCGCCTGCCGTCCTCGCCGTACTCGTAGAAGCCGGCGCCGCCGCTGCGGCCGGGGCGGTCGAACTCGTCGACCATGCGGTCGATGACGGCCTCGGCGGGGTGCGGCGTCCAGGTGCCGCCCGCCTCCTCGACGGCCCGCTTGGACTCGTTGCGGATCTTGCGCGGGAGCGTCAGCGTCAGCTCGTCCATCAGGGACAGGACCTTGGCCGGGTAGCCGGCCTGGGCGGCGGCCTGCTCGACGGAGGCCGGCTCGATGCCCTCGCCGACCATGGCCACGCCCTCGTTGATGAACTGGCCGATGACCCGGGAGGTGAAGAAGCCGCGGGAGTCGTTGACGACGATCGGCGTCTTGTTGATCTGCCGGACCAGGTCGAAGGCACGCGCCAGCGCCTCCTCCCCCGTCCGCTCGCCCTTGATGATCTCGACGAGCGGCATCTTGTCGACCGGCGAGAAGAAGTGCAGCCCGATGAAGTCGGCCTGGCGCTCCACGCCCTCGGCGAGAGCGGTGATCGGCAGCGTCGAGGTGTTGGAGCACAGCAGCGCGTCCGGCTCGACGATGTTCTGGACCTCCTGGAACACCTTGTGCTTGAGCTCGGGGTTCTCGAAGACGGCCTCGATGACCGCGTCGCAGCCGGCCACGTCCTGCGGGTCGGCCGCCGGGGTGATGCGGGCGAGCAGCGCGTCGGCCTTCTCCCGCGTCGTACGGCCCCGGGAGACCGCCTTGGCGCAGAGCGTCTCGGAGTAGCCCTTGCCCTTGAGGGCGGCTTCCAGCGTCACGTCCTTCAGGACGACCTCGATGCCGGCGCGGGCGCAGGAGTAGGCGATGCCCGCGCCCATCATCCCGGCGCCGAGGACGGCGACCTTGCGGACCTTGCGGGGCTCGACGCCCTTGGGCCGGTTGGCGCCGGAGTTGACGGCCTGGAGGTCGAAGAAGAACGCCTGGATCATGTTCTTGGAGGTCTGGCCGGCGGCCAGTTCCACGAAGTAGCGCGCCTCGATGACCTGCGCGGTCTCGAAGTCGACCTGGGCGCCCTCGACGGCCGCCGCGAGGATGTTGCGGGGCGCCGGGTAGGGCGCGCCGCCGGTCTGCTTGCGCAGGTTGGCGGGGAAGGCGGGCAGGTTCGCGGCGAACTTGGGGTTCGCGGGGGTGCCGCCGGGGATGCGGTAGCCGGGCCGGTCCCAGGGCTGCTGGGACTCGGGGTGGGCGTCGATGTAGGCGCGGGCCTTGGCGAGCAGTTCCTCGCGGGTGCCGGCCACGTCGTCGACGAGGCCGTTCTCCAGGGCGCGCTGCGGGCTGTACTGGGTGCCCTGGAGGAGGACCTTCAGCAGGGCGTCGGCGATGCCGAGCATGCGGACGGTGCGGACGACGCCGCCTCCGCCGGGCAGCAGGCCGAGGGTGACCTCGGGACAGCCGACCTTGGAGCCGGGCGCGTCGAGTGCGATCCGGTGGTGGCAGGCGAGGGCGATCTCGTAGCCGCCGCCGAGGGCCGCGCCGTTGAGGGCGGCGACGACGGGCTTGCCGAGGGTCTCGATACGGCGGAGCTGGCGCTTGATGGCCATGCCGCCCTCGAAGAGCCGCTGCGCGGTCTCCGGGGTGACCTGGATGAGGTCGCGCAGGTCGCCGCCCGCGAAGAAGGTCTTCTTGGCGGAGGTGATGATGACACCGCGGATGGTGTCCTTCTCGGCCTCGAGGCGGTCCGTGATCACGGCGAGCGAGTCGCGGAACGCCTGGTTCATGGTGTTGGCCGACTGGTTCGGGTCGTCGAGGACGAGGGTGACGACGCCGTCGCGGTCCTGTTCCCAGCGGATGGTGGTGGATTCAGTGCTCATGTGGGAGTGCTCTCCGTGTGATCCGTCGTATCCGTCGGGAGGGGGTCAGATGCGCTCGACGATGGTGGCGATGCCCATGCCGCCGCCGACGCAGAGCGTGGCGAGGCCGTACCGCTTGTCCTGGCGTTCGAGTTCGTCCACGAGCGAGCCGAGGATCATGGCGCCGGTGGCGCCGAGCGGGTGGCCGAGGGCGATCGCGCCGCCGTTGACGTTGACCTTGTCGAGCGACAGGCCCATGTCCTTCACGAAGCGCAGGACGACCGCGGCGAACGCCTCGTTGATCTCGACGAGGTCGATGTCGTCGATGGTCAGGCCGGCCTTGGCGAGCGCCTTGCGGGTGGCGGGCGCCGGGCCGGTGAGCATGATGGTGGGCTCGGAGCCGGAGACGGCGGCGGAGACGATCCGCGCGCGCGGTGTGAGGCCGTAGCGGTCGCCGACCTCCTTGCTGCCGACGGCGACGAGGGAGGCGCCGTCCACGATGCCGGAGGAGTTGCCGGCGTGGTGGACGTGGTCGATCTTCTCGACCCAGTGGTACTTCTGCAGCGCGACGGCGTCGAAGCCGCCGAGGTCGCCGATGTCCGCGAAGGACGGCTTGAGGCCGCCGAGGGAGTCGGCGGTGGTGCCGGGGCGCATGTGCTCGTCGTGGTCGAGGACGACGAGGCCGTTGCGGTCCTTGACCGGGACGACGGACCGGTCGAAGCGGCCCTCCTTCCAGGCCGTGGCCGCGCGCTCCTGGGAGAGGGCGGCGTACTCGTCGACGTCGCGGCGGGTGAAGCCCTCGATGGTGGCGATGAGGTCGGCGCCGATGCCCTGGGGCACGAAGTTGACGTCGAGGTTGGTCATCGGGTCGTTGAACCAGGCGCCGCCGTCCGAGGCCATCGGCACCCGGGACATGGACTCGACGCCGCCCGCGAGGACCAGGTCCTCCCAGCCGGACCGGACCTTCATCGCGGCCAGGTTGACGGCTTCCAGGCCCGAGGCGCAGAAGCGGTTCTCCTGGACGCCCGCCACCGTGTCGGGCAGGCCGGCGGCGATCGCGGCGATCCGGGCGATGTCGGAGCCCTGGTCGCCGACCGGGCCGACGACGCCGAGCACGATGTCGTCGACGGCCGCCGGGTCCAGGCCGGGGAAGCGGTCGCGGATCTCGTGGATCAGGCCGACGACGAGGTCGATGGGCTTGGTGCCGTGCAGGGCGCCGTTCGCCTTGCCGCGGCCCCGGGGGGTGCGGATCGCGTCGTACACATACGCTTCGGTGCTCACAGGGAAGCCTTTCGGGGTGAGGGTCAGCCCAGCAGGGAACGGCCGATGATCTCCTTCATGATCTCGGTCGTCCCGCCGTAGATGGTCTGGATGCGGCCGTCCGTGAAGGCCCGTGCCACCGGGTGTTCGCTCATGTAGCCGTACCCGCCGTGCAGTTGCAGGCAGCGGTCGGCGACGCGCTTCTGGAGTTCGGTCGCCCACCACTTGGCCATCGAGGCGTGGACGGGGTCGAGCTCTCCGCGGTCGTGGTCCGCTATGCAGCGGTCCAGGAAGGTGCGGGTGACCGCGCACTCGGTGGCCATCTCGGCCACCTCGAAGCGGATGTGCTGCTTGGTCGCCAGGGGGCGGCCGAACGCCTCGCGCTCCTTGACGTACGCGGTGGTGATCTCCAGCAGGTGCTCGGCGGCGGCGATCGCGGCGACGGCGATGCTGAGGCGTTCCTGCGCGAGGTTCGTCATCAGGTGCACGAACGCGCCGTCGAGCTCGCCGAGCAGGTTCTCCTTGGGGACGCGCACGTCGTGGAAGAACAGCTCGGCGGTGTCCTGGGCCTTCTGGCCGATCTTGTCGAGGTTGCGGCCGCGTTCGAAGCCCTCCATGCCGCGTTCCACGACGAGCAGCGACAGCCCGCGCGCGCCGCCCTCCGGGGTGGTCTTCGCGACGACGATCACGAGGTCGGCGAGGAGGCCGTTGGAGATGAACGTCTTGGAGCCGTTGAGGACCCAGTGGTCGCCGCGGTCCTCGGCGTGGGTGCGGATGCCCTGGAGGTCGGAGCCGGCGCCGGGTTCGGTCATGGCGATGGCGGTGATGAGCGTGCCGTCGCAGAAGCCGGGCAGCCAGCGGCGCTTCTGCTCGTCGGTGGCGAGGCCGGTCAGATAGGGGCCGATGATGTCGTTGTGCAGGCCGAGGGCGAGGCCCGGGGTGCCGGCGCGGGTGAACTCCTCGGCGAGGACGGCGCTGTAGCGGAAGTCGGGGGTGCCGCCGCCCCCGTACTCCTCGGGCACGGCGAAGCCGAGCAGTCCCTGCTTGCCGGCGGCGCGCCAGGCGTCGCGGGAGACGATGCCGTCCTTCTCCCACTGCTCGTAGTGCGGCAGCACCTCCCTGGCGAGGAAGGCGCGCACGGTCTCCCGGAACGCGTCGTGCTCGGGGGCGAAGATCTGCCGCTTCATGCGAGGCCCTTCGTGGGGTCGGGGTGGGCGGACAGGCCGGGCACGTCCCAGTCGCGGGCCACGTCCGCGGTGCCGGCGCCGGGCCGCGCCGGTCCGCTGCGTACGGCGGTGGGGGTGGCCGAGAACCGGGGCGCCGGGGCCGGCTGGGTGAGGCCGCCGTGGTCGGTGAAGGTTCCGCGGGCGGCGAGGTGCGGGTCGTGCGGGGCCTCGCCGAGGCTCAGGACGGGGGCCACGCAGGCGTCGGTGCCGTCGAAGACGGCCGTCCACTCGTCGCGGGTACGGGTCCTGAAGCGGGCGGCGACGGCCTCGCGCAGCTCGCCCCAGCGGCCGATGTCCGTGCGGGCGCCGGTGTGTTCGGGCAGGCCGAGGAGGGTGACGAACTCGTCGTAGAAGCGCGGTTCGAGGGCGCCGACGGCCATGTACCGGCCGTCGGCGGTCTCGTAGGTGCCGTAGTAGGGGCAGCCGCCGTCGAGGAGGTTGGCGCCGCGCCGGTCCTGCCAGCCGCCGGCGGCGAGCATGCCGTGGATCATCGCGGAGAGGTGGGCGGTGCCGTCGACGATGGCGGCGTCGACGACCTGTCCCTCGCCGGTCGCGCGCGCGTGGTGCAGGGCGGCGAGGACCCCGACGACGAGGTAGAGGGAGCCGCCCGCGTAGTCGCCGAGCAGGTTGGCGGGGACGGCGGGGGGTTCGCCGGGGGCGCCGATCATGCCGAGGGTGCCGGTGCGGGCGATGTACGCGATGTCGTGGCCGGCGCGGTCGGCGAGCGGGCCATCCTGGCCCCAGCCGGTCATCCGGCCGTAGACCAGCCGGGGGTTGCGGGCGTGGCAGGCGTCCGGTCCGACGCCGAGGCGCTCGGCCACGCCGGGGCGGTAGCCCTCGACGAGGACGTCGGCGCGGGCGGCGAGGTCCAGGACCCGGTCGGCGCCGTCGGGGGTCTTGAGGTCGACGATCACCGAGCGCTTGTTGCGGTTGGTGACGTCGTACGCGGGGTCGATCCCGAGGGCCGGGCCGCCGGGCCGGTCGACGCGGACGACGTCGGCGCCCAGGTCGGCAAGGAGCATGGCGGCGAACGGGCCGGGCCCGATCCCGGCCAGTTCGACCACGCGCACGCCGGTGAGCGGGCCCTGTCCTGGCGTCGTCGCCATCCTGCCCCCAGGTATGTGACACAACTGCTGTAACACCAGCGATGCTAAGAAGGCGCGCCGGTGGACACAAGAGCAAGCGCTTAGGAAGTTACCCGCCGGAAGCCCCGGCGGCGAACCCGTCCGGCGGCCTCAGCGCCCGTCCAGCTCACCGATCAGCCGTTTCGGGGCGATGGCGCGATAGCTCTCCTCCACCCACTCGCACAGCAGGCCGGCCGCCGGCGCGCCCTCGGGCTCCAGCGGGATACGCACCCAGCCCGACCGGCCCAGTCCGTACCGGGCGGGCTCCGCGCCCGGGCAGGTCAGGGCGTGCGTGTGGACGGCCTCATCGGTCAGCTTCACGGTCACCGCCACGGGGTGACCGCTGTCGGGGGCGCCCAGGAAGACGAACACCTTCTTGTTGACCTTCGCGACGGTGTCCCCCCAGGGGAACTCCTCCGCCGCCCCCGGCAGACCGAGGGCGAACTCGCGCACTTTTTCCCACTTCTTCAGGGCAGTCCTGGGCACGGCCACCGCCTCACCTCCGGGCTCGTCGTCGGGCTTCGCGCACCTCACGCTAGCCTCGGCCACCGACAACGGCGCGTGGTGCGGAACGAGGGGTGTCATGAGCAGGCTGAACAGGTCGGACCGTCCGTACGACGTCGTGCTCTTCGGTGCGACCGGGTTCGTGGGGGTGCTGACGGCGGAGTACCTCGCCGCCCATGCGCCCGAGGGCCTGCGGTGGGCCGTCGCCGGGCGGGACAGGGCGAAGCTGGAGGCGCTGCGCGCGTCGCTGCCCGAGGGCTCGGAGCCCGGGGTGCTGGAGGCGGACGTCGCCGATCCGGCGTCGGTGCGCCGGCTCGCCGAGCAGGCGCGCGTGGTGGCCTCGACGGTCGGGCCGTACGTGCGGTACGGCGAGGACCTGGTGGCGGCTTGCGCGGACACCGGCGCCGACTACGTCGACCTGTGCGGCGAGCCGGAGTTCGTGGACCTGACGTACGTCCGGCACGACGCCCGCGCGCGGGAGACGGGCGCCCGGCTGGTGCACGCCTGCGGTTTCGACTCGGTCCCGCACGACCTCGGGGCGTACTTCACCGTGCGGCAGTTGCCGGAGGGTGTGCCGCTGACGGTGGACGCCTATGTGACGGCCGACGCCGCCTTCTCGGGCGGCACGTTCGCCTCGGCGCTCGGCCAGTTCGCGCGCGGGCGCCAGATGGCCGCCGCCGCCCGGGACCGGGCCCGGCACGAGCCGCGTCTGATGGGCCGCCGGGCGCTGGCGCCGACGGGGGCGCCGCGGTTCGCCGGGGAGGTCGGCGCGTGGGCGCTGCCGCTGCCGACGATCGACCCGCAGATCGTGAAGCGGTCCGCGCGGGCGCTGGAGCGGTACGGCCCCGACTTCCGCTACCGCCACTACGCGGCCGTACGGCGGCTGCCCGTCGCGGTCGGCGGGGTCGCGGCGATGGGCGCGCTGGTCACGGCGGCCCAGCTGCCGCCGGCCCGGCGCTGGCTGTCGGACCGGCTCAAGCCGGGCGAGGGGCCCGGCCCGGAGAAGCGGGCGAAGAGCTGGTTCTCGGTCCGGTTCGTCGGCGAGGGCGGCGGGCGGCGTGTGTTCACCGAGGTGTCCGGGGGCGACCCGGGCTACGGCGAGACGGCGAAGATGTTCGCGGAGTCGGCGCTCTGCCTGGCCTTCGACGACCTGCCGGAGACGGCCGGCCAGGTCACCACGGCGGTCGCGATGGGCGACGCGCTGACGGAGCGCCTGCGCGCGGCCGGCATCACGTTCCGGGTGGCCGCCACCCGCTGACCCGGCGGCCTCAAAGAGGCCACTGCACCAGCGTGTAGATCATCCCGGCGATCCATCCGAGCCCCGCCAGCACCCCCACGACGAGCGCGGCCGTCACGGCCCGCTCGACGGGACGCCCGGGATCGGCCAACGGCTTCGCTGCACGGTGTGTCGTCATGCCCCACACCTTGCCGAGAACCCGGATCGAACACATCCGTACAGGTACTCAGTCGGGCTACTCAGTGGTCCCCGCCCAAAGTGTGCGGGCGTCGGAAGCTGTCCTGCCCGAAGGCGGTCGCCTCCTTCAGGGCCCGGCGGCAGAGGCTGTCCGCCTGGCGGGTTGTCTCCGGGAGGCGGTAGGTGGGGGTCAGGGCGAGGGTGTGGGCGCAGGCCGTGGCGAGGGTCGTGCGGTGGCCGACCGAGACGAAGACCGGCTTGACGCCGTCCCGGGTGCGCAGGGCGCGGCCCACCTCCTCGTCGCCGGCCAGGAGCGGGGTCGACGAGCCGCGCGGGGCGGCGGGGGTGTCGTAGGTGAAGGTGAACGGGTTCTTGGCGACGCCGATGGTGGGCAGGCCGGTGAGGACGCCGAGGTGGCTGGCGAGGCCGAAGCGGCGGGGGTGCGCGAGGCCGTAGCCGTCGCAGACGACGAGGCCGGGCGGGCACGGCAGGGCGTCCAGGGCCGCCAGCACGGTCGGTATCTCGCGGAAGGCCAGGAGGCCGGGGACGTACGGGAAGGAGATCCGGCCGACGGCGGTGGACTCGGCGACGACCTCCAGGGTCGCCGCGTCGAGGACGACGGCGGCGGCGGCCACGACGTCCCGTTCGTCGTCGTAGGCCACGTCGACGCCGGTGACGTGCCCGGTGCCGGGCGGCGGGCCCGGTTCGTCGCGCACCACCCGGCGCCGCAGCTCGTCCTGGACGGCACGGGCCTCTTCCTCGGTCGCGGGCCGGCCCGCGGGAACTCTCACGCTCGTCATGGTGGGTCAGAGGGTACGAGGCACGCGAGGACCCCCGTGACGGCGGAGGCTCCTTGGCCGTCGCGGGGGTCGGTCTTGGGGGCGGGCGAACGGCTCGTCGCGTGGCGTGCGTTCGCCCTCGTCACCGGGTCCGCCGCCAGGTCGACGGTGCCCGGACGCGCGCGGTCCCGCGGGACGCGGCGCTCAGGGTCACTTGCCCAGTGCCTGCTTGAGCTGGCTCTTGTTCATGTCCGAACGCCCGTGGATGTTGCGCTTCTTCGCCTCCTCGTACAGCTGGTCCCGGGTAGGGCCCTGCGGCCCCTTGCCCGACCGCTCGCCGCCCCGCTGACCCGAGGACTTGTCCTGGGTGGATGTGCGGCTCGCCGTCCTGGACTCGCCGGACCGGGCGCGCTCCTTGTTCACCGTGCGCGCCGCGATCTCCTTGGCGCGCGAGGTGCTCTCGCCCCGGTCCTCGGCGCTCTGCTTGATGTGCTCGTACTGGCGTTCCCGCTTCGGGCTGGAACCGGCTGGCATGGGGGTCACTCCTCTCGCCGTCCGGTTCCCGGGTACCCCGTTTTCGCCTCATCTCTCCAGACGCGCGACCCGGCCCTGTTCGCCGGAGGCCCAGCAGCCCCCGTCGGGCGCGCAGTCCGCCGTGTCGTAGGAGCCGGTGTCGACCGTCCGCCAGGTCCGTCCGCCGTCGGTGGTCAGGTCCGTTCCCGTGGGGCCGACCGCGAGGGCGGCGGAGCGGCTGTGCGGCAGCCAGGCGACGCCCGAGCGGTAGGCGGGCGGGGGCGTGCCCGCGCCGCTCCAGTGCCGTCCGCCGTCGCCGGTGCGGGCCGCGGCCCGCGGGGAGGGCTGGTCGGGGCGGTAGTCGCCGCCGACCGCGAGGCCGTGCGCCCGGTCGCGGAAGGCGAGCGCGAAGACCCCGCGGGCCGGATCGCCGGCCGGGACCGGGGCGTCGGAGGCCGTCCAGGTCAGTCCCCGGTCGGCGGAGTGCAGCACCCGCGCGCGTGCCGCCCCGCCGGTCGCCAGCCAGACGTCCTCGGCGCCGGCGGTGACCAGGCACTGCCCGCTCGCCGCGAACCCGGCCTCGCCGTCGAGCGCGGGCGGCATCCCGGTGTCCGGCAGCACGGTCCAGGAACGGCCGCCGTCCTTCGTGGACAGGATGCGGAACCGGCCGTCGACCGGGTCGCTCATGGCCAGGCCGTGGCGGTGGTCGAAGAAGGCCATGCAGTCGTAGAAGGCCCGTGCGTCGGTGTTGCGGAAGGTCTCTGTCCAGGTCCGGCCGCCGTCGTCGGTGCGGTACACGCGGGAGGCCTCGCCCTCGCCGATGGCCAGCGCCACGGCCCGCCGCGCGTCGAACGCCTCGACGTCCCGGAACTGGAGCTCTCCGGCGCCCGGCGGCGACACGTCCCGCCAGCTCGCCCCGCCGTCGGTGGTGCGCAGGACGGTGCCCCCGGTGCCCGCCAGCCAGGCCGTGTTCCGGCTGACGGCCGACAGGCCCCGGAACCGCGCCTCGGGAGCGCCGCTGTCCTTGAGCACCCAGTGCGGTGCCGGGTGCGGTTTCCCGCCATGCGGCTCCCGTGCCTGGGCGGGCGCGGCCGTCAGCGCGGCCAGGACCGCCCCGCACACCACCGTCGCGGCCACCGCCCAGGCGGTCCGTCCCATCCGTCGCGTGCTTCCCGTACGCCTCATGGCGCGCGAAGCTAGTCCAGCGTCACCCCGGCGTCCAGACGGCCTCATCGGGCACGGACGACCTTCCGGGCACAGGGGGGCGAAGGCGGCACCCGGGTGCATGAAGGCGGTGACAGAGGTCACTCGGATCCGGGGTGCACGGAATGGCTGATTCCGTCGTCTCTACAAGTGCCCGTCCCGCCCGCCCGGATCTCTGTCCCGCCGTCACAAGGGAGCAAGGCGTTGTCCACCGTCATCGAGCAGCCCGTCGAGGCCCGCCTCGTCGCCGCCGCGCCGCGGATGCAGCGCATCCCCGCGACCCTCCACTACGACCGGCGCGACCCGTTCGCCGTCCGGATGACCTTCCCGGCCCCGGCCACCCTGGAGGGCGTGGAGGTCTGCTGGACCTTCAGCCGCGACCTGCTGCTGGCCGGCCTGGAGGAACCCCAGGGCGACGGCGACGTCCGGGTGCGCCCGTACGGGTACGACCGTACGGTCCTGGAGTTCCACGCCCCGGAGGGCACCGCCGTGGTGCACATCCGCTCGGGCGAGGTGCGCCGGTTCCTGCGCTCCACCAGCGAGCTGGTCCCCCTCGGCCTGGAGCACCTCCAGCTCGACATGGACCGCGATCTGGCGGAGCTCATGCGGGACGCCTGCTGACGTCCCGCAGCCGGGATCCCCGTGGGGCCCCGCGCCGCGCCTTTTAATTCCGTTGACACCGTCCGCACCCCCTCCTACGGTGTACAGCGTCCTGTTGCCGCCGATTGGAGAAGGACGTTGCTCGTCTGAGGTCCTGAGACACCGCGTCACACCACCCGTGTGTGCACGCCGCGTGCGACCTCGGCGTCCGAGCCGTCCCAGCGGTTTCAGCCGTCCCAGCGGTTTCAGCCGTCTCCATGGAGCAGGGCTTTCCTCCTGCCCGGGGCCCTCTCACCGCCCGTAGGTCGCCGGTGTCTCGATACGCGTTTGCCCCTGTTCGTCCGAGCAACCGCGGAGGCGCCCCCTCATGTCAACTTCCATCAGCTGTACCTCCCTGTCCTTCTCCTGGCCCGACGGATCCTCCGTCTTCGAGGGCCTGGACGTCGCGTTCGGTCCCGGCAGGACCGGGCTCGTCGGCGTGAACGGATCGGGAAAATCGACCCTGTTGAAGCTCGTCGCCGGTGAACTCGCCCCGGCCGACGGCACCGTTCGCGTCGCCGGCGAGATCGGGTATCTGCCGCAGAACGTCACGCTCGACACCGAGCTCCGCGTCGACCAGGCGCTCGGCATCGACGCGAAACGGGCCGCGCTGCACGCCATCGAGGCGGGCGACGTGGCCGAGGAGCACTTCGAGACCGTCGGCGACGACTGGGACGTGGAGGAGCGCGCCCTCGCCACCCTCGGCGAACTCGGCCTCGGTCACATCGCGTTGGACCGCACGATCGGCGAGGTGTCGGGCGGCGAGTCGGTGCTGCTGCGGCTGGCCGCGCTGCTGCTGCGCCGGCCGGACGTCCTGCTCCTCGACGAGCCCACCAACAACCTCGACCTGTACGCCCGCAGGCGGCTGTACGCGGCCGTCGAATCCTGGCCGGGGGTGATGGTGGTGGTCAGCCACGACCGCGAACTCCTCGACCTGGTCGACCAGATCGCCGATCTGCGCGCCGGCACGATCAGCTGGTTCGGCGGCAACTACTCGGCCTACGAGGTGGCCCTCGCCACCGAGCAGGAGGCCGCCGAGCGCATGGTGCGGGTCGCCGAGGCCGACCTGAGGAAGCAGAAGCGCGAACTGGCCGACGCGCAGGTGAAGCTGGCCCGCCGCAAGCGCTACGGCCAGAAGATGTGGGACCAGAAACGCGAGCCGAAGATCGTCATGGGGGCGCGCAAGCGGGCGGCACAGGAGTCCGCGGGCAAGCACCGCATCATGCACGAGGAGAGGCTCGCCGAGGCCAGGGAGCGCCTGGACGACGCGGTGGACGCCGTGCGGGACGACGACGAGATCCGCGTCGACCTGCCGTACACGGCCGTCCCGCCGGGCCGCGGTGTGCTCGCGCTGCGGGAGCTGGAGGTGAGCCACGGGGCGCGGGTGCCCGGCGGTCTCGATGTGCACGGCCCGGAGCGGATCGCGCTGGTCGGGCGCAACGGCTCGGGCAAGACGACGCTGCTGCGGACCATCGCGGGCGAACTGCCGCCCGTGGCGGGCGAGGTGACGGCCCATGTGCCGCTGCGCTTCCTGCCGCAGCGCCTCGACGTCCTCGACGACGAGGTGTCCGTCGTCGCGAACGTCGCCCGGTTCGCTCCGGCGGCCGGCAACAACCGGATCCGGGCGCAGCTGGCCCGCTTCCTGTTCCGGGGCGCCCGCGCCGACCAGCTCGCGGCGACGCTCTCGGGCGGCGAGCGGTTCCGGGCGGCCCTGGCCGCGCTGATGCTGGCCGAGCCCGCGCCGCAGCTGCTGATGCTGGACGAGCCGACGAACAACCTGGACATGGCGAGCGTGCGGCAGCTCACCTCGGCGCTGGAGTCGTACGAGGGGGCGCTGATCGTGGCCAGCCACGACCTGCCGTTCCTGGAGTCCATCGGCATCACGCGCTGGCTCATGATCGAGGAGGGAGAGCTGAGGGAGATCTCGCCGGAGGCCGTCGGGTATCCCGCCTGACGCCACCGCCATCGGTGCCCACGACGTGGACGCAGGGGTTTCCTACGGACGGGTAACCCCTGCATGATGGCCGTCCGGCACCCCCTGCATCATGGGTCCCGGAACCTGCCACCGATCCGAAAGATCCCGTCGTGTCCAGCAAGAAGGCCCTCATCCGCCGCCCCGGTCCGCGTCTCGCCGAGGGGCTGGTCACCCACGTCGAGCGGGCGGAGGTCGACGTCGACCTCGCGCTCGAGCAGTGGGAGGCGTACGCGGAGGCCCTGCGCGCACACGACTGGGAAACCGTCGAGGTGGACCCGGCCGACGACTGCCCCGACGCGGTGTTCGTCGAGGACACGGTCGTGATGTACCGCAACGTCGCCCTGATCACGCGGCCCGGCGCCGAGTCCCGGCGGCCCGAGACGGAGGGCGTGGAGGAGGCCGTCGCCTCGCTGGGCTGCTCGGTGAACTGGATCTGGGAGCCGGGCACCCTGGACGGCGGCGACGTCCTGAAGGTCGGCGACACGATCTACGTCGGCCGGGGCGGCCGTACCAACGCGGCCGGGGTGCAGCAGTTGCGGGCCGCCTTCGAACCGCTCGGGGCACGCGTGATCGCCGTACCGGTCAGCAAGGTGCTGCATCTGAAATCGGCCATCACGGCGCTGCCCGACGGGACGATCCTGGGGCGTATCCCGCAGCTCGACGTCCCCTCGCTGTTCCCGCGCTTCCTGCCGGTGCCGGAGGACTCCGGGTCGCACGTGGTGCTGCTCGGCGGGGACCGGCTGCTCATCGCGGCGAGCGCCCCCAAGACGGCGGAGCTGCTGGCCGACCTCGGGCACGAACCGGTCGTCGTCGACATCAGCGAGTTCGAGAAGCTGGAAGGCTGTGTGACATGCCTCTCGGTGCGGATGCGGGAGCTGTACGCCTGACCGGCTGAGCATGTCACTCGTCCGGCCCCGGGACCTGCGTGTCCCGGGGCCGGACGCATATCGGCGCAGTCCCGGCGGAAGCGCCGCTGATCAGCGGTCTTTACGGCGTTCTTAACCTACGGCTTCGTAACCTACGGATTCGTAGCCTACGATTCCGTAAGTTGCCGGCACCGCTCGCCGGTCCCCCGCTTTCGCAGTCCCGTCCCCCTGGAGTTCCTGTGACGATCGCTTCCCCGCACCTCGGCAGCCCCGCCGTCTGGACCGACGCCCGTCTGCTGTACGCCCTGGAGGAAGTGGTCGAGAAGGAGCTCAACCGGCATCTGGGGGTCGCCAAGGACTGGATGCCGCACGAGTACGTGCCGTGGACGGACGGCCGCAACTTCCCCGGCCTGTTCGAGGACGGCGAGGCCTGGGACAAGGAGCAGTCCAAGGTCACCGAGATCGGCCGGATCGCGCTGGTCGTGAACCTGCTGACCGAGGACAACCTCCCCAGCTACCACCACGAGATCGCCTCGCTCTTCGGCCGCGACGGCGCCTGGGGCACCTGGGTGCACCGCTGGACCGCCGAGGAGGGCCGGCACGGCATCGTGATGCGGGACTACCTGCTGACCTCGCGGGCGGTGGACCCGGACAAGCTGGAGCAGTTCCGCATGGCCCACATGAGCGAGGGCTTCGAGTCGGACAACCGGCACTCGATGCTCCACTCGGTCGCCTACGTGGCCTTCCAGGAGTTGGCGACCCGTATCTCGCACCGCAACACCGGGCACCAGTCCGGCGACCCGGTCTGCGACCGCATGCTGGCCCGCATCGCGACCGACGAGAACCTGCACATGGTCTTCTACCGGAACCTGCTGAAGGCCGCCTTCGAGCTGGCGCCCGACCTCACCATGCAGGCCGTCCGCGACGTCGTCGTGAACTTCCGCATGCCCGGCCACGGCATCCCCGGCTTCGAGCGCGCCGCCGCCCAGATGGCCATCGGCGAGGTCTACAACCTGCGCATCCACCACGACGACGTGATCCAGCCGGTGCTGCGCTTCCTGAAGATCATGGAGATCGACGGCCTCGGCCCGGAGGGCAAGCAGGCGCAGGAGGAGCTGGGCCTGTTCATGGGCGGCCTGGATGCCGAGGCGTCGAAGTTCGACGAGAAGCTCGCGGCCCGCAAGGCCCGGATGGCGGCCCGCGCCGCCGGCTGACCCGGCCGCGCGAGGGGCTCAGGCCCGGCGGGAGGTGCGCCTGATCTCCAGGCGCTCCTTCTCGGACAGACCGCCCCAGACACCGAAGCGCTCGTCGTGGTCGAGCGCGTAGTCCAGGCAGGCGGAGCGGATCGGGCACAGCCCGCAGATCCGCTTCGCCTCCCGGACGGAGCTGCCCGGCTCGGGGAAGAAGAAGTCCGCCCCGGTCTGTGCGCACAGCGCCTCTTCCTGCCAGGCCAGGTCGGCCGGGGTGAGCGGCGTGACCGCTGTGATCGTGTCGATGTGCATGGGCCAGATCGTGCCCGGCGGCGAAAAACGTTCGATCAACGCGCGATCAACGCCGCCTCGCGAGGCCCCCGGACCCTGGGACACGCCCTCGATGGTGCCCGCTCCGGGCAGCGCCGCGCACGGCGGCGCGCGGAAGCGGACGGCCGCCCCGGCAGACGGCGGCGTTCCGGCGGCGCCCGCCCCCACGCGGTGGAAGACTCGGCCGTGCAGAGACCGGGACCCTTCCGAGGAGGGCGAGATGCTCACCACCCGTTATGTCACCGGAGCGCCGAACTGGGTCGACCTCGGCACGCCCGACCTCGACGGTGCCGGTGCCTTCTACGGCGGCCTGTTCGGCTGGCGGTTCCGGCCGGGCGGACCGGAGACCGGCGGATACGGCTTCTTCCAGCTCGACGGCAGGACGGCGGCCGCCGGGATGCGGACCTCCGAGGAGCAGGGGCCGCCCTCCTGGACGGTGTACTTCCAGACCCCGGACGCGGACGCCACCGCGAAGGCCGCCGAGGACGCGCACGGCTCGGTGCTGGTGCCGCCGATGGACGTGCTGGACCAGGGCCGTATGGCGCGCCTCGCCGACAAGTCGGGGGTGCCCTTCGGGATCTGGCAGCCCGGCGCGAACCAGGGCCTCGACGTCGTACAGGAGCCGGGCTCCCTGTGCTGGCTGGAGCTGTACACGACGGACGTCCCGGCGGCGGCCGGGTTCTACAACGCCGCACTCGGGCTGGAGACGTTCGCCCTGGACTTCTACGGCGGCACCTACACGACCTTCAGCCCGGGCGGGCAGGGCGAGGACGCCATGTTCGGCGGGGTGGTCGACAAGGCCGACGATCCGGTGGAGGCGCGGGCCCCGTCGTACTGGCTGCCGTACTTCGAGGTCGCCGACACCGACGCGGCCGTGGAGAAGACGCGGGAGGGGGGCGGCACCGTGCGGATGCCGGCCACGGACCTCCCGGACGTCGGCCGGATCGCCAAGCTGGCCGACCCGTACGGCGCCCGGTTCGCCGTGATCAAGAGCGCGCGGCGCGGGAGCTGACCGTTCAGGCCGAGGCGCGCCGGACCAGAGTCGTCGGCAGGACCACGCTGGACGGGGGCGGGGCGACGGGCTCGTCGGCGGGGCGCCGGTCGAGCTCGCGCAGCAGCAGCCGGGCCATCAGGCGCCCCATCTCCTCTATGTCCTGACGGACCGTGGTGAGCGCCGGATCGGTCTGTTCGGCGACCGGCAGCATGTCGTCGAACCCGATCACGGCCACGTCCTCCGGGACCCGCCGGCCGGCCTCCCGCAGCACGCGCAGCGCGCCCGCCGCGGTCAGGTCGTTGGCGGCGAAGACGGCGTCGATGTCCGGGCAGCGCTCCAGCAACTCCCGCATCGCCCGCTCGCCGCCGGCCGGGGTGAAGTCGCCCTCGGCGATGAGCCGCGGGTCGGCGTCGACCATGACGTCCCGGTACCCGTCCAGCCGGTCCACCGCGGAGGTCTGGTCGAGGGCGCCCGCGATGTGCGCGATCCGGGTGCGGCCGAGGCCGGCGAGATGGCGTACGGCGTCGCGCGCGCCTCCCCGGTTGTCGACGTCGACGTAGACGACGCCCCGGGTCTCGCCGCTCCAGCCGGGCCGGCCGCCGAACACGGTCGGCACCCCGGCGCTCCGGATCAGGCCGGGCAGCGGGTCGTCGAGGTGCAGGGAGAAGACGAGCGCCCCGTCGACATGGCCTCCGGCGAGGTAGCGGGCGACGCGGGCGTGGTCGTCGCGCCCCTCGGTGAGCAGCAGCACGAGCTGGTTGTCGTGGGCGGTCAGCTCCTTGCTGATGCCGCGCAGCTGGAGCGCGAAGAACGGGTCGGCGAAGACACGGGTCTCCGGTTCGGCGACGATGACCGCGACGGCGTCGTGCCGGCGGGTCACCAGGCTGCGCGCGGCCTGGTTGGGGACGTAGCCGAGTTCGTCGACCGCCTTGCGGACCCGTTCGACGAGGCGTTCGCGTACGCCGTCCCCGCCGTTGACCACCCGGGACACGGTGGCCCGTGAGACCCCGGCCCGGGCGGCCACGGCCTCCAGCGTGGGGCGCGGGGCGGTTTCGGTCACTTCACGGCTCCTCGTCGGCGGTTGCCGATCAGGATAGCCATGGCCGGGGCCGTTTGTGAGAGCGCTCTCGCAGCCGCCCGTCCCGGCAGGGCCGCTCAGTGCTCGTGCGGCTCGTGCGGCTCGTGGCCCGGGATCGTCCCGTCCTTCTTCCTGACCAGGAACAGCCCGACCATGCCCATGTCGGAGTGGCTCTGCACATGGCAGTGGTACATCCAGGCGCCCGCGCCGACGCCCTCGCCCGCGATCACCTGGAAGCCGAACGAGTCCGCCGGGCCGACGATCTTGTTGTCGATCACCTGGCTCAGGTCGTCGGGGCCGGTCAGCAGGCCGGTGCGGTTGTCGGCCCAGCGGTGCCCGTGCAGATGGAAGGTGTGGTAGTACTCGCCGTGCGTGATCATCACGAACTCGACGCGGTCGCCCACCGTGGCCTCGAAGTCCGGACCGCTGTGCGCCGGTCTGTTGTTGATGAGCATGTCGTTGAAGACGATCGTGTGCGTCGCGTCCGGCAGGACGTCGCCCTTGCGCCGGACGACGACCGGCCCGTACAGGCCCTTGCGGATGCCGCCCGTGCCGTGTTCGGTGCCGACGACGTGGTCGTGGTAGTGCCAGTAGCCGGCGCTGCCCGCCCGCCAGGTGCCGTCCGCGCGGCGGCCCGGGGCGTGGGTGCGCCAGGTGTAGGTGCGGGTGCCGCCGGGCTCGACGTCGCTCCGGTTGAGCTTGGTGCCGTCGCTGGTGATCTCGTAGTCGAGGCCGTGGACGTGCAGGCTCGCCGGGACGTCCAGGGTGTTCTCGACCTCGATGTGGGCGGTGTCGCCCTCGTTGAGCTCGATCAGCGGGCCGGGGATCGTCGCCTTGCCCTTCTCGAACCCGTAGCCGAGCTGCCCGTCGGCCAGTTTCTCGATGTAGAGCTTGAGATGGCGGACCTCGCCCCCGGCCGGGGCGGTCCGCGCCGGGGCGGCCGCACCCGCCGCCTCGGGCACGGACGCCAGGGACAACGATGTCGCGACGGTCGCGCCGCCGAGCAGTACACGTCGGTTGAAACTGCGTCTGTCCATGCCGAACTCCCCACGGCGTTACGGAAATTCACGGGAGTGAACCGCAGCGACGGTACCGGCCGCCCCCGCGTTTATCCACACTCAGGACAAAGTTCGTCCGAGTCCGGTCATAGGTATTGGCGAGTTGTTCAAAGGGGTCTAACTTCCTGGGCTGTGTCCGCTGTTGCTGTGACCGGGGAGGTGCCCATGCACTTACGAGGGTTGAGCACGAGAAGACGTACCTGGGTGGCCGGTGTGGCCGCGGGGGTCGTGGCCGCCGGACTGATGTCCGCGCCGGCGGCGACCGCGCGCCCGGCGCCGGACCCGCCCCTGACAACGATGTCCATCAAGTCGCCGCCGGGCGGCGCGAATGTGCGGGTGCTCATCTTCCACGGGTCGGCGGCGGCCGGTGAGGAGTCGCCCCTGGTGAACGCCGGCATCGAGGCCATCGAGAAGATCGGCCTGTCGGGACCCGCGGAGCAGCGCTTCGCGGTCACGGCGACGAAGGACGCCTCGGTCTTCACCAACGAGACGAAGCTGAGCCGCTTCAACGCGATCGTGTTCCTCACCGGCGGAGGTGACGTCCTCGACCCCGAGCAGGAGGCGGGCCTCGAGGCGTACATGGAGGCGGGCGGCGGTTTCGTCGGCATCCATGACGCGGCGCGCGCCGAGCCGTACTCGGACTGGTTCACCGGCTTGATCGGGGCGCGTCCCGCGAGCGGGAGCCCGGCGACCGCGCAGCGCGCGGTCGTCGAGGTGGGCGACCGGCGGCACCCGGCCACCCAGGAGCTGCCGCTGCAGTGGAAGCGCCCGGACAAGTGGCTGAACTGGGTGAAGAACCCGTCCGGCGAGGTGCACACGGTCGCCCGGGTGCGCGAGTCGTCGTACCAGCCGGGTGCGGGCGCGGGCGGCTGGGACCACCCGGTGAGCTGGTGCCGTGACTACGACGGCGGCCGGTCCTTCTACACCGGGATGGGCGGCACGGTCTCCTCGTACGACGAGACGGACTTCCGTTCCCATCTGCGCGGCGCCCTGCTGTGGACGACGCGGCTGGTGCGGGCCGACTGCAAGGCCACCATCACCGGCAACTACAAGGCGGAGCGGCTCACCCAGCCCAACCAGCCGGGGCAGAACGACCAGATCGGCGAACCGCACGGCCTGGTCACGGCCCCCGACGGCCGGGTGCTCTACATCGGCCGCGGCGGCGCCGACTCCTCGCAGCCCGTGATCACGGACTGGAACAACCCCGACGTCGGCAAGGGCAAGGGCGAGATCCACGTCTACGACCCGAGGACGAAGAAGGTCACCCTCGCCGGGGCGCTGACCGTCTTCGGCAACAAGGGCGGCGGGGACGAGCTGACCAAGGTCGAGGAGGGGCTCCTCGGCATCGAGCTCGATCCGCGCTTCGAGGACAACGGCTGGGTGTACCTGCACTACACCCCGCACTCACGGATCGACCGGGACAAGCAGATGGCCGAGCGGCGCGTCTCCCGCTTCACGCTCGACCTGGCGACGAACAAGCTCGACCTCGGCAGCGAGAAGGTGCTGCTCAAGTGGCCCGTGCAGATCCACAGTTGCTGCCACGCGGGCGGCGGGATGGCCTGGGACTCCAAGGGCAACCTGTACATCGCCACCGGTGACAACAACTCCAGCGGGTTCAGCGACGGCTACTCGGGCAACAACCCCGCGCCGAACTACAAGGGCGTGTCGTTCGCCGACGCGCGCCGCACCGCCGGCAACACCAACAACCTCAACGGCAAGATCCTGCGCATCCACCCGGAGCCGGACGGCACCTACACCCTGCCGGAGGGCAACCTCTTCACCGGTGAGGAGACCGCCGAGGGCGGCGGCAAGACCCGCGGCGAGATCTATGTGATGGGCGTCCGCAACCCGGCGCGCATCTCCGTCGACAAGCGGACCGACGTGCTCTACGCGGGCTGGGTGGGCCCGGACGCCGGTGCCCCGTCGACGACCTGGGGTCCGGCGAAGTACGACACGTTCGCCGTCATCACCAAGGCGAGCAACCGGGGCTGGCCCTACTGCATGGGCAACAAGCAGCCCTACCGGGACCGCAATCTGCCCGACCCGGGCAAGCCGCTGGGCTGGTACGACTGCGACCACCCGAAGAACGAGTCGCCGAACAACGACGGCCTGGTCAACCTGCCGCCGGTGACCGGCAACAACATCTGGTACTCCCCGCAGGGCGGCGCCCCGGACTTCCCGCGCGACGCGAACGGCGTGCCGTCGTACAAGCAGGAGGAGGCCACCTACGCGCTGCCGTGGCTGAAGGGCGGCGGGCAGGCCGCGATGAACGGGCCGGTGTACCGGTACGACGCGGAGAACACCAGCGCGACCAAGTGGCCGGCGTACTGGGACGGCAAGTGGTTCGTCGGCGACTTCTACGACGCCGACCAGCCGCGCAATGCGGTGCTCACCGACCTGAAGACCCATGGGGACGGCGGTCTGCCGGTCCACTCGGAGTCGCTGAAGAAGATCGTGCCGATCGGCAACGACGGCATCAAGAACCTCATGGACTGGAAGTTCGGTCCGGACGGCGCGCTGTACGTGCTCGACTACGGCCGCGGCTTCTTCACCTCGGACGGCAAGTCGGCCCTGTGGCGGGTCACCTACACCGGCGGCGGGCCCACCCCGGCCGCCGGCCAACTCGCGAGGGGGACGCAGTGACACGAAGAGCATGGGCGGCCCTGCTGGCCGCGCTGCTGGTGGTGCTCGGGCTCCAGGCCCTGCCCGCGGCGGGACAGTCGCGGCCGGAGGCGCGGGCGGCCGCCGCACAGGTGCTCACCTGGACGGCGGGCGACGACATCACCAAGTACGGCTCGGCGCCCACGACGGCCGTGGCGGGCCCGGCGACGATCGTGTTCGAGAACAGCGCGGCGACCGGCAACACCACCGGGATGCCGCACACGCTGACCTTCGACACCTCGGACGTCGAGTTCAACGACGACGTGCAGCTCAACATCCTGGCCAACCCGAACGACGACCAGGGCGGCCGGCACACGGCGGAGGTCACGCTCACCCCCGGCCGGTACCGCTACCACTGCACGATCCCCGGCCACGGGCAGATGCAGGGCATCCTGATCGTCACCGAGGGCACCGGCGAGGACACGACGGCCCCGGAGGCGACGGCCCACGTCAGCGGGACGCAGAACGCCCAGGGCCAGTACGTCGGTTCGGCGAGCGTGGCCGTCCACGCCACCGACGAGGAGGGCGGCTCCGGCGTCGACCGCGTCGAGTACGCGCTCGGCGACGGCGCCTGGCAGCCGTACACCGCGCCGGTCGTGGTCGACCAGGTCGGCGACCACACGGTCCGCTACCGGGCGCTGGACAAGGCGGGCAACGTGTCGCCGGAGAAGAGCGTCACGTTCACGGTGGTGGCGCCCGAGTCCGACGACACCACTCCCCCTGAGACGTCGGCGACGGTCAGCGGCGAGAAGGACGCCGACGGTGCGTACATCGGCATGGCGACCGTCACGGTCTCGGCGTCCGACACCGGCAGCGGTGTCAACGACGTCGAGTACGCGCTGGGCGACGGCGCCTGGCAGCCGTACACCGCGCCGGTGATGGTGCACGAGGCGGGCGGCCACACCGTGCGCTACCGGGCCACCGACAAGGCGGGCAACGTGGCGCCCGCCAAGGACGTGCGGTTCACGGTCGTGCCGGCGCCCGAGGACGACACGACGGCACCGGTGACGGGCGTGACGGTCGAGGGCACGAAGAACTCGTCCGGCGCGTACGTCGGCAACGCGAAGGTGACCGTCACGGCGACCGACGAGCACCACGGCTCGGGCGTCGACCGGATCGAGTACTCCATCGACGGCGGGCCGTACCTGGCGTACACCGCGCCGGTCGTCGTGGACCGGGCGGGCACCCACACGCTGGCCTACCGGGCGACCGACAAGGCGGGCAACACCTCAGCCGCCCGTACGGTCACCTTCACGGTGGTCGCCGGTCAGGTCCCGGCGCCCAACTGCCCGGAGTTCGACGAGCGGCTGACGGTGATCGTCGGCACGGTCGACTCGGGCGTGCCGAACCGGCTCACGAACAGCCGGTGCCGGATCAACGAGCTGATCGAGGACGAGAAGGAGTGGACGTCGCACGCGCTGTTCCTCAAGCACGTGACGTCCGTCCTGGACAAGCTCCTGAAGGAGGGGGTTGTCGACCAGCGGGAGTACAAGGCGATCCGCAAGGCTGCCCGTCAGTCCGGGATCGGCGAGCCGGGCCAGACCGAGGGGTACCGCACGATCCTCGACGGCAGCCCTGACTCGTTCGCCAGGTGGCAGCAGGTGGGCGGCGGTTCGTTCGCACCGAACGGCGACGGCTCGATCACCAGCGGCACGAGCCGGTCCGGCCTGGGCATGCTGTGGTTCCCGGAGCGCAAGTACGGGGACTTCTCGCTGAAGCTGCAGTGGCGGGACGACGCGCCGGGCACGGGCAACGCCAACGCCGGTGTGTTCGTGCGCTTCCCGTGGGTGCACGACCACCTCGAGGAGCCGCGGCCGGAGTGGGCGGCCATCAAGTTCGGGCACGAGATCCAGGTGTTCGACTCGCCCACCGGCGACATGTACAAGACCGGGTCGGTCTACGGCTTCGACCGGGTGGGGCTCGCCGGTGCCGGCGTCACCCAGAAGGGCACGTGGAACGACTATGAGATCCGGGTGGTCGGCCAGCACTACTCGGTCTTCCGCAACGGCGTGCTGATCAACGAGTTCGAGAACACCGGCGGCCAGGTCTTCGAGCCGCCGCGCTCGGACGACCCGGGCACGGACGGACGGCGGTTCGCCTCCGGCTACATCGGGCTCCAGGTGCACAGCACGACGGACGTGGTCTCGTACCGGGACGTGCGGATCAAGGAGCTGTAGGCTCCGGCGGCGTCTCCTCGTGGGGCGCCGCCTTCCTGGCCCGGCTCGGCTGTACCCGCTTGGGCTCCCCCGGCATCTTCGGATACTCGGGCGGGTACGGCAGATCGCCGAGGCCGTGGTCGCGCTCGTCCTTGTTCGCGAGGTCCAGCAGCGCGTCCAGCGAGAAGCGGTGGTCGTCCATGTCGGCGTGCACGTCGCCGAGTTCGGCGAAGCGCGCCGGCATGGTCGCAATGTCGAAGTCCCGCGGGTGGGCGGTGCCCACCTCCTCCCAGCGCAGCGGCGCCGAGACGGGGGCGTGCGGCCGGGCCCGCACGGAGTAGGCGGAGGCGATGGTGCGGTCCCGGGCGGTCTGGTTGTAGTCGATGAAGATGCGCTCGCCCCGCTCCTCCTTCCACCACTTGATCGTGACCTGCTCCGGCATCCGGCGTTCCATCTCCCGTCCGACCGCGATGGCGGCCCGCCGGACCTGGGTGAACGTCCAGCGCGGTTCGATCGGCACGAAGACGTGCAGCCCGCGCCCGCCGGACGTCTTAGGCCAGCCGCGCAGACCTCCGAACTCGTCGAGCACGGACCGCAGTTCGTGGGCGGCGCGCACGGCGTCGTCGTAGTCGGTGCCGGGCTGCGGGTCGAGGTCGATGCGCAGTTCGTCGGGGTGGTCGACGTCGTCGCGGCGGACCGGCCAGGGGTGGAAGGTGAGCGTGCCGTACTGGGCGGCCCAGACGACGGCCGCCTCCTCGGTGGGGCACATCTCGTCGGCGCTGCGCCCGCTGGGGAAGGTGATGTGGGCGGTGGGGATCCAGTCGGGCATGTTCTTGGGCGCCCGCTTCTGGTAGAACCACTCGCCGGTCACCCCGTCGGGGTAGCGCTCCAGGGTGGTCGGCCGGTCGCGCAGGGCGCGCAGGATGCCGGGGCCGACGGCGGCGTAGTACCGGGCCAGGTCCAGCTTGGTGAATCCGCGCTCCGGGAAGAAGACCTTGCCGGGGCTGGACAGCCGTACGGTCCGCCCGCCCGCCTCCACTTCCACCGCTTCGCCCATGGCCGCCACGGTAGGCGTCGCACGGACGCCTCGCACATCGGGCGGGCCCGGCCGGCGGCCCGCAGAATCGGACCATGGACCTGCCGGTGATGCCGCCCGTGAAGCCGATGCTCGCCAAGTCGGTGGCGAGGATCCCGCCGGGCATGCAGTACGAGGCGAAGTGGGACGGCTTCCGCGCGATCGTGTTCCGCGACGGGGACGAGGTCGAGCTGGCAAGCCGGACCACCAAGTCGCTGACCAGGTACTTTCCCGAGCTGGTGGCGGCGCTGAAGGAGCGTCTGCCGCAGCGGTGCGTGGTGGACGGGGAGATCGTGATCGCCCGGGAGGGGCGGCTGGACTTCGACGCCCTCACCGAGCGCATCCACCCGGCGGACTCGCGGGTGCGCACCCTGGCCGAGCGGACCCCGGCGTCGTTCGTGGCGTTCGACCTGCTGGCGCTGGGGGACGAGTCGCTGATGCGGGCCCCGTTGACGGACCGCCGGGAGCTGCTGACGTCGGCGCTGTCCGGGGTGACGGCGCCGGTGCACGTGGCGCCGGCGACGACCGACGTCGAGACGGCTGAGGGCTGGTTCGAGCAGTACGAGGGGGCCGGTCTGGACGGTGTGGTCGCCAAGCCGCTCGCGCTGCGCTACCTCCCCGACGAACGGGCGATGTTCAAGATCAAGCACGAGCGGACGGCGGACGTCGTCGTCGCGGGGTACCGGCTGCACAAGAGCGGCCCGGTCGTCGGCTCGCTGCTGCTCGGCCTGTACGACGACCGGGGCGCCCTCCAGCACGTCGGGGTGTCGGCGGCGTTCTCGATGAAGCGGCGGGCCGAGCTGATCGACGAGCTGGAGCCGCTGCGCATGGACGACGTGTCCGGGCACCCGTGGGCCGCCTGGGCCGAGGAGGCGGCCCACGAGTCGGCCCGGCTGCCGGGGGCGCCGAGCCGCTGGTCGGGCAAGAAGGACCTGTCCTGGGTGCCGCTGCGGCCCGAGCGGGTGGCCGAGGTGGCGTACGACCACATGGAGAACGGCGCCCGGTTCCGGCACACGGCCCGCTTCCGCCGCTGGCGCCCGGACCGCACCCCCGAGAGCTGCACGTACGCGCAGCTGGAGGAGCCGGTGCGCTACGACCTCGCGGAGATCTTCGCGCCGCCGGAGTGACCGGGCGCCGGGCTCACGCGGGTCAGGGCTTCATCAGCACCTTGATCGCGCCCTCCTGCTTGCGCTGGAACATCTCGTAGGCGTGCGGGGCGTCGCTGAGCGGCACCCGGTGGGTGGCGAACTCGTCGACGCCGAGCGGGTCCTCGTCCGTGAGGTACGGCAGGATCTCGTCGGTCCAGCGGCGCACGTTGGCCTGGCCCATCCGCAGCTGGATCTGCTTGTCGAACAGGGTGAGCATCGGCATCGGGTCGGCCATGCCGCCGTACACGCCGGACAGCGAGATCGTGCCGCCGCGCCGGACCAGCTCGATCGCGGTGTACAGGGCGGACAGCCGGTCGACGCTGAAGCGCTCGGCGAACGGGCCGCTGATCTTGCGCGGCATGACCGCGGCGGCCGACTGCGCCAGCTTGGCGACGGCGCTGCCGTGGGCCTCGGTGCCGACCGCGTCGATCACGGCGTCCGGTCCCCGGCCGTCGGTGGCGTCGCGGATGGCGGTGACGAGTTCCTTCTCGTCGTCGAAACTCCGCAGGTCGTACGTCTCGACGCCCCGGTCGCGGACCCTCTTCAGCCGCTCGGGCACCAGGTCGACGCCGAACACCTGGCCGGCGCCCTGGAGCTGTGCGACCCGGCAGGCCATGTCGCCGATGGGACCGAGGCCGAGGACGGCGACGCTGCCGCCCTTCGGGACGCCCGCGTACTTGACCGCCTGCCAGGCGGTCGGCAGCACGTCGGAGAGGTAGACGAACCGGTCGTCGGCGGGTCCCTCCGGGATCTTGATGGGCCCGAACTGGGCCTGCGGGACGCGCAGGTACTCCGCCTGGGCGCCCGGCACCGCTCCGTACAGCCGGGTGTAGCCGAACAGGGCCGCGCCCATGCCCTCGCTGCTGACCTGGGTGGTCTCGCACTGGGTCGGCAGACCGGTCAGGCACATCCAGCAGTCGCCGCAGGCGATCTGGAACGGCACCACGACCCGGTCCCCCGCCTGGAGGTCCGGCACCCCGGCGCCGACCTCCTCGACGATGCCCATCGGTTCGTGACCGAGGATGTCGCCGGGTGTCATGAACGGCGTCAGCACCTCGTACAGGTGCAGGTCGGAGCCGCACAGTCCGGACGACGTGACACGGATGATCGCGTCCGTGGGTTCCTCGATCCTGGGATCGGGCACGTTCTCCACGCGCACGTCCCGCTTTCCCTGCCAGGTCACTGCCCTCATCGCCCCGCGCTCCCTCCGTCGCCTGTGCGCGTTCGTGCGAGGCGCCGGGTACCCCCGGCTCCTCCACCGAACCGGACGGCGGCCCCTGATCGAGCAGGCGTCCGATCGGGTATGGGTCGTATGAACCGATAAGCGCGGTACAGGTGACATGGACAGTGAGATGGACAGGGCGGGTGGGCGCGAGTGACGACGGTGGGCGGACGACGACGGGTACGCGGCGGGCGCCCCACGGGCGTGGCGGTCCTGCTGGCCGCCGCCCTGACGGCCTCCCTGGCGGCGGGCTGCACGGCCGGGAAGGACGACGACCGGGGCCGTCGGGCGTCCCCGGACGCGAGCGCGGGCCGGGCGTCGGTCCTGGCGGTGAAGATCGACAACGTGCGCGGCGCCCGTCCGCAGACCGGGCTGGACGCCGCGGACGTCGTGTACGTCGAGCAGGTCGAGGGCGGTCTGAGCCGTCTCATGGCGGTGTACGCGACACGGCTGCCGGAGACCGTCGGACCGGTCCGCAGCGCCCGCGAGAGCGATCTGGAGCTCCTTGCGCAGTTCGACCGGCCGACGCTGGCGTTCTCCGGGGCGCAGAGCAAGCTCCTGCCGCTGATCGACAAGGCGTCGGTGCGGGCGAGGCCACCGGGTACGGCGTCCGACGCGTACGTCCGGAACCCGGACCGGCCCGCCCCGCACAACCTGTATCTGCGGCCCGGCCGGCTGCTGCCCTCGGCGCCCGGCGAGGACGCCCTGACCACCGGCTTCCGCTTCGGTGCCGCTCCCGAGGGCGGCCGGGAGACGACCTCGGGGACCGTGCGGTATCCGGCCGCCCGCTACACCTTCACCTGGTCCCCGGACAAGGAGCGCTGGCTGATCTCCATGGACGGCGAACCCGCCGTGACGACGGACGGCGGCCGGATGGCGGCGCCCACGGTCGTCGTGCAGGAGGTGAAGGTGCGCCAGTCCGCGTTCCACGACTTCCTCGGCAACAACACGCCGTTCACGGAGACGGTCGGCGAGGGGAAGGCGCGGGTGCTGCGCGACGGGCGCGCCTACGACGTGCGGTGGAAGCGCCCGAAGGCCACGGACGGCACGACGTTCACCACGGAGGACGGCAGGCCGATGCCCTTCGGGCGGGGCCAGGTGTGGGTGCTGTTCACGAAGGCGTCCTGAGGGCGCCCGGGTCCCCTGGGTCGCGCAGCCCCTCCGCCGCGTCCGCGACCCTCCGGATCAGGTCGAGGAACAGCGTCCGCTCCTCGCCGGAGAGCGGGGCGAGGAAGACCTGGTTCATCCGGGCGGTGCGCACGGTCAGCCGTTTGTGCGTGCGCAGCCCGTCGTCGGTGAGGCGCAGCAGGGAGCGGCGTCCGTCCTGCGGGTCGCGCACCTTGTCGAGCAGGCCGCGGCGCCCGAGCCGGGTGACCACCTCGGCGATGGTGGACCGGTCGAGCCCGACGCGCTCCCCCACGGTCCGCTGGTCGAGGCCGGGCTCGGCGACGAGGGTGTTGAGGACGGCGAACTGGGGCGAGGTGATCTCCTCGGACACCATCGTGTTCCAGAGCAGGTGGTGCGCCTGCTGGAGCCGCCGGGCCAGATGCCCGGGGTGGGTGCCGAGGTCCACGGCGGCCATGCGCGCTCCCTGGGTGGCTTTTTTCGTCGGTGCACTGAACGATAGCCGATCCCTGTATGGCCGTCGCCGCGGCGGAGCGTCCCCCGATCGGCGCAACGACGGGGTATTGACGTGCTCGACGCCCCGGTGGCAGCGTGAGACGGACCTCGCGCAGATGCTCAGTGCGCTGACTACTCGGCTCGACGCTCGGCGCTCGGCGCTCGGCACTCATCGGAGATCTCGGAAGAGATGAGGCATCCCGGATGGACAAGGTGGTCGCCACGGCCCTGGAGGCGGTGGCCGACGTGGGCGACGGGGCGTCGCTCGCGGTGGGCGGCTTCGGCCTGAGCGGTGTGCCGAACGTGCTGATCCAGGCCCTGCACGAGCGCGGGGTGTCCGGGCTCGCGGTCGTCTCCAACAACTGCGGCGCGATGGAGTCCGGGCTGGCCGTCCTGCTCGCGGCGGGGCGGATCGCCCGGGTCACCGGCTCCTACATCGGCGCGAACAAGGAGTTCGCCCGGCAGTACCTGTCCGGGGAGCTCGAGGTGGAGATGATCCCGCAGGGCACGCTGGCCGAGCGGCTGCGCGCCGGGGGCGCCGGCATCCCCGCCTTCTACACCCCGGCGGGTGTCGGGACGCAGGTCGCCGACGGCGGGCTGCCGTGGCGGTACGACGGTTCCGGCGGGGTCGCGCTCGCCTCGCCGCCGAAGGAGGTGCGCGAGTTCGACGGCGCCGAGTACGTGCTGGAGCGCGGCATCCGCACCGACTTCGCGCTGGTGCGGGCCGCCCGCGGCGACCGGCACGGCAACCTGGTGTTCGCCAAGTCCGCCCGGAACTTCAACCCGCTGGCCGCGATGGCCGGACGGGTCACGATCGCCGAGGTCGAGGAGCTCGTCGAGCCGGGCGGCATCGACCCGGACGCGGTGCATCTGCCGGGCATCTTCGTGCGGCGGGTCGTGGCGCTCACCCCGGAGCAGGCGGCGGACAAGGGCGTCGAGCGGCGGACGGTCTCGTCGCCCCGGGCAGGCGGGACGGTGGACGGCTGATGGCGTGGACCCGGGAGGAGATGGCCGCGCGGGCCGCCCGCGAGCTGCGGGACGGGCAGTACGTCAACCTGGGCATCGGGCTGCCCACGCTGATCCCGAACCATCTGCCGCCGGACGTCGAGGTGGTCCTGGAGTCCGAGAACGGCATCCTGGGCACGGGCCCCTACCCGGCGCAGGACCAGGTCGACCCCGATCTGATCAACGCCGGGAAGGAGACCGTGACCGTCCTGCCGGGCGCCTCCTTCTTCGACTCGGCGCTGTCCTTCTCGATGATCCGGGGCGGGCACATCGACGTGGCCGTGCTGGGCGCCATGCAGGTGTCGGAGCGCGGCGACCTGGCGAACTGGGCCGTCCCCGGCACGATGATCACCGGGATCGGCGGGGCGATGGACCTGGTGCACGGGGCCCGCACGGTCATCGTCGTCATGACCCACACCGCCAAGGACGGCTCCCCGAAGATCCTGCCGGAGTGCACGCTGCCGCTCACCGGCAAGGCCTGCGTGGACCGGATCGTCACCGACCTCGGCGTCCTGGACGTGACACCGCACGGGCTGCGGCTCGTCGAGACCGCGCCCGGCGTCAGCACCGGGGAGATCGCCGCCCGCACCGGCGCCGGGCTGCTCACCGACGCCGACGACCACCGAGGAACCACCCCATGACCCTCACCCAGCACGACATCGACCAGGAGATCGCGGCCGAGCGCGCCGCGTACCGGAAGCGGCTCGCGGACGGGGCGCCGGCCGAGCACCATCCGCGCCGGGACTACGCGCCGTACCGGTCGTCCCTGCTGCGCCACCCGAAGCGGCCGCCGGTCGCCGTCGACGTGCGCGCGGACCCGGAGCTGGTCGAGCTGCACTCCCCCGCCTTCGGCGAACGGGACGTCACCGAGATCGACAACGACCTCACCCGGCAGCACACCGGTGCGCCCCTCGGCGAGCGGATCACCGTCTCCGGGCGGCTCCTGGACCGTGACGGACGCCCGGTGCGCGGCCAGCTCATCGAGATCTGGCAGGCCAACGCGGCCGGCCGGTACGCCCACCGGCGCGAGCAGCACGACGCCCCGCTGGACCCCAACTTCACCGGTGTGGGCCGTACCCTCACGGACGCGGACGGCCGGTACCACTTCACGACCGTCCAGCCGGGCCCCTACCCCTGGCGCAACCACCTCAACGCCTGGCGGCCCGCCCACATCCACTTCTCGATGTTCGGCACGGCCTTCACCCAGCGCCTGGTCACCCAGATGTACTTCCCGGCCGATCCGCTGTTCCCGTACGACCCGATCATCCAGTCCGTGACCGACGACGCCGCGCGGCAGCGGCTCGTCGCCACCTACGACCACGACCTGTCCGTGCCTGAGTTCTCGATGGGCTACCGCTGGGACATCGTGCTGGACGGACCGCACGCCACCTGGCGGGAAGAGGGGCACTGAACCGTGACGGCGAACGGCACGAACGAAGCGGGCGGCCTGCCGCCCACCCCCTCCCACACGGTGGGCCCCTTCTACGGCTACGCGCTGCCGTTCCCGGGCGGCGAGGAGATCGCGCCGCTCGGGCACCCGGACACGATCACCGTGCACGGGTACGTCCTGGACGGTGCGGGCGCGCCGGTGCCCGACGCGTTCCTCGAGGTGTGGGGCGCCGACCCCCAGGGGAACGTCCCCGCCGTCGACGGCTCGATGCGGCGCGATCCGGCGAGCGGCGGGCATCTGGGCCGCAACGGCGTGGAGTTCACCGGCTGGGGCCGGGCGGGGACCGACGCGGACGGGCACTGGTACGCGCGCACCCTGCGTCCCGGCGCGCGCGGGCGCGGCGCCCCGTACCTGAGCGTCTGCGTGTTCGCGCGCGGCCTGCTGGTGCACCTGTTCACCCGGATCTACCTGCCGGAGGACACGGCCGCGCACGCCGCCGACCCGCTGCTCGCGGGGCTGGACGGGGAGCGACGCGCCACGCTGGTCGCGCGGGACGAGGGTCGTGCCACGTACCGTTTCGACATCCGCCTTCAGGGCGAAGGCGAGACGGTCTTCCTGGAGTACCAGTGACTTCTGCGGCATCCGGTGACAGCGGACTGCTCGCCCCGGGCTGGACGGGCTCGGACGCGGCCCGCGCGACCGGCGACGCGGCGGTCCTGCAGGCCCTGCTGGACGCGGAGGCCGCCCTCACCCGCGCCCAGGCGGCCCTGGGCCTCGCCCCGGAGGCGGCCGCCCGGGCGGTGACCGGCGCGGCGGTCGCGGCCCGCTTCGACGCGCGGGCGCTCGCCGAGGAGGCACGCGGGGGCGGCAACCCGGTCATCCCCCTGGTCGGCGCGCTGACCCGGGCCGTCGGCGAGGAGCACGGCCCGTATGTGCACCGGGGCGCCACCAGCCAGGACATCATGGACACCGCGATGATGCTGGTGGCCGTGCGCGCGCTCGGCCCGGTCCTCGCCGATCTGGAGCGCACCGGGCGGGCGTTCGCCCGGCTGGCCGCCGTACACCGCGACACCGTGCTGCCGGGACGCACCCTCACCCAGCACGCCGTCCCGACGACGTTCGGTCTGAAGGCGGCCGGCTGGCGGGCGCTGGTCCTGGACGCACGGGACCGGACGACGGCCGTACGGGACGCGCTGCCCGCCCAACTCGGCGGCGCCGCGGGTACCTTGGCGGTGTTCGGGGTGTACGGGGCGAGCGACCCGACCGCGCTGCCGGCGGCGTACGCCCGTGAACTGGGCCTTCGTGTACCGGAGTTGCCGTGGCACACCCTGCGTACGCCGGTCGCCGACCTCGCGGGCTGCCTGGCGTTCACAGCGGGGGCGCTCGGGAAGGCCGCCGTGGACGTGCTGACCCTGTCGCGCACCGAGATCGCCGAGGTCGCCGAGGGCAGCGGCGGCGGTTCCTCCGCCATGCCGCACAAGTCCAACCCCGTCCGGTCCACGCTGATCGTCGCCGCCGCCCGGCGGGCCCCGCAGCTCGCGGCCACCCTGTACGGGTCGATGGCCGCCGAGGACGAACGTCCGGCCGGTGCCTGGCACGCGGAGTGGGAGCCGCTGCGGGACCTGCTGCGCCTGGTGGGCGGGGCCGCCCGCGACGCCGCCGAGCTGGCGGAGGGGCTGCGGGTGCGCCCGGACGTGATGCGCGCCCATCTGGACCTCACCGGCGGGGCGGTCGTCTCGGAGCGGCTGTCCGCCGAACTGGCCGCTGAGCTGGGCCGCGCCCGCGCCAAGGAGCTGCTGACCCGGCTGGCCGCCGAGGGACGCCCGCTCGCCGAGGCGCCCGAGCTGGCCGGCGCCGACCTCGACCCGACGCACTACACCGGCTCCGCGGGAGCCCTCACCGACCGTGCACTGGAGCGACGTTGACCCTTCTCCACCATCGCGCCGAAGGCCCCGCCTCCGCGCCCCCGCTGCTGCTCGGCCCCTCCCTCGGCACGTCGCACGCGCTGTGGGACGCGGTGGCGCCCGAGCTGTCCGCCACCCACCGCGTGATCCGCTGGGACCTGCCGGGGCACGGCCGCTCACCGGCCGGGCTGATCGACGCCGGGGCGACGGTCGCTGATCTGGCCGGCCTGGTGCTGGCGCTCGCCGACTCCCTCGGCGTCGAACGGTTCGCGTACGCGGGTGTCTCGCTCGGCGCCGCCGTCGGGATGCATCTCGCCGTCCACCACCCCCGGCGGGTCGACTCGCTGGCCGTGATCTGCGCGTCGGCGCACTTCGGCGGCGCCGAGCCGTGGAAGGAGCGGGCCGCGCTGGTCCGGCGGGAGGGCCTGGCCGGGCTCGCGGACGACGCGGACGCCCGCTGGTTCACCCCCGGGTTCACCGTGCCCCGGCTGATCCGCGACCACCGGGAGGCGGACGCCGCCGCCTACGCCGCGTGCTGCGACGCACTGGCCGCGTTCGACCTGCGGGACCATCTGGACCACGTCACCGCGCCCACCCTGCTGGTCGCGGGCCGCGAGGACCCGGCGACGCCGCCCGCCCATCTGCGGGAGATCGCGGACGCCGTGCCGGGGGCGGCGCTCGTCGAGATCCCGGGCGCCTCGCACCTGGCCCCGGCCGAGCGCCCGGAAGCCGTGCTCACCGCCCTGCGGGCCCACCTCGGAGGCGACGGCCCGCGCGGCATGGCGGTGCGCCGCGAGGTGCTGGGCGACGCGCACGTGGACCGGGCGCAGGCCCGCCAGGACGCGTTCACCGCGCGCTTCCAGGACTTCATCACGCGCTACGCCTGGGGGGAGGTCTGGGCCGACCCGACGCTCAGCAGGCGCGAACGCAGCCTGATCACCCTGACGGCGCTGGTCGCGCACGGGCACCTCGACGAGCTGGCGATGCACGTCCGGGCGGCCCGGCGCAACGGGCTGACGCCGGACGAGATCGGTGCCGTACTGCTCCAGACGGCCGTGTACTGCGGGGTGCCGGCCGCGAACGCCGCGTTCGCCGTCGCCCAGCGGGTGCTCACCGAGAAGTCCGACGCGGACTCCGGCACCGCCGGATGACGCGGGCGACGCGCACGAGCCGTCCCGCGTGCCTACGGTGAGGGCATGTCCACGCTGCTCCTCACCGGCGCCACCTCGGGGCTCGGCCGCCACCTCGCCGTCGAACTGGTCCGCGCCGGGCACCGGGTGCTCGCCCACGGGCGGGACGCCGGCCGCACGGAACGGCTGGTCGAGGAGCTGCGGGCCGACGGGGAGGCCGAGGGGTACGTGGCCGACCTGGCCTCGCTGGACCAGGTGCGTCAGCTGGCGGCGCACGTCGCGGGCGACCACCCCGAGCTGGACGTCCTGATCAACAACGCGGCCGTCGGCGGTGGACCGGACCGCACCCGCCGGGAGCTGAGCGCCGACGGGCACGAACTGCGGCTCGCCGTCAACTACCTGGCGCCCGTGGTGCTGACCCGCGCCCTGCTGCCGGTGCTGCGCGCGAACGGGCCGGCCCGCATCGTGAACGTCGGCTCGGCGGGCCAGGAGCCGCTGGACCCCGGCGACCCGGAGATGACCCGCGGTTACGAGGGCGTGGCGGCGTACTGCCGCAGCAAGTTCGCGCTGGCGGTCCACACGTTCGTCCTCGCCGAGGAGCTGGCCGGCACCGGCGTCTCGGTGAACGTGGTGCACCCGGCGACGCACATGGACACGGCGATGGTCCGCGACAGCGGCCTCACCCCCCTGCACACGGTCGCCGACGGCGCGCCCGGCGTCCTGGCGCTCGCCACCCGTGACCTGGGCTCGGGAGGCTACTTCGAGGGGACGTCGCCCGCGCGGGCCCACCCGGCCGCCTACGACTCCGCCACCCGTGAGCGGCTGACCGCCGTCACCGAGCAGTTGCTGCGTCTGTGACCGGGCTCAGACCAGGCCGGTGGCCAGGGCCGCCTCGGCCTGGCGCACCAGGCCGTCCGCGCCGCACGAGCGGGCCAGGGTCAGTCCGCGCCGCAGCTCGGCGGCGGAGCGGGCGGCCAGACCGTACTCGACGCGGGCGACGGCGTGCTCGTACTGGCAGGGCGACGCCTCCAGATAGGTGACGGCCCGCTCGGAGAGGCGGACGGCCCGCTGCCCGGTCTCCAGCGCGGCCGCGCAGCGCAGGGCCTCGCCGATCGCGGTGTCGGTGCCCAGGCGTTCGGCGTGCCGGCGGACCTCGGTGGCCAGCCGGGCGGCCCGCGCGGGGTCCTCGTTGGCGAGGGCGCGGGCGAGGTTCACGGCCCAGGGGACGAGGACGGGGTTGTGGTGGCCGCGGACGGCGGCCGCCTTCTCGGCGGCCTCGAGTTCGTTCACGCCCTCCTTGGTCCGGCCGACGGCGAGGAGCAGCCGGCCGCGGACCGCGCGCGGGTCGGGCAGGACGATGGTGGACGGGTAGGGCGGGGCGAAGCCGTACTGCTCCGCGATGTCCCAGGCCTCCTCGACATGGCCGCGGGCGAGCAGCGTGTCGACGAGGTTGCAGGTCGCGGACCAGTGCAACGGCAGCCGCCGGCCGACGCGTTCGGCGAACGCCAGCGACTGGCGCAGCGACTCCTCGGCCTCCTGGAGCCGGCCGCGCCTGCGCAGCCCGAGGCCGACGTAGGCGTGGGCCAGGGCGAGGTGCCCGCCGCTCCAGCCGAGGGACTCGTAGGCGCGCAGGGCCTCGTTGTAGAGGGTCTCGGCGCGGTCGAGGCGGTCGGTGAAGGCGTAGGCGCTGGCCAGCATCATCGGCAGTTCGAGGCCCCACTCGGGGTCGGTCCAGCCGAGGCCGGGGGCCAGGCGCCCGTTGACGAGGGCGCGGTCGCACAGCTCGGCGACCTCCTCGGCGTTCTCGCCGCGGGCCATGGCGTCGAAGCCGCGCAGGATGAGCAGGGCGCGTTCGGAGTTGTCCCGGCCGGTGCAGGTCGCGGCCAGCTCGGCGAGGCGCGCGGAGCGCCCGGGCGAGGCGGTCTCGCCGTGGATGCCCTCCCACATGAACTGCACGGCCTGGAGCCGCAGCCGGGTGGGTCCGCTCTGCCGGGCGGCCTCCGCCTCGACGGTGCGGACGGCCTCCTCCAGCTGGTCGTTGTGGAGCAGGGCCTGCGACAGGCGGTACACGGCGTCGACGCGGTCGTCGCCGTCGAGGCCGGGCAGGGCGAGGGCCCGCTGGAGGTGGTCGATGGTGACGGCGGGCGCGGTCAGCAGGGTGGCGCAGCCCAGTTCGTGCAGGACATGGGCATGGATCTCGGGCCGGGGCGGCTCCACGAGGGCGCGCTCCAGACAGCGGCGGGCCGCGTCCGGTGCGCCGACGGCCAGATGCTCGCGGGCGGCCTCGCGCAGCTGCTCGACGAGTTCCTCGTCGCCGTCGGGGTGGACCTCCAGGAGGTGCCGGGCGGCCGCGGCGGCGCCCCGGCCGTTGTCGGTGACGACGCGGGCGGCGATGCCGTGCATGGCGGTGCGCAGGGCGTCCGGGATGGAGTTGTAGACGGCGGTGGCGATGAGCGGGTGGACGAACTGGAACTCGCCGTCGTCGGGCCGCACCCCGGCCGGGTCGGGTTCGGTGAGGATGCGGGCGCCGCACAGGAGTTCCGCGCAGCGGTCGGCGTCGTCGACGCTCATCGTGGCCAGCTCGGCCACCAGGTCGACGGTGATCCCGGTGCCGAGGATGGCGGCGGCCCAGGCGAACCGGGTGGCCTCGATGCCGAGTGTCTCCAGGCGGGCGACGAGGCCGCCGCCGCGCGCGGCCCGGTTCAGGGCGCGCAGTTCGCCGGCCGTCGCCTCGGTCGGCTCGAACTCGTTCTCCTGGACCTTGGCGAGGAGTTCGACGGTCTCGTACGGGTTGCCGCCGGTGACGGCCCAGACCTCGCGGCAGAAGGGGGCGTCGGCGTGGCTGCCGAGGGTGGCGCGGGTGAGTCCGGCGGTGGCTTCGGGGGTGAGGGCGCTGAGGGTGGCGACGGAGGTGCCGGCCTCGGCGACGGCGTCGAGGTGGCGGGCGCTGTCGCCGCTGACCTCGCCGGGGCGGCGGGCCACGACGACCAGGACGTTCTGTTCGTCGAGGCGTTCACTGAAGGCGGCGAGCCAGCGCAGGGTCTCCTGGTCGGCCCAGTGGGCGTCGTCGATGAGCAGCACCAGCGGCCATTCGCGGCGGGCGAGCCGGCGGACGGCGGCGACCAGTCCGTCGCACACGCCCTGCGGGTCGGCCTGGCGCTCGCCGGGGTCCGTTATGCCGAGGGCGGGACCGGCGATGTCGTACCAGTCGCCGAGGTACTCGCGGGCCTCCTCCGGCATCAGCGACAGCAGCGCCGGCTGCAGTAACTGCCGTACGACGTTGAAGGGGACGGAGCTGAGGGTCTCGCCGCCGCGGGCGGACCAGACGGTGCAGCCGCGGGCCTCGGCGATACGGCGTGTTTCGGCCAGCAGGGCGGTCTTGCCGAGGCCCGCCTCGGCGCGGAGCACCAGCAGGCTGCCGTCGGTGGTCTGGTCCGCGCACAGCCGGTCCAGGGCCCGCCCGATGGCGGCGACCTCCTCGTCGCGCTCCCAGAGGGAGGCCGAGGCGGCCCGCGTGGGCCGTACCTCCGTCATCCCGCTACCTCCCCAAGTCGCCCGGACGACGTACAGCCCCCGAGCGTAGTCCTCCGGCGGACGGAATGGAGAGCGCTCGGGGGACCTGTTGCCGCGACGGGTGACGGCTTGTGCGGGCAGGCGACGGGAAGGGTCCGCGACATGGCCCTTGTCGACTGAATGACAGTCAAATTCCGGCCAGGAGTGGGCAGTCGGGGGTCTCGTCGCGTCACGCGCGCCGGCGCCGGCGCGGCGGCTCCCGGGTCGGTCCCGCGGCCGGCGGGCCCCGCTCGCGCACCGGTCCCCCGGCCGGGGTGCGGCACCTGGCCCGGCCCTCTCATCCGGCTTTCACCCGCACCTCTTACGGTGGGCGTATGACGCAGGTGACTCCTCCCGGCTGGTACCCCGACCCAGGCCGGCACAGTGACGGCCCGCCCACCGAGCGCTGGTGGGACGGCAGCGCGTGGACCGACCAGGTCCGCCCCACGGGGAGCGGCGCCCCGGCGGGCCCGCCGGCCGGCGGGGCGTATCCGGCGTACCCCGTGCACCCGGGCTATCCCGGCCAGGTGCAACCGGGGGCCCGGCGGGGACTGCGCACCGGGATAGCCGCCGGCGTGGCGGTGGTGGTCCTCGCGTGCATCGGCGTCGGCGTGTACGCGCTGACGGCCGAGGACGGCCCGGGCGGCACGGCCGCGGGGTCCCGGCAGGCCCCGGACCGCCCGGACCTGCCCGGTGGCCCCGAGGGTCCCGGCGGTTCCGGCGGGGGCTCGGGCGGCCCGTCGCGGGGGCCGGAGGGGTCCGAGCCGCCGAAGGTGGAGAGCGGTTCGATCACCGATCCGCTGAACGGGATCAGCCTGCCCGTGCCGGACGGCTGGTACGGGCAGCAGATCCGGGCGGGCGCGCAGGTGGCGTCGAAGGACACCTACCCGTGCCCCGCGCTGAAGTCCGAGACCTGTATGAAGGGCGGCGCCTACTCGGCTCCCGCGCTCGTGCTGCGCACCGCGGGCGACACCCCGGAGGCGGTCGCCAAGGCGGACATCGCGGCGAACGCGAAGGAGTCGTACGGCAAGGGCTACGGGAAGATCACCTCGCACAAGGTGCTGGCGTCCGAGGCGGTGACCGTGGCCGGGCGCAAGGGTTATCTGGTCCGCTGGCAGGCGGTCACCAGCGAGGGCTCGGACGGCTATGTCGAGTCGCTCGCCTTCCCGTCGCCGGCGTCCGGCGGCAAGGAGATCGCGGTCGTCCGCCTCGGGGTGGACGTCGACCAGGGCCAGGGCGTCCTGGACGAGATCGCGAAGGGCATCGAGGTCGCCCGGGGCGGCGGTCCCGGCCAGGACGTGTGAGCCCGGGCGGAACGTGACACGGCCGGGTGGGGCGGCCCCTCCGCTCAAGGGGCACCCCACCCGGCCGGGTGGTGGCGCCGCCCCCGTCCCCACGGTGCGGCGCTGCAGGTCGCCGTCCAGTCATCCCGCGGACGGCGGCCTGGGTCTCAGGTGAGTCCGAGCGTGGGCAGCACGGCGGCCTCCACGAACCGGACGATGTACTCGGGGTCGGCGTCCTTGCCCTCCAGCACGGGACGGGCCCGCAGGACGCCGAAGATCTGGGCGGGGATGTAGTCGAGCGCCGGGTGGTCGGCGGGCACCTCGCCCCGCTCGACCCCGCGCCGCAGGATCTGCTCGAGCGCGTCGATCTCGGGGTCGATGAGCGCCTCGCGCAGCGCCGTCCTGAGCTCCGGGTCCTGGGTGACGGCGTGGCCGAGGGCCTGGAGCAGCCGGGTGTCCTTGGCCGACCAGGCGCCCGCCGCGCGGGCCGCCTCCCGCAGGTCGTCGGCGAGGGTGCCGGTGTCGATCCCGTCGAAGCGGGTCCGCCGGCTGGCCCGCAGGGCGGCCGCGACGAACTGCGGCTTGGTCCGCCACTGCCGGTAGAGCGTGGCCTTGCTGCACCGGGTGCTGGCGGCGACGCCCTCCATGGTGACGGAGTCGTAGCCGCAGGCGCGGATCTGGTCGAGGACGGCGTCGAAGAACTCCTGCTCACGCTCCCGGGTGAGCTTGGAGCGGCGCGAGGCGGCGACCGTGTCCGGTCCGTCCGCGGCCTGCGACGTCATCTGCTCGTCTCCTCGCTCCCGGGTGCGGCGCCCACCGTCGGAGGGGCCCGCCCTCCAGTGTGTCGCACATCTATCGAAACGCCACTGTACCGGAACGCTGGCGTATCGGTACAGTGGCGTATCGGTACAGGCCCGTTTCGGAACGTGCACGTATCGATGAGTGTGCCGAGCCGGAGCAGTCCCCAGCCCGACAGCTCAGCCAGCACCACCTACGTCAGCGAAGGGGCCGGGGGATGAATGCCCGCACCGAGCCTTCCCAGCAGGAGGCCGCGCCACCGCGGCCACCCCTGGTCCGCGAACTCCTGCTCGTGGCGGGGTTCTTCCTCGTCTACAAGACGGGCCGCCAACTGGCGACCGGCCACACCGTCGAGGCGTTCCGCAACGCGGACCGGCTATGGGACCTGGAACGCGCCGTCCACCTGCCCGGCGAGGGCGGTGTGCAGCACCTCCTGCTGCACGGCGACGGCCTCGTGCGGGCGGCCAACACCTACTACGCGGCCGTCCACTTCCCTGCCACCCTGGCCTTCCTGGTCTGGCTCTACCTGCGGCGGCCCGCGCACTACGTCTGGGCCCGCCGGGTCCTGACGGCCGTCACCGGGGCCGCCCTGCTGCTGCACCTGGCGTTCCCTCTCGCCCCGCCGCGCATGCTCGCGGCGACCGGGCTGCTGGACACCGCCCGCCTCTACGGCCCGTCCGTGTACGGCCCGCCGCAGAGCGACCAGCTCTCCAACCAGTTCGCGGCGATGCCGTCGCTGCACTTCGGCTGGGCCCTGATGGTGGCGCTCGGCCTGATCGCGGTCACCCGCTCGCGCTGGCGCCTGCTGTGGCTGCTGCACCCCGCGCTGACCCTGCTGGTCATCGTGGGCACGGCCAACCACTACTGGCTCGACGCGCTCGCGGCGACGGCCCTGCTCGGGCTCGCGCTCGCCCTCCTCCCCCGCCCCGGCCGCACGGCCGTCCGGCTCACCGGAGGGCTCCTTCCGGCTCCCCGCCGGGGCGAGGCCGCCGGCCGGGACGCCGTCCTCGTGGGAGCGGGACGATGACCGCCACCGCGCTCGCCGTCGCGCTGTCCCTCGTCTCCGCCGTCGCCTACGCCACCGCCGCCGTCGCCCAGGAACGGCTGGCCTCCCGCAGCGCCGGTTCCGGCCTGGTGCGGCTGCTGGGCTCGGGCGCCTGGTGGGGGACGGTGCTGCTCAACGCCACCGGGGCGCTGCTGCACGTCATCGCCCTGAAGTACGGCCCGCTGACGGTGGTGCAGCCGCTCGGCGCGCTCACGCTGGTGGCCGCGGTGCCGCTGGGCGCGCGCCTCGCGGGCCGCCGGGTCGGCGCCGTCGAGTGGCGCGGTACGGCGCTGACGCTGACCGGTCTTGCCGCGATCCTCGTCACGGCGTCCGGGGCCGCGCCCGACGACGTGCTGAGCACGCCCGAGGCGATCGGCGTCGCGGGGGTGACGGTGGCCCTGACCGGTCTGCTGGCCTGGCCGGGCGCCCGGCCGGGCCTGCGGCACGCGACCGCGTCCGGCTTCACCTCCGGGGTCGCGTCGGCGCTCACCCAGACGGTCACGGTGGCCGCCACGGACCACTCCGCCCCGCTGCTCAGCCTCCAGGTCACCGGCGTGGCCGTGCTCGTGGCCTCGCTGGCCGCGGGCGGGCTGCTGCTGTCGCAGACCGCCTACCGGGGCGGCCTCGGCGCCCCGCTCGCGGTCGTCACCCTCGCGAACCCGCTCGCGGCGGCCGTGATCGGCCTGGTCCTGCTCGGCGAACGGCTGCGGGGCGGCCCGGCGGGTGTCCTGGCGGCACTGGCGGGGGCGGGCCTGGCGTCCTGGGGAGTGGTACTCCTCACCCGCGCCACCCCCACGCCGTCCGCACCGGAACCCGCTCCCGAGGCCCACCCGGTGGCCGCCGTCCTGGCCCTGAACCACGAACAGGCGACCCCCGAGCGAGTGGTGGTCCCCCGGCAACGGGACCGGGGACGCCTGACTCGCCTCTGAACCGGGGCCGGCCACGGGGTGAACGTGACCGGGCCGCTCACACCGGGCCGACCGTGATCGGTGCTGCCTCACCACGCCGAGCCCGCGACCGGGCCGGAACCGCGCGGACCTGGCGCACCACGGTGGCCGCCGCCCTGGCCATCGAACGCGGGAAGGCGCTGCCGAGCGCGGGTGGTCGTGCCCGCCGGCCCGCCCCAGGGCACCTCGCTCCCCTGCGAACCGGACGCGGCTACACGGCCGGCGTCGCCGGGGCACCCGTTCCCGGTACTCCTCACCGCGCCGCGCCCGGGTCGGCCGCCCCCGCGACCACGGCGGTGCCCACGGACGACGAGCACCGCGTGGCCGCCGTCCTGGCTCTGGACCGCGAGCAGACGACCCCCGAGCGAGTGGTGGCACCCCGGCAACCCGACCCGGGACGCCTCACTCGCCTCTGAACCCGCCCCGGCCACGGGGTGAGCGTGGCCGGGCCGCTCACCTGGACCCACCCGCGCCCGCGCCGGGCCCCCTGGACCTGGCGCACCGGGGCCGCCGCCCCGCCCCGGAACCCGAGTCCGCTACGCAGTGCGCGTCGCCGGGTCGCTCTCCGGACGGCGCCCCTCCTGAGCGCGGCCCAAAGACTCCGGGCTCAGCCGCCGCGCCGTACCCGGGCGGCCTGCCGGGCCTCCGCCAGCTTGCGGGCCTCGCTGCTCCTGCGGGACGGTCTGCCGCCGGAGCCGCCCTTCGCGTCCTTGGTGGTGCCGAGGCCACGGAACGGGGCGTTGTGGTTCTTGGGGCGTGGCGCGGCCGCCCCGCCGTCGAGAGGCTGTCCGGAGGGGGCCTTGGCGCCGGTGATCCGGCTGAGCTCCGCCTCGCCGGACCGCACCTTGACGACCTTGGGTGCGACGCCGGCGTCCGCCATGACCTGGCTGGTCTCGCGGCGCTGTCCCGACAGGACGAGCGTCACGACGGTGCCGGAGCGGCCGGCCCGCGCCGTCCGGCCCGCCCGGTGCAGATAGTCCTTCGGGTCGGTGGCCGGATCGACGTTGACCACGAGGTCGAGGTCGTCGACGTGCAGGCCGCGTGCGGCGACGTTCGTCGCCACCAGTGCGGTGACCTGCCCGTTCTTGAACTGGGCCAGGGTCCTGGTGCGCTGCGGCTGGGCCTTGCCGCTGTGCAGGGCGGCGGCCGCCACACCGCTGGCGCGCAGATGCCGCGTGAGCTGGTCGACGCCGTGCTTGGTGTCGAGGAACAGCAGGACGCGTCCGTCGCGGGCGGCGATCTCCGTGGTCACGGCGTACTTGTCGGGGCCGTGCACGACGAAGACGTGGTGCCCGATCGTCGAGACCGCGCTGGACGACGGGTCCACGGAGTGGACGGCGGGGTCGCGCAGACGGTCCCGCACCAGCTGGTCGACGTCGCGGTCCAGGGTGGCGGAGAACAGCATGCGCTGCCCGTCGGGACGCACCTGGTCCAGGATCTCCGTGACCTGCGGCAGGAACCCCATGTCACACATCTGGTCGGCCTCGTCCAGCACCGTGATCCGCACCCGTCCCAGCCGGCAGGCCTTGCGGTCGACGAGGTCGTGCAGCCGGCCGGGCGTGGCGACGACGATCTCGGCGCCGTCCCGCAGCTCGGCGGCCTGCCGTCCGAGGGACACTCCGCCCACCACGGTCGTGAGGCGCAGCCGCAGCGCCTCCGCGTACGGGGTGAGCGCCTCACCGACCTGCTGCGCGAGCTCCCTGGTGGGTACCAGCACGAGCGCCAGCGGCTCCTTGGGCAGGGCGCGCCGACCGGCCGTCCGGGCGAGCATCCCCAGGCCGAAGGCGAGCGTCTTGCCGGACCCGGTGCGGCCCCGGCCCAGGACGTCCCGTCCCGCGAGGGCGTGGGGCAGGGCCGCCGCCTGGATCGGGAAGGGGACGGTCACACCCTGCTCGGCGAGCACCCGGAGCATCGCGGCCGGAAGCCCCAGCTCCGCGAAGGACGCCGCCGGGGGCGGCGCCTCGGTGCCGCCCGGCACCTCGTCCTGCCGGGCATCGGCACGTACTGACTCGTTCATGGGAAAGCCTTCCTCGAAAGGGACCGTACCGAGGAAGGCGCGGCAGGGAGGGGGTCGCCGGTCAGGGGCCCCGCACGGGGCACCGACACGGCGACGCTGCAAACGCTCCACGCTAGCACGGAGCCGGTATCCGGCGTCTTCCGTGAGACGGAAGACGTATTGCGCCCCCGGGCGGCCGGTATCGACGATGGGCGCCACTGCCTCGACGTCGGGAGCCGCCGCCATGCCGCACATGACCGCGTTCGCCAGGAACCAGTGGTACGTCGCCGCCTACAGCCACGAGGTGGGGCGGGAGTTGCTCGGGAGGAGTGTCTGCGGGGAGACGCTCGTGCTCTACCGCACCGAGGACGAGGGGACGCCGGTCGTGCTGCACGACCGGTGTGTGCACCGCCGGTATCCGCTCTCCGAGGCGCCGACGCGGCTCGACGGGGACCGGATCGTGTGCGGGTACCACGGGTTCACGTACGACACGACCGGGACGTGCGTGTACGTGCCGGGGCAGAAGCGCGTCCCGCGCACCGCGCGCGTCGCCTCGTACCCGGTGGTCGAGCAGGACTCGCTGATCTGGGTGTGGATCGGCGACCCGGAGCCGGCCGACCCGGCCGGCATCCCGCGCGCCCGGCACCTGGACGCGCCGGGCTGGGTCACCGTGCGCGGGATGGAGCCCATCGCCTGCGACTACGGCCTGCTGGTCGACAACCTCCTCGACCTCTCCCACGAGACGTATCTGCACGGCGGGTACATCGGCACCCCCGAGGTCGCCGAGACGCCGATCACCACCGAGGTGGACGAGGGCGCGGGCATCGTGCGGGTGAGCCGGCACATGGACGACGCCGAGTGCCCCCCGTTCTACGCCCGTTCGACCGGCATCGAGGGCCGCATCACCCGCTGGCAGGACATCGAGTACCGGGCCCCCTGTCTGTACGTGCTGCACAGCCGGGTCGCCCCGGTCGGTGTGCTGCCCCGGCCGGACGGCAGCGACCCGGACGCCTTCCACACCGAGGTCACCTACGCCATCACGCCCTCCGGGGACGGCACGGTGTACGACTTCTGGGCGGTGTCGCGGGACTGGGCGACCGGCGACGAGGAGGTCACCGAGTTCCTGCGCGCCAGCAACCACACCGTGGTGAGGCAGGACGTCGACGCCCTGGACCTGCTGCAGCGCACCCTCGGCACCGAGCGGCACGGCTACCAGGAGCTCAGCATCAACATCGACACCGGCGGGCTGGCCGCGCGCCGCATCCTCGCCCGGCTGGTCGAGGAGGGGGCCAAACCCGAGGAGCAGGTCCGGTGAGCGGGGGCACCGGGGAGGTGTACCGCGTCGACTGGGTGCCGGGCACCGACCTGCTGCACGGCACCTGTCACTGCGGGCGGGAGCACCGGGCCGAGGACCCGGTGCGGATGTGGGAGTGGATGCTCGCCCACCCCCAGGGGCACCGGCTGCCGGAGGACGACGCGTGACGGAGACGTACGAGACCGAACTCGTCGTCGACCGGGCGGAGTTCGCGGCCGACGGCGTGCTCGTCCTCCTCCTGCGCCACCCGCGGGGCGAGGCGCTGCCCGCCTGGGAGCCCGGCGCCCACGTCGATCTGCTGCTCGGGCCGGGGCTCGAGCGGCAGTACTCGCTGTGCGGCGACCCGGCGGACCGGACACGGTGGCGGATCGCCGTCCTGCGGGAGCCCGCCGGGCACGGCGGGTCCGCCCATGTGCACGAGCGGCTGGGAAACGGCGAGAGGGTGCGCGTACGCGGCCCGCGCAACCACTTCCGGCTGGAACCCGCCCGCGCCTACCGGTTCGTCGCGGGCGGCATCGGCATCACCCCGATCCTGCCCATGCTGGCCGCGGCCGAGGCGGCGGGCGCCGAGTGGAGCCTGCTGTACGGCGGACGCACACGCCGTTCCATGGCGTTCACGGCGGAGTTGGCCGCGTACGGCGGACGGGTCACCCTGGCGCCGGAGGACACGTGCGGGCTGCTCGACCTCGGCCCGGTGCTCGACGGGCTCCCCGAGGGCACGCTCGTCTACTGCTGCGGTCCCGGTCCCCTGCTGGACGCCGTCGAGGAGCGTTGCCCGCCGGGCGCCCTGCGCGTCGAGCGTTTCGAGCCGAAGGAGCAACCAGCCACGGTCGATGGGGAGTTCGATGTCGAGCTGGCCCGCAGCGGGCTGACCGTCACGGTCGGGCCCGGCGTCTCCGTGCTGGACGCCGTGCGGGCCGCGGGGGTCGAGGTGCTGTACTCCTGCACCGAGGGCACCTGCGGCACCTGCGAGACCGACGTCCTCGACGGCACACCCGACCACCGGGACTCGGTGCTGACCTCCGAGGAACAGGCGAGCGGCGAGACGATGATGATCTGTGTGTCCCGGTGCCGGGGCCGGCGGCTGCTCCTCGATCTGTGAACTCGCCTGCGAAACAAGGGTGTTCGGATTCCGGCCGCTGACCTGGACGCCGTCGCGATGGTGGAATCTTCTACCTTCCCGCTGGGCGAGGTCGGGCACTACTGTGCGCGGTGCGCACAACCTGTCGGAACACCGTTGCACCGTTGTCTGCACAGGAGGAGCCATGCGTCGTCTGTCCGCCGGTCTCACCGCCGGCGCCCTGCTGCTCGTCGCGACGGCCTGTGGCTCGTCCGGCGACGAACCGTCGAAGGGCGGCGGATCGTCCGGCGGGGTCACCACCGTGAAGGTCGGACTCATCCCCATCGTCGATGTCGCCCCGCTGTACCTCGGTCAGAAGAAGGGCTTCTTCGAGAAGCAGGGGCTGGAGCTGGAGTTCACCACGGCCCAGGGCGGCGCGGCGATCGTGCCGGGGGTGGCGAGCGGTCAGTTCCAGTTCGGGTTCAGCAACGTGACGTCCCTGATGGTCGCGCAGTCCAACGGTGTTCCCGTGCGGGCCGTCGCCAACGGCATCGCCTCCACCGGCAAGGAGGGCGAGGACTTCGGCGCCCTGATGGTCAAGAAGGGCAGCCCGCTGACGTCCCCGAAGGAGCTGGAGGGCAGGAAGGTCGCCATCAACACGCTGAAGAACATCAACGAGACGGCCGTGCGCGCCTCGGTGCGTGACGCGGGCGGCGACCCCGACGAGGTGGAGTTCGTCGAGCTGCCCTTCGACCAGATGCCGGCCGCCCTGGACAAGGGCCAGATCGACGCCGCCATGGTGGTGGAGCCGGCGACGGCCACGATCAGGAACCAGGACGGCGTCGAGATCGCCTCCCCGCTGGTCGACGTGGCGCCCGACCTCACCGTGGCCCTGTACTTCACGTCGGCGCGGTACGCGGACCGCAACCCCGAGATCGTGAAGAAGTTCCAGAAGGCGACCGCGCAGTCCCTGGCCTATGCCGACGCCCACCCGGACGAGGCACGCGAGATCATCACGACGTACACGAAGATCCCGGCGGACGTGCTGGCCAAGGTCACCCTGCCGAAGTGGCCGGCCGAGGCGAACCGGTCCTCCATCATGGCCCTGATGAAACTCGGCCAGTCGGACGGCCTGTTCAAGAACCCGCCGGACCTCGACGAGCTGCTGCCGTGAGGGACGCGGACCGGTGAGGGGCACGAACGCCGCGCTCGGCGTGGCGGGGCTCGCCGGCTTCCTGGCCCTCGCCGAGGCGGTGCCGCGACTCGGCCTGGTGGACGACGACTATCTGCCGCCGGCCGGCCGGATCGCCGTCGCGCTCGGGGACGAGGCCGCCGACCCCGCGTTCTGGACCGCGCTCGGCGACACGCTCACCGGCTGGGCGCTGGGCCTCGCGCTCGCGTCCGGCGCGGGGATCGTGCTCGGCGTCGTCCTGTCGGTCGTGCCGTATCTGCGGCAGGCCACCGCCTCCACCGTCGAGTTCCTGCGGCCCATCCCCTCCGTCGCCCTCATCCCGCTCGCGGTGCTGCTCTACGGCTCCGAACTGCGCTCGGTACTCCTGCTCGTCGTCTACGCGTCCTTCTGGCAGGTGCTCATCCAGGTCCTGTACGGCGTCCAGGACGTCGACCCGGTCGCCGAGGAGACGGCGCGGTCGTACGGTCTGGGCCCCTGGGCGCGCATCCGGTACGTGCTGTGGCCGACCGCGCTGCCCTATGTGATGACGGGCGTGCGGCTCGCGGCGGCCGTCGCGCTGATCCTCGCCGTCACCGCCGAACTCGTCATCGGGGCGCCGGGGCTCGGGCAGCGCATCGGCGTGGCGCAGACCTCGCAGGCGGTGCCCGAGATGTACGCGCTGATCGTGGTGACGGGCCTGCTGGGGCTCGTCATCAACGTGGGGGCGCGTGCGGTGGAGCGCCGGGCGCTGGCCTGGCACCAGTCGGTGCGCGGAGAGGTGACGGTGTGAGACGGGTGCTGCTGCGGCTGGTCCTGGCGTGCGCGCTGCCCGCCGTGCTGGTCACCGTCTGGTGGGTGGCGTCGGCCGGCAGCACGGACGTGTACTGGCCGCCGCTGCGGACGATCCTCACGGCGTTCCCGGACGTGTGGACGGCGGACCGGCTGCGCGGCGACGTCCTGCCGAGCGTGTGGCGGCTGGCGGCCGGTTACGCGCTGGCGGCCGTCGCCGGGGTGGCGCTCGGCACGCTCATCGGCTCCCACCGGCGGGTGCGGGCGGTGTGCGAACCGGTCCTGGAGTTCCTGCGCGCGATACCGCCGCCCGTTCTGGTGCCGGTCATCATGCTGTTCGCGGGGATCGGCGACACGATGAAGGTCGCGGTGATCGCGAGCGGCTGCGTCTGGCCCGTGCTGCTGAACACCGTGGAGGGCGTCCGCGCGGTGGACCCGGTGATGGCGGAGACGGCCCGGTCCTACGGGATCTCGGGGGCGGCCCGGCTGCGGAGCCTGGTGCTGCCCTCGGCGGGCCCGCAGATCTTCGCGGGACTGCGCCAGGCCCTGTCCATCGGCATCATCCTCATGGTGATCAGCGAGATGTTCGCCGCCAGCAACGGGCTCGGCTTCACCATCGTGCAGTTCCAGCGGGGGTTCGCGATCCCCGACATGTGGACCGGCATCCTCCTCCTCGGGACGCTGGGCGTCGTGCTGTCGCTTGTCTTCCGGCTGGTCGAGCGGCGGGTGCTCGGCTGGTACCACGGTCTGCGCGCCTCGGCCCGGCGGTCGCCGTGAACTTGCAGAAAGGGCGTTCCATGCTGGACGTACGGGGTCTGCGGAAGGTCTACGAGGCCTCGGGACGGCGGGTGGAGGCGGTCCGCGACCTGACCTTCACCGTCGACCCGGGCGAACTGGTCTGCCTCGTCGGCCCGTCGGGCTGCGGCAAGACCACCCTGCTGAAGTGCGTGGCCGGGCTGCTCGCGCCGACCGGCGGCGAGGTGCTGCTGGAGGGGCGGCGGGTCGACGGGCCGCCGCCCGCGATGGCGTTCGTCTTCCAGGAGTACGGCCGCAGCCTGTTCCCGTGGATGCGGGTCGGCGAGAACGTCGAACTGCCGTTGCGGCAGAAGAAGGACCTGGGCAGGGCCCGGCGCCGGGCGCTGGTGCGGGACGCCCTGGAGTCGGTGGGTCTCGCGGACGCGGCCGGCGCCTATCCGTGGCAGTTGTCGGGCGGGATGCAGCAGCGGGTCGCGATCGCCCGGGCGCTGGCGTACGAGCCGCGGGTGCTGCTGATGGACGAGCCGTTCGCCGCCGTGGACGCGCAGACCAGGGCCGATCTGGAGGACCTGGTGCGGGGGTTGTGGGGGGAACGCGGCATCACGATCCTCTTCGTCACCCATGACATCGACGAGGCCGTCTATCTCGGGGAACGGGTGATCGTGCTGTCCGCGTCCCCGACGGTCGTCCGGGAGCAGCTCACGGTCGATCTGCCCGCCGGACGCGACCAGTTGCGCACCCGCGTCGACCCGCGCTTCGCCGCCCTGCGCACCCGTGTGTACGAGCAGATCCAGGCGGCGAAGCGCGGGGACGTGCCGAAGGCCCCGGACGCCCTCACGAAGTCGAGTACGCCTCCACCTCGCTGAACTAGTCTTCTGCGGGCCGGTGTTGGCGCTCACCGACAGCCGGGGATGCTGCTGGGTGGTGCCGGCGGTGCTGCCCAGGACGGTGACGGTGAAGGTGCCCGACCCGGCCGACGCCCGCGGCACCCGTATGGGTCGCTGTCACCCTTCGGTGGGGTGCTTGGGCTGATCCCTTCGTGGGGATGGCGGGAGAGCGAGGGGCGGTCTCAGGTGCGCAGCCAGACCGCGGTGTCCTGGGGCAGCCGGCCGTCGGGGTCCAGCGGCCCGCTGCCGAGCAGGAGTTCGGTGTGCGGGGGCAGGTCGGCGGGCGTGCCGGACAGGTTGACCACGCAGAGGGTGCCGGGGGCCCGGGTGAAGGCGAGCACACCGTCGGGCGACGGCACCCAGGTCAACGGCCCTTCGCCGAACTCCGGTCGCAGCGCGATGGCCCGGCGGTACAGGGTGAGCAGGGAGCCGGGGTCGGCGGCCTGCCGGTCGGCGGCGTACGCGGCCCACCCCTCGGGCTGCGGCAGCCAGGGCTCCACCCGGGCGCCGAAGCCGGCGTACGGCTCCCCGGCCGCCCAGGGCAGCGGCACCCGGCAGCCGTCGCGGCCCGGGTCGGTGCCGCCGGAGCGGGCGTGCATGGGGTCCTCGATGCGGTCGAGCGGGATGTCCGCCTCGGGCAGGCCCAGTTCCTCGCCCTGGTAGAGGTAGACGGAGCCGGGCAGCGCCAGGGAGAGCAGCGCGGCGGCGCGGGCGCGGCGGGTACCGAGGGCGAGGTCGGTGGGGGTGCCGAACGCCTTGGTGGCGAAGTCGAAGCCGGTGTCGGCGCGGCCGTACCGGGTGACCGTGCGCGTGACGTCGTGGTTGCACAGCACCCAGGTGGCGGGGGCGCCTACGGGGGCGTGCTCGGCGAGGGTGGTGTCGATCGACGTCCGCAGCCGCTCCGCGTCCCACGGGCAGGACAGGAACGAGAAGTTGAAGGCGGTGTGCAGTTCGTCGGGGCGCAGATAGCGGGCGAACCGCTCGGGGTCGGGCAGCCAGACCTCGCCGACGAAGACGCCGTCGTACTCGTCGGCGACGGCCCGCCAGGAGCGGTAGACGTCGTGGAGTTCGTCGCGGTCGACGTAGGGGTGCGGGTCGGGGGCGGAGGCGAGGTCGGGCAGCTCCGGGTCCTTGGCGAGCAGGGCGGCGGAGTCGATGCGGACGCCGGCGACGCCCCGTTCGAACCAGAAGCGCAGGATGTCCTCGTGTTCCTGGCGGACGGCCGGGTGGGCCCAGTTGAGGTCGGGCTGTTCGGGGGTGAACAGGTGCAGGTACCACTCGCCGTCGGGCAGCCTCGTCCAGACGGGGTCGGTGGAGCCGACGAACTCCGACGGCCAGTCGTTGGGCGGGAGGGAGCCGTCGGGGCCGCGTCCGGGCCGGAAGTGGAACAGTTCGCGCTCGGGGCTGCCGGGTCCGGCCTCGCGGGCGGCGCGGAACCAGGGGTGCTGGTCGGAGACGTGGTTGGGCACGATGTCGACGATCGTGCGGATGCCCAGCTCACCGGCTTCCGCGATCAGCTTCTCCGCCTCGGCGAGGGTGCCGAAGGCCGGGTCGATCGCCCGGTAGTCGGCGACGTCGTAGCCGCCGTCCTTCAGCGGGGAGACGTACCAGGGGGTGAACCACAGGGCGTCCACGCCGAGTTCGGCGAGGTACGGCAGCCGGGCGCGGACGCCCGCGAGGTCGCCGGTGCCGTCGCCGTCGCCGTCCGCGAAGCTGCGGACGTAGACCTGGTAGATGACGGCGGAGCGCCACCACGGTGCGGCGGCAGGACGGGACTGTGCCACGGTGTGGCCCTTTCTGTCGGGAGGGGGAGGGCGTCCGGAGGCGTTCCGGGGACATCAGCCCTTGGTGCTGCCCGCGCCGATGCCCGCGATGATGTGCCGCTGGAAGGCGAGGAACATCGCGACCATGGGGATGCTCGCGATGACCATCGCGGCGATGAGCACGGTCAGCGGGATGTTCTGCGACAGCTGGACGAGCGCGACGCTGATGGGCTGTTTGTCGGTGTCGGAGAACACCATCAGCGGCCAGAGGAAGTCCTGCCAGACGGCGACCAGGGCGAAGATCGACACCACGCCGAGGACCGGCCGGGACATCGGCAGCACGATCGACCACAGGGTGCGCAGCCGGCCGGCGCCGTCCATCTCGGCGGCCTCCAGCACATCGCGCGGGAGCTGGTCGAAGAACCGCTTGAGCAGGTAGAGGTTGAAGGCGTTGGCGACGGCCGGCAGCCAGATCGCCACGGGGTCGTTGAGCAGCCCGAGGTCGGCCACGGTCAGGTACTTCGGCACGACCAGTGCCTGGGCGGGGACCATGAGGGTGGCGAGGATGCCGCCCAGGATCACCTTGCCGAAGGCGGGCCGCAGCTTGGACAGGGCGTAGGCGGCGGCCGTGCAGAACACCAGCTGGCACAGCCAGGCGCCGGCGGCCTGGACGACGGTGTTCCACAGGTGTTCGGGCAGCTGCATCAGGTCCCAGGCGTCGGTGTAGCCGCTGACGTGCCAGCGTTCCGGGACCAGGGTGGGCGGGGTCCTGGCGACCTCGTCCGCCGACTTCATCGCGCCGGTGACCATCCAGTAGACGGGGAAGAGGAACGCGATCACGAACAGCAGGACGGTGCCGGTGAACACGGTCCAGTAGACGGCCTTGCCGCGCGGCCGGGCCAGGGCGGCCGGCGAGAGGAGGGTCCGGGTGCTCATGCGCTCTCCCCTTCCGTGCGGGTCAGTCGCAGGTACGCGGCGGAGAAGGCGCCGAGGAGCACGAGGAGCATCACGCTCAGGGCGCAGGCTCCGCCGAAGTCGTTGTAGAGGAAGGCGTACTTGTAGATCAGGTAGAGGACGGTGACCGTGGCGTTCTCCGGGCCGCCGCCGGTGATCACGAACGGTTCGGTGAACACCTGCATGGTGGCGATGATCTGAAGGAGCATCAGCATCAGGATCACGAACCTGGTCTGCGGGATCGTGACGTGCCGGACGCGCTGGAGCAGGTTCGCGCCGTCGAGTTCGGCCGCCTCGTACAGCTCGCCGGGGATGGACTGGAGCGCCGCGAGGTAGATCAGCACGGTGCCGCCCATGTTGGCCCAGGTGGCGACGATGACGAGGGAGACCAGCGCGGTGTCGGCGCCGTTGGACCAGTTCGAGGTCGGCAGGTGCAGGAAGCGCAGCGCCTCGTTGGCGAGTCCGGTGCCGGGGTCGTAGAACCACTTCCACAGCAGGGCGCTGACCACCGGCGGGATCATCACCGGCAGGTACACCACGACCCGGAAGAACGCCTTGGCGTGCCGGAGTTCGTTGAGGACCAGGGCGAGCACGAAGGGGATCGCGAAGCCGATCAGCAGGGCGAGCAGCGTGAAGGTGAGCGTGTTGCGCCAGGCAGCGCCGAACTCCGGGTCCTGGAAGACGCGGGTGAAGTTGGCGGTGCCGACCCACTCGGGCTCGCCGCCCGGCGTGTACTTCTGGAAGGCGATCACGACCGCGCGGATCGCCGGGTACCAGGAGAACAGGGCGAAGCAGACGAGTCCGCCGACGAGGAAGCCGTAGGCGCGGGCCTGGTCGGCGAGGCGGCGCCGCCTCCGGTCCCCTGCCGGGGGCGGCGCCTGCACGGGGTGTACCGCGACCTTCGCGACGGTCCGTCGCTGAGCCGTGTCGGTCATGACGGGTCAGCCCCGGTCCAGGATTCCGTCGATCTTGCCGGACGCGTCTTTCAGGAGCTGGTCGATGTCGGCGTCCTCCTTGGTGAGGACGGCGGAGACGACACCGTCGAGGACGGAGTAGATCTGCTGGGCGCTCGGCGGCTCGATCTTCATGTCGAGGCTCTGGTTGCCGTCGAGGAACGGCTGGTAGTTCTCCACCGGGACGTTGGCGTTGGCCTTCTTCACCTCCTGGTCCTTGGCGTCGGCGGCGCCGGTGAACAGGCGGGGTTCGGGCAGGCCCACGGGGGCGTCGTTCTTCTTGGCGCGGGCGTAGTCGCCGAGGAAGCCGTCTCCGGGGGTGAGGAACATGTGGTCGAGCCACTTCAGGCCGGCGCGGATCTGCTCGGGACTGGCCTTCTTGTTGAACATGTAGCCGTCGCCGCCGATCAGGGTGCCCTTGCCGCCCGGCATGGGAGCGAGGGCGAGGTCCTTGTAGTTCCCGCCCTTCTCCTTGACGAGGATCGGGATGTTGTCGGGGGCGGCCAGGTACATGCCGAGCTTGCCCGAACCCATCATCTGCTGGACGTCGTTGATGACGAGCAGCTGCTTGCTGCCCATCGAGTCGTCCTTCCAGCGCATGTCGTGGAGGGTCTGCAGGACGGCGCGGCCCTCGGGCGAGTCGACGGTGGCCTTCTTGCCGTCGGGGGCGACGACGTCGCCGCCCCGGGAGTACAGCTCGGCGGTGAAGTGCCAGCCGCCCTGGTTCTGGGCGCTGTAGTCGGCGTACCCGACCGTGCCGCCGCCGAGGCCGGCGATCTTCTTGGCGGCGGTGCGGACCTCGTCCCAGGTGGCCGGGGGCTTGTCGGGGTCGAGGCCCGCCTTGGCGAAGAGCGCCTTGTTGTAGATCAGCCCCATCGAGTAGCCGGTGCGCGGGACGCCGTAGATCTTGCCGTCGACGGTGTAGATGTCGCGCAGTTGCTGCTGGATGGTGCCGTAGCTCTTGAGCTCCTTGACGTACGGCGTGATGTCGGCCGCCTGCTTGATGTCGACGACGTGGCGGGCGTCGGTGAAGTACGTGTAGAAGACGTCCTCCATCTGCCCGCCGGCGAGCTTGGCGTCGAAGGTCTTCGGGTCCTGGCAGGGGAACGCGTCATGGGGCACGACGTCGATGTCCGGGTTCTGCCGCTCGAAGTCGGCGACGTCCTGCTCGAAGAACTGGCGGTCGACCTTGGCGCTCTTGGGCGGCATGCAGTTGACCGTGATGCGGGTCTTGCCGCTCGCCGAGTCGTCGTCGCCCGAACCGCAGGCGGACGCGGCGAGGGCGAGCGAACAGACGCTCAGCGCGGCAAAGGTACGGCGGAACCCGGTGCTTCTCATCGGTGGACCCCTCTGGGCATGGAGCGGTGGGCGCCGCACACTCAAGCACCGACGACATCCGAGCGCAAGATGTCGCGCGAGATTTGCAATTTTTGAACAGCGGATGGGTCGGCGGTGACGGTCCTTTCGCGAGCGGGTCCCGGGTCAGCGGCGAGGCGCCTGCGCCGTGGAGCCGCGCACCACCAGTTCGGGCTCGAAGAGCAGTTCCTCCGCGGGGACGGGGGTGCCCGCGATCTGGGCGTTCAGCAGCTCGACGGCCGCCCGGCCCATGGCCTCGATCGGCTGGCGGACGGTGGTGAGCGGGGGCTCGGTGCAGTTCATGAACGCCGAGTCGTCGTAGCCGACGACGGAGATCTCCGACGGGACGTCGAGTCCCTTGCGGCGGGCGGCCCGTACGGCGCCGAGGGCCAGCGGGTCGCTCGCGCAGATGATGCCGGTGACACCCCGGTCGATGAGCCGGGAGGCGGCCGCGTGCCCGCCCTCGATGGAGAAGATCGCCCGCGCCACGTGCTCGTCGGGCAGCTCGGCGGCGATCTCCCGGGCGGCCGTCAGCTTGCGCGCCGACGGCACGTGGTCGCCCGGCCCCAGCACCAGCCCGATGCGCTCGTGGCCCAGGGAGGCCAGATGCCGCCACGCCTGCTCCACGGCCACCGCGTCGTCGCAGGAGACGGCCGGGAAGCCCAGATGCTCGATGGCCGCGTTGACCAGCACCACCGGGATGTTGCGGTCGGCGAGCTGCCGGTAGTGGTCGTGCGGGGCGTCCGCCTGCGCGTAGAGGCCGCCGGCGAAGACCACCCCGGAGACCTGCTGCTGCAGGAGCAGCGTGACGTAGTCGGCCTCGGAGACCCCGCCCTTGGTCTGTGTGCACAGCACGGGGGTCAGCCCGAGCTGGGCCAGCGCCCCGCCGATCACCTCGGCGAACGCCGGGAAGATCGGGTTCTGCAACTCGGGCAGCACCAGGCCGACCAGACGCGCGCGTTCGCCGCGCAGCTGGGTGGGGCGCTCGTAGCCGAGCACGTCGAGGGCGGAGAGCACCGCCTGCCGGGTGGCCTCGGAGACACCGGGCTTGTCGTTGAGCACCCGGCTGACCGTGGCCTCGCTGACCCCGACCTTCTTCGCCACTTCAGCAAGTCGTCGCGTCATGCACGCAAGAATAGCGCAAGAATTGCAAACTGCTTGCGTACGGGTCAGTCCTCGCCGTGTGCCGCCCACAGGCCCCGGACATGGCCGAGGTGCCGGGTCATGACCTCCCGCACCGCCCGCTCGTCCCGGGCGAGCAGCGCGTCGAGCAGTTCCAGGTGCTCCTCGGCGGAGGCTCGCAGCCGCCCGGCCTCGACCAGTGCGGTCAGCCCGTACAGCCGGGAGCGCCCGCGCAGGTCCCGGACGACCTCGACGAGGTGGGCGTTCCCGGCGAGGGCGAGCAGACCGAGGTGGAAGCGCGTGTCGGCCTCCACGTACGCGATGAGGTCACCGGCGTCCGCCGCCCGGACGATCTCCCGGGCGGCGGGCCGCAGCGCCTCCAGGGACACGGCGTCGGCGGTGGCGGCCAGCCCGGCGACCGTCGGGATCTCCACGAGCGCCCGGACGTGCGTGTACTCGTCGAGCTGCTTCTCGGACACGGCGGTGACCCGGAACCCTTTGTTCGGCACGGTGTCGACCAGCCCCTCCTTGGCGAGGTCGAGCATGGCCTCGCGCACCGGGGTCGCCGAGACGCCGAAGCGGGCGGCGAGCCCGGGCGCCGAGTAC